>NZ_JBBMRD010000001.1:0-655452 GCF_038900355.1 Olleya sp. AS48 | reverse complement strand
CATTCGCATTAGTTGTGTTAGGTGTTCCATCTGGCTGCACAGTAACAGTTACAGTTGCAGTGTCACAAAGCGCAGGCAAAGCGTTATCACAAATAGTATATTCAAAAGTGTCTTCACCAATAAACCCATCATTAGGTGTATAGGTAATAGTCCCATCAGTATTAACAGTAACGGTTCCGTTATCAGGTGTTGTATTGTTAGTAATAATAATAGGATCAGCATCTGGATCAAAGTCGTTAGCTAAGACCACAATATCCACAGGAGTACCTTCAGGCGTTGTTGCAGTATCAGCATTAGCAATAGGTGCTTCATTTTCAGGACCACTTTCAGGTAAAACTTCGATGTATACAGTTGCAGTATCACAAGCTTGAGGATTACCATCATCACAGATTGTGTAAGTAAAAGTATCTTCGCCAGTAAAACCAGCATTAGGCGTATAGGTATAATTACCAGCAGCATCAATAGTTACCGAACCATTAGCTGGATTAGTATTAGCAGTTACTGTTTGAATATCACCTTCAAAATCTTCATCGTTAGTTAATACATTACCAGAGACCGCTTGTCCAACAAATGTGTTGTTGATATCAGCGATAGCGTCAGTACAGTTAGAAAGAATTTCTGCAGATAAAGTAGTAGAACATTCATTAGCGTCTAATACTATAATAGAATAATTACCAGCTGCTAAATCATTTATCGTAGCGTTTGATGTATATGTTGTACCACCATCAATGGAGTATGTATAAGGTAAAGAACCTCCAGAAACAGCAATATTTATAGTACCTGTGGCTTCTGTTGAACATAAAATATTAGTTACAGAATCAATTGATGCAGTTAAGACAGGTTGGTTTACAGTGATAACTTGAGTATGTGATGTTGTCAAGTCACAAGCATCTGTAGCAATCCATTCTCTTGTTATTGTTTGGTTTCCGGTACAAATATCTCCAACAATTTCTTCATTAAAAGTAACTATGGCATCTCCACAATTATCAGTAGCTGTTAAAACAGCAGCATCAGGAATATTACTTCCATCTACTGCAATATTCTCAGGTAAAGTCTCGACAAAAGTAGGAGGTGTGGTGTCCTGAACATTTATGGTCAAAGTTCTTGTTGTCTCATTTCCGCAATCATCGGTTGCAATCCAAGTTCTTTCTAATGTATAAGTATTTGGACAATCTCCATCAGTTCTTATTTCGTTAAATGTAACAGTTGTATCACTACAGTTGTCAGTAGCTGTAAGTACTTCCGCATCTTCTAAATCGCTACATTCAATTGTTATTTCATCTGAAATAGTGCTAGGATTTGTGTAATTTGAAATACAAGCAAACTCTATATTGTGTTGTCTTCCAGACCCTGAGACATTAGCTTTTCTAGCAACAACACCTACTCTAAATTTAAATGAAGATGTATTTGTGTTTCTAGTTGTAATATTTGCTTGTGGATATATGTTAGTAACACCAGTATACTCAGTTGTTCCAGCTGTTGCCACAATCCAAGGACCTTCTTCTGTAATAGTTAAGTCAGTTGGGTCATTTACGGTATAGCTATTTGTAAATTGTGTCCAATTTACTTCTCCAAAATTTGTATTTCCATCAATATCACTATAAGTAGTATAAAACTCGGCTATAGGTGTTGGCTGATTATTTGAATTGTCTATAAAATCTATTTGATACTCAACGTAAGCTCTATCTCCATTATTAGCTATACTAAATGCAGTTCTTGGTCTAAAAGAGTCAACACTACCACTTGAATTGTCATCTAACAATGGTACAGTTGTATTTACAGTTGCTAAAATTGTAATAATAGCGTCTACACCAGGCGAAACATTAGTGTATCTAAATTTTTCACCTTGTAAAAAAGTATTATTATTTCCGTCACCTAAAACTTCCGTATAATTTGAGAAACTTAAAACTGGCACACCAACGCAAGATGGTTGATCATTATTATTGTCAGCAGGAAATCCATCAAATGTTGGGCCAACGGTATCTTCTATTGTAAAAGTAGCTGATGTTGTAGACGTGTTTCCACAAGCGTCTGTTGCAGTAAATGTAACAGTAGTTGATCCTGTAGTTCCACAATCATCACTAAGTCCAGAATAATTATTTGACCAAGTAACTGCTCCACAAGTATCTGTTGCTGTAGCACTACCGTTAGTTGCTAGCCAATTATTAAAAGCATTTTGACTATTTTCGTCACATTGCACTGTAAAATCAAATGCATTCGTGTCTAAGAAAGGAGGGGTAGTATCTTGTATAGTTATTATTTGGTTTAAAGTAGAAGTTATGCCACAAAAATCAGTCATGGTAAACGTTCTTGTAACTTCAATCGGACAACTATTTTGTGTTATTACATCTTTATAAGTTATACTGGCAATATTATCTGAATTAGTTGTTGTATAACCAGTTACTGTATTAAATGTACTTATAATATTTCCTGATTGCGTTGTGCTGTAAGGGAAAACTGAATTACTAGCGTTTATATTATTGGCATTACAACCAGAAATAGTATTTGTAGCCGGAACGGAATAGGTAGGATCAGAAATTGTAACGTTAGTAGCATTAGTGTTTTGGCAGTTAGTATTTGTATCTAAAACTAAAACTGAATGATTACCAGTTGATAAACCATTAAAAACAGGTGATGATTGAAAAGCTCCGTTATCTACAGAGTATTGATATTGTGAACCTAAAGGAGAATCTACTATAATAGAATAGTCATTGACACCATTACAATCAATATCTGCTACAGCAGCAGGAGGTAAAGGGTTGTAAGTCAAGGTGATCGTAGCGCTATCACAAACAGACTGGTTTGGTGTAGGAAGGCAAACTTGATATTGAAATGTTACGTTACCGGTAAATCCATTGGTTGGAACATAGCTAAATGAACCATTGCTAGGATTAAAAGTAAAAGATTGTCCCGCTGGACTTGGACCAGAAATTATTGAATAAGAAGAGTTTGTTGGTGCATTAGCAATATCACTTAAATTACCTTTATATTCTGTATTAATACATTCTTGAAGGTTATCATCTACAGCATATTTTTGAAGTAGAAAAAATTTACCATCACCATGATCTCTAGTTGCTCCAACAAATTCAATTTTAGTTATTTTAGAACCTTGAGGTGCAATAGAGTTTAAATAAAATAAACCAATACCTATAGTCTGCCCATTTTCATTACAACGTCCAGATTTCCAATAATCAGAGTTAATAGCTGGTGGTCCAAAAGTACAGTTTCTATAATCACCTGTATTTCTAACAAAAGTATTACCCAATTGCTGTTCGCTTCCACCTCCTGGAGGTATTCCCCAAACTTCAACATAAAAACAGTTATTACCACCTCGTTCTGTAACCGCTAAAATACCACCTTGATTTGATGGTATTGGATTACTATAAAATATTGTTTGTCTTTGTGCATTAGTTGTTTCTGCTTGGCTAAAATTAGAACAAATGTTCTGTCCATTAGAGCTTGAAGAAAAATAATGGTTCAAGTTTTTATCTTGAAATGCACTTAGTGCTTTAATATTCCAGTTAGGATCATTACTTGTACTCGCTAATGTTCCTCCATTAGAAAAAATCTTGTTAGCATTATTTCCATCAGGACCTAAGATAGTCATCTCGTAAGAGGTAGGTACAACAAATGTACTGTAAACAGAACCATTTACTGTAACAGACTTGATAGTAGCAGGATTGTTTATCCCAGCATTTTGATTATCAAACCACTGAAAAGTAACACCTGACTGAATAGAAGGTGATTGCGTTTGCGATTTTGCAATAAAGCTAATTAAAAGGACTCCTAAAATTAGTAACCTTTTTGTGTAATTTGTTTTCAATATATTCAAAACTTAATAGTTTAATACTCTATTTTTAATATAAATTTATTGCAAGAAAATAGTGGCCAATAGCTTACTATTGGCGCAAAGGTTAAAAAGAGAATCTTTTGTTCTCATAGTATAAACTTATTTTACTGCGTTAAATTTTATATTTTTAACTATTCATAAAAGCTAAAAAATTGCTACAGTTTAAGGGAGGTTTATCAAAAATGATAATTGTAGGTTTTTTTTATTTACTCTATATTCAGGGATCAAAATTAATTAATAGCATAACAAAAGAAGCACGATTTACACATCAAATCAAATAAATATGTTATAGCACCTATAAAACCGATAAATGGTATTTTAAAAAACAATAAACGAATATTAAAGCACTTAAACGATAGTCATGAGCAAAATTATACAATTTATTAGACATGCCAAATCTTCTTGGCAATTTAATGTGTCAGATCACGATAGGCCATTAAAAAAAAGAGGTGTTAAAGATGCTAATTTGGTTGCTAATCACTTAAAAACTAATTTCATAAAGCCTAACTTAATTTTAAGTAGCACAGCAAACAGAGCAAAATTAACAGCATTGCTTTTCGTCGATGTTTTGGATTTAAAAAACATACAATTTCAGCAAAAAAATGCACTTTATGATTTTTCTGGAGACTCAGTTTTAGAGGTCATAACTAACTGTGATGATAACGTTAATGTTTTGATGATTTTTGGGCATAATCATGCCTTGACAAATTTATGTAATTCTCTAGGTAATACAAGTATTGACAACGTTACAACCTCAGGTTTTGTGCAAATAGAATTTAATCAAAATTCATGGAAAAACATAAAAAATGGTAACACTACAAAAATTGTCTTCCCAAAACATTTAAAATAGACAATCTAATTAGATATATTTGTAGTAAATTTTGCTGTACATGACTAACCATATTATTGATAATAAATATATAAACAGAGAGTTAAGTTGGCTACAATTTAACCATCGTGTTTTACAAGAAGCTGCTGACGAGTCTGTACCTTTGATTGAAAGACTTCGTTTTTTAGGAATTTTTTCTAATAATCTAGACGAATTTTTCAAGGTTAGATACGCAACCGTTAAACGTATCGATTACGCTGGTAGAGCTGGTAAAAGCCAGCTTGGTGGAATAAAAGCTTCTGAGTTGTTGGAGATTATTACCAACATAGTTATAAAGCATCAAACCGAAAGTTTAAAGATTTTAAGTGATATTCAAAAAAAGTTAGAAGCAGAGAATATTTTCATTTTAAGAGAATCTAAAATCACAAAAGCTCAAAAGCAATATCTTAGAAAGTACTTTTTAGAAAAGGTTAGCCCAGCTCTTGTTACCATTGTTTTAAATACAGAAATCAAGTTACCTAATCTTAAGGATAGTGCAGCTTATCTAGCGGTAAATATGCATTTAAAAGATGGAGAAAATCAATACGCTTTAATAGAAATATCTAAAAATATGGATCGATTTATCGTGTTGCCAAAAGTTGGCGATACTGATAATATAATCATGTTAGATGATTTACTTAGACTATTTTTAAACGATATTTTTAACATCTTCGAGTATAACAAAATTACTGCTCATATGATTAAAATCACTAGAGATGCCGAATTAGATTTGGATAGTGATTTGACTAAAAGTTATATGGAAAAAATCAGTGATGGTGTAAAAGAAAGACAAGAAGGTGAGCCAGTACGATTTGTCTACGATAAAACCATTGATAAAAAAACTTTAGACTTTTTAATGGACAAAATGGGTATTGATAATACAGATAGTATTATTCCAGGAGGTCGTTACCATAATCGTAGAGATTATATGGACTTTCCTAGCTTAGGACGTACCAACTTATTGTACGATAAAATAGTCCCATTACCAGTAAAAGGTTTAAGTCTAGAAGGTAGTATTTTTGAAACGATTGCTAAAAAAGACTATTTACAATACGCACCTTATCATACGTTTTCATACGTAGTAAAATTTTTAAGAGAAGCAGCTTTAGATCCTCAGGTTAAAGCTATTAAGATTACTATTTACAGATTAGCTCAAATTTCTCATGTAGCCAGTTCCTTAATAAACGCAGCCAAAAACGGTAAAAAAGTAATGGTCTCTATGGAGATTCAAGCACGTTTTGACGAAGAAGCTAATATCGCTTACGCGGAACAAATGCAGCGTGAAGGTGTACAATTAATATTTGGAGTACAAGGTCTTAAAGTGCATAGTAAAATGTGTATTATTGAAAGGGAAGAGGACAAAAAAATAAAGCGATATGGTTTTATAAGCACTGGTAACTTTAACGAGTCTACAGCCAAAATATATACAGACTATACTTTATTTACTGCTAACCAAAGAATACTTAAAGACGTCAATAAAGTGTTTAACTTTTTTGAAGTTAATTATAAAATTTACAGATTTAAACATATAATTACATCACCTCATTACACAAAAAATAAGTTTTTTAATCTTATAGATAGAGAGATTAATAATGTTAAAGAAGGTAAACCTGGTTATATAAAACTTAAAATGAATAGTATATCTAACTATCCAATGATAGATAAACTATACGAAGCAAGTCAAGCAGGAGTTAAAATACAAATGATAGTTCGTGGAATTTGTTGTTTAGTGCCAGGCGTAAAAGGTATAAGTGAAAACATAGAAGTAATAAGTATAGTCGATAAATTTTTAGAGCACACAAGACTTTACGTTTTTTGCAATAATAACAACCCTTTGGTTTATATCTCTTCTGCAGATTTTATGACCAGAAATATCGAAAACAGGGTAGAAGTAAGCTGTCCTATTTATGATAAAGATATAAAAGAAGAATTGATTGATACGTTTCATATTTGTTGGAATGATAATGTTAAAGCTAGGATATTAAATAAAGCACAAAACAATACCTACAAGCGTAACGATAAACCACAGTACAGAAGTCAATTTGAAGCTTACAATTATTTAAAAAATAAATTAGATGCTTAAAATCCAAAAATACGCAGCTATAGACATTGGATCCAATGCTGTTAGATTATTAATATCTAATATTGTTGAAGAAAAAGGTAGTGATACAAGATTTAAAAAAAGTTCGTTAGTAAGGGTTCCAGTGCGTTTAGGTGCAGATGTTTTTATAAATGAAGAAATATCGGAAAACAATGTACATCGTATGCTACAAACCATGCAAGCTTTTAAATTACTTATGGAAACCCATGGTGTAGTAAAATATAAAGCGTGTGCAACTTCTGCAATGCGTGAAGCAAATAATGGTAAAGATGTTGCAAAATTAATAAAGAAAAAAACAGGAATTCAGATTGATATTATTGAAGGTGAAGAAGAAGCAGCTATTATAGCAGCTACAGATTTACAATCGTATATTGATGTAAATAAAAACTATTTATATGTAGATGTAGGAGGTGGTAGCACTGAATTTTCTGTGATTGTCAAAGGTGAAAAAATAGCCTCTAAATCATTTAAGATAGGTACTGTTAGACTACTTAATGATATGGTTAAAAAGGAAGCTTGGATTGAGTTAGAACAATGGATAAAGCAACAAACCACAACTTATGATAAAATTGAGGTTATTGGTTCTGGTGGTAACATTAATAAAATATTTAAAGTGTCTGGAAAAGCTATGGGCAAACCGTTGTCTTACTTTTATTTGACGTCTTACTACAATATGTTACAAACGTATTCATATGAAGAGCGTATCTCTATATTAGATTTAAATCAAGATAGAGCAGACGTTATTATTCCTGCTACACGTATATATTTGTCTGCCATGAAGTGGAGTGGAGCAAAAGATATTTATGTACCAAAAATAGGTTTGGCAGACGGAATCATAAAAAGTATGTATAATGATACCGTTTCTAGCCATACAAAGTTAAAATAATACACTTTATCTATTTATTACTTTCTATTACTTAAAAAAAAATTATATTTACTTTTACAAAACTTAACTCAAAAAAACCAACTAAATTTTTCAAAATATGAAAAAAACTATTTTACTATTAACGTTTGTATTAGCTTCTTTTTACGGATTTTCTCAAGACGCTTTGTATGGTGTAAGAGCTGGATACAATATTTCTAATTTAGATTTTGATCCTGAAGTACCAACAGGTGTAGAAAATGCACATAGAAATGGATTTTTTATCGGATTTTTTGGAGAGTATAGTCTTTCTGACTCTTTTTCTTTTGCACCAGAAATTCAGTTTTCTGCCGAAGGAGCAAAAGATCAAGAATTACGTATTAACTACATTCAAGTACCATTATTTTTTAAATATAAGATAGGTAATAAATTAGCAATAGGTGTAGGTCCTCAAGCTAGTTTAAAAGGTCATTCTTATGAGGATGGATTACAAAATTTAGGTTTTTCTGCTTTAGGAGGATTAGAGTATATGATTTCTGACGAGTTTTTTATTGACTTCAGATATTCTTATGGATTAACAAATGTTATTGATGATAACGTTATTGATTTAGAAGCAAAAAATACAAATATTCAAATAGGTTTAGGAGTAAAATTCTAAAAACTATATTTACTATAAAAAAAAAGCCAATTCTATTAGAATTGGCTTTTTTTTATAGCTCTAGTTTAACCATGTATGGTTTCTTTTTTACTTAAATTAACCATGATTTTAGCTTCATATTCTAGTAAATCATTCCACTTTTTATCGACTTCTTTGCGGTCTCCATATTGTCTCGCAAAACCTAAAAACATAGTATAGTGATTAGCTTCACTTACCATTAATTTTCGGTAAAATTCTGCTAAAGTTTTATCTTCCAATTCTTCAGATAACAATCTAAAGCGTTCACAACTTCTGGCTTCTATTAAAGCAGCATAAAGTAACCTGTGGACTAATTGTGTTGTTCTACTTCCTCCTTTAGGAAAAAAGGTTATCAGTTGTAAAACATAATCATCTTTGCGGTCACGACCTAAAACCCATCCGTTTTTAAGTATTAAATCATGGACCATTTTAAAATGGCTAATCTCTTCTTTAACTAAGGCTACCATTTCTTGTACTAATTCTGTATATTCCGGAAAACTAACAATTAATGAGATAGCAGTACTCGTTGCTTTTTGTTCGCAATATGCATGATCCGTTAAAATGTCTTCAATGTTTTTTTCTACTATATTAACCCATCTTGGATCGGTTGGTAATTTTAGTCCTAGCATAATTTTGTTAGTTGTTAACTCTTTCTTTCTATGGTATAATCGCCAAGTGTATTAATTGCTATGCTGTAAGTATTACAATCCTTAGTGTTTGGTATGCATTGGGAAGCAATTAAATGTAAAGTGTTAGTTTGTAAAGATTTTAATTGGTCAACATAAATTTCAGTATTAACGTAGTCCATACTATTTTCTAATAAAAATTGTTCATTAATATTATTTTTGAAAATAATTTTATCATTTTTAAAAACTTCAATTTCTGAAATTACTTCTCTGAAATAGTGTTTAGACTTTATGACGTTTTCTGAGGTATAACCCAATACAGAATGATCCATATCTGTATAATTTTTAATTTTAACCCTAAAGCCATTACTTAAAATGGTATCAGTGGTGGATTCTGTATACGCTTCTGGGAAAAAAGTTGCTTGTGTCTTAAAAGATTGTAGCATGTTACTTTCAGTAAGTAATTGTGTCTTAGATTTTTTAACACGATCACGTCCATCACAACTTAAAAATGCGACAATTACAACAAGTAATATTACTGCTAATTTATTCATGATTAAACATCTAAGTCAAAAGTTGTACGTAGCAGCTCTAAGTTAGGGTTTTTTTCTTTAAGCTTTTCATATTTTTCAATAGGTGTATAAGCGTATTTAGTATCCAACTCTTCATTAACGGTTATATCCAAAGCAATGTCGTAGTTTTTTAAGTTTTTTCTTAAATAGGACATCAAGTCAAAGGATTGTCTTTCGACTTCAACTTTATTTGTAGCGTTTGGAAACGTCAATTTAATTGAAAATCCGTCTTCTGCCAACGTTGGTTTATCAATGGATAGGATAGAGGCTAAATTAAATTTACCTTCTTTTTCTATTTGATGTACAAAAGCATTCCAAACTTCAGTTAATTCATCTTGATTAAAAGATTCTCTTGGTAAATTTTCCTCATCAACAACAACATCTAATTGTTTTATTTGATGTTCTTTTTTAGCTCTAATACTTTTTAAGGATAAACCTGAAGTTCTTTTTTTACTAGAAGCAATACCATTTTCCAAGACAATTTTAGGTTTGGTTGGTTCTGCTTGCTTTTGTAATTCAGGATTAACTTTTGTATTGTTTTGTTGAGATACAGATGTATTTTCAACATGAACCGGTTTTACAACCTTAATAGGTTTAATTCCTATTTTTTTAAAGTATGAAGGTGGTATTATGAACCGACTGCTATTTTTTTTTTCTCCATCAAAAGTGATAGAGGCAAGTTGCATTAGTGTTAGTTCAACCAACAGTCGTTGGTTTTTACTGCTTTTATATTTTAAGTCGCAGTCATTAGCTAGATTAATACCTTTTATTAAAAAGTCTTGTTCTGCTTTTTTAGATTGCTCTAAATATTTATTTTTAGTATCATCTCCAACTTCAAGTAACTCAATAGTTGTTGGGTTTTTGCAAACTAGTAAATCTCTAAAGTGAGAGGCTAAACCTGCTATGTAGTGATGTCCATCAAAACCTTTTGCCAGCGTTTTATTAAATTGGATTAATAGTTCTGGAATTTTGTTTTCTAAGATGTAATCTGTACTTTCAAAATAGGTTTCGTAGTCTAAAACATTTAAATTTTCTGTAACCGATTGTCGTGTCAGGTCTTTACCAGAAAAACTTACAACTCTATCAAAAATAGATAAAGCATCACGCATAGCTCCATCCGCTTTTTGAGCGATAATATGTAAAGCATCATCTTCAGCATTTATACCTTGCTCTTCAGCGATGTATTTTAAATAATTTTTAGCATCCTTAACAGTTATACGTTTGAAATCAAAAATTTGACAACGAGATAGTATCGTTGGTATAATTTTATGTTTTTCTGTAGTTGCTAAAATAAAAATACAATGTTTTGGTGGCTCTTCTAATGTTTTTAAAAAAGCATTAAAAGCAGCTTGAGATAACATGTGGACCTCGTCAATAATATAGACTTTATATTTTCCAACTTGTGGCGGAATCCTAACTTGGTCTGTTAAGTTTCTGATATCGTCTACCGAGTTGTTTGAGGCAGCATCTAATTCAAAAATATTAAATGCATAGTCTTCTTCACCTGTTTCGTTACCATCACTATTAATCATTTTAGCCAAAATACGTGCACAACTTGTTTTTCCAACACCTCTTGGTCCTGTAAAAAGTAGCGCTTGTGCTAAATGATTATTTTCAATAGCATTAAGTAAAGTATTAGTAATAGCAGTTTGACCTACAACATCCTTAAAGGTTTGTGGTCTGTATTTTCTTGCTGATACTACAAAATGCTCCATGACTAATTATTGAACAACAAATTTAAAAAATAGCAGGTTAATTAGGAAGTCTTAGCCTTGATTTTATTTATAGTTATCAACAAATTTAAAATACAGGTAATGGTTAAAAGTATTTGAAGTTTCTAGCTTTAAAAATGTTTAGTTTGTTGTAATTTTGCAGCAGTAAATCGCCTTATCGCTTTAAATTTATTTTAAAGAGGAAAGTCCGGACACCATAGTGTAATCATAGTGGCTAACAGCCATCCATCGAAAGGTGAGGAAAAGTGCAACAGAAAGTATGTACAGGTCATGCTGTAGTGAAACCAGGTAAACTCTATGAGGTGCAATACCATGTATACTAACGTTTGAGCGTGCACGCGCGATTGTTAGAGGGTAGGTAGCTAAAGCGTGTTGGTAACAGCAAGCTCAGATAAATGATAAGGGCTCTTTAGGGAGTACAAAATCCGGCTTATAGATTTACTTATTTATAAAAAAAAAACCATCTATTACAGATGGTTTTTTTGTTTATTCTTCTTCGTCTGACGCTTCATTCTCAAAAAAGCTAAATACATTTCCGCCATAACTTTTGGAACGTACAAACTGCTTTAAGTTTGATAAGTCTGTATGCTTGGAATGCTCTATTATTAATAATCCTTCAGACTCTAAGAGGTTATTTTCAAATACAAGCTCTGGTATTTTAGAAAAGGCTTCTTCTGTAAAGTCGTATGGTGGATCTGCAAAAATGATTGTATGTTGCTGTTTTGTTTTTTCTAAAAACTTAAAAACATCGCTTTTTATGGTTTGTATATCCATTTCAAAACTTTCAGCAGTTTCATTAATAAATTTTATACAGCCATAATCTTGATCTACACACAAAATTTCTTGTGTACCTCTAGAAGCAAACTCATAACTTATGTTACCTGTTCCTGCAAATAAGTCTAATACAGAAACATCATCAAAATAAAATTGATTATTAAGTATATTAAACAAAGCTTCCTTAGCCATATCTGTTGTAGGCCTTACGGGTAGCTTTTTAGGTGCTGTAATTCTTCGTCCTTTAAATTGTCCTGATACAATGCGCATTATAAGCTTTTTAGTAAGGTGAAATATGAGTAATTTGTTGTTGGTGTCTTTGTAAAATTATAGGTATCCATTCTGTTTCCAAAAGATACGTTTCGGATGTATTTATAAGTGATGTTATATACATCATCTTCTTTATTAATTAATCCTAGTAAAACTAATTGTAGCGTTTCTGGATTAAGCTGTAATTGTTCTAAAGTAAATAAAAGGTAATAAATGTAATCTTCTTTTGTATGATATTCAAAGGTGTTATAAAGTAGTAATCCACCTTCTTTAATAGCTATTATTTCAAAGTTATTAGTATCTATATTTACATAAACTTTAGTGTCGCTAGAATGCTTTTCTTTAACTAATAATTGTTCTATTAGTATAGTAGAGAAGTGCTTGTATGTAAAACTACCATATTTATCAAATATATAGTTGTTTATATTAGTAAACGGAACATAAATATTAATGCTTTCATTGGTAATAATCTCGTCAAAAGTAATAAAGTCAGTTTTTAAAATCTTGGTATTAAATTTTAAATAATCTGCTAAATAATCTTCTTTAAACAATGCTTTTGGTACTAAGGTGGACCAATCATTAACATGGATTATGTTGATAGAGGAGAAGTTTTGATTTAAAATTTCTTCTGTATTAAAAAGGTGTATTACTGCGTCTAGAAGTTCTGTTGGTGTTTTTTTTATACTAAAGACCTGAGATTTTAACTCGATAATGGTTTTAGTATCTGGGTTTAAAACACAAAAAGAAAGTCCACTCAAACTAATTTGAATGGACAGTTCTAGGTTGGTTAAATGATTATATTCCTTATTCGTTTGAGCCATAAGTTTTAGGCCAGTTTCCAATTGTTTTAGCAGAACTCATAGATCCTACACGTAAAGCATCACCATTAACACCTTCAACAGATATTACTTGGTTTTCTTTAAGAACTAAATTTTTATCTTGATCAAAAAGGATATCGTCTTTTTTAACAAATGCTTCAAAAACAGGGATTTTATTACCATTTTCATCTTCAATTTCTCCAGCATCCATAGTAAACTTAGTACCATCTTTACCTACAGGAACATTCATCATTTGTTTATATCTGTCTGATCCTTTAAATAATCTTTCTTTAACAGATTCAAATCCAATAGTATCAGTTATAACAATATCTTTATAAGATGTTACACCACCATAAGCTTTAGTTCTTTCTTCATCAACAACACTTGAGTCTCTTCTTTCTATAATAGTAAATTTACCATTTTCGATAAATTTAATTAAAGAGTCGTAACTTTTAGTAAACTTACCAGTTACAGTTCTGTGTGCTAATTGAGAATCTCTAATATCAATTAAACGGTTAATAGCTGAAGCGTATCTTTTTTCTTTTAATTGATTAAATTTTATCTCACCATAAACAGAGTTAAAAGTTAAATATCCTAAAAAGATAATAAGGCCCCAAAGCGCAATAGTAATAAAAGGTTTTGCTTTTGTTGGAACAAATTTATCAATAAGCCAAACAATTAAAATGGTTAATAGGATTGCTCCAATTATAATAAGTGCTAATTTCATAGTGATTTATTAAATTTAATTAAGGTCTGTGACAAATCTACAATTTTTTTTTATTCGTAAAAACCATTGTTGGTAAAAATGATTTATATATTTGATAAAAAGTTTTCAATCCACACTATTTAATGACCAGTTCGCAATTTTATTCCCTTATAAAACAGCATTTTCCGTTTAATCCGACGTCAAAACAAGATATTTTACTTTTACAACTTTCTGAGTTTATTTTAAATGAAAGAGAAAATGGCGTGTTTTTGCTAAAAGGATACGCAGGTACAGGTAAAACCACCATTATTGGTACGATTGTAGCCAATTTGTGGCAAGCAAAAAAAAGTGCTGTGTTAATGGCTCCAACAGGTCGTGCAGCAAAAGTTATCTCTAATTATTCTAAAAAAGAAGCGTTTACCATCCATAAAAAAATATATTTTCCTAAAAAGGAAAAAGGTGGTGGCGTAAAATTTGTTTTACAACCAAATAAGCATAAAGACACCATTTTTATTGTTGATGAAGCGTCAATGATACCAGATTCGCCTAGCGATTCTAAACTTTTTGAAAACGGATCACTTCTGGACGACTTAATGCAGTATGTTTATCAAGGACATAGGTGTAAATTGTTACTTATTGGTGATACAGCCCAATTACCACCTGTAAAATTAGATTTAAGTCCAGCGTTAGATGAAAACACGTTGAGCTTAAACTATAATAAGTCAGTTACCAAAATGGAACTAGATGAAGTAGTACGACAAGGCGAGGATTCGGGAATATTAGAAAACGCTACGTTATTAAGAGAGACCATTGCAGGAAGTTTTTACGATAGTTTTAAATTTAACTTAAAATCCTTTAAAGATATTGTTAGGTTAGTGGATGGATATGAGATTATGGATGCTATAAATGACTCCTATAGTAATCTAGGGTACGAAGAAACTAGTATAATAGTTAGAAGCAACAAGCGTGCTAATTTGTACAATCAACAAATACGCAGTCGTATTTTATTTAGTGAAAACGAGTTGTCTGCAGGAGATTTTTTAATGGCAGTTAAGAATAATTATTTTTGGATAAAACCAACCTCTGAGGCAGGATTTATTGCAAATGGTGATATTATTGAAGTGCTTGAAATTTTTAGCATAAAAGAATTGTATGGCTTTAGATTTGCAGAAGTAAAAGTTAGAATGGTAGATTATCCTAAAATGATACCTTTTGAAACCGTTTTGATGTTAGATACCATAGAAGCAGAAACACCATCTTTACCCTATGAAGACTCTAATAGATTGTATCAAGAAGTCCAAAAAGACTATGAAGATGAAAGTAGTAACTATAAAAAATTTATGAAAATTAAAGGCAATAAGTACTTTAACGCACTTCAAGTTAAATTCTCTTATGCAATTACATGCCATAAATCGCAAGGTGGACAATGGAATACTGTTTTTGTAGAACAACCCTATTTGCCTAATGGAATAGATAAAGATTATTTAAGATGGTTGTATACAGCAATTACTAGAGCAAAAGAAAAATTGTATTTAATAGGTTTTAAAGACGATTTTTTTGAAGAAGACCATTAAATTATTATATTTTTATACTCCAATTTAATTCTTAGATGAAAATAATAGCAATGATTCCTGCACGATATAGTGCGTCGCGTTTTCCAGGTAAATTAATGAAAGATTTAAACGGAAAACCTGTAATAACGCGTACCTATGAAGCTACAGTAAACACAAATTTGTTTGATGATGTTATCGTAGTGACTGATAGTGATATCATTTATGACGAAATTTCTAAAATTGGTGGTCATGTCATGATGAGTCAAAAAGAGCACGAGTGTGGTAGTGATCGCATCGCAGAAGCTGTAGCGGATTTAGATATTGATATTGTTATTAATGTGCAAGGCGACGAGCCTTTTACTGAAGTTGAATCGCTTAAAAAATTAATTCAAGTTTTTAAAGAAGACAAAGAACAGCAAGTTGATTTAGCATCATTAATGGTACATATTACCGATTGGGACGAAATTAAAAACCCAAATACAGTAAAAGTAATTGTGGATCAAAATAATTTTGCATTATACTTTTCTAGAAGTCCAATACCTTATCCAAGGGACGAGACTGTATCTGTTAACTATTACAAACATAAAGGTGTATATGCTTTTAGAAAACAAGCCATATTAGATTTTTATAATTTACCAATGTTAAGCCTTGAAGCTTCAGAGAAAATTGAATGTATTAGATATTTAGAATACGGAAAACGTATTAAAATGGTCGAAACTAATGTGCAAGGTGTGGAGATTGATACTCCAGAAGATTTAGAAAGAGCAAAAAAACTATGGAAATAGATTACAGTCAAATAAAGGTCATTGGTTTTGATGCTGATGATACTTTGTGGATTAACGAAACCTATTTTAGAGATGCAGAGTTAGAGTTTGCTAAATTACTAAGCCCATTTGAAACTGCTAATAAAATAGACCAAGAGCTATTTAAAATGGAGATGAAAAATCTTCCAGTTTATGGCTATGGTGTTAAAGGCTTTGTGTTATCAATGGTCGAAATGGCTTTGGAGTTATCCAATAACACAGTCTCAAATCAAACCATATCTAATATTTTTGACATTGGTAAAACAATGATTAATAAAGAAGTAGAACTTTTAGAAGGTGTGGAGCAAGTATTACAACAACTGTCCAAAAAGTATAAATTAATAGTCGCTACAAAAGGCGATTTACTGGATCAAGAACGTAAACTTGAAAAGTCAGGTTTGTTAGATTATTTTCACCACATTGAAGTATTAAGTGATAAAAAAGAAGCAAACTATTCCAAACTATTAAACCATTTAGATATAAAACCTTCAGAGTTTTTAATGATAGGTAATTCTTTAAAATCAGACATACTACCATTAATTAATATTAAAGCAAGCGCTATACATGTACCGTTTCATACCACATGGTTGCATGAGCAGGTGGACGTAAATGTTAATCAGTCAAAGCAATATAAAACAATTAAAAGTCTGTTAGACTTACCAAAACTATTACAATAATTAGTGAAGACTTTAGATATAAATACTTGGAACAGAAAAGAACATTTTCAACACTTTTCAAAGCTAAAAGATCCCTATTTTGGAGTCACTATACCTTTTGAAGTAGATAACGCTTACCAGTATGCAAAAGATAATAACGTCAGTTTTTTTGGTGTTTATCTTCATGCTTGTATGCAAGCTATAAATGCTGTAGACAATTTAAAATATAGAGTAGTGGAGGATACTATTCAAGTGTACGATACTATACATGCATCTGCAACAATTATGCGAAGTGATAAAACTTTTGGATTTTCATTTATAAATTTCACCGAAGATTTAGATGGGTTTTTAACTAACTTATCTAACGAAGTAGATAGAATCGAAAACAGTCCATCTCTTTTTCCTCCAGTTAATGGTTTAAATTGCGTACACTGTTCAGCAATACCTTGGCTTAATTTTTCAGGTCATAAAGAGCCTGTTTCAGGTGAAATGGACTCAGTGCCTAAGCTAGCATTTAGTAAAGCTGTAAAACAAGATAATAAGTTAATAATGAATGTTGCTATTAATGTAAATCATGCCTTAGTTGATGGATATCATTTAGCATTATTTTCAGAAATGTTTCAGAAAAACTTAAATAAGTAATAAATTTACAAACTAAGACGACAAGTCAATGAGTTATAAAAATTTTCCAATGGTGTCCAAAGTTATTTTTGGACGAGGTAGTTTTAATCAATTAAGCGATATTATAGAGCCTAAGCGGTTAAATACTAGTGCGCCATTTATATTTTTTGTAGACGATATTTTTAAAGGAGATGCGTGGTTAACCTCCAGAATACCTCTGTCATATTTAGACAAAGTGGTTTATGTTTCAACATTGGAAGAACCAAAGACAGAGCAGGTTGATCAATATGTGGAGGATATTATTTTAAACTTTAAAGAACGACCATCTGGCATCATAGGTATTGGTGGAGGTTCTATATTAGATATTGCAAAAGCAGTTGCCATTATGTTAAATAATGATGGTGAAAGTAAAGATTATCAAGGTTGGGATTTAGTTAAAAATTCAGCTGTATTTCACGTAGGTATACCTACAATATCAGGTACAGGAGCAGAAGTTTCTAGAACAACTATTTTAACAGGACCAGAACGTAAATTGGGTATTAATAGTGACTTTACTCCATTTGATCAAGTGCTTTTAGATCCAGAATTAACTAAAGATGTTCCTAAAGATCAATGGTTTTATACAGGTATGGATTGTTACGTACATTGCATAGAATCGCTAAGTGGAACATATCTAAATGCTTTTAGCCAATCTTATGGAGAAAAAGCTTTAGAGTTATGTCAAGAAATATTTTTAAGTGATGATTTATCAGAGCAAGAGTCTCAAGATAAATTAATGATGGCTAGTTGGCATGGAGGCATGAGTATTGCTTATTCTCAAGTAGGTGTTGCACATGCTATGAGTTATGGTTTAGGATATCTTCTAGGAGTTAAACATGGTATTGGTAATTGTATTGTTTTTGATCATTTAGAAGCGTATTATCCTGAAGGTGTTGCTGAATTTAAAAAAATGAAAGCCAAACATAATATAGTTTTACCTCAAGGTATTTGTGCCGATTTATCAGATAAGGACTTTGATGTTATGATTAATGTAGCTTTAAGTTTAGAGCCACTTTGGGAAAATGCAATTGGTAAAAACTGGAAAAAAACTATTACTCATGATACGTTAAAAGCGTTATATCAAAAAATGTAATATGTACTGGTTAGCTAAACTTATATATTTTAAGATAATGGGATGGAAGGTTGTTGGTAATACTAACTTTTCAAAAGATACTATTAAAAAAGCAGTTATTATATCTGCTCCTCATACTAGTAATTTTGATTTTATTATCGGAATTTTATTAAGAAAAGTGACACAGGTCAAAACTAACTTTATTGGTAAACAAGAATTATTTACTTGGCCATTTGGTTACTATTTTAGAGCAGTTGGAGGAGTACCAGTGGACAGAAAAAATAAAGAGAATAAAGTACAAACTATAGCTAAATTGTTTGAAAATAAAGAAGAATTTAGATTAACATTAGCACCAGAAGGTACTAGAAGTAAGGTTGACGAATGGCGTACTGGATTTTACTATATCGCTAAACAAGCTAATGTGCCTATTATTATGTTTACGTTAGATTTTGGTAATAAGCAAAATACTGTTTCAGAGCCTTTTTACCCTACAGATAATATGGAAGCGGATTTTAAATTTATGAAAGCTTTTTTTAAAGACGTAAAAGGTAAGATTGAAAAAAATATATAGTTGTTATTTTTTTTTTCAAAAAATTAATTTTTGGTACGACATTTGATTTTATTAGTATGTAGTCTAAAATGAAACATAAAGTAAACTATACGTCCCTAAAAAGAAACATTGATCACTACAAACAAAAGCGACTTTAATAAGTAATTAAAGTCGCTTTTATTTATTTTAAATTATAGTAATTAGTTTTTATTTTGAATTTCTTCAATTTCGCAACCAAATAAGCTTTGTTGCATAATTAATTTAGAAACCCCTTCTGGCAGCATACTTTGCCAACCTTCTTCACCATCACAAATCATTTTTAATACTGTTCTAGAAAATACATTTAAAGTGTTAGGATCATAATCGGTAATGTCTACAACCTTACCATTATATTTAAAGAATTTGTATAATTCTTTCATTCTAGGATGTACTTTTAAGTTATCACTTGTTGTTAATGAACCATCCTCATCACGCATTGGATAAAGGTATACGCGTAGATCTTTAAAAAATAATTTTCCAAAAGCTTCTAATATACCACCACTTAAATGTCTGTAATATTTCTCGTCAAATATATCTACTAAGTTATTAACTCCCATAGCTAATCCCATTCTACTCTTAGAGTATTGAGAGAAGTATTCTACTAACTTATAATATTCCTGGAAGTTAGAAATTAAAACCGTATGACCTAATGAGCATAAAAGTCTAGCACGATCCATAAAATCTTGCTCATCAATCTCGCCTTCAGCTCTTAGATTAGATAAAGTAATTTCAAAAATTACTTGAGTATTATCCTCATCTACTTTATTTTCTTTAATAAACATATCCAATGACTTTTCGTACATGTCAATGTTTACTTTGGTTACTGGTCTAAAACTACCACGTAACGCTAATATATTTTTCTTGTAAAGGACTCTAGCAGGTAACACGTTATTTCCGTCAGGAGCAAACATGACAGCATCTGTCATTCCGTTTTTAACTAGTTGTAAACTCATTAAACGGTTATCTACATCTTTAAATACAGGACCAGAAAAATTAATAGTATCAATTTCTATTTGGTCTTTATCTAAATGGTCATATAAATAACGCAATAATTTTCTAGGTTCATTATACTTGTAAAAAGCACCATATATAAGGTTTGTCCCTAAAATACCTAAAGTCTCTTGTTGCAATCTTGCATCATTTTCTTTAAATCGAAGGTGTAATACAATCTCATTATACTCTTCTTCAGCTGGATCTATTTGATATTTAATTCCAACCCATCCATGACCTTTGTATTTTTTTGCAAAATCAATTGTAGCCACAGTATTTGCAAAACTGAAAAACATCTTATTTGGATTTTTTTCACGATCAATACGCTCTTCAATAAGTTTTATTTCATGAGAGACCATTTTACGTAAACGCGCTTCGGTTACATAACGTCTATCGTTTTCAATTCCGTAAATGGCATCACTAAAATCTTTGTCGTAAGCAGACATAGCTTTTGCAATAGTCCCAGAGGCACCTCCAGCTCTAAAAAAGTGGCGTACAGTTTCTTGTCCTGCACCTATTTCGGCAAACGTACCGTAAATATTTTCGTTTAAATTAATACGAAGTGCTTTATCTTTTAAAGAGGGAATATTTTCAAATTCTTTATCTCCTTTTAGCCTAATTTCCATATAAAAATCCCTATGATGTTAAGTTTTACAAAGGTATCAAATAACTATATCAAACAAAAAAAATAACTTATTTTTGTGAGAAATATTCATTAAGTGAAAATAACATTTTTAGGCACAGGAACATCACAAGGAATTCCAGTAATTGGAAGCACACATCCTGTATGTTTAAGTAAAAATCCTAAAGACAAACGTTTACGTGTTTCTGTTATGATAGAATGGGAGGATAGTACGTTTGTAATAGATTGTGGTCCTGATTTTAGACAGCAAATGTTACATGCTAATCCGGAAAAAATTGATGCCCTTTTATTTACGCATGAACATGCAGACCATACAGCTGGTTTAGATGATATAAGACCATTTTGTTTTAAACAAGGCGAATTGCCAATTTATGCGCATAAACGTGTTATTGAGCAACTTAAAATAAGGTTTGAATATGTTTTTGCCACAACAAACAGATATCCTGGTGCACCAACTGTAGCAGTCAATACCATTACAAATAAACCATTTACAATTAACAATTTGCCAATAATCCCTATTGATGGCTTACATTATACATTGCAGGTTTTTGGTTTTAGATTTGACAAGTTTGCTTATCTAACAGATATTAAAACCATTTCTAGTTCCGAATTAGATAAACTTAAAAATTTGGATGTTCTGGTTATAAATGCGTTAAGAGAAAAAGAACATATTTCACATTTAAATTTAGAACAAGCGTTAGAGATTATTAACATCATCAAACCTAAAAAGGCCTATTTAACACATATTAGTCACTTATTAGGATTTCATGATGAAGTACAACAAAAGCTGCCAGAAAATGTGTTTTTGGCTTACGACAAACTAGAAATCACTATTTAAACTATTTATATAAAATGAAGAACAAAATCTTTATGTACCTGTTTATTTTTACATCACTAATTGTGGTGTTTCAATATGTAAATTCTAAAAAAATATTGGATGACAGTGCAAAACGAATGGAAAAACTTAAGGAGAGATCAGTTGTATTACAAGACTCTTTAAATCTTCAAAACGAAGAATTATCTGATTTGACATTATTTGATTTAAGATATAGTCAAGAAGCTAAAGATTATTTTTATAATAAAAAATTGGATAGCGATGTTATGATTCCTTATATCAAAAACGAATTATACAAATTAAATGAAGCTGAAGGTGACCATCCTTTAATACCCTTTGCAGCTTCCGAAGGAAGAAAAATGCAGTTTAATACTATTAAAATGCTAAATCATAGATGGATTATTGCAGATTTTTCTGATGGTAGTTATTGGGGAGAATTACTAATTAAGTACTTTGTAACAACTGATAAAAAAATAGAATTTGAAGTTTTAGACTATTTACTTTATACTAGATAGAAATTAAGTTGTTTAAACAGAAAAGCCCAAATTAAATTATAAGTTTAATTTGGGCTTTTTATTTTTTGATAAAATTTTATATTAAGTGTTGCAACCAATCTTTAAACTCGTAAAAATTTTGAGGTGCTACACCATGTCCCACAGGAAACTCATTAAATTGGTTTTTGATGTTTAAAGCCGATAAAAATTTAGGTGCTTTTCTAGCCCAATCCACAGGAATTACTTGATCAACAGTACCATGAGAACAATAGAAGTTTAAATGGTTATAGGCAGAAGCCTCTTTAACTTCAAATATATCTTCATTTATATATCCACTTAAAGCTACGATATTGTTTACTTTTTCTGGATAGGTTAAGGCAACAGCATAGCTTAAAATACAGCCTTGACTAAATCCAAGTAAGGATACATTATTTTTATTTACTGGATAATTAGCTGTAGCCTGATCTATAAAATTAGCTATTAAATCTCTAGATTGTTTTGCTTGCTCATTATCACTCCATTTTCCCTGATCTGCATCAAAATTAATTGCATACCAAGCATTACCATAAGGTTGCATTGGATAAGGCGCTCTCACAGATATTATAAAAAGCTCTTCTGGTAATTCTGCAGCAAAACTAAATAAGTCATTTTCGTCACTACCATAGCCATGAAATAGGATTAGTAGAGGAGCATTGTCTTTTAATGACGATGGTCTAGTTATGTGATGTAGGTTAAAGTTTTCCATTAGTTACCAAGTCCTTTAAATAGTTTTTGAAAAATTGGTCCAACAAAAGGAATAGGTTTCATTGTTCCATTAATAGCAGTCATTACTCCTAAAAATAAAAGTGCTCCCATGCTTACCCAAAAAGCAATTGAGATTTGCATATTATCAAATTGACTAACAAAATAGCCAATAATCATCCATAAAAGACATAAGCCTAAACCTTGTCTGTTATGAAAACTTGTAAAGTCATTTTTCTTTTCGCCATTCATTATTATTGCTATGACGCTACCAATTATGGTTAGGTAGCTTAAAACAGCTAATGATTTGCCTTCTTCAATTGTTTGTTGGTTCATTGTATTATAATACTATTTTGTTATTTGCAATTATTCCGTATGCTTTTCCTTTTAATTCTTGTCCTAAAAAAGCACTGTTTTTTGACTTTGAAACAATATCAGTTTCCGCGAAAGCATATTTAATATCTGGATTAAATAGCGTTATATTAGCGATTTGACCTTCTTCAATAGTGTTGTTATTTTGACCAAATCTTGCTTTACCTTTTGTAAGCAATTGAATGGTTTTTTTTGTAGAAAATAAGGTGTTTAATGCGCCAAATGCACTTTCTAGTCCTATGGTACCAAAGGAAGCATGATCAAATTCTACTTTTTTATCTTCTATGGTCATTGGATTATGATCACTTGTAACCATATCTATCGTGCCATCTTTTAAACCTTCAATTAAAGCATCAATATCTTTTTGTATTCTTAACGGTGGATTAACTTTGTAATTAGTGTCAAAATCTTCCAAAACAGTATCTGTTAAAAATAAATTATGGATGGCTACACTGCAGGTAACGTCTAGCTTTTTTTGTTTAGCTTCTCTTATTAATGCAACACTTTCTGCTGTTGAAATTGTTGGTATGTGTAGCTTTCCGCCTGCATACTCTAACAAAAACAAATCTCTAGCAACTTGCATTGCTTCAGCTAAATTAGGACTACCTTTTAAGCCTAATGAAGTACTAGTTAATTCTTCGTTGACAATACCTTTACCAGAAATTCTTGTTTCTAAAGGAAAAGAACATACTAATCCGTCAAAATTGCTGGCATATTGTAATGCGATTTTTAACAAATTAGGGTTAGTTATTGGCTTTTTGTAATCGGAAAACGCGACAGCTCCTGCGTTTTTCATATCAAAAAGTTCGGCTAAATCTACACTGTCGCTATTTTTAGTTAAAGCACCAATTGGTAACAAGGTTACTGCTTGATTTTGCGCTTTGGAAAGTACAAAAGCCACATTGGCATTAGTATCTATAATTGGAAAAGTATTGGCCTGTAAAGCAATAGTTGTAAAGCCTGACTTAGCTGCAGTTTTTAGACCATTATCAATTGTTTCGCGATCTTCAAAACCTGGTTCTCCAAAACAAATACTACTATCAAACCAGCCTTGAGATAGGTGTAAGTTGTCTAAACTTATGGTTTTATAATTGTTAGTATTTTCTATGCTTGTAGCAATTTTACTAATCTTTCCTTTTTGAATTAATACGTCACAAACCTGATTATGAAAAGGGCTTGAAGAATCAATTATTGTTGCTGTTTTTATTAAGACGTTCATTTAAAATATTTTAAGATGAGCATTTCTAAAATTAATAAAGCTAATGCCAAAATTACAAACCATTTCCATAATTGGTTAACTTTACTATCGTTATTTATTGAATCAAAAATATTAGCTATTGAGTCGCTAACAGTGATGTTTTTATAATTATCCAAGTTAATATAGGTTAAATCACTTTCTGACCTATCGTAATTATAACTTACATTTTGGATGATTTCGGTTTTATTTTTTAAATCGTAAACACCAGCTTGTTCTGGTAAATCATTGGTTTTAATAACCACTTTATTATTAAAATAATTTTGCTCTGGGATGATTTTGTTTTCTCCTTTTACTAATGTTAGCACTGCGTCTTGTTGTAAATTAATAGCAACATCGTAATTATTATCTTGTCCAATAGTATAATATAACGTACCTGTATTTAAACTTTGTTTGGCAATGTTATAAAACGTAGGTACAATTAAATTTATATTTTTAAAATTAGAATTGGTATCGTTTATTGGAGCTGAAAATAAATACAAATTTCCGATTTGAGATAAAAAGGATTTACCGTCTTCAAATTGTAAAACGTTAGTTGCTTTAACATTATTTTGCGGATAGTAACGTTCTACTTTTGGATATTGAAAATTATTAACGCGTTTTTCAAACACACCATTTGTGTATAATGGATGACTATAATTTATGGTAGTAATACGTTTTTGTGTAGTTAATAAATCTCCAAAAGGAGTGGTGTTAAAACGTTGCAAGAAGGTATTATAATCCTTAAGATTACCTTTATCTGAAGGAATCAAAACAACATAACCTCCATTGTCCGTAAATACTTTTAATGCAGTAGTTAGGCTTTCTGGTATCGTTTCAATTTCATCTAAAATCACTAAATTTTGAGCATCAAATAAACTATAATCTAATACATTGGATTGTATTGAAGTGAATTTAAATTCGTCTTCCGTAAAAATTCTACTTAAATAATTGCTACTAGAGTTACTAATCGCTAATATGTTTGTTTTAGTAGGTTTATTAATATTAAAAAATAAGGTATTATCAAATTGTAATTGTGTGTCATCAATGGTAATTTTTCCTTTAATAATTTGATTATTAGGAATAGAAAATACAGTAGTACCTTGCCCATTTACTTCAACTGAAGCCTTAGATAGTAAATTATCATTATTGTATAATGAAACGGGAATATTACTAGTTGCTGTATCATTGTTTTTTAAAACTACCGTTAATTCTAAATTATTAGCATCTTGAGTAGATACATATACACTATCTATGGTTGTATTGGCTTTATTTACAGGTTTTAAATTAACTAAATTTAAAGTAGATGTTGAGTCTGACTCAATATTAAAGTCTGTATTTTTTTGCTGGAAATCTGATATAAATATCACATTTTTAAGCGTGTTATCCTGATTAGAAAACGATTGCTTTGCTTTTAATAACGCTGCATTGTAAGCTAGTTGATTAGATGAGTAATCCAATTGCAACAACTCGTTTTTTAGTTCTTTTATAGTGGTGTTTTTGTAGCTATCTGTGTTGGTTATAAGCGACAAGGTTTCGGTTTCAGGAATGGTTTCAATTAAATCTTGGATAGCGCGTTTAAGTAATTCGCCTTTGTATCCTTTGGCTTGCATACTAAAGGAGTTATCTAGATAAATAACCATCTCTTTTTTAGCATTAAACGTATCTGTTTTTGAAGTAAAAGGTTGCGCAAAAGCTATAATTATAGCAGTTAAAAGCAATAGTCTAGTAAGCAGTGTTAACCATTTTTTTATCACTGCACTTTTTCTAGTTTGTAATTGGATTTTTTTTAAAACAGCAACATTTGTAAAATACTCTTTTTGGAATTTTCTAAGCTGAAATAAATGAACAATAATGGGAATAAGCAGTAAGAAAAGCGCGTAAAGAAGTTCGGGATATTTAAACTGCATTAATTTTAAAGTTTGTCAAAGATAATAATTGCATTTATATAAAGCCTATTTCAAAATTAACAATTTAACAAAAACTTAGTGTCAAGATTGTGTAACAAATTTTATTTTTGAGCGTCTTCTAAACAAGACCATTAACAAATAAACATAAAAAATGAAAAAACTTTTAGTAACAACTATTGCAACAGGACTATTATTGGTTGGATGTAATAGCACAAAAACATCAGACAAATTAGCGTCTCAGTCGCCAATTGTAACCTCTATTGATTTGTCTAAAGTACTTAATGACAAAGCACCTGTAACAATTAATCCAGGACGTTTTACAGAGCAAACAGTAACGTATAGATTACCTCGAGTTGTGCAAGGGACTTACTCTGTAAGTGATTTTGGAAAATATGTAGACGACTTTAAAGCGTTTGATTATAAGGGTACTGAGTTGCCAACAGTTAAAGTAGACACTAATACTTGGACTATTGCTAATGCTACTCAATTAGATTATATTACTTACAATGCTAATGATACTTTTGATCAAGAAGTAACAGGTGGAATAGGAGGAGAGGCTCCTTTTTCTCCAGCAGGAACAAATATAGAGCCTACTAACTACGTGTTAAACTTACATGGTTTTATAGGTTATTTTGACAACCTAAAAGACAGCCAATATAGTTTAGATGTTACTGCACCTGCAGATTTTAAACGTACGTCTGCTTTACAAGAAACTGGAAAAACAGTAAGTAAAGATGGTAAATTAGCAACATCAAGTTATTTTGCACCACGTTATTTTGATATTACAGATAATCCAATGTTTTATGGTGATTTAGATGTCGAAGAATTTCAGGTTGGAGATATCAAAATTGTTTTAAGTGTATATTCTCCAAACAAAGTGCATAGTGCTGCAAGCATCAAAGAAGTAATGCAAAAAATGATGCAAGCACAAAAAACATATTTAGGAGATGTTAATAGTACACCTCGTTACGATATCTATTTATATTTATCTGAAGGTAAGCCAGAATCACCAAAAGGTTTTGGAGCTTTAGAGCACCACACATCTACTGTAGTAGTTTTAGAAGAAGATATGCCTTTTGAAGCTTTAGCAGAAAGTATGATTGATGTAGTATCTCATGAGTTTTTTCATATTGTTACACCATTAAGTGTACATTCTGAAGATGTACATTATTTTGATTATAACCAACCAACATTTTCTAAGCATTTATGGATGTATGAAGGTGTAACAGAATATTTTGCAACACTATTCCAAGTGGATCAAGATTTAATTGACTCGGAAGAGTTTTATGGAGATATACTAGGTAAAATTCAAACTTCAGCTAACTTAGATGATAGCATGAGTTTTACGGTAATGAGTGAAAACGTTTTAGACGAACCTTACGCACCACAGTACTATAATGTATACATGAAAGGTGCCTTAATTGGTATGTGTATTGACATCATCTTACGCGAAGAAAGTAATGGTAACAGAGGTATTTTATCGTTAATGAAAGAATTATCTAACAAATACGGAAAAAATAAACCTTTTGAAGATGATAAGTTAATAGAAGAAATTACTGCAATGACTTATCCTAGTGTTGGCGAATTTTTAAACACGCATGTTGTTGGTGGTACACCAATAGATTATTCGGTTTACTTTAAAAAAGTAGGATTAAGTTTAGATACAGGAAAAGTTAAAACTAACTACATCCAAAACGACGGAACTTTAATTTTTGCTCCAGATAGAGCAACAATGACTATTCCTTTTAGCGAAGCTGTTAAGGATAATAGTTTTTGGAATGACAATGGTGTTTTACCAGGAGATGTTTTAAAATCAGTTGATGGTAAAGAATTAACCTTAGCTACAGCACAACAAATTTTAACTGCAATGTACATGTGGCAACCAGGTACAGACATTAATGTTGTTTTAGATAGAAAAGGAGAAGAAATAGTTATTAAAACTAAATTAACTCAGTCGTATACTAACGGAACAAAATTAGTCGAAGATGCTAATGCAACAGAAGCACAAAAAGCAGTAAGACAAGCTTGGTTAAAAGGCTAAATATTTGATAAAAAGTTTGGCATAAAAGTTGAAATGTTTAACTTAGAGAATGATTTACAACTAATTATAAAATCATTTGGCTAAACTTAAAAATATATAAAATGAAAAAATTAATTCTTATTGCATTTACCGTTTTTCTTGGAATCAATACTATGATGGCTCAAGACGCTAAACAAATTGAAGATGCTAATTACGTTATACTTTTAGATAGTAAAGTGTTTCATTACACAGCAGATGGTGTCGCACCATTAAAAGGAGATTTAAAATTAAATAACGGAACAATTGTTAAAAGTGATGGTACATACATTGTGGACCAAAAAACTTTACAATTAAAGGATGGACAATGCTTAGGAATGAGCGGTACGCTTTATAAAGATCAAGAGACTTTGACTAAAAAGCTTATGAAGCAAATGAAAAAATCTTAGTTTATCACTCAAATATTTAAAAAGCCTAATCGAAAGATTAGGCTTTTTTTTATTTAGAGATGGTAAAGGTAAAAGTGCTACCTATGCCAATTTGGGATTTTAAAACAATATCACCATTAAGTTTTTTGACTAAGTTTTTTACAGTAAACAATCCAATTCCAGTCCCTTTATTACCTTTTGCGTCTGTTTGATTATTGTTATTAAATAATTTAAATACTTCGTTTTGTTGCTCTTGCGCAATACCAATTCCATTATCTGTCACAGAGAAAATATGAAAATTCTTATTTTCAGAATAGTTTAAAATAACCTCAGGATTTGGTTTGTTATTATATTTTAAAGCGTTGTCTACTAAATTTATTAAAATTTGAGTAACAGCAGCTTTATTAATAAATATGTTTTGGTTTTTTGTATTTGTTTTAAATTGTAAATCGTCTAACAAGTGAATGCGTTTAACTTCTTCAAAAAGCGCATTTAAGGCAATGGTTTGTTTATCTTCATTTAATAACTCGTTAGCTTTATAATGTATTAAAATTCCGTCAATATAATTTTTAAGAGAATCTGCAGATTCTTCAATATAATTAATGTAATCAATAGATTCTTCAGTAAAAACATTACCTTCTTCTTCCTTTAAAAAGGCAGTTAAAGATATAATGTTTGCTAGTGGAGATTTTAAATCGTGAGACACGTGACTAGCAAATTTGCTTAAATCAGCATTACGCTCTAATAGCTCTTTTTTGGATTCATCTAAAAGCCTATTATTTAATCTTAAATCAAATAAGTTCATGACTTGTTTACCTAAAGTTATAAGGGCTTTTTTCTGAATTTCTGTTAGTTGTCTAGGTTCATGGTCGTAAACACATAACGTCCCTAAAGCTAAGCCATCTTTATTACGTAAAGGGACACCTGCATAAAATATAGCATTAAATTGATCTATTAATGGATTGTCTTTAAAACGACTATCTTTTCTAGAGTCTTCTACCACAAAAATATCTTGACTTTGTAATATAGCATGTCCACAAAAAGAGATGTCTCTTGGTGATTCTTGAACATTTAAACCATGATGAGATTTTAAAAAATTGCGGTCTGTATCAAGTAAGGTAATTAAAGAAATTGGCACTTCGCAAATAGTCGCAACTAAACTTGTTATATTATCAAAATCACTTTCTGGTAAGGTGTCTAAAATCTTATATTTTTTAACTTCGGATAAGCGTTCTATTTCGTTTTTGGGAAAATCTGGTACAATCATAAATGGATAGTTCTACTTACATTTTGAAAATGTATGTACGAAAATAATGATATTTTAGTTTTAAAAGATTAAAATTTTTCAAAAACACCTAATCCAAATAATGCAAAATCATATTTTACTGGATCGTTAGGGTCTAATAATCTTAAACTTGCGTCTAATTGGGCTAATGCTTTGCCATCATTTTGTTTTCGTTGTAATAATCCTAATTTTCTAGCCACATTACCAGAATGGACATCTAAAGGACATGATAGTTGGGCAGGAGATAGGCTAGTCCAAATCCCTAAATCTACGTTTGTATTATTAGGTCTTACCATCCATCTTAAAAACATATTGATACGCTTTGCAGCACTATTTTTTAAAGGATCACTAATATGTTTTTGTGTTCGTTGTAGGTGTTCTATTTCAAAAAAAACATGCTTAAAATTATGTATAGACTTTTGCAAACTATCCTTTTCGGCATGTTTTTTAAACACAGCTTCTAAACCGTCATGCTTTAAATAAATATGTTGTAAACCTTTTATAAAAGTTATAAAATCCAAACCATTAAATGTGCGATGTACAAACGATTCTAATTTTTTTAAATCTGATGGTTCATGATTCATTACAAAATCAAAAGGTGCTTGATCTAATAATTGCATCATTTTATGAGCATTAGTATTTATACTTTTTCTATTTCCCCAAGCAATTGTAGCACTTAAAAAACCAGCAATTTCTATGTCTTCTTTTTTACTAAATAAATGCGGAATTTGTATTGGGTCACTATCAATAAAATCGGGTTTGTTATATAGCTCTACTTTAGCGTCTAAAAATTCTTTTAACTCTTTGTTAGTCATTAATTATTTTGTTATTAATGTTTTATTTGTCAATAGTAAAAGTACTATTATCTAAAGGTTGTATGTTGAAAATTTAGTTAAAATCAAGTTTGAAAATTGGACAAACTAAATTTATCGTCCTAATTTTGGTTAAAATCACTGTCTATTATAACCCAAGTATTGTTTATCTTCTTAAATTCAAAAAGCGCTCTACTTGTGTCGTTATAACCATTTATAATAGTTTTGGACATTAATATAGCATATGTGAAATCACTATTAAATAAAGGAACTGATAAATTATGGTAAGTATATTGATCCGCTATTGAATTATACTTATGCAAAGCATCTTGGTAGACTTTTAAATTGACAGCAGCATTATTAGCGTTATAATTATCTTCAGCTTCTAGCATTGTATACTTTAGTTGATCCAAAGTATTAATGGCATTTGAGTCAATAATTTTTACATTTTTTATAGGTAGAACTTTCCAGTTTTTAAATGTAACCTTTAAGTGATTATCAAAATCACTACTAGCAAATGAATCATTAATTTTTTTAATAAAATAGGGTAATTGTCGCTTGTAATTATAACTGCTAACTACTTCGTGTATTTGCCTATAATTTAATCCTTGATTATCAAATTGAGGAAAAAACGCTTGGTTTAAAACAGCTAGAGTTTCTGATTTATAACGGTCTGAAAAATCTACTTTTTGCGATTTACACGCGGTAACTATTATTGTTAGCAGCAGTATAAAAAAAGTGATTGAATTTTTCATTTTTAAATCATTTATCTAGGAATAATACAGCTGGAATTACTAAAATCCCGTTGTAACTAGCATGTAAAAACATAGAATAGATTAATCCTAAACGTACACGTACATAACCAAATACTGATCCTACCACTAATTGTGGAGCTATTAATAGTGGAGACAATAATAGTATTTGAGGTGTTACTTCGAAATTAAAAATATGTACATAACCAAATATAATAGTAAGCATGTAAAAGCCTAGCTTAAAATATTTTTTATTAAATAAGGTCATAGGACCTCTAAAGATTAATTCTTCAAGAACAGGAGCTAATATAACAGCACTTAGTATAATATTGATTTTAGATTGCTCCTCTAATAATTTATTTATAGAGTGTGAATCAGAACTGTAAAGACCTAAAGCTTCTAATATAATAGTTAATAGACCAAATCCTAAACCAAGCATAATGCAAAGTGGTATACATTGTAATACCAATCCCAATTTTTGCTTAAAAGTAGCATGCTTTAAAGGCTTTAAACGCGGATTTTTAATGAAATTCAAAACAGATTTAAAAAGTATAATCATATTTTAAACTATTTTTCCATCTACCATTGTTAATTTACGATCAGCCAAATTAGCTAAGTCTGCATTGTGAGTAACAATTACAAAGGTTTGTCCAAATTGATCACGCAGTTTAAAAAATAGATTATGTAAATTTTCGGCACTTTCGCTATCTAAATTCCCTGAAGGCTCATCTGCAAAGATTAACTCTGGATTGTTTATTAAAGCTCTTGCTACAGCGACACGTTGTTGCTCTCCACCAGACAATTCGTTTGGTTTATGGTTGTATCTATGAGATAGTCCTAAAAAATCAAGTAGCTCCTTAGCACGTTTTTCTGCATCAGATTTACTAGTTCCTTTTATAAAAGCTGGAATACAAACATTTTCTAAAGCGGTAAACTCTGGCAGTAATTGATGAAATTGAAAAATAAATCCAATATTTTGATTTCTAAATTGTGCCAATTGCTTTTCTGATAAACCTGTAATTTCTTTACCGTTTATTGTTAGTTGACTTTCGGTTTTATTTTCAATAAAATCTAAGGTTCCTAAAATTTGCAACAATGTTGTTTTTCCTGCACCAGAAGCGCCAACTATGGATACAATTTCACCTTTTTTAATATGTACATCTACACCTTTTAAAACGTGTAAATCATCGTAATATTTATGTATATTTTTTGCTTTAATCATAGTCTAATATAAAGTACGGAAATTACCACTTTATAACGTATTAGGCAACTTTAAGTTGTTTTAGCTTTTTCTTTGAAACACCTTTTTTAAGTCGTTGTAATCTATAAAATAAACCATTCTTAAAGAAAATGTATTACGTTGTTCTTGTTTGAATAAATCAGAGGTACTATCAAAAAAACCAGCTTCAGAGTCGTTTGAAAAATTAAAAATCTGATTTCGGTATAAGGCTGTTAATTGACTACCAGGAGCAAATTGCCACGTGTAGCTTAAATCTAAATTCCAAGTATTAAAATTTATGTCTGGATCAAAATCTAGATCGCTACTTATATTGTTTTTTGTGTATATGTCAGATCTGTTTAAAGATCCATCACTTTGTAAGGTATACATGCTGTCATCATAGGTAACAGTACTTAAATAATTTCTAAAACTTAATGTTAAAGCATTAAACGAATTAAAGTTATAACTACCAGATATGCTGGCAGTCATATCAATTCTGTCTCGTTGACCAAAAATAATTTCGTCATTCACTTCTTGACCATTAACATAACCTCTGTCGGCAGTATAATTGTCATAATCAAACCCTAAAACCATTAAAAATTTGTCATTAAATTTAAAACGTGGATTTAGTCCAAACCAAATGTTGTTAAAGTTTTTACGATCATCGTTAAAAAAGCGACCATAACCTAGATTTGCATCTAATGCAAAAAATAAATTGTAGTTACTAGAAATCCACATATTAGATTGTGCATAATTTTCTGTTACAAAATAGCTGTCAAAACCGTTTCGTGGTTCAAAATAGTCATATTGTTTTCCAAAATTCCAATTTCCATTAATACCAAGGTTATGTAATGTTTTGGTCTGACCATTAAAATTAAAACCAGTATTTGCACCTGTAAATGTATTTGGATTAGATAATTGGTTATAATTTAACCAAGTTCCAAAATAGGTGTTATTAAAGTTTTTAGTTGGCTCAAAAGTACGGTAGCTAACTTCTGCATTATAGTTGCTGTAGTTGTTTCTAAATAAAATACCTAAATCATTAATGTCATAGTTTTCATCTGCATAATCATAGGTTAAACTATATCTTATTTTTCCACTATTTTTACCAACACCAACTCTTGCAGTATAACCATTTTCAGTATTAGGAACATCATTAAATGTACTCATTTTAACTTCGGCTATTGCGCCATACGTATTTTTCTTGTTAACTAAATCTAATAGTAAACCCGTAACATTAGCATCTCTAAAATCTCCATCTCTAGTAACATTAGTGTTAATTAAGGTTACTGAAGAGTTTTTATTAAACTGCTGGTCCAATACCATGATATTATAATTTGCCAGTGGTTCTACAATTTGGCTACGCTTTTGACCAGTTAAGGTATTAGTAATATCAACTTCTGTTTTTTTAGTTATTGCATTAAAAAAACCAATACCTAATCCATTTTTAGTACGTCCTGAGACTTTAACAGCATTTAGTAATTGGACTTTTTCTGGATATTCCTCTATTGATTCGTCATTATTTAGGTTTAATCTTCCAGATGGACGATCTCCAATACGTCTAGAATAAAATAAATTACCTTTACTAAACAAGTCTACACCTTCAGTAAAAAACTGACGTTGTTCTGCAAATTGTTGTTCAAAAGGCCCTAAATTTAATTGGACATCATCAAAACCTGCTTGGCTAAAATCAGGTATTAAAGTGGCATCTAAGGTTATATTTTCTGTAATTCCGTATTTAATATCTAAACCAGCAGCAAAATCACTTTCAGTTTCGCCATCAAATGTACTTACTAATCCAGAAGCGTAAGGAAAAAAGCTTAATCTAGTTGGAGGTGTAATATTTTTAATTCCTTTTAACTCGGCATTATATAACCCAATGTTTCCTTTGGTAACATCAATAGGATTCCACGTCATTTGTTCGCGTGTTTTTCTGTAATGCCTATGAAACTGAATGCCCCAAGTTGGGTCTTCTTGTTGTGTAAAACGTAAAGCTCTATAAGGTATTTTAATTTCAACAATCCAACCGTCATCAACTATTTGGACACTGCTTTCCCAAACCGCATTCCATCCAAAATCTTCTCCATAATTTGGACTTTCAACAGCATCAGCTTGCGTACCTGAACTAAACACAAAAAACTCGGTATTGTTTTGTGCGTCATTATTTGGATTAAATATTAAACCAAAAAAATCAGATTGTCCAAAATTATCACGTTGCGTAAATTGACGCATAATATCCTCTGGATTGTCATAGCAGTAAGCTGACACATAAATACCAGAATCGTCATAAGTCATTCGGACTTTGGTTGTTTTATTTGCAGCAGCAGTATCTCCAACATCAGGTTTAAACTCGGTAAAGTTAGTAGCAACTTGTGCATCTTTCCATGCAGTATCATCTAAAACTCCATCAATTTTTGGAGGTGTTTCCGTACGTTTTATCTGATAAGATTTTTTGTCTTGGGCTAGTGATTGATTAGATACTAGTAATGCGAAAATTAAAATAAAAAGAGGTTTCATTTGGCTTTTTGATTGATTGTTACTGTGTTAAAGACAGCTATTTTTTTGCTTTGTTACAGTTTACAAATGCAAATCTAATTTTGAAGTTAAAATAAAGTCATAATTAAACGTTAAAACTCGCTTCTGTTATAGTTTTAGAAAAGAATAGTTAAACAGAATTAGTTATTTTTATAAGATGAAAAAAGAAAATTTAAAAGTAGCCACTTTTGCTGGAGGTTGTTTTTGGTGTACCGAAGCAGTTTTTTTAAGGTTAAAAGGGGTAGAAAAGGTTGTTTCTGGATTTACAGGAGGCGCAATTAAAAACCCTGCATACCGAGAAATTACAACAGGTAGAACAGGACATGCAGAAGGTGTTCAAATATTTTTTGATGATACTGTGATTAGTTATGTAGAATTGTTAGAAGTCTTTTTTGCAACTCATGATCCAACAACATTAAATAGGCAAGGACATGATATTGGGACACAATATAGATCTGCAATTTTTTATAATTCCGAACAACAAAAAGAAGAGGCTCAAGGTTTTATTCAGTTTTTAGAAAACGAAAAAGTATTTGAAAACAAGGTGGTTACAGAGGTGACTGAGTTAGGTCCTTTTTATATAGCTGAAGCTGAACATCAAACATTTTATGATCGAAACAGAGAAGCATCTTATTGTCAGTTTGTAATCGACCCAAAAATCACTAAATTGAAAACCTATTACAGTAATAAATTAAAAGAAAACACCTCAAAAAATGCCCTATAAAAAATTTGAAGAGTACAATATAAAAGTGACAGATGATGTCAAAAATAGATATAAAAATATTATTGAAGATTTAGGTGAAGATACGTCTCGTGAAGGCTTAATAAAAACTCCAGAACGTGCAGCAAAAGCCATGCAGTTTTTAACTCAAGGCTATAACCAAGATGCAGCAAATATCTTAAAAGGTGCCATGTTTAAAGAGGAGTATAATGATATGGTAATTGTTAAGGATATCGAGTTTTATTCGCTTTGCGAACACCATATTTTGCCATTTTTTGGTAAAGCTCACATTGCATACATACCTAATGGACATATTGTAGGTTTAAGTAAATTACCACGCATTGTAGATGTTTTTTCTAGGCGATTGCAAGTACAAGAGCGTTTGACACATCAAATTTTAGATTGTATAAACGACACGTTAAAGCCAGAAGGTGTTGCTGTCGTTATTGAAGCTAGTCATATGTGCATGCAAATGCGAGGTGTACAAAAACAAAATAGTGTAACGACAACCTCTGGTTTTAGAGGTGCTTTTGAAAACATTGAAACACGAACTGAGTTTTTAAACCTAATTAGTTCTAAATTAAGTTAGATTTTTTGGAATACTATTTGCTTTATCTAAAATAGAATTACAAAATAATATCAATGAATTTTAATAACACAAACAAGTACACAAAACTATTTTTAGGATTAATCTTTGATGCCTTAGGCTATGTTTCCTTTATTATTCCTGGAATAGGAGAGTTTGCAGATATCGTATGGGCTCCAGCATCTGCTTGGTTAATGACTAAATTGTATAAAGGAAGAACAGGTAGGATCGCAGCAGTCTTTTCTTTTATAGAAGAAGCATTGCCAGGTTTTGATATCATTCCATCTTTTACATTAATGTGGATATATACCTATGTATATAGTAACAAATCGGGTAAAAATACTGTAACCACAAGATAATTTACAACAACACTTTTTAAGTGCTGTTATTATTTATAAAAGCTTTTTCTAATTGCAATAAAAATTAATATCATTCCAGAATAGGCTACAAAAAATGGGATAATTATGTGTTTTAATCCTAAGACTAAAAACAAAGCAATTAGTAATAACTGAAATCCTAATCCAAAGGTTGATATACTAGTCATTAACCATTTAGGAAATACTTTTCCATATGCAGCTCTTGGATCCAAAAAGTAAATGGTTTTATCAAATCCACCATAAAGCAATTTATATAACTTAAAAAGAATATTTACGTTGCTTTGCTTCTCGCCAGCTAAGGCTGTAGGCGTTTTAGTTTCAAAAATGCGACTTGTGGTATCACCTTCAAACTTATTTCTTAAAATTACATAATAGTAGTTATATAAAGTACCTTGTAATTGCACACCCAAAAAAGCTAAAATGGTTAGCCAAATGGAAGCATTAGTGACATACCAAATAGCACTAAATATGATGGCGTTTAAAATAATATCTGCAACCGAGTCTAAGTAGCGTCCAGTATAAGAAGGTGTTTGTTTTATTCTAGCTAATTCACCATCTGCAGCATCTAAAATAGATTTAAGGATTAAAAAAAATGCAGCTAACCAAAACAGATTTTCAATGATACAATAAATAGCTATTAAGCCCGAAATTATAAAGGCTAAGGTGACGTGTACTGGAGTAAAATTAGTGTATTTTAAACGGTTTGCAATTTGTCTGGCTATTGGTCTTCCATAATCAGAAAGATCAACAAATTTATGCGCTTTGGGTAGTTTTGACATGTATAGTCATAAGATAGAAAGGTGTTGCGGAATATACCATGTTAATATTCAAAATAGGTTTTATTAATTGTAATGTAATCAATAAGTAAGGTTACAATAGCTTCTTCAGAAATAAAAAATTGAGTTTCAAGTTTTTCCCATTCATCTAATACAGTTTGCTTTAAATTAGAGAGTAATTGTCTCCTAATAAAAAGATCTTTAGATACTGGTAAATCTGGAAACAAGGCTATAGCTTGACTTACAATTGTAGCGGATTCCTCTGCACCAATTGCTTTATAAGCATCCAATACTTGATGGGCAAAAGCTCCAGATGTATTGTAAAAAAAGTCAAACAATCCACCATTAATTAATTCGCCTTCAAAAATATCAATGTAAACAAACGTTTTTTCGGGTTCAGAAAGTTGTTCAAAACTATTAACTTCACTGACTTTGTTCCATAACACAGTACCTACCAATTCTATGATTTCGGTATCTTGTTTTTGGTTAAGCGCAAAGTCTATTTCTGTCATTAAAACATTTAAATTTAAAGTGAAGGCAAAGATACGACATTATTTTAGCTAAGTAATATGTTATAAAATAGTAGCCTTTAATTTTATTGTTGTTTTAATAATCTAATAAAAACATATAAAAAGAAAACACAAAACAACCAATCGTTTAGTCCATATATAGAGTAAAATATGCCAGCCATTTTATCTTCTTTGTAAACATTGCCAATATCATTAGTCATCATCCATTGCAACCAGACACATCCATAAATCAATTTTTCGATAGCAAAAACAGCAACCAGCCATTTTACATTCTTAAATCTATACGCAATAGATATATAAGCTAATCCCCAAATTAAAATCATCAACATACCAAAATTGGACATTACATCTGGATCGTAAGCGTTAATAGTCTTGTTGGTAAAACCTCTAGAAAAAAGTAATACTGAGCTATTCATTACACCAGCAAGGATAAATCCTTTGCTAATTAATTTATTATTTATAGTCATATTTGATATTTTGAAGTTATTATTTTTTATAAGATCGATATTATAATTGATAAGTTCAAATGTTAAAAAAATTAATATAAGCTTAAATAACCGTGTTTATTCTATTAAACTAAAGTTAAACCAATGTTTGTTTTTTGGTAAGCAAGCAATTAGCGGTTATCTTTAAGTATGGAAAATATATTAGTAGCAGGTGCAAATGGTACCACAGGAAAAAAAATAGTAAATCTTTTAAGTCAATCTCAATATTTTAACCCAATTGCAATGGTTAGAAAGGAAGAGCAAATCCCATATTTTAAAGCTAAAAATATCGAAACAGTTTTAGCCGATTTAGAGCAGGACGTTTCTGGTGCTTTTAATAAAACTATTGATAAAGTTGTTTTTGCTGCAGGTTCTGGAGGAAAAAAAGTAGTTGAAGTAGATCAAGAAGGTGCAAAACGAATGATCGATGCATCAAATAAATATAAGGTAAGAAAATTTGTTATGTTAAGCTCTATGGGAGCAGATCAACCAGAAAAAGCTGAGCAATTACAAGATTACTTAAAAGCTAAGCATAATGCAGATGAGTATTTAAAGTCTAGCGGATTAAATTATAGTATTGTAAGACCAGGATCCTTAACTAACGGAGAATTAACAAACAAAATACAATTAAAAACAAAGCTAAATAAAAGTGGAGAGATTAGTAGAAACGATGTTGCGCAAACTTTAGTAAGATCATTAAATGATGATGTGGCAAATAATGCCACATTCGAGATTTTAAAAGGAGAAACTTTAATTGGTGATGCATTAAATACGGTCTCAAAAGTTAATGGATAAACACTAAGCTGTAATCCAAACTATAAAAAAGAGCTGCCATTTGGTAGCTTTTTTTAGTTTAAAATTATGCTACTTATTCTGCATTGTTTACTTCAATCCAATAACCATCTGGATCTTGAAAGTAGATTTGTTGGACACCGTCATCACGCACATAATCTTTTTTAGGTGTATCGCGCCAATCAGAATAATAAATATCTAAACTTTTAAGGTGGTTTACAAAAGCATCAAAATTAGGTGTTGCCAGAGCAAAATGAACCGCTTTATTGGTTTTAACCTCCAGTTCTGGTCTAGGTATTAAATGGATTTGTTTTTGATCGGCAAGTGCTAACCATCTAGTTTTGGAAGTAGAAGCAGTATTTTCAATTTCTTTTAAATTAAAAACACGTTGATAAAAATTAACCGATGAGTTAACATCCTTTACAGATAAAGCAATATGATCATGTACAAATGTCATTGTCGTGTTTGATTTTAGACTATAAAACTAATTAAAACCGTCAATATTAGGCCAATAAAAACGACTTTAAACCTTCATAATCACTTATTTTAGTGGCTACTTTCGTTTTGTCCATTACTGCCTCAATTTGTGGTGGTAAAACTTGCTTTTCTTTAATGACGTCTTCAACAACATCTAAAAACTTAGTTGGATGTGCTGTTTCTAAAAACACGCAATGTGCTTTAGGATGCTTTTTTAAATAGGTTTTACATCCTAAATAACCAACAGCTCCATGTGGGTCTGCAACGTAGTTATATTGGTTAAAAATCTCTTTTAAAGCCACTTTTGTTTCCTCATCTGTAAAGCTAAAAGACGATAAGTTTTCTTTTAATGCGCTAAAGTTGTTTTTATAGATTTCCTGAATACGGACAAAGTTACTCGGATTACCAACATCCATAGCATTACTAATGGTTTGTACTGATGGTTTTGGCTTGTATTGTTCCGTTTTTAAGTAATTAGTAACCACGTTATTTTGGTTATTAGACGCAATAAAGTGTTTAATTGGTAAGCCTAATTGTTGTGCCATCATTCCTGCGCATACATTTCCAAAATTTCCGCTTGGGACAGAAAACACAATCTCTTTATGTGTTTTGTGTAATTGTTTGTATGCAAACATAAAGTAGAGTAGCTGTGGCAACCAACGTGCTACGTTAATAGAATTTGCAGATGTTAATTGCATTTTACTTGTTAATGTATCATCCAAAAAAGCACGCTTAACCATATCTTGGCAATCGTCAAATACACCATCAACTTCCAAAGCTTTAATGTTTTGACCTAAGGTAGTCAATTGTTTTTCTTGAATATCGCTTACTTTTCCTGAAGGATATAAAATAACAACATTCACACCTTTTACACCTAAAAATCCATTAGCAACAGCACCTCCTGTGTCTCCAGAAGTGGCTACTAATACTGTGACTTGATTGGCATTGTCTTTATTAAAATAACCTAAACAACGTGCCATAAAACGGGCTCCAACATCTTTAAAAGCCATAGTTGGTCCATGAAATAACTCTAATGTTGATATGTTATCATTCAGTTTTACCACAGGGAATTCAAACGATAAGGTTTCAGCAATAATAGTTTTTAAAACATCCTTTGGTATATCTGGACTCACAAATTGTTGCAAGGCTTCAAATGCAATATCATTGTAACTTAAATGGTCTATATTTTTAAAAAATGAAGCTGGTAAAGGCGTAATATTTTCTGGAAAATACAATCCTTTATCTGGCGCTAATCCTTTTACAACAGCATCTTTAAATGTTGTGTTTGGTGCTTTATGGTTTAATGAGTAGTAGTTCATTTTTTTATTTTGTTTGACTTTGCGTAAACAAAGGACTTGGTAATCTGTTTTAGATTTTTTATTTATTAATAATGATAATTAACTTAATATTTTCATGCCTTCTGTATTAATTTTAGATACATAAGTATTAAACTTAATGTCCGTTTTTGCATAAATAGTAGTCATTGCTTTGGCTAAAGCTTCAGCAGTTTCTTTACTTTTTGACAAAGCGAATATCGATGGTCCCGAACCTGAAATTCCAGTACCTAAAGCGCCTGCTTTTATAACTTCGGTTTTAACCGAATTAAAATGAGGAATTAATTGACTTCGGTAGGGCTCCACAACCACATCTGTTAAAGATTGGCTAAGCAAATTATAATCGTTAGTATGTAAAGCATGGACTAAGCTACCAACGTTAGACCATTGTGTGATGGCGTTTTGCAACGGAATCTGTTGTGGTAAAATAGCACGCGCTTCAGAGGTTTTAACTTCAATTTGTGGATGGATAATAGTCACAAATAAATCATCAGGCGTTGGCAATTGCAATACTTGTAAAGGCGATGTACTTTTTACTAATGTAAAACCGCCAAATAGGGCAGGAGCAATATTATCAGCATGCTCGCATCCACTAGCCAAAGCTTCACCTTTCATAGCAAAATTTGTTAATTGGGTTTGGTTATATGGTCTACCTAACAACTCATTTATAGCAAATACACTTCCGGCTGCACTAGCAGAACTGCTTCCAATTCCGCTTCCTGGTTTTATGTTTTTATAAATCTCTATTTCAAATCCACAATCAGGATTAGCGTGATTATATAAGGCTAAAGCCGAAACACTAGCAACATTTTTATCTGTTTTAAAAGGAAGGTCTGCACCAACAATTTTGGTTATTTTGATTCCTTTTTCAGTGGTTTTTCTAATCACCATTTCATCACCAATAGTATCTAAGCAAAAGCCTAAGACGTCAAATCCACAAGAAACGTTAGCGACTGTGGCTGGCGAGAATATTTTGATTTCGTTCATTTAAAACTCCTTTTTATAATTTCCGCTAAAGCGGTATTTTTTTACAAATTACTACTTTTACTATGGCTTATTTATTACCTATTCTGATAATATCTGCAAATAATCCAGACGCAGTAACATCTGCACCAGCACCTGCACCTTTTACTATTAAAGGCTGTTCTGGATAGCGTTGTGTGTAAAACATAACAATGTTATCTTTTCCTTCAAGATTATAAAAAGGATGTCCTTCTGGAACTTCTTGTAACCCAACTTTAGCTTTTCCGTTTTTATATTCGGCAACATATTTTAGCTGACATTTGTTGGCTGTAGCCGAAGCATATAGTTTTTGGAAATGTGCTTCGTCATTAATTAAAGTATCGTAAAAATCGTCCACTGAATCGCTATTCAAATTGGCTTCAGTTAAAAATGAATCGTTTGTAATATCTACAATTTCCATCGGAATTCCGTTTTCACGTGCAAGAATTAAAATTTTTCTAGCCACATCAATTCCGCTTAAATCAATACGAGGATCAGGCTCTGTATAGCCTTCAAATTGCGCTTGTTTTACCGTGTCATGAAAATTCTTTTTATCACTAAAATTATTAAACACAAAGTTTAAACTACCAGATAAAACCGCCTGTATACTAATTACTTTATCTCCAGATGCAACTAAATTGTTAAGTGTGTTTATGATAGGTAAACCTGCACCAACATTAGTTTCGTATAAAAAAGGTGCATTATATTTTAATGATAAATCTTGTAAGTTTTTATAGTTTGCATACTTGTCCGAACAAGCTATTTTATTACAAGCAACAACAGCAACACTTTGTTTTAAGTAGTTTTCATAAACGGAAGCGACGTCTTTATTTGCGGTAACATCCACAAAAATGCTGTTTCTAAGATTAAGCTCTATTACTTTTTGATAAAAGCCTTCTATACTAGATTTGTCTGCATGATGAAACGGTTCTGTCCAATTATTTAAATCTATTCCGTTAGGATTAAAAATCATTTTTCTGGAGTTAGACATTCCAACAATTTTGACATCTAATTTTAGATTCTTTTTTAAAAAGTTATGTTGTTGTTTGATTTGATCAATTAGTTTTTCGCCAACATTTCCTATTCCTGTAATAAACACATTTAATTGTTTAGTATTGACTTCAAAGAAACGCTCGTGTAAACTATTTAATGCTTTTTTGACATCACTTTGATTAATAACTGCAGAGATGTTTTTTTCTGAAGCGCCTTGTGCAATAGCTCTAACATTAATATTGTTTTTTCCAAGAGTACTAAAAAGTTTTCCGCTAATACCTTGGTGACTCTTCATGTTATCACCAATTAACGCTATAATGGATAATCCTTTTTCAACAATTATTGGATTAATTTTATGCAGCGAAATTTCGTATTCAAAAGCTGTATTTATGGCTTGTTCCGCTTGTTCAGCATTACTAACATCTATTCCAAAACAAATAGAATGTTCTGATGACGCTTGTGTAATAAATATGATGTTTATTTTCTCGTTAGCTAAGGTTTCAAACAATCGTTTTGAAAACCCAGGAATACCAACCATACCACTACCTTCCAATGTTAATAAGGCAACATTGTCAATATGACTAATCCCTTTAACCGTTAGATGACTTTCCTTTTTTTGATTAGAAATAATAGTCCCAAAAGCTTCTGGATGCAATGTGTTTTTGATATGTATTGGAATTGATAGATTTAAAACAGGTTGGACCGTTGGAGGGTATAAAACCTTAGCACCAAAGTGAGATAATTCCATAGCTTCTTGATAAGATAAATTAGCTATTGGATATGCTTGTTTTACTAGCTTTGGATTTGTGGTGTACATACCACTAACATCTGTCCAAATCTCTAATTGGTCTACTTTTAATGCTGCAGCAACAATAGCAGCTGTAAAGTCTGATCCACCACGACCTAAAGTTGTTGTTTCTCCACTTTGTGATTTAGAAACAAAACCTGGTAAAATTGTAATAAGTTGATTAGCTTTATTAAAATAATCTACGATATTTTTATTAGTTACATCATAATTGACTTCAGCTTTTGTAAAGTTATTATTTGTAATTATTAACTCTTGGCTATTTTTTAAAACCGTATTTAGGTTTAAGTCTTCCATGACTTCTGCAATTATAAATGACGACAATAATTCGCCATAACTTACTAATTTATCAGATGTTTTAGGAGACAACTCATTAATTAAATAAATACCATTTAATAGTTGTTTTAAGTTTTCAAACGTTGCATCAACTTCTTTTAAAATAGACTTAGGATTATTAACTAAGCCTTCAATAACTTTAAAATGAATGCTTTTAATTTTTTCAAAAACAGTTAGATAACTTTTGTCTTTTTGTTTAGCTAACTCACCTGCTTGTAACAATTTGTCAGTGATACCACCAACAGCAGATACAACACACACTATAGGACTAGATAGAGATTCTTTTTGAAGAATAGCTATAACTTTTTTTATGTTTTGAGTAGTACCTACAGAGGTACCTCCAAATTTTAATACTTTCATTTCAAATTAATTTAAGATAGGAATTGTAGTTAAAAAACTACCCAAACGGAAGGATATATAGCTATTAACCCAAAAGGGTAATGGTCATAATTAACGTAAAAATAGTATGTCTTTTTTTCATTTTATGCATCTATACCTATCAAATGTATTACTTTTACTTTTATCAAAAAAACTAAACGTCAATTTTTGCGAGATTGATAATTATTAGCCAATATATTATTAAAATGAAAATATTTTCGAAAGAACAAATTTATGAAGGTGATGCTTTAACTGCTAAAAAACAAGGTATTACATCTACAGATTTGATGGAACGTGCAGGAACGCAAATCTTTAATTGGTTGCATATGCGTATGCAAGGTGCACAGGTTCCAATTCACGTATTTTGTGGGATAGGTAACAATGGAGGTGATGGTTTAGTCGTGGCAAGGCACTTGACAACTCATGGGTATAATGTAAAAACTTATATTGTTAACCATAGTACAACACGCTCTAAAGATTTTTTAAATAACTACGAACGTATAAAAAGCACCACCAAAGATTGGCCTGTTTTATTAAATGATGCTAGTGAATTACCTGCTATAAATGAAAAAGATATAATAGTAGATGCTATTTTTGGTATAGGTTTAAACAGACCTGTGGAAGGTTGGATTAAGCAATTATTTAATTATTTTAGAGCTACAAAAGCTTTTGTATTATCAATAGATATACCTTCTGGTTTGGCTACAGATACAGCACCTGTGGATGCAGAGTGTGTGGTAAATGCTGGTTACACTTTAAGTTTTCAAACTCCTAAATTAGTTTTCTTTTTGCCTGAAACTGCAAAATACACTGTACAATGGGAAGTTTTAGACATTGGTATTGATCCAGAATATCTTTACACCACACCAACCGAAGCGGAATTAATTGGAAAAAATGAAGTCTTACCGTTATATAAGCCAAGAGAAAAATACAGTCATAAAGGAAGTTTTGGACATGTTTTAGTTATTGGAGGTAGTTACGGAAAAATAGGATCTGTTACTTTAGCTAGTCAAGGTGTACTTGCAATTGGAGCAGGAAAAGTAACAGCTTATACGCCTAAATGTGGTTACATACCATTGCAAGTTGGTTTTCCAGAAGCAATGGTTATTACAGATTCAGATGAAGAAATAATCACATCCATAGCATTTGATATACAACCTAATGTCATTGCGTTTGGAGTAGGTGTAGGGACAGATGTTAAGACAATTGATGCTTTTGAAGCATTTTTAAAAGTCAATAAAACACCTTTAGTTATTGATGCAGACGGAATTAATATATTAGCTAAAAAGAAAGCGTTATTAAAATTTTTACCAGAAAACACGGTCTTAACTCCGCATCCTAAAGAGTTAGAAAGATTGGTTGGGAAATGGAAAGATGAATTTGATAAACTTAAAAAGACCAAGGCGTTTTCTAAAAAGTATAAATGTATTATAATAATTAAAGGAGCAAATACTATAACTGTTTATCAAGATAAATTATATGTTAATGCAACAGGGAATCCAGGCTTGGCAACAGCAGGAACAGGAGATGTTTTAACAGGTATAATTTCTGGATTAATAGCTCAAAGTTATGATCCATTAGTAGCAGCTATATTTGGAGTGTATTTACATGGTAAATCTGCAGATTTATTAGTAGAGGATTTAGGGTATCAAAGTTTTATAGCAAGTCATGTTATTGAAGGTATTCCATTAGCTTACCTAGATTTATTTAAACAACCAGAGCAACCAGAAATAGAAAATGCTGATAGCGATTCAAAAAAATAAAAGTAAATAAATTAGAGCATAAAAAAAGCGAACTTTTCAGTTCGCTTTTTTTATAAAATAATTGTACTTAGGATTAAATACCCATAGACGTAAAGTACTCTTTAATTTTTGGATAAGAAGGTCTTGGTGCATCAGCATTAACAATATTTCCATTTGGATCAATTAAGATAAATCTTGGAATAGAGTTAATTTTATAACCTGTAACAAAGTCAGATTCAAAAGCATTATCTGCAAATAATTGAATGCCTCCCATTTCTTTTTCTTCAATCATTTTTTTCCAACCGTCTTTAGATAATTTAAAAGATTCCTCTTTACTATCTGCTCTATAACCTCTACCATCATCAGTAGATAAACTAACAAAAGCAATGTTTTTACCTTCGTAATCTTTTTCTAAAGCTTTTAATGAAGGAATTTCTCCGATACAAGGACCACACCAAGTTGCCCATACATCTATATACACAAATTTACCTTTTAAGTCAGATAAAGAGGTTGTACCACCTTTGTAGTTTTCATAATTTTCAAAAGTAGGAGATGGTGATCCTGCAGGAAATTCTTCCTTAAGTTTAATACCACTTAAAACATAACCTTTTAATCCTTTTAACATTGGATCTACTTGCTTTCTAGCTTCTGAAATAATTGTAGAATCTATAGCTTCATTTTTGTCATAATAAGCAAGCATTTTAGTTTTAATACCCTCTAAACTAGCATCTAAATTTGAAGCTTCAAGATTTTTTAAAGCTTCCACATCTACTAAATCTTGTTCAAATTTAATTCTATCCACTAAGAAAGTAGATTTTTCAGCACCTTTACCACTAAATTTAATTGACTCGTCAAACATTTTTGCGTCTAAAGTCATTTTTAAATCCATATCGTTTGCTAAAAATACAGTTGTTTGCTCTTTACCATCGTAAATTCCAAAAACACCAGTAGTTACTTTTAAAGTATCACTAAATGTACCATCTTCCATTACTTTAATTGTTTTTTTAAAGTCTCGACCTTGGTATACAAACAAAGAATCGCTGTTTTTATTTTCTATTTTACCAGAAAAAGTGGCGTAATCTTTTGGAGCTTCTTTTTTACAAGCAACGATAGATAAAGCTGCTAAGCAAACTAATAGTTTTTTCATTATTTAAATTTTTATTTTCTCAAAAATATATAGAATAATACAAGTTTTAAAGTATTTGTTTAATTATTAACAAATACTTGCATATTATTTAAGTTATGATGACTTTTGACCAGACAAAAAATACAAATGAATACAACTCACATTATATCCTCAAAATCTTTAGATTTAGCAACAATTCAATCTATAATTTTAGAACAAAAACAATTGGAGTTATCTTCAGAATCTGTTGATAAAATCAATGAATGTCGTACGTATTTAAATGAAAAACTAAAATCAGAGACGAGACCTATTTACGGTATAAATACAGGTTTTGGATCGTTATATAATGTTAAGATTAGTAATGAAAACTTAACAAAGTTACAAGAAAATCTAATGATGTCTCATGCTTGTGGGACTGGAGATTTAGTACCAGAACCTATTGTAAAATTAATGCTTTTATTAAAAATACAATCCTTAAGTTATGGTCATTCTGGAGTACAATTAGTAACAGTTAAACGTTTAATAGATTTTTATAATAACGACATATTACCTTTAGTTTATACTCAAGGTTCTTTAGGTGCATCTGGAGATTTGTCGCCTTTAGCACATATGTCTTTACCGTTAATTGGAAAAGGTAAAGTTACTTTTAAAGGAGCGATATTAGAGGCTGAAAAGGTCTTAAAACAATTTGATTGGCAACCTATTACATTATTATCTAAAGAAGGTTTAGCGTTATTAAACGGTACTCAATTTATGAGTGCTTATGGGACTTATTTGTTGCTTAAGTCTTATAAATTATCCTATTTAGCAGACCTAATTGGAAGTGTATCTATTGATGCTTTTGATGGAAGAATTGAGCCTTTTAATGAATTAATACATTTAGTAAGACCGCATAATGGGCAATTAGAAACTGCAAGTCGTGTTAGTGCGTTTTTAGAAGGTAGTCAAATAATTAGTCAAGAAAAACAACACGTACAAGATCCATATAGCTTTAGGTGTATACCACAAGTGCATGGAGCAACTAAAGATACTTTAGCTTTTGTAGCAAAAACGTTTGAGACCGAAATTAACTCGGTTACAGATAATCCTAATATTTTTACAAAAGAAGATGAAATAATTTCTGGAGGAAACTTTCATGGGCAACCCTTAGCTTTAGCATTAGATTATTTAAAAATTGCTATGGCAGAATTAGGTAATATATCAGAAAGACGTGTGTTTCAATTAGTATCAGGATTAAGAGGTTTGCCAGCGTTTTTAGTTGATAATCCTGGCTTAAACTCAGGATTTATGATTCCGCAATATACTGCAGCAAGTATAGTTAGTGCTAATAAGCAATTAGCATCTCCTGCAAGTATAGATAGTATTGTATCAAGTAATGGTCAAGAAGATCACGTAAGTATGGGAGCCAATGCTGCTACACAAGCGTATACTTTAATTAATAATGTAGAGCGTGTTTTGGCTATTGAGCTGTTTAATGCGTCTCAGGCATTAGCATTTAGAGCACCTTTAAAATCAAGCCAATTTATTGAGCAATTTATTTTTAGTTATCGTGAAGTAGTACCTTTTATTAAAGAGGACGAAATTTTACATGATGATATCCAAGCTTCAATTGAATTTATTCAAACTTTAGGTATAGATTCTGAAGAGTTATTTTAATTCTATAGTCTTATTTAGTATTTGAATTGCCCAAAGTTTAGCGTCTTCAATATCTGAAAATATCTCGAAAGGTTTATTTAAAAATAAACGTTCGATTTCAGCATTTCTAGCTGCTAGAGTAGTGGATACTACTGCAAATCCTTTTAGGCTTTCAACCTGTGATACGCCTTTATATATTGTAGGATCTACTGCATATGAATGTATCCTATTAGTGATATATACAAATGGATTATTTTTAAATGCTACACTAGCAAAATAGATAATCTCATCGGATATGTCCTGATTAAATACAACACCTTCATTTACTTCAGCAATCATTATATTGTCAGAAACCAATAGCGTGCAAAAAGATAATTTTGTTTTAGTAAAATTCATCTAGTATAATTAATTAAAAAAGCTTCACTTAAATTAGTGAAGCTTTTAATATGATGCAAATATATTTCTAATTTTAAGATTCTGCAGGTTTTTCTGCTTTTTCAATAGCAATAGTAATTTCATCAGTTTTTGTATCTAAATCCATTACTATTTTATCGCCTTCTTGTAATTTTGAAGTGATAATTTCTTCAGCAAGAGCATCCTCAACGTACTTCTGTATAGCACGTTTTAAAGGTCTTGCTCCATATTGCTTATCAAAACCTTTTTCTGCAATAAAATCTTTTGCTGCTTTAGTTAATTTTAGTTTATAACCTAAGCCATCAATACGTTTTAGTAGTTTATCTAGTTCGATATCAATAATCTTATTAATATCTTCTTTTTCTAGCGCATTAAATACTATAACGTCATCAATTCTATTTAAAAATTCTGGAGCAAATGATTTTTTAAGTGCATTTTCAATAACACTTCTAGAGTTAGCATCTTCTTGAGATTTTTGAGAAGCAGTACCAAAACCTATTCCTGTACCAAAATCTTTTAATTTTCTTGCTCCAATATTAGAAGTCATAATAATTATGGTATTTCTAAAATCGATTTTACGACCTAAACTATCAGTTAAATAACCATCGTCTAAGACTTGTAATAGCATGTTAAAAACGTCTGGATGTGCTTTTTCTATTTCATCTAAAAGAATTACAGCATAAGGTTTACGACGTACTTTTTCAGTTAATTGTCCACCTTCTTCGTAACCTACATATCCTGGAGGTGCACCAACTAATCTTGAAATTGCAAATTTTTCCATGTATTCGCTCATATCAATTCTTATCATAGCTTCTTCACTATCAAATAATTGATTAGATAATACTTTTGCTAATTGCGTTTTACCGACTCCTGTTTGACCTAAAAAGATAAACGAACCAATTGGTTTATTAGGATCTTTAAGACCAGCACGATTACGTTGTATAGCTTTAACAACCTTTGCAACTGCATCATCCTGACCTATTACTTTACCTTTTATTAAATCAGGTAGTAAGGCAAGTTTGTTACTTTCGGTTTGCGCAATACGATTAACAGGTACTCCTGTCATCATGCTTACAACATCTGCAACGTTGTCTTCGGATACTATTTCTTTATGTAGTTTAGTGTCTTCTTCCCATTTTTCTTGTGCAACAGCTAATTCTTTTTCTAAGCGTTTTTCGTCATCACGTAAACGTGCAGCCTCTTCATACTTTTGTTTTTTAACAACCGTATTTTTAGTCTCTCTAACGTCCTCTAATTTTTTCTCTAATTCGATTATTTGCTTAGGTACATCAATGTTTGTAATGTGTACTCTTGAGCCAGCTTCATCCAAAGCGTCAATTGCTTTGTCTGGTAAAAAACGCTCAGTCATATAGCGGTTAGTTAACTTAACACAAGCTTCAATAGCTTCATCTGTATACGTTACATTATGGTGATCTTCATATTTAGCTTTAATATTGTTCAAAATTTCAATCGTTTCTTCTACAGAAGTAGGTTCAACAATTACTTTTTGAAAACGACGCTCTAAAGCCCCATCTTTTTCAATATATTGTCTGTACTCATCTAAAGTGGTAGCACCAATACATTGTATTTCTCCTCTAGCTAAAGCAGGTTTAAACATGTTAGAAGCATCTAAGCTTCCTGTTGCTCCACCAGCACCAACGATGGTGTGAATTTCGTCAATAAAAAGAATAACATCGTCATTTTTTTCAAGCTCGTTCATAACCGCTTTCATGCGCTCTTCAAACTGTCCTCTATATTTAGTACCAGCAACTAAGCTTGCTAAATCTAAAGTAACCACACGTTTGTTAAATAAAATACGTGATACTTTACGTTTAACAATACGATTTGCCAAACCCTCAGCAATTGCAGATTTACCAACACCAGGCTCACCAATTAGCAAAGGGTTGTTCTTTTTACGACGCGAAAGTATTTGAGACACACGCTCAATTTCTTTTTCACGTCCCACAACTGGATCAAGTTTACCTTCTTCAGCCATAGCTGTCAAGTCGCGTCCAAAATTATCTAAAACAGGTGTTTTAGATTTTTTGTTACCTTTTGCTCCAGGTGTATTAAATATGTCTTTAGAACCAGAGTCTTCTGCAGAGGAGTCATCCTGAAATGACTCAGCTTTTGGAGCTCCAGTTATATCTTCGAAGTTATCGTCGTTTGTAATCATAGACTTAAATTGTTCTTTAACGTTATCATAATCTACTTTTAACTTATTTAAAAGTTTTGTAGTAGGGTCGTTTTCGTTTCTTAAAATACATAATAATAAATGTGCAGTATTTATTGATGTACTTTGAAACAGTTTTGCTTCTAGAAAAGTAGTCTTAAGCGCACGTTCTGCCTGACGTGTTAAGTGCAAGTTTTTCTTTTCGTTAGAAATTATTGTGGTATTAGGATTAGCAGGACTTAATATTTCAACTTTTCGTCTTAAATGATTTAAATCAATATCCAACGCATTTAAAATATTTATTGCTTTTCCGTTTCCGTCTCTTAATAAACCAAGCATTAAGTGTTCCGTGCCTATAAAGTCGTGTCCTAAGCGCAATGCTTCCTCTTTACTATAGGCAATGACGTCTTTTACTCTTGGTGAAAAATTATCATCCATATATTTATTCCTTTCAGCTTTAAAAATAGTAAACATAATTAGTAATGGCAAAAACTATACCTTAAATAATATGTTAATTAATTGAGGTTTGAAAGTAGTGAATATTTCAAAATAAAGCACAATTGAGTTATTAACTAAAAAGGAGTAGGTAATTGTTAATAAAAAACATCAAAAAATAGACTTAAAAGGCTTACCGTTACTAATGAAAGTTTTATATTAGCGTGTTTTGAAATAATGAATAAAACTAATTAAATTTATATATGGCAGAAGGAGAAAAGGTCATTCCAATTAATATTGAAGATGAAATGAAGTCGGCTTACATTGATTATTCAATGTCAGTCATTGTGTCACGTGCTTTACCAGATGTTAGAGATGGTTTAAAACCAGTACATAGACGTGTACTTTACGGTATGCATGAACTGGGTGTTAGAGCAAGTTCCGCACATAAAAAGTCAGCAAGAATAGTTGGAGAGGTTTTAGGAAAGTATCATCCACATGGAGATACATCAGTTTATGACGCAATGGTACGTATGGCTCAAGAGTGGAGTTTACGTTACATGTTAGTAGACGGTCAAGGTAACTTTGGGTCTGTGGATGGAGATAGTCCAGCTGCAATGCGTTATACAGAAGCACGTATGCGCAAGATATCTGAAGACATGTTGGCAGATATTGATAAAGAAACTGTAGATCATAAATTAAATTTTGACGATACTTTAGAAGAACCGACTGTTTTACCAACTCGTATTCCAGGACTTTTAGTTAATGGAGCATCTGGTATTGCTGTAGGTATGGCTACTAATATGCCACCTCATAACTTAACAGAAGTGGTTGATGGTACAATTGCCTATATTGAAAATAATGATATTGAAATTGACGAATTAATCACACATATTAAAGCTCCAGATTTTCCAACAGGAGGTACAATCTATGGATATGATGGTGTAAAAGAGGCTTTTCATACTGGTAGAGGACGTATTGTAATGCGTGGTAATGCTAATATTGAAGAAGTTCAAGGTAGAGAGTGCATTATTGTCACAGAAATACCATACCAAGTCAATAAGGCAGACATGATTAAAAAAACTGCCGATTTAGTTAACGAGAAAAAACTTGAAGGAATAGCAACTATTAGAGATGAGTCTGATAGAAACGGTATGCGTATTGTTTACGTGTTAAAGCGTGATGCAATTCCTAATATTGTATTAAATAAACTATACAAGTATACAGCACTACAGTCTTCTTTCAGTGTAAATAATATTGCTTTAGTTAACGGTCGACCACAATTATTGAATCTAAAAGAATTGATTCACTATTTTGTTGAGCACAGACATGAAGTAGTTGTTAGACGTACGACTTATGAGTTGCGTAAAGCTGAAGAAAGAGCACATATATTAGAAGGACTTATTATTGCATCTGATAATATAGACGAAGTAATTGCGATTATTAGAGCTTCTAATAACGCAGACGAAGCAAGAAACAACTTAATAGAACGTTTTAAACTTTCAGAAATACAAGCAAAAGCTATTGTAGAGATGCGTCTACGCCAATTAACTGGTCTAGAGCAAGACAAGTTACGTAGTGAGTATGAAGAGATAATGAAAACTATTGAAGACCTTAAAGATATTCTGGATAAAAAAGATCGCAGAATGGAAATTATTAAGGATGAATTAATAGTTGTTAAAGAAAAATATGGAGATGAACGTCGCTCTGTAATAGAATATGCAGGTGGAGATTTAAGCATCGAGGATATGATACCTGATGCACAAGTAGTAATTACTATTTCGCACGCAGGTTATATTAAACGAACGTCTTTAACAGAATACAAAACACAAAATAGAGGAGGAGTAGGACAAAAAGCATCTACAACTAGAAATGAAGATTTCTTAGAACATTTATTTGTTGGTACAAATCACCAATATATGTTATTCTTCACTCAAAAAGGTAAATGTTTCTGGATGCGTGTTTACGAAATACCAGAAGGAAGTAAAACCTCTAAAGGTAGAGCAATCCAAAACCTAATAAATATTGAGCAAGACGACAAAGTAATGGCGTTTATTTGTACTCAAGATTTAAAAGACGAAGACTACATCAATAGTCATTATGTAATAATGGCAACTAAAAAAGGTCAAGTTAAAAAGACTGCTTTAGAGCAATATTCTAGACCAAGAACTAATGGTATTAATGCCATTACTATTAAAGAGGATGACGAGTTACTAGAAGCTAAATTAACTACCGGAAACAGTCAAGTAATGATAGCACTTAAATCTGGTAAAGCCATTAGATTTGAAGAAGCTAAAACTAGACCAATGGGTAGAAATGCATCTGGTGTTAGAGGTATAACTTTAGCACATCCAAAAGATGAGGCAATTGGTATGGTAATCGTAGAAAATCCACAAGAAGAAACAGTTCTTGTAGTTTCTGAAAACGGTTATGGTAAACGTACTTATATAGATGATCCAGAAGATGGAGAAGCGGTTTATAGAATAACAAATAGAGGAGGTAAAGGAGTTAAAACCATCTCGATTTCTGAAAAAACAGGAGATTTAGTATCTATCAAAACAGTAACAGATACTGATGATTTAATGATTATAAATAAATCTGGAATTGCAATACGTATGGCTGTAGAGAGTTTACGTACTATGGGTAGAGCAACTCAAGGTGTAAAATTAATTAACCTAAAAGGAAAAGACTCAATAGCAGCAGTTGCAAAAGTAATGAAGGACGATGAAGAAGAATTAGATGAAAATTTGGAAGGTCTAGAAAACAGTACAGATGCTGAAGATGTCACAACTATTGATATTACAGAAGAAGAATAATTTTAAATTTAACAATTAAAAAAAAACTAATAATGAAAAAACAATTAATTCTTGCGATAGCATTACTTGTAACAGTGTTTTCTTTTGCTCAGAAAAAAGAAGTAAAAGCTTTAGAAAAGGCTGTAAATAAAAATAATTATGCTGAAGCTAAAAGCTTAATCACGCAATTAGAACCTATGATAGGATCTATGGACGATAAATTAAAAGATAAGTATTATTTAGCTGCAGCAAATGCATATTTTGCTAATGGAACTTCTAGTGCTGAGGATGTTTTAAAAGCGACAACACTTTTAGATAAAGTAACAGAAAATAATAGTGATGTAACTGTTTTAAGACAAGATATTGAAAATGACCTATTAACTAAGGCTAATGGTTTTTTTACGACTAAAGAGTTTGGTAAAGCAGCAGTTGCTTTTGAAAATCTTTATAATGTAAATAAGGAAGAGCAAACGTACTTATATTATGCTGCTTCTAGTGCTATTAACAATCAAGATATGGATGGTGCTTTAAAATACTATTTACAACTTAATGATTTAGGTTATACAGGTGTTGGGACAGAGTATTTTGCAACAAACAAAGCAAATGGAGAAGAAGAGATTTTAGAAAAAAATGCTAGAGATAACTACGTAAAACTTGGAACACACGAAAATCCAGGCGAAAGACAAACAGAATCTAGAGCAGGTGAAATCACTAAAAATATTGCTTTAATTTACGCTAATAAAGGTGAAAATGATAAAGCATTAGAGGCTATTGCTACAGCAAAAAAGAACAATCCGGAAGATGTCAACTTAATTATTAGTGAAGCTAATATTTATAATAAGATAGGTAATACCGCTAAGTTCCAAGAGTTATTACAAGAAGCTGCTTTAAAAGTACCTAATGATCCTACAATCCATTATAACATTGGTGTTGTGTACATGAATAGTAACGAGATAGCAAAAGCTAGAAAGTCTTTTGAAAAGGTATTAGAATTAGATCCAACAAATTCTGACGCTGCATTAAACTTATCAACTTCATACATTACAGAAGGTAATGCATTAATTGAGCAAATGAATAGTTTAGGAACTAGTAAAGCTGATAATTTAAAATATGATCAATTAAAAAATCAAAAAGGTCAGTTATTTAATGATGGTGCAAATACGTTATTAAATTACATAAAAATAGATCCAAAAGCTCCAGATTCAATATACGAGCAATTGGCTAATATATATAATGCTTTAGGTGAAACTGAAAAAGCTAAAGAAGCTAAAAGCCATATTAATAAATAGTAGTATTTATTAAGTAGAATAAAAAAAAGCCTTCATTAATGAAGGCTTTTTTATGTTATATAATCTTTTTAATAACCCTAAGTTTATGGGTATGCATTCGTTTATCAGAATTATAAATACCACTGTGATCTAAACGGTCAATTCTTACTTTACCATGAGCATGGATGATGTAATTGTCTTTCATTATAATACCAACATGTGTTATAACACCTTCATTATTATCAAAAAAAGCTAAATCACCAGGTTCACTCTCTTCAATAAAGCTTAAAGCTTCACCTTGACTTGCTTGTTGCGAAGCATCGCGTAATAGTTTATAACCATTTAATTTATAAACCATTTGAGTAAAACCACTACAATCAATTCCAAAAGGTGTTTTTCCTCCCCAAAGATAAGGTGAATTAAGATATTTAAATGCAGTAGAAATTATTTCAGATTTAGGATTTTGTTTGTCAACATAAACACCTTCATAAGTATGGTTTAATAACGATAACCCATTTAAAGTTGAACCTAAAACAATCGTATTTAATAGCTGATTTTCGTCTTGAACAAATTCAACTAAATCAGACGATAGTTTTAGAGCTTCTAAATTTAGATTTTGATAGGACGCTTCAGTAATTTCTAAATACTGTTTATTATCAATCCAACCTTCATATTTATCATAGGCTAATCTAATTTTACTCCATTGTTTACGTTGCTCCAAAACCTTAAATAAATCGCCATATAGTACTTGCGAAACTAATTCGCTAGTATCAGATGGTTCTAATCTTAAAGGTAAAATACTTAAATTACAAATTCCGAACTGCATTTGTTGATTTTAGTGACGTTGAATAACCATAGCAGAAGCACCACCACCACCATTACATATAGCAGCAGCTCCAATTTTAGCGTCATTTTGTTCTAAAACGTTAAGTAGCGTAATTAAAATTCTAACTCCAGAACATCCAAGTGGGTGACCTAGTGATACAGCACCACCATTTACGTTAACATTAGAATCGTTTAGACCTAAAATTTTCATATTAGCTAATCCAACTACAGCAAAAGCTTCGTTAAATTCAAAATAATCAACATCTTTAAGATCGATTCCAGCTTTATTAATAGCTAATGGCAATGCTTTAGCAGGAGCGGTTGTAAACCATTTTGGCTCTTGAGCAGCATCTGCATAACTTAAAATTGTTGCAAGAGGTTTTAAACCTAATTCTTCAGCTTTTTCAGCACTCATTAACACCATTGCACCAGCACCATCATTAATAGTAGATGCATTTGCTGCAGTTACAGTTCCATCCTTACTAAAAGCAGGTCTTAAACCAGGTATTTTATCCATTTTAACATTAGTAAATTCTTCATCTTTACTAACAATAATAGGTTCTCCACGTCTTTGTGGAACTTCTACAGGAACGACTTCGTTATCAAATTTTCCGGCTTCCCAAGCAGCAGATGATCTATTGTAACTTTGTATAGCGTAGTTGTCTTGATCCTCTCTTGAAAAGTTATATTCTGTAGCACAAGCATCTGCACAAACACCCATTGCATTTTGATCGTATGCATCTACTAAACCGTCTTTTTGTAAACCATCAATTAAAGTAGCGGGACCAAATTTAGTTCCGGTTCTAGCATGAAGGTAATGCGGAATCATACTCATGTTTTCCATTCCTCCAGCAACCACTATATCATTATCACCTAAAGCAATACTTTGTGCAGCTTGCATAACTGTTTTCATACCAGATGCGCAAACTTTATTAATGGTTGTACAAGGTACTGTATTTGGTATTCCTGCATAAATAGCAGCTTGTCTAGCTGGTGCTTGACCATTACCAGCCTGAACAACATTTCCCATTAATACTTCTTGTACTAATTCTGGTTTTAATTTTATTTTATCTAAAGCTCCTTTAATAGCTATAGCTCCTAATTTTGTAGCAGGTACAGTGCTTAAAGCTCCTAAAAAACTACCTATTGGTGTTCTAGCAGCAGAGACAATAACGACTTTTTTACTCATAATTTTTATGTAATATATTAGTCCCACGAAATTACTAATTTTTTAATAAAATTTAGGTTATTCTTGGGATTATAACTTAATAATAGGGTTATAATTTGTTACATTTGATAAACACGAGATTAAAGTATGAAAGATCAAATTAATACCATTTATAAAAACCATTCTCAGTTTTATAAGATATTATTGTTTTTAGCAACAACATTTTTAATCGTTTTTATTTTTCCAAAAAGCGGACGATTTAAGTATAATTTTGAAAAAGGGAAACCCTGGCAAACCGAAAATTTATATGCACCTTTTAATTTTGCAATTCAAAAATCAAAACTAAAAGTTACAGAAGAGCAAGAGCTTATAAAAGCTCAAACCACTTATTTTTTTGATAAAAACGAAACCATTGAAAAAAAAGTAAAAAATGAATATGAAAATGCTTTCAATAAAACATTTAATGATTCTATTGGTAACTTTAATAAGCTAAAATCTAAAGGTTTAGTGATACTGAATGACCTTTATCAGTATGGTATATTAAATGAAGATCTTAAAATTAACGAAAAAAGTAACGTTGTAATTTTAGTTGATAATGTTGAAAAAAAATCCGCATTATATACTAATTTAAAAAAACAAGGAAATATAAAAGACAACATTGAAAAAGAATTGAAAGAGGAAAATTTATTTAGATATTCAAATAAATTGACAGCTTTGTTTTTTGATATCATACAATCCAACCTATCTTATAATAAAACCCTTACAGATAATGTATTACAAGAGTCTTTAGATAAGATTTCTAGTAATCGAGGTGTAATTGATAAAGGGACCTTGATAATATCAAAAGGAGAGGTGGTAAATGATGATAAATATCAGGTATTAAATTCATTATCAAAGGAATATGAGTCTCAGGTTTGGAGTAAATCTAGCTATAATTGGATAGTTTTTGCATACACCTTATTAGTTGCTTTAGCGTTATTAATGTTGTTATTATTTATTAGAAAATATAGGTTAGATGTTTATAAAAACAATACCAAAGTTACTTTTATATTTTTTAACGTCTTAATTATTGTATTACTTACTACGTTAATCATAAATTATAATTCAGAATACGTCTATTTGGTACCAATAGCAATTTTACCCTTGGTATTAAAAGCTTTTTTTGATGCCAGATTAGGTTTGTTTACACATGTAATTACTGTTTTGTTATTAGGCTCTATTGTACCAAATAGCTATGAGTATATGTTTTTACAAATAATAGCAGGTATAGTTACTATTTTAACAGTATCAGAATTATATAAAAGAGCAAACCTTTTTATATCAGTTGGACAAATTACTTTAGTTTATATTATAGCTTACTTTGCTTTTTTTGTAATACATGAAGCCAGTATTGATAACTTAAAATGGGAAACCTTTGGACTATTTATATTATGCGGACTTGCAACCTTATTTGTGCAACCTTTAATTTATGTCTATGAAAAACTATTTGGTTTAGTGTCTGATGTTTCATTATTAGAATTATCCGACACCAATTCTAAACTTTTAAAAGAATTATCAAATAAAGCACCAGGAACATTTCATCACTCATTAAATGTAGCAAATTTAGCTGAAGCTTCAGCTAATGAGATTGAAGCCAATGCAATGCTAGTTAGAGTAGGTGCATTGTATCATGATATAGGAAAAATGAAATCGCCAACCTATTTTACAGAAAATCAATCCTCAGGAATTAATAGTCATGATGAATTATCGCCAAAAGAAAGTGCAAAAATAATTATTAATCATGTCTTAGATGGAATTGAAATAGCTAAAAGATATAATCTACCTGATCGCGTAATAGACTTTATTAGAACGCATCATGGAACAAGTCAAGTCTATTATTTTTATATGAAAGAAAAGGCTAATAGTGAAGCTGTAAACATCGAAGATTTTACTTATCCAGGTCCAAAACCTTTTAGTAAAGAAACTGCTATTTTAATGATGTGTGATAGTGTAGAGGCAGCTTCCAAAAGTTTAAAAGAACCAACATCAAGTAAAATTGATAATTTTGTTGAAAATATCATAAATAAACAAAAAGATGACGGTCAATTTTTGAATGCTAACATAACTTTTAAAGAAATTGAATCCATTAAAAAAGTGCTAAAACGCAAGCTTGCAAATATTTACCATCTTAGAATTGAATACCCTGAATAATTTTTCAAAAAAAACAGTAAAAAATGTTGTGTACTATAAGATGATATCTTAGATTTGCACCCGCAATTAATTGCAAAGTTCATTACAACATAATTAACGGAGAGGTGCCTGAGTGGCCGAAAGGAGCGGTTTGCTAAATCGTCGTAGGTGGAAACACTTACCCAGGGTTCGAATCCCTGTCTCTCCGCTATTATTTTCTCAAAATTTTTATTTTGATAACCTTTTTCGGGGTGTAGCGTAGCCCGGTTATCGCGCCACGTTTGGGACGTGGAGGCCGCAGGTTCGAATCCTGCCACCCCGACTTTTTATTGCTACGGGCTCGTAGCTCAGCTGGATAGAGCACCTCCCTTCTAAGGAGGCGGTCACAGGTTCGAATCCTGTCGGGCTCACTTAAAGCTTCACTAGAAATAGTGAAGCTTTTTTGTTTTAAATTGATTTCTTATATTTTACTATTCTTTAAGTACTTTTAAGATAGAAGTAATAATTGTTACATCACTTAATAATTAAGCTTGATACCTTTTTTATGGTATTATTAAAGATTCTTAAATTATCAATTAAGTACGCGTTTATTATTTTTGAAAGTTTAAATATTTAATAAATTTATTACCGACGAATAAGGAAAGCAATATGAATAAAAAAATAGCTTACTTAGAGCTTCATTAGAAATAGTGAAGCTTTTTTGTTTTATATGGTTTTTGTGTTCTATTTTTTATCCCAACATAAGGCATTGGTTTTTAAGTTATTACGTGTTTTAATTGCATTTCATCGAAAATTTAAAAAAAAATTATTTTGTTTCGAAAAAAAGATTAATTTTGCACTCCCAAATCGCTATGTAAGCAAAAGTTTACATATAATAATTTTTATAAATGAATAACCTACTTAAATTCGTGGCATGTCTATGCCTTATTTTTTCATCAACTAGTTGTAGTCTAGAACCTTTGGAGGGTCAAAACTCTGGCAATTCTACAAAAATTAGTAATGCAACAGCAACTACTTTTTGTGATAATCAAGATCCACAATCTAGACTAATTAACAATGGAACGATAGCGTATACGTTTACAATTATAGATATTGACCAAAATGTTATTGAAATTTTAAATGTAGCTCCTGGAACTTCATCTTCTTGGTCAAGTTTTAATGAAGGACTAACTATTTTTAGTGTTGATGGGTCTGCATACAATGTATCAGACAGTAAAGTTGTTTTAGATATGTCTACTTGTACTAAAGTAGAAATCGTAATTAACAATTTAAATGAAGTTAATGAACCAATCATTTTAACTTTAGATTAAATTTTTACTGAACTTATTATAGTTTTTGAGTTTTCGAGGATGGTGGTGAAAAATAAATAGTTTTTACCACCATCTTTAATTTTAAACTTATTTCTAATTTGAGCAACTGTTTCAGAAAAGTTTCTTGTGGTAATATTTGCTTGATTTAAGTTTATTTCTTTCTTATAAGATTTTTTATTGTATGCTATTGTTTTGATTATTTTAAAACGTCTTCCAGGAAATTGAATTAAATCATTACTTGTATATAAATGCGAGTGTTTGTGTAGTTTATATATGTTTTTAATACCTGCAATACTATTAAATGCTCCTGATTTTAAAATGGCTGTATTTGGCTCGTATAGATAATTTAAAGGTTGGCTATAAGTAGGAGTAGTTTCTAATTCGTTTTTTAAAGTAAAATTAAAACGCTGTGTATCTTTATTAGTAATATTTATTGTTTTGATTTCTATTTCATTACTAAAATCTTTTTCTAAAATCCATAAAAGCTCTTTTACTTCGTTATTTACTGCTACACAATGAATGTGTTTTACGTTTTGTAATTCGCTAATTCCAGATGTAATATCTAAGATTGGTGACGTTTTTATCATTATATTCTTAGAATACTGAAAAAGCATATCCAAGTTTTCTGGAACATTTGGTAAGCAATCTTTAAGTAAAAAAACTTTACCTTTAATATCATTTCTTCTTGATGGATCAATGTAAATCCAATCTACTTTTTTACCAATAGTTTTTAAAACTTCTAGTCCATCATTTGCATGAAACGTTATGTTGTTTACTTTTAACTTAGATTTATTCTTTTCTACTATTTCAGATAAACTAACGTTTAAATCGCAATGTATTACTGTATCTACTTTTTTTGAAAAATAGTAACAATCTACACCAAATCCTCCAGTAATATCAATGATTGATTTTCCTGAAATTAAATTAGATTTATATTGTGCTGTAACTTCTGAGGATGTTTGCTCTATATTAAGTTTAGGCGGAAAGTATATGTTAGGAGTATTAAACCAAGTCGGTAATTTTTTTTCGCACTTTTTTTTAGATTCAATTTGTGTGATTATATCTTGTTTTAAATTATTATCAAAGGGAATTCCTTTTAAAGCTAAATTGGCTAGGTCAGAATTAATATTTTGATTAATGAATTCTTGTATTTTGGGGTCTAAAATGGCTTTATTAAAATTAGTCATCCAAGCCTTGTGTCAATTTATTTACCACTCTGTATTCTGATAAAAACTCCTTTGATATAACTTTTATTGCTGTATATGTTGGTACTGCTAATATCATACCTACTATACCAAAAAGTAATCCTGCTATGATTATTACTAAAAATATCTCTAAAGGATGAGAATTAACACTTTTAGAAAATATAAAAGGTTGGCTAATAAAATTATCTACAAGTTGTGCGATTATAAAACCAATCATAACATACATTGTTTTTGGTAAAATTACATCGCTAAAATTTTCGCCTAAATTACTTGACATACTTAACAGGATTAGCAAAAAAGCACTAATTATTGGTCCTACGTATGGTATTATATTTAGTAATGCACACAGTGTTGCTATAATTACAGCATTTTCGATTCCAAAAATTAATAGTACGATAGAGTAAATTGTAAATAGTATTAATAGTTGCAATACTAAGCCACCAAAATATCTTGTTAATAAATCACGAATAGTTACAAACGATTTTCTTAATCTTTTTTCATGCTTTTTAGGAAGCACAGTTACTATACCTGTACTCATTAATTTGCTGTCTTTTAAGAAGAAAAAGGAAATAAAAAGCACTGAAAATAATCCTATGCTAAAGCTTCCTAGTCCTGATATAAAATAGTTTAAAAATTCTGGTATAACTCCAAAATTAATTTTGGACATTATTTTAGAGTCTTTGAAAGATTCTTCCACTTCGTTTGTGCTTAAGCCAAAATGACTTATTGCTTCTTTATATAAGTTTTCGATATTAGATTGTAATAAATCTATATCTAATAAAGATAAATTTTGTCCTTGTTCTATAATTAAAGGGATAAATAAACTAATTAACCCGAAAACAAGACTTAAAAATAATATCATGGTAGATACTACAGCCAGCGTATCGGAAAATTTTAATCTATTTTTTAAAAACACGACTAATGGTCGTCCCAACAAGGATACAACTCCAGCTATTACCAAATAAACAATTACAGATTGTATCTTATACACAAACCATATTAATAAGGCTAATCCTAATAGGACAGCACAAGCTTTTAAAATTCCGTTTGCAATTGTTCTTGAAGTCATATATGTAAATATATAATTATTGAAATTTATTTTAGCGAAAACTGTTTAGTAATTTCATATAGTGTGATACTAGTGGCTTGAACAACATTCATGCTACTATTTTGGCCAAACATATTTATATGTACTATGGCATCGCTAATTTTTAGGACTTCTTCGGATACTCCAAAGTTTTCATCTCCTATAATTAATGCGATAGGTTGATTAGGATTAAATTTAACTTTATTTAATGCTTGACTATTTGTAGATATTTCTAAAGAAAGAATAAAATAGTTGTTTTCCTTTAATTTGTTAACGACTTCTAATGCTGATTTATGCATTTCATAATTCACAGACTTTTCTGTAGCACGAGAAGTTTTGGTCATTTTTCTACCTAAAGGAATGTCTGTTCCACAAAATATTAATTTTTCTATACCAAAAGCATCACAAGCTCTAAACAAACTTCCAATATTTGGTGCGTTTGAAACGTTTTGACATACAACTATTACAGGAAATTGTTGTTGTTTAAATTTTGAATTGTAGTGTGTAAGTTGCAAATTTATAGATGCTATTTAATACTTATTAGTAAATAAAGATAATATTAGTTAAAATTAAAATGATTTAAGCTAATATAATTTAAAGTATGTAATAGAAGTTAGGCTTATTCAAATTAATTTTCAAAAGCATATTTAACAATATTAGCTCCCATTTTTAAAGCTTTAAGTCTGATGTCTTCTGGATCATTATGTACTTCTTGATCTTCCCAACCGTCTCCTAAATCACTTTCAAAAGTAAATAGTACCACTAATCTAGTGTCATGATATAATCCAAAAGCTTGTGGTCTTTTACCATCATGCTCATGAATTTTTGGTAATCCGTCTTTAAATAAAAAAGCTGTACTAAAAATTGGATGTGTTATTGGAAGCTCTTCTAATTCTTGATTTGGAAAAATTTGTTTTAAGGCAGCCACTACATAAGGTTGCATTCCATAATTGTCATCAATATGCAAAAAACCACCTGACTTTAAATAAATACGTAAATTTTCAGCTTCGTCATCGTCAAATATTACATTTCCATGACCTGTCATGTGTAACAAAGGAAACCTAAAAACATCACTACTTCCTGCTTCTACGGTTTCTGGTTTTGTATTTATTTTGGTATCAATATTCGCGTTACAAAACTTAATAAGGTTAGGTAGTGCTGTTGGATTACTATACCAGTCTCCACCACCTTTATATTTTAGTATTGCTAAATCTTGACTATGTAAGAAAACAGAGAATAACAAAAATACTATTAAGTGTCTTAGTTTCATAAATTACTCGTTTATAAAAGCAATACTATGACATGCAACTATTGCTGCAGTCTCTGTACGTAACCTTGTTTCTCCCAAAGTTACAGGAATAAATTTATTTTGAATTGCCATTTTTATTTCTTTAACAGAAAAATCGCCTTCAGGTCCAATTAAAATGGTAATTTTTTTATTAGGAAGTACTTGTGATTTTAAAGATTTTTTATAGGTTTCCTCGCAATGTGCAATATAGGTGTCTCCATCAAAATTTTGATTAATATAGTCTTTAAATGTTATTGGCGCATTTAAAATAGGGTAGTAGCAGCTTAAAGATTGTTTCATTGCAGATTGAATTATCTTATCAAAACGTTCAATTTTGACTACTTTTCTTTCGCTATGATCACAAATTATTGGTGTGATGCTGGTAACACCAATTTCTGTAGCTTTTTCTAAAAACCACTCGTAACGATCATTCATTTTAGTTGGTGCAACAGCTAAATGTAATTGATAATTTTTAGGCGCTTGATGTGTGGTGTTTAAAATATTTACAACACAGTTTTTTTGATCTGCAATGGTCAATTCAGCTTCAAATAAATACCCTTTACCATTGGTAATGTTAAGTAGGTCACCTGTTTTTTTACGTAATACTTTAACAATGTGCCTACTCTCGTCCTTAGGAAACGAAAATTGATTAGTATCTGGAGCTATATCTGGATTGTAAAATAATTGCATATCACTTATTTTGCGATTACCTTTAAAACTTTAATTTCCTTAATCTTTTTAATTCTTTCGGTTTTTAAAATAATATAAAAACCATTGCTTTCTTCAACTCTTACAGTATAAAGGGTATCTAGTTTATTATCTAAATTAAAGGCTTGTTCTTCCACTTCTAAAGGCATTTTTCCTTCTTTTAGCCATCCAGAATCTCCACCACGTTTAGCGTTTTTATCCATAGAATAACGCTTTGCTAAATCGTCAAAACTTATACCTTCTTCAAAAGATTTAAATATTTCATTTTTATATTGTACAATTTGTGTCGCATCTAACGTGTTACCATCAAAATAGATATAACTAATACGGTAATGTCTTTCGTCTGTTTTATCTATAACCTTGTAATGTGTTGTGTTAAATTCCGATTTAACGACCTCTGTACCACCAACACTAGTATTCATTAATTTTGTAGCTAGTTTGGTTTTGTGCTTTTCTTCGTTAAAAATTAAAATTTTATTTTTTCTAGATTTTTTACTTACCAAAAATTTTTCAGCTTGTTCTACCGTTACAATAGTATCTAATTCTTTTTCTAAATCTTTTTGAGCATATATAGAAACAGTTAGTAAGCAAATAGTAAGTTTAATAAGGGTTTTCATTTTGTATAAAGGAATTTTAATTTCAACAAAAAAACAAAATTAAAGTTTAAATGAAGATAAATTATTGCTTTTAGTACTATCGCAATTATATTTTAAGTCTAGAGTTGGCCATAACATTTTGTTCCGCAAAGTCACCATCTAAAAATTTTAGGTAGCCAACAATAGCTATCATAGCTGCATTGTCTGTGGTAAATTCAAATTTAGGCACGTAGGTTGTCCAACCATGCTTGGTTTCGGCATCTTTTAACGCTTGTCTAATTCCGCTATTTGCAGATACGCCACCACCTATGGCAATATGTTTAATATCTGTTAATTTAACTGCTTTTTTTAACTTGTCTGTCAGAATACCAATTATAGTATATTGTATAGATGCACAGATGTCGTTAAGGTTTTCTGCTATAAAATTAGGGTTAAGTTTAACTTGTTTTTGGATAAAGTACAATACAGCAGTCTTAAAACCTGAAAAACTAAAATTAAGTCCATCCACTCTAGGTTTAGTAAAAGGGAAGGCTTTAGGATTACCTAGTTGTGCAAGTTTGTCTATTTGTGGACCAGCAGGATAGCCTAATCCTAATATTTTACCACTTTTATCAAATGCTTCTCCAACAGCATCATCAATAGTTTCTCCAATAACTTCCATATCAAAGTAATGTTTGACTTTTACAATCTGTGTGTGTCCACCAGAGATAGTCATGGCTAAAAACGGAAATGGAGGCTTTTTAAAACCGTCCTCTTCAATAAAATGCGCCAATATATGTGCTTGCATATGGTTTACATCAATTAAAGGGATATCTAATCCAAAAGCTAACGATTTTGCAAACGATGTACCTACAAGTAGGCTACCCATTAATCCTGGGCCTTTTGTAAAAGCAATAGCACTAAGTTGGTCTTTAGTAATTCCGGCTTGCTTTAAAGCATGATCTACTACAGGTACAATATTTTGTTGATGCGCTCTAGAGGCTAATTCTGGTACAACACCACCATAGGCTTCATGTATTTTTTGACTGGCAATAACGTTGCTTAATATTTTTCCGTTTAGGATTACAGAAGCAGCTGTATCATCACAAGAACTTTCAATTCCGAGTATATAAATATTTTGTGAAGTCATTAGTTATTTTTAGGCATAATAATTGTTAATTTTGATGAAATGTTTAACAACTCAATTACATTTGTTATAATAATTACAAAAGTAAGTTATTCCGTATAATTTTTAACTTTAAAAGCAATATCAAAAAAATTCTCAAAATAATAGGTAAACTGATAGCTATCTTGCTATTGTTATTCGTCATTGTGGTGTTAGTTTTATCTATTCCTGCGGTTCAAACGCGTTTAGGTAAATCTGCCACTAATTGGGTAAATGAGCAATATAAAACTAATATTAATATAGAAAAGATAGGTTTACAGTTTAATGGAGAGGTTGAGATTAAAGGCGTATTAATTAGAGATTATAAAAAGGATACCTTAATTAGTGCAAGCCAGCTAAATACATCCATAGTTAATTTTAAAAATTTATATAAAGGAAAATTAAATTTTGCAGACATTGATTTAGAAGATTTAATTTTTAATATCGTTACTTATAAGGACGAAACAGATACTAATCTTGATGTTTTTGTTGCTAGATTTGACGACGACAATCCTAGACCAGAAAAAAGCACCTTTTTATTATCCTCTAGTGATGTAACAATTTCTAACGGAACGTTTAATTTTATAAACTATAATAAGGAGACACCACAGATACTAAATTTTCATGGTATAAATTTAAATGGAACCAATTTTGTAATTGATGGTAGTGATGTCAAAACCAGAATAAATACCATGCAATTTGTAGATAGTCGTGGTTTAAAATTAGAAAACCTAACCTCTAATTTTTCGTATACATTATCTCAAATGCGTTTTGACGACTTAAATTTAAAAACACCACAGTCTTATCTGCAAGGAGATTTAATATTTAGTTATAATAGAGCAGATTTTAAAGAGTTTGAAGACAAAGTTAAAGTAGAGGCTAATTTTACAGAAGGAAGCGTTTTATTAGACGAATTAAATGTGTTTTACAACGAATTTGGTATAAACCAAAGAGCAGATTTTTCGACAAAATTATATGGTACACTTAACAATCTAACTGCTCAAAATTTAAAGTTAGAGACCAGTCGAAACACTAAAATTTACGGAACACTTAATTTTAAAAACCTATTTAATGCTGAAGATAATAACTTTGCTATGCAAGGTGATTTTGAAAATTTATCCTCAAATTATAAAGACTTAAAAGCACTGCTGCCTAATGTATTAGGACAATCAATTCCAACCATATTTGATAAGTTAGGAAACTTTAAGGTAGTTGGAAACACTAATATTACAACACAAAAGATAAAAGCAGATCTAGAGATAAGCACTTCTTTAGGTTACGTAAATTCCAATTTAGAAATGTCTAACATTAATAATATTGATTACGCATCCTATAAAGGTAATATTATTTTGGACGAGTTTAATTTGGGTAAAATGTTAGACGATCCCAATTTAGGTAACACCTCGTTAAATGTAGATGTTGATGGTGTTGGTTTTAAAAAAGAAAATTTAAAAACTCAACTAAAAGGTGACATTTACAGTATAAATTATAACAAATATACTTATCAAGGTATTGTAGTTAATGGACAATACAAACAAAGTAAGTTTAATGGTAAATTAGTTGCTAACGACAAAAATTTACAACTAGAGTTTAATGGATTAGCAGATTTATCTAAAAATGTCAGAACCTTTGATTTTGAAGCCAAAGTTGATTATGCCAACTTAAAAGCACTTAATTTTTATAACAGAGACGAACAATCAGAGTTTAAAGGTATAGTGGACATGAAAATGACTGCTAATAATATCGATGATGCAGTTGGTAGTATCAATTTTAAAAATACAGTGTATAAAAATGAGAACGACACCTATACATTTAAGGACTTTGCTATTAGTTCAGAGTTTTTAGACAACGAACGATTTATTAAAGTAAACTCTCCAGAAATTGTCGAAGGACAATTAAAAGGAAACTTTAAATTTAATGACTTAGGGCTACTTTTTGAAAATTCGCTTAAAAGTATCTACACTAATTATGTTCCAAATAAAATTGAAGGTAATCAATATGTAGATTTTAACTTTAAAATTTATAATAAAATAATTGAAGTCTTTTTACCAGAAGTAGAAGTAGGCGCAAACACCTTTATTAAAGGTCGTGTAGAGAGTAACGAAAAAGCATTTAAGCTAACGTTTAAATCTCCTAAGATTAAATTGTTAGACTATTTTGCAGATGCAATTGAGGTGCAAGTGGATAATAATAACCCTTTATTTAACACTTACGTAGAAGTTGATAGCGTATACACCAAGCACTACAGCGTGTCTAAGTTTAATTTAATTAACGTGACTTTAAACGATACTTTGTTTATGAGATCAGAGTTTAAAGGAGGTAAACGTAATGACGATTTTTATAACTTAAGTTTTTATCATACTATCAATAAAGACAACCAATCTGTAGTTGGTTTTAAAAAGAGTGATGTTACTTTTAAAGGTAATAAATGGTATGTAAATGAAGAAAAAAACAAGTTAAATAAAGTAATATTTGACAGAGATTTTAAAGATTTTAAAATTGAGGAGTTAGTTATGAATCATGAAAATGAAGAAATTAAACTAGCCGGAACTATAAAAGACTCAACCTACAAAGACATAAAATTAAATTTTAAAGATGTCGATTTAAATAAAATTGTTCCCGATTTTGATGGTCTTACTTTAGCAGGTAATATTAACGGTAATCTTGATGTTTTACAACAAAACGGAAGCTATTTACCAAATTCTGCAATAACCATTGATAATTTAGAAGTCAACGACACTTTTTTAGGATCTTTTGATGCTAAAATCACAGGTAACGCTACATTATCTAATTACATTGTAGATGCTAAGATTAAGGATGATGACACCAATTCATTTACAGCAAAAGGTAATATAAATATTGCTGCAGATGATGCCTATATCGATGTGGATTTGGATTTCAATAAATTCAGTTTAAAAATACTAAACCCTTTCCTGGAAGGCGTTTTAAGCGATATAAGAGGAGATGTTTTTGGAACAGCTAAAGTGGTAGGTAGTTTAGATAAACCTAATTTTAACGGACAATTAAATATAGATAAAGGTGGTTTAGGTGTGCCTTATTTAAATGTAGATTATGCATTTCAGGATAAAGCTTCTGTTAGTTTAAAAAATCAAAGTTTTATATTTAACACCATAAATATTACAGATACAAAAGAAGACTCAAAAGGTGTTTTAGACGGAAGTATTAGTCATACTAATTTTTCTAAATGGAAATTAGATTTAAATCTAGAAACACAACGATTACTAGTTTTGGATACTAAAGAAACCGAAGAGTCTTTATATTATGGTACAGGATTTATTGGTGGATCAGCCTCAATTTTTGGACCAACCGAGAGTTTAAGCATTAATGTTATTGGTGAAACTAAAAAAGGTACAGTCTTTAAAATACCATTGAATGATAACGAGTCCTTTGGTGATAATTCAATCATTCACTTTTTAAGTCCAGAAGAAAAGCAAGCCAAGAAAGAAGGTATTGTTTTAGAAAATGAGACAGATTCAGGTTTAGATTTAAATTTTGAATTGGATGTAACCGAAGAAGCTGAAATAGAAATATTAATCGATAAAACCTCTGGAAGTACTATTAAAGGTCGTGGTGTTGGTGGTTTATTAATTGAAATAAATACCAATAATAAATTTAATATGTATGGTGACTTTGTGGTTTATGAAGGCGTTTACAACTTCTTTTATGGAGGCGTTATTCAGAAAAAATTTATTGTAGAGCCATATACAAGTACACTAGCATGGAATGGAAAGCCATTAGACGCTATAATAAACATTGAGGCTAAATATTTAACACGTGCTAATCCATCACCATTGTTAGATAGTCCAATTAATAGAAGCATTCCAGTAGAGCTTACTTTAGCTTTATCTGATCGATTAGAAAGACCAGAAATTAACTACCAATTTGACTTTCCAACAACAAGTTCGACAATTAAATCAGAGCTAGATTATAGGCTTGATACAAATGAAGAAAAAGAAAGTCAAGCTTTATTTTTAATTGCAACTGGTGCGTTTAGTAGTGGATTAAACGATATTAATTTTACTGGAACATTAACTGAGCGATTAAATGGATTAGTTAATAACCTGTTATCTAGTGGTGACGGTAAATTTGATATTGGTGTAAATTTTGAAGCTGGAACCAATAACCCAGAATACCAAACAGACAACCGTGTTGGTCTAACATTGCAAACCAAAATATCTGATCGTGTATTAATTAATGGTAAGGTTGGTGTTCCTGTTGGTGGTTTAGGTGATTCTGTAATCGCTGGAGATGTACAAGTAGACTTTTTATTAAACGAGGAAGGTACACTTACCGCAAAAGTGTTTAATCGCGAAAATAGTATCCGTAATTTTGGAGAAGAGATTGGTTACACACAAGGTGTTGGTTTATCTTATAGCGTCTCGTTTGATACTTTTGGCGAATTAATGCGAAAAATTTTCAACCCTTCAAAATTAGACGAAGAGGATAACGAAGGTATTATTTTGGAGGACGAAACTCCAGAAAAAAAATCTGAAAACAATGCTCCCTTTCCTCAAAATATGATTATCAAAGAAGAGGAATAACAGATTATCAATTCTGTATTTTTCTTCATTTAACAGCCTGTATTTTATTAAGTTATTAACGAAAACGTTATAGTTTTGCGCTTATTGCAAAATTTTGTTAAAAGCGATGTCATATATAATATTTGTTTAGTAATTTTACTTTGATAATAAAAAATACATGTCAAAAACCATAAAAAAAATAGCTGTAATGACTTCTGGAGGAGATGCTCCAGGGATGAATGCAGCAATCCGATCTGTAGCTAGAACTTGTGCATACTATAACATAGAATGCGCAGGAATATATCGTGGCTATGAAGGAATGATAGAAGGAGACTTCAAAGAATTAACAGCACGAAACGTAAAGGGTATTATTAATAAAGGTGGTACTGTTTTAAAATCGGCAAGATCAAAAGAGTTTCGTACTAAAGAAGGACGTCAAAAAGCATACAATGCTCTAAAAGAAGCAAACATTGATGCCTTAGTAGTAGTAGGTGGTGATGGTACATTTACAGGAGCCCTAATCTTTAATCAAGAATTTGATTTCCCAGTAATGGGAATACCAGGAACTATAGATAATGATATTTATGGTACATCACATACATTAGGTTATGATACCGCTTTAAATACGGTTGTAGAAGTTATTGATAAGATTAGAGACACAGCAAGTTCTCATAACAGACTATTTTTTGTCGAGGTAATGGGTCGTGACGTTGGGCATATTGCATTAAACGTTGGGGTTGGAGCAGGAGCAGAAGAGATTTTAATCCCTGAAGAGGATTTAGGTTTAGATAGATTGTTAGAGTCTTTAAGACGTAGTAAATTATCTGGTAAATCATCTAGTATTGTAGTCGTAGCTGAAGGTGATAAAATTGGTAAAAATGTTTTTGAACTTAAAGATTACGTTGAAGAAAACATGACAGAATACGAAGTGCGTGTATCTGTATTAGGTCACATGCAACGTGGTGGATCTCCATCATGTTTTGATCGTGTTTTAGCAAGTAGAATGGGTGTTAAGGCAGTAGAAAGTCTTCTAGAAGGTAAATCTAATTATATGGTTGGATTGTTAAGTGATACTATACAATTAACACCTTTAGAACAAGCTGTAAAAGGAAAATCAAAAATTAACGAAGAATTGATACGTGTGTCAGATATCATGACCACATAATATAAACTGATTACAAATAAAAAAAATAATATGTCAACATTAAAATTAGGAATTAACGGATTTGGTAGAATTGGTCGTATCGTATTTAGAGCGACAGTAAAACGTAGTGACGTAGAGGTTGTTGCTATTAACGATTTATTAGATGTAGATCACTTAGCTTACTTATTACAATACGATTCTGTACACGGAAGATTTGATGGTACTATCGAAGTAAAAGACGGAAACCTTGTTGTTGACGGAAAAACGATTCGTATTACAGCAGAAAAAGATCCAAAAAACTTAAAATGGGATCAAGCAGGAGCAGACGTAGTTGCAGAATGTACAGGTATTTTTACAACTTTAGAAACAGCTAACTACCATATTGAAGGTGGTGCTAAAAAAGTAGTAATCTCTGCACCAAGTAAAGATGCACCAATGTTTGTTATGGGTGTAAATGACGATAAATTAACTGCAGCTGATACAATCGTGTCTAACGCGTCTTGTACAACTAATTGTTTAGCGCCAATCGCTAAAGTAATTGAAGATAACTTTGGAATAGAAGAAGCTTTAATGACTACAATTCACGCAGCAACGTCTACACAATTTACTGTGGATGCGCCTTCACGTAAAAATTACCGTTTAGGTCGTAGTGCATTAAATAATATTATTCCAACATCTACAGGAGCTGCAAAAGCAGTAGGAAAAGTAATTCCAGAATTAGATGGTAAATTAACTGGTATGGCTTTTAGAGTACCAACAGTTGATGTATCTGTAGTAGATTTAACGGTTAGAACTAAAAAAGAGACATCTTTAGAAGACATTAAAGCAGCTATGAAAAAAGCTTCGGAAGGTGCTATGAAAGGTGTTTTAGGTTATACTGAAGATGCAGTAGTATCTCAAGATTTTGTTAGCGAAGTGCAAACAAGTGTTTTTGATGCAGATTCTGCTATCGAGTTAAACTCTAAGTTTTTCAAATTAGTATCATGGTATGATAATGAGTTTGGATATTCTAATAAATTAGTTGACTTAGCTCAAAAAATTAATACACTATAATACGTGTAACATTATGTAATTTAAGCACAGTAAATAGATTTTATTAATCTTTTTACTGTGCTTTTTTTTTATCTTACCATAAAAATTTCAAAATATGATTTTAGTTGTTGATAGTGGCTCTACAAAATGTGATTGGATAGCAGTTGATAAAAACGGAAACCAATTATTAGAAAAAATTCGTACTAAAGGTTTAAATCCTGCAATACTAAGCGAAAAGAAAATAAAAAAAATCTTAAAAAATAGTCCTGCATTAAAGGATAACCAAGAGGTTGTAACGCATGTCTTTTTTTATGGAGCTGGTTGTGGTACAGAAAAACCAAGACTAATGTTAAAAGTTATTCTGCAAGAGTTTTTTCCAAATGCAGATGTTTTAGTGGACGAGGATACTATGGCTGCAGTTTATGCAACCATTAATAATCCAACAGAAGCTGCTGTAGTTTGTATTTTAGGGACAGGATCTAATTGTAGTTATTTTGATGGTAATAAAATACACCAACGTGTTAAATCATTAGGTTATAGTATTATGGATGACGCTTCAGGAAACTATTATGGTAAAGAGTTGTTACGCGACTATTACTACAATCATATGCCAGAAGATATCAGAATTGCATTTGCAGATAAGTTTAACCTTGAGGCCGATTATATTAAATACAATTTATACAAACAGCCTAATCCAAATGCCTATTTAGCGCAATTTGCTGAGTTTATGATATTAAACAAAGATTCTAAATATATAGTAGAGTTAATAAAATCAGGAATAAGACGTTTTGCTAAAAATATGATTTTGCAATATAAGGAAGAATTAAAAACGGTTCCTGTACATTTTGCTGGGTCTATAGCGTTTTTCTGTCAAAAAGAAATCAAAGCAGTCGCTGACGAGCTAAATTTTAAAGTTGGAAATTTTGAAAGAAGGCCAATTGAAGGTTTAGTTGCCTTTCATACCAATAATATTAAATAAATGGAGATAGCTATAATTGCACACGATGGTAAAAAAGCTGAAATGGTTCAGTTTTTAAATGAACATAAAAAGATTTTACTTCAAAAAGAAATCTCTTTAATATCCACTGGAACTACTGGTAAAAAAGTTAAAAAAGCAGGTTTTGAAGTGTTAAGGATGTTGTCTGGACCAATGGGAGGAGACGCACAAATAGCAGCTAGAGTAGCAGAGGGCAAATGCCATATGGTATTGTTTTTTAGAGATCCTCTAGAAAAACATCCACATGAGCCTGATGTTTTAATGTTAATGCGACTTTGTGATGTGCACGATGTACCTTTAGCTACAAACTTAGCAACTGCAGAGCTTTTAATTAAAGCTATTTAACAGCAATCATACTAATTTCTACATTAACAAACTTAGGTAGGTTAGCAACTTCTACTGTCTCTCTTGCAGGAGCAGTTTCATCTTTAAAATAAGTACCATACACTTCATTTATTTGTGCAAAGTTATGCATGTCACTTATAAATATTGACGTTTTTATAACGTGCTCAAAAGTCATGTCTGCAGCTTCTAATACTGCTTTCATATTTTCCATGACTTGTTTTGTTTCTGTTTTAATATCATCCATGACAAGCTCTCCTGTCTCAGGATGTAAAGCTATTTGCCCAGAAGTGTATAAAGTATTGCCACTTAAAACTGCTTGATTGTAAGGTCCAATTGGAGCAGGTGCTTTTGATGTTGTAATTATTTTTTTCATAAAAGTAAAAGTGATGTATTAGATAAAAGTTAGTTTATAAACCTTCATCAGGTTTACGACGTTGCTCGTATTTTAAATCTTGTAATATACTAGACTTGATTCCTATAAAGAAATTCCAACGGTTATAAGTACCAAAAGGAACCCAAGTAAAATTCATTCTCCAGCTTAAAAGATCTCTTTGAAAACGTAATTGCGTTAAACCAAAGCCTTTATTTTTAAAATCATAACTTGATGATCCTCCAATAGACCAACGTGGTGCAATATCTAAATCTCCTGAGAACATTAACGAGTGTGATGATATTTCGTTTTGTCGTGCATTATTGGAGTAGTTAATGGCATAGGCTAATCTAAAATTCCAAGGAATTCCATAATTGTAAAGCTCACTTGGTTCTTCCTCTTTATCTTCATCTTTATCATCATCTAAAAATCTAGAGTCCGCAAAATCTTGCGAGACACCAAATAAATCATCATCACGACCACCACTTAATAAGCGTTCGTTTCTTGAATTTTCATTTTCATCTCTAGAAGTACTTAATCCTTTACTATCAAAAGAATAACCCATGGTTAGGTTAGCACTTGTCATTCTAAATAAACTTCCGTTATTATCAATGTTGTACGTATTGATTCTAACATTATTATTATCTAAGGCGTAAGGATCTAAAGTGGCACCAAAGTTTATATTCATTTTATTATTAAACAGTTGTGTTCCTCCTGTAACTCTAATCGGACTCCAGTTTAAAGAGTCACCAGCAACGTTGTAAGAGGTTGAAAAGTTTAGGTTGTTAAGTAATATTATCTTTTTTGGTTCGACTACTGTAGAGTCCTTATCGCGCACCTTAGCTTCAAAGTTATTTGAAACTCCAATTCCAATAGAACTAGAGTAGGTGTTGTTAGGTGTTCCAAAAAGATTGTTTTCAAAACGTGTATATTCTGATTGTGTAGTACCATCAGCATCTATAACTTCTACTGTATCGTAATAATTATCAAATGCAGGATTAATGTTATAACTTATAGATGGTCTGATTACGTGTCTTATTGCTTGTAGTTTTTTACCTTCTTTTTTCTTATCAAAGTTAAACATACCATAAATCGTTGTTCCTAAACTCGTAGAAAAATTATAAGTTCTAAAGCTATCAAAGCCATTAATATCTTCTGTTACAATTTCTTCTTCATCTGCATCATAATATTTGTTAACAGTGTTTAATGTCCAAACTTCGTTAAAGTTTGCACTCGCACTCATACTAAAATATTTAAATACTTTAAAGTTAGTTGATAGTGGAATAGTGTGTTGTGCGCCAATTTTAGCGTCATCAAACATTTCACTTTTAAAGAAAAATTCGTCTGTAGTGGTAATTCTATTTTCTGCTCTTAAATTATATTGGACATTTATATTTTCTAACATCCCTTTTTTTGTACCTTCTTTAGGTGCAAACGGGAAAATACGACCAATACTACCTTGAAAAGTTGGTAAGGTCATGTTAATAGCTCCTGTTTGAGTGTTTTGAGAATGCGATGCAGTCAAGTTTATATTAACCTGAGGCTCACCCAGAAATGTTTTGGAATAAGCAATAGAAGACGCTAGCGTATTATTTTGTGTACTAGGTAAGTTGATTTGGTTTATAGATTGTTGGTAATAATTTTGACTACCTAAGTTAACGTTAGCCGAGAATCTAGCGTTTGGATTAGCTTTTGCATCTTGTTGATGTGACCAACGTAAGTTATAAATAGTTGTTTTTGCATAATCCGGAAAACCACGTTCACTGGTAATTAAGTTTTCATATCTAAAGGCTAGATTACCTCTAAATTTATAACGTCTTGCGTATTTGTTTTCTACTCTTAAACCATAACTACCATTGGTATAATAATCACCTAATAAGGCTAAATCAAAATAATCACTAATAGCAAAATAATACCCACCATTTTGTAAAAAGTACCCACGATTACCATCCTCTCCAAAACTAGGAAAAATAACACCTGACGTTTGCTTTTTGGTTAAAGGAAAAAAGGCAAAAGGTAATCCTATAGGTGTTGGTACATCATAAATAAATAAGTTTGTTAGTCCAGTAATAACTTTACTACCTGGCACTAATTTACCTGTTCTAATTAAAAAGTAGTATTCTGGATCTTCTAAATCTTCAGCAGTTGTAAACTTTGCGTTTTTTAAATAATAAACCGAGTCATTTACTTTTTTGGTAGTTTCTGTTATTAATGTACCACCATTTTGTTCGGTAACCGAATTATATATTAACCCTTGTTTAGTAACCGTATTAAATACAATAGAATCTGGTTCTATTACATTTTCGCCTTGTTTAAATACAGGTCGCTGTTTGTAAAGTTTAGTAGAATCGTCAATAATACCTTTGGCATAAATTAAATCTTTATCAAAATCTAAAATAATATGACCAGCAGTCACTTCCATATCTTCATAAAGCACTTCAGCTTCGTTATAAAGATGCATTTTGGATTCCTTTTTCTTATAAGACATGTAATCCGTAGCTTTATAGGAAACAGTACTAGATAGTAAAGGTTTGACTTTTATGGTGTCTACAGTAGTGCTATCACTAGCTTTTTCTGACAGTAAAGGAATATCTTTGTCAGTTTTTGTAGTGTCAATTATTGTATTGACTTGTAATTCGGTTGTTTTTACTGCAGGTAAATCAACGCCCTTTTTAGGGATTTCTCCTTGCGCAAAGCCTAGAGTGTTAATAAACACTGTAAAACTCAAAGTAAAAAGTATGTTAAGACTATGTGTACGCAACGCTTTTAAATGTATTTTTGTAAAAGTATGGCTTGGTATTTGAATTGACAAAACTACATATATTTTTTTGTGAATGTTTTAATATTCGTTAAAATTTATAAATCATACTAAACGCAAAATAAATTGGTTATAACATCTATGCAAACGAACATTTTTAAACTTATAGTATCCTTTATAATAGTATTAACATTTAATAGCTTTCAAACTAGTCTTGCACAAGGTAGTAATGGTAAGTTTATTGTTGTTTTAGACGCTGGTCATGGTGGTAAAGATCCAGGAAAACATGCTAAAACAGGTTTGAAAGAAAAAGATATTGCCTTAAATATTGTGTTAAGTGTTGGAAAAATATTGGAAAAAAATCCTGACATAAAAGTGGTGTATACTAGAAAAACTGATGTTTTTGTAGATTTATTTAAAAGAGGAAAGATAGCTAATGATGCCAATGCAGACCTTTTTGTATCCATACACTGTAATGCTCATAATACGCAAGCTTCAGGATCCGAAACTTATGTTTTAGGAATACATCGTAATAAAACTAATTTTGAAGTTGCTAAAGCAGAAAACGAAGTAGTTTACTTAGAAGAAAATTATAAAGAAAACTATAATGGTTTTGATCCAAACTCACCAGAATCTTTTATTGGGTTATCTTTAATGCAAGAAGAATATTTAGATCAAAGTATAAAATTGGCCTCTTTAATTCAAAGTTCTTTCACTAATAAATTGAAAAGAAAAAACAGAGGAGTAAAGCAAGCTGGATTTATAGTTTTACATCAAACGGTTATGCCAAGTGTATTGGTAGAGACTGGTTTTATTACTAATACAGCGGAAGGTGCTTATTTAAACTCGGCTAAAGGACAAAAAGATTTATCTAAATCTATATCTGATGCAATTTTGGATTATAAAACCGAAATTGATAAAAATGTAGGTAGTATTGTAATGGAAGCACCTATTGTGGACACTATTTCAACAGAAGAAAAAACAATTAAAAATACCGTTTTTAAAATTCAAATAGCAGCAAGCTCAAAATCTTTAGAGCCTAAAGCCTATAATTTTAAAGGATTGCAAGATATTTCTAGAGAAAAATCAGGAGGTCTTTATAAATATTATTACGGTTATACTTCGGACTATAATAAGATTCAAAAACTACAAATAGAAGCTAAAAATAAAGGTTATAAGGACGCTTATATTGTTGCTTTTAAAGATGGTAAACAAATCAAACTTTCAGAAGCATTAAAAACCGAGTCTAATTAGACCCATTCTTTTATAATTATTTTCTAATTTTGTTACCAATCTAAATTTCATATCTTGAAACTATCACTAGAAGTTAAAACAGCCATATTAGTTATTCTTGGAATAATATTTTTCATTTTTGGATTTAGTTATCTAAAAGGGAATAATATATTTGATTCTAACAATACATATTATACAGAGTTTGATTATAACTCATTAGCAGTATCTGCTCCAGTAACTATAAAAGGGAATACGGTAGGTAAGGTTAAAGAAATCAAATATGATTTTGAAACCGGTAAAACAAGAGTCGCTTTCTCGGTAGACAAACAATTACAGTTTTCTAAAAACAGTAAAATTAGTATGTACCAAACAGGTTTAATGGGTGGTAATGCATTGGCAATAAAACCTGCAGAAGACAATCAAATGGCTAAGGATGGCGATTTAATCCAATCAGACGTAGAGGAAGGTTTAGTAACTAGCCTTACCAGTGATTTCTCTCAATTAAGTACTAACCTTGACGGAACGTTAAAAACGGTAGATACATTAATGGGTAATCTTAATGGTTTAATTGCAGACAAATCTGAAAATGGATTACAAAATACGTTAGCCGAATTAAATGCTACCTTAAAATCTTACAAAGGATTAGCGTATTCGATTAACTCTGTAGTTAAAAAAAATGACGAAAACATAACTACAATGGTGGATAACTTTAATCAAACTAGTGGCAATCTAAACCAGATGAGCCAAAAGTTAAACCAAGTAGATATAGCAAAAACGGTTGAAGATTTGCAAGCAACCTTAGCAAGCGTAAATACCATGATGGCAAACGTTAAAAACGGAGAAGGATCACTGGGTAAACTACTTAAAGACGATGGCTTGTATACAAACCTAGAAGGTGCAGCATTACAAATGGAGCAACTTTTAGAGGACATGAAACTAAACCCTAAACGTTACGTACACTTTTCATTATTTGGTAAAAAGCCAAAACAATACGATGCAGAAGGAAACGAGCTTAAAGATTAATACAAAATAAAACTAACTAAACTAACCCTATGGAATACATACCTAACATAATTTTTGCAATAATACTTTTTGCAGGTATTGGTTACTTTGCAAACAATGTAAAAAAATTAGTCAGAAACATAAAACTAGGTAAAGACGTTGACGTATCAGACAATAAACCACAACGTTGGAAAAACATGGCATACATTGCTTTAGGACAAAGCAAAATGGTTAAACGTCCTATTTCTGGATTTTTACATGTTATTGTTTACGTAGGATTTGTAATAATAAACATCGAAGTTTTAGAAATTATAATCGATGGTTTATTTGGTACACACAGGATTGGTCATAGCTTACTTCCAGAAGCACTTTACGGTTTTTTAATAGGAAGTTTTGAGATATTGGCAGTACTAGTATTAGTAGCAGTTGTTATCTTTTGGACGCGACGTAACATTATTAAACTAAAACGTTTCATGAAGTCAGAGATGAAAGGTTGGCCTAAATCTGATGGTAATATTATATTGTATTTTGAAGTCGTATTAATGTGTCTATTTTTAGTGATGAATGCAACAGACACAGTCTTTCAAGACTATAATTCTGGTAACGTAATCAGTCAATTTATAGCACCATTATTTAGTGGATTATCAGAAGCAGCATTACATACTATAGAGCGTGCAGCATGGTGGATTCACATAGTAGGTATTTTAGTATTTTTAAACTACCTATATTTTTCTAAGCATTTACATATCCTTTTGGCATTTCCAAACACATATTACGGTAAGCTTACACCAAAAGGACAATTTAAAAACAATGCAACAGTAACTAAAGAGGTTAAGTTAATGATGGATCCAAACGTAGATCCATTTGCAGCACCTGCAGAAGGTACAGAAGCAGCAATGCCAGAAAAATTTGGAGCAAGTGACGTACAAGATTTATCATGGGTAAACCTTTTAAATGCCTACACGTGTACAGAATGTGGACGTTGTACAAGTGAGTGTCCAGCAAACCTAACAGGTAAAAAGCTATCACCACGTAAAATAATGATGGATACCAGAGACCGTCTGGAAGAAGTAGGTAAAAATATAGATGCCAATAAAGGGACGTTTGTAGACGACGGTAAACAATTATTAGGCAACTATATTACAACCGAAGAGCTTTGGGCTTGTACAAGTTGTAACGCCTGTGTAGAGGCGTGTCCAGTTAGTATTGATCCATTAAACATTATCATGGAAATGCGTCAATACTTAGTAATGGAGCAAAGTGCTGCACCAACCGAGTTAAATAACATGATGACCAATATAGAAAACAATGGTGCACCTTGGCCTTACAACCAAATGGACCGTTTAAACTGGAAAGACGAGTAGTATAATTTGGGCGTTACCACAAGGGTCGCGCTATCCATTATATCTTTTTTTGCCATATATGGCAGCAAAAAAAGGATGTCATTACTATCGCTAACGCAAACCACAACATGAGTTTTATATTAAAAATACCATCAAAAACAAGACTAATAGTTGGCATTATAGCTACAACTTTAGCTGTGTTATCATTCTTAATTTTAGATAAATATAAGGTTGGTTTTTTAGGTGGATTAATATCAGGAATGCTTTTAGGGATGGGTATTGGTTTAATAGTAACATATAAAAAAACACAACTTATATAATTGAAGTACAGAGTTTTAATATTACTAATCAGTAGTTTTAGTTTAATACAACTAAACGCACAAGATTATAAAAAAGATTCACTTCAATTTAAAATTATAACACAAATAAAATACAAGTCTGGAGCAGTACAAGACATAAAACTTAAAAAAGTATTATGCGACTATTGTACAGACAAACAAACAAAACAATTAGGGTTACAAGCACTAAAGTTAGCAAGCTTAGAGCAAAACGATCCAAAAAATAAAAAGGAAAACGGAATTAAGATTTTATCCATTTACATAAGATTAGCTAAAACCGATTTTTCAGCAATTAAATAAAACAGATTATGAGCGAACAACTTATAGTGCCAACTATGGCAGAAATGATGAGCCAAGGTAAAACTCCAGATATTTTATTCTGGGTTGGATCAGCAGGAAGTTATGACGACAGAGCTAAAAAAATCACCAAAGCTTTTGTAAAAATATTAAACAAAGCAAAAGTAAATTTTGCAGTATTAGGTACAGAAGAGAGCTCAACAGGTGATATCGCAAAACGTGCAGGAAACGAGTTTTTGTTTCAAATGCAAGCCATGATGAATATTGAGTTACTTAACTCATATAACGTAAAACGTATTGTAACCTGCGATCCGCATTCATTTAATTGTTTAAAAAACGAATATCCAGAATTAGGAGGTAATTACGAGGTGTTACACCACACACAATTTATCAAACAATTAATAGACAATAAAGTTATTCAAATAGAGAATAGCAACTTTAATGGTAAACGTATCACGTTTCATGATCCATGTTATTTAGGTCGTGCAAATTCAGAATATTTAGCACCAAGAGACGTGTTATCTGTATTAAACGCAAATTTAATCGAGATGAAACGAAACAAATCTACAGCATTATGTTGTGGTGCAGGAGGTGCGCAGATGTTTAAAGAGCCAGAAAAAGGAGATAAAGATATTAATGAGTTAAGAACAGAAGATGCTTTAGAGACTAATCCAGATATAATCGCTACGGGTTGTCCTTACTGTATGACCATGATGTCTGATGGTGTAAAAGTTAAAGAAAAAGAAAACACAATTAAGGTTATGGATATTGCCGAGCTAATTGCTAACGCACAGGACCTATAATGGATATCAAAAAATTTATACTTGCAGGTTTAATCTCAGGAATTGTGTTTGCTTTATTAATGGCTGGATGGGATTATTATAAAGAGGTGCCTTTTTCGGTTTTAAAATTTGTAATTCATTTTGTGTTATTTGCATTGTTTAATGGCTACATGTCTTACAGAACAGAAAAAAAGAAATTAAATAATAAGTAGCATTTAGTCGCTTTTTAATAGCAGTTTAATAATGACCAACGAGATATTTCTTCTAAACATATCAGGACCAGATAAACCAGGTTTAACCTCCAGTTTAACTAACGTTTTATCGCAATATGGTGCTAAAATTTTAGATATTGGTCAGGCTAATATACACGATACGTTGTCATTGGGTTTTATGTTTGAGATAGAATCTGGTAACAACTCAGCAGCAGTTTTAAAAGATCTATTATTTAAAGCTTATGAGTTAGGTGTCAAAGCTAAATTTACACCAATATCTTTAGAGGATTACGAAAAATGGGTAGGTCTACAAGGTAAGGATAGATACATTATTACCATTTTAGGAGAAAAACTAACAGCAGAACAAATATCTGAGGTAACTAAAGTGATTTCAGAAAAAAACCTAAATATTGATGCTATTAAGCGATTAACTGGACGTACTTCATTAATTAAAGAAGAAGAATACCCAAGAGCATCCATACAACTATCCATTAGAGGTAAAATTGAAAACAAAGCAGAGTTTACAGAAAAATTTATGCAAATTTCTCATGATTTGGATGTCGATATAGCGTTTCAAGAAGATAACATTTATAGACGTAACAGACGTTTGGTGTGTTTTGATATGGACTCAACATTAATACAAACCGAAGTTATTGATGAGCTAGCAGAGCTAGCAGGAGTAGGAGCAGAAGTAAAGGCAATTACAGAGTCTGCTATGCAAGGCGAAATTGATTTCAACGAAAGTTTTAAACAACGCATGCAATTATTAAAAGGGTTAAGTGAAGACGTATTACATGACGTAGCAATCAACTTACCAATTACTAAAGGTGCAAGACGTTTAATAGATACTTTAAAAAAATACGGTTTTAAAACAGCAATTTTGTCTGGTGGTTTTACTTACTTTGGACACTATTTGCAAAAAGAATTAGGTATTGATTATGTATACGCTAATCAATTAGAAATAAAAGATGGTTTACTTACTGGTGGCTATCTTGGAGAGATTGTAGATGGTAATAAAAAAGCCGAATATTTACAAGATATAGCTAATAAAGAAGGCATAGATATTAGTCAAACCATTGCAGTTGGAGATGGAGCTAATGATTTGCCTATGCTAAATTTAGCAGGTTTAGGGATTGCATTTCATGCCAAACCAAAAGTAAAAAATAATGCACAAAGTGCTATTTCTAGTATAGGATTAGATGGTGTATTATATTTATTAGGATACCACGACAGACATATAGATTTAATAGAATAACGATAATTATAACATGTTAGTAGATTTTAGCACATTACCAGAAACATCAAGAGTATGGATTTATCAATCTAATCGCTCATTTTCGGATACCGAATTAGAAGAGATAAAAGCTAAGTTAGATATTTTTATCGAAAGTTGGACTGCTCATGGTAGCGACTTAAAAGCTGGCTATGACATTAGATATAAGCGTTTTATAATTTTAGCTTTAGACCAAGAGGTAAATAAAGCAACAGGTTGTAGTATTGATGCTTCTGTCACGTTTATTCAGCAATTAGAAAAAGAATACAATGTAGACTTGTTAGACAAAATGAATGTGTCTTACAAGCAAGGCGAATTTGTGGCGCACAAAACATTAACCGATTTTAGAAAAATGGCTAAACAAAAAGCGGTATCTAAAAATACAATTGTATTTAATAACTTAGTTACTAACATTGAAGAGTTAAACGAAAGTTGGGAAGTACCAGCTAGCGAAAGTTGGCATAACAGATTTTTAAATTAATAGCTATTAAAAAAAGCTTACGTTATTTGGGATTAACGGTTTATAATTAGGTAATAAATCTATCTTAAAGTCCTTTAATAATAGGGATAAATATACTAATTTGGCATAGTTTTTAGTTGTACATTAAAGTGTAACTATAATAGTCAATTTCAGTATATGCAATATTTAAAATCCCTCGTCTTATTTTTATGTTTTACTTGTGTCATGGTTGCACAAGATACGCCTAACCCTTTATTAGATAAAAACCCTGTAGCCCAACAACAATGGGTTGACAGCTTGTATAATAATATGTCTTTAGAAGAAAAAATAGGACAATTATATATGGTTCAGGTGTTTTCTAGTCAATCAGAACAAGAAAAAACTAATATTGTAAATTTAATTAGAGACAACAAAATTGGAGGATTAATTTACTCAAAAGGAGGTCCTGTTAGACAAGCAAAACTTAATAATGAGTTGCAAGCTGCTGCTAAAATACCATTGTTAATTGGTATGGATGCAGAATGGGGTTTGAGCATGCGATTAGATTCTACTTATGCTTTTCCTTGGAATATGACGCTTGGTGCTGTTAAAAACAATCAGTTAATAGAGCAAACTGGACGTCAGTTAGGTGAACATTGTAAGCGTATTGGTGTACATTTTAATTTTGCTCCTGTTGTAGATATTAACACTAATCCAAATAATCCTATTATTGGTAACAGATCTTTTGGAGAAGATAGAGATAACGTTACAGATAAGGCATTAGCCTTTATGAAAGGGATGCAGAGTACTGGTGTTTTAGCAAACGCAAAACATTTTCCTGGTCATGGAGATACGGAAGCAGATTCGCATAAAACACTACCAACAGTTAGTTTTGATGAAAAACGTATTGATTCGGTTGAGTTATATCCTTATAAAAAGCTAATAAAAGAAGGTTTGTCTAGTGTTATGGTAGCTCACCTTAATATACCAAGTCTAGAACCTAGAGATGGATACCCTTCAACGTTATCAGAAAACATAGTGACGTCAATTTTAAAAGAGCGTTTAGGTTTTAAAGGCTTAATTTTTACAGATGCATTAACCATGAAAGGAGCTTCTAGTTTTAGTGCTCCTGGAGATATCGATTTAGCAGCTTTTAAAGCTGGTAATGACGTTATGCTTATGTCTGGAGATGTTCCTACTGCTATAAATAAATTTATTGAGGCTTATAATGCAAATGAAATTACAGAAGCGCGATTAGCACATTCTGTTAAAAAGATTTTAATGGCTAAATACAAAGTAGGGTTAAATGACTACAAGCCAATTGGAACGTATAATTTAGTTTCTGATTTAAACAGAATTAAAGATGATGCGTTGTATGAAATACTAATGGAAAATGCAATTACCATAGCAAGAGATACAACTAATCAGTTACCTTTTAGAAATCTTGAAACTAAAAAAATTGCTTATGTTAGCTTAGGAGATGATTCCGGAAGTACGTTTTATCAAGAGTTAAAAAAATACACTAAAGTTCATGAAATTGCTGCAGATAATTTAGATGAGCTTATTACAAAGCTTCAATCTTATAATACCGTTATCGTTGGTTTTCATAAGTCCAATGACAGTCCATGGAAAGATTATAAATTTACAAATAAAGAGCTAGTTTGGTTGCAAGAAATAGCTAGAACTAATAATGTTATTCTAGATATATTTGCTAAGCCATACGCCTTATTAGATTTAAGTACAGTAACAAATATAGAAAGCGTTATTGTGAGTTATCAAAATAGTAAAATAGCTCAAGAAAAATCGGCTCAATTAATATTTGGAGCTATTCCTGCAAAAGGAAACTTACCAGTTTCTGCGGGTGAGTTTTTTAACGTTGGTGATGGTAAGCAAGCCAATTCTTTAGAGCGTTTGGGATATTCAATACCAGAGCGAGTTGGCATGTCTAGTTATGCACTTAAAAAAATTGACTCGATTGCCAACTATGCAGTCAATGGTAAAATGACACCAGGAATACAATTAGTTATTGCTAGAAAAGGTAAAGTGATTTATAATAAAACCTTTGGTAAACATACTTATGAAGGTTCGACTAAAGTAGAATCTGATGATATTTATGACATTGCGTCTTTAACTAAAATTGTAGCTACATTACCTTTATTAATGGAGTTAGAAGAGCAAGGTATTGTGTCTTTAGATACTAAACTTTCAGAGATTATACCGTCTTATAAAAATTCAAATAAAAAAAATGTGACTTTAAAAAAGATGTTGTCACATTACGCCCAATTAAAACCATGGATTCCTTTTTATTATAAAACTTTAGATCCAGAAACTAGCAAACCTTCGGCTAAATATTATAGAAAAACTAGAAGTAAGGGATTTACAGTAAAGGTTGCTCCAGAACTTTACATGAGAGATGACTATAAAGATTCCATTAATACTATTATTAAAGATACAGAGCTATTATCAAGATTAAAATATCGCTATAGTGATTTGCCTTATTATATTTTAAAGCAATATATAGAATCTCATTATAGTAAACGTTTAGATGAGTTAACTACAGATCATTTTTATAAATCATTAGGTGCTAATAATACAATGTATAATCCTTACGATAAAATTAGTGACACTAAAATTGTACCTTCAGAGAATGATGATTATTACCGTTACCAAACTGTACAAGGTTACGTGCACGATATGGGAGCTGCAATGCAAGATGGTGTTGGTGGTCATGCAGGCGTATTTAGTAATGCTAATGATATTGCTAAGATTATGCAGTTGTATTTACAAAAAGGATTTTATGGTGGTAAACGTTATTTTAAAAATGAAACCTTAGATAAGTTTAATACCTGTTATTATTGCGAAAGTAACAATAGAAGAGGTATTGGATTTGATAAGCCACAATTAGGAGACGCTGGACCAACTTGCGGTTGTGTAAGTATGACTAGCTTTGGTCATTCAGGATTTACAGGGACTTATGCTTGGGCAGATCCGGAACAAGAAATTGTGTATGTATTTATGGCTAATAGGACCTATCCAACGTCTAAAGGACCAAATACATTATTAAGAGAAGATATTAGAACCAATATTCAGGCAGCAATTTACGAAGCTATTATAGATTAAATTGTAAAGTTATCTGAATTATATAGACCAAGTTATAAAACTATAAAGATTACATGAAAATAGGAATTGTTTGTTATCCAACATTTGGAGGAAGTGGAGTAGTAGCAACAGAGTTAGGATTGGAGTTGTCAAAACGTGGTCACGAGATTCACTTTATTACATATAATCAACCTGTTAGACTTGAGTTATTAGGTAATAATGTTCATTTTCATGAAGTTAATGTACCTGAATATCCTTTGTTTCACTATCAACCTTATGAGTTAGCATTATCTAGTAAATTGGTAGATATGGTTAAGCTTCATCAAATAGAAGTTTTACATGTACATTATGCAATACCACACGCATACGCAGCTTACATGGCTCAAAAAATGTTAAGAGAAGATGATATTTATTTACCTATCGTAACCACATTACATGGGACAGATATTACATTAGTAGGTAGTCATCCGTTTTATAAACCAGCTGTTACATTTAGTATTAATAAATCAGATGCTGTAACTGCAGTATCACAGAGCTTAAAAGATGATACATTGCGTTTATTTGATATTAAAAATGAAATAAACGTAGTCACTAATTTTATAGATATTAATAAGTTTAGTCATAATTTTACAGACTGTCAACGCGGAATGATGGCTAACGATAATGAAAAAATTATTACACATATTAGTAATATGCGAGAAGTAAAGCGTATTCCTGATGTGATTAATATTTTTAATAATATTCAAAAAGAAATTCCTGCTAAATTAATGATGGTAGGTGAAGGTCCAGAAAAAGAACCTGCTGAGCGTTTATGCGAAAAATTAGGTATAAGCGATAAGGTTGTATTTTTTGGAAATAGTAATGAAATTGATAGGATACTTTGCTTCTCCGATTTGTTTTTATTACCAAGTAAAACCGAAAGTTTTGGATTATCAGCTTTAGAAGCTATGGCTTCAGGAGTACCTGTAATATCTAGTAATACAGGAGGTATTCCAGAAGTAAATAAAGAAGGTTTTTCTGGTTATTTAAGTAATGTTGGTGATGTAGAAAGTATGAGTAAAAACGCTATAAAAATACTTAAAGACGATTCAGTTTTAAAACAGTTTAAAGCAAATGCTAAGGAGCAGGCTAAAACTTTTGATATTCATCAGATTGTACCACAATATGAAGCTATCTATCAAAAAACACTAAACAGGTGTAAGGTTTTAAAATAATAGTATAAAAAAAACCACCGTAATAGGTGGTTTTTTTTATATAAATATAGTGTTGATTTAAAATCTATAACGGATTCCTAATGCGATATCAAAATCTAAATCATCTCTGTAATCTCCAAAGCCTAATTCTGGTCTAAAGTCTAAAGATAATTGTAACGGAATATCAAAATTGTATTCAATTCCAATATCTCCAGCAGCAAAAACAAAAGTTTCATCATCTATAGCGCTGTTGTCAAAACTATAAGATCCAACACCACCACCAACTCCAGCGTACCAATTAAAGTCACCATCTAATACCCAAACCCATTGGTATAAACCAGCAAGTTTAAAACCGTCATAAGCACTACCAGAACGCCATCCTAAATCTACTTCTAATCGGTTATTATCACCTAAAGCACGTTGGTAAGACACTTCTGCTCCAAACCCGTCGCTATCTCCTAAACGTAAACCAATAGCGTTATCAGAAATATCCTGAGCGTAAGTAATTGTTGCAAATCCAAAAATTGCAAAAGCAAATAAAAAGTATTTTTTCATGTTAATTAATTTATTAGTTAATGTATGTACGTTTAAAATCCAATTAAGGATTATAACGCTCTAATATATTATCAAGTTAACTTATTTTTTGTTAAAAATATAAAATTTATTAACAAAAAAAAAAGACTGATAAACAGGTGTTTATCAGTCTTTAGTAAACTAAAACTAACTAACTATTATTCTCTATTTTACTACAGAAACATCAATTCTTCTATTTTTAGCACGTCCTTCTGCAGTTGCATTGTCAGCTATAGGATCAATTGATCCCATCCCTTGTGTATTTATACGTCCCGAAGCGACTCCCATTTCAACTAATGTATTTTTAACAGATAATGCTCTACTAGCCGATAAACTTTTGTTTCCTTCTATAGATCCAGTATTGTCTGTGTGACCTCTAAATAAGATATTTACTTTAGGGTAAGCTTTCATAATTGCTGCTACATTTTCAATTTGATTCATAGAATTAGCATCTAAAGAAGAAGATCCTGTATTAAAATATAATCTATCAAAAGCGTAGTATTTACCAGCGTCCATTTTACCGTCTTTGATATAACTTAAAAAGTTATCTTCAAATCCGCCTTCAGGTATATTTAATTTTGTTCCATTAGGTAAATCAGAGCTAAAAAAGTTGCCGATAGCTTCACCAAAAGCGTTGACTACATTTCCAGAAGCATCAACTATTCCTCCAGCAACATTACCAATTGTTTTTCCAGCTGCATCAACAGCATTACCTGCTGCGTCTACAGTTTTACCAATCGCGTTACCAGTAGCATCTACGACGTTTCCTGCAGCATCAGTTACTCCATTGGCAGTATTTTTAATTGCTCCTGTAGTTTCATTAGCTGCATCTTTTACATTATCCATTATAGATTTTTCACTATCACATCCTTTTATTAAAAAGAAAGCTAGTAACAATCCGATAATACCGATTGCCCAAGGTAAAATCTTTTTTAGTAAAGATCCTCCCGACTTTACAGCATTATTAGCTGTGTTAGCAGCAGCTCCTGAAACTTTGCTTGCTCCACTAAAAGCAGCTTTACCTGCATTACCAGCTAACCCTGCAGCTCCTCCTACAACTTTACCTGCACCACCAATAACGGATTTTCCCGCATCTCCAGCTATTCCTGCAGCACCACCAATAATTTTACCAGCACCATCAACAGCAGCTTTTCCTGTGTTGCCAGCAAACCCTAAAGCACCACTAGCTAAGCTTCCTAATTTATCAGAAATTCCTGAAAATGAACTTAGACCTAATAATGATGCTAATCCAGCAGGAGCAAACTTATCAAGAAAACTACCTTGATTTGATAATAAACCTACAAAGCTTCCTAAATCCATCCCTGAAGCTTTTTGCTTTCCTAAGACTCCTCCCAAAACAGATCCTGCAACATTTAAAATAGATGAAGACGAATCTTTACCCATTCCAGATACAGAGCTTACCAAGTCTATAACTCCTGAAGCTTTTTCTCCTAATATATTTTTTACAAAATCTAATCCTTTATTTAAAAACCCTTCCGATTGTGCGCCACCAACTCCTATTGTACTTGCTAAGTTGTCAACAGTACTTCCGTCTCCTAACATGCTAAAAATAGATTTAGCACCTTCAGGCGAAGAGGCTTTATCCATTATTCCTCCCAACAAAGCAGGCGCTGCAGCCATAAGTCCTTTTTGGATGGTGTCCTTTTGTTCTCCTCCTAAAAGTGAAGAAACGTTACCAAGTACATCATCAGATAATTGATCTTTAAATAGATTTAATAGATTTGTTGCCATTTATTTATTGTTTTAAGTTAATAATTACTAATACAAAGATATTTTTCTAATAAGCTTTAGTATTTTTGTTAGATAACTTAATAACGGTTATCGATAAAGTGTATCATTAATACGCTAAAACACCGTTTTTTTTAACTTAATTTTAGTTTTATTTAGCTTTATGGATTTAAAGAGTCTAAAAAACAGCTTGTTAGGTGATTTGTTTTATGATGATTTAACCAAATCTATTTATGCTACAGACGCTTCGGTTTACAGAATGCTACCTATAGCTGTAGCTTACCCCAAAAATAGTGACGATTTAAAATTGCTAATACAGTTTGCTACACAAAATAAAACAGCATTAATACCTAGGACTGCAGGTACATCTTTAGCAGGACAATGTGTTGGAGAAGGTATAATAGTAGATGTATCCAAATATTTTAATGCTATTGTTTCTTTTGACAAAAAAAACAAAACAGTAACTGTGCAACCTGGAGTGGTTCGCGACCAGTTAAATAATTATCTAAAGCCTTTTGGATTATTTTTTGGTCCAAATACATCAACCTCAAATCGTTGCATGATTGGTGGAATGGTGGGTAATAATTCGTCAGGTACGACATCAATAAAATATGGAGTTACCAGAGATAAAGTGCTTGAGTTACAAACGGTGTTAAGTGATAGTAGCTTAGTTACTTTTAAAGGGCTTACTAAAGCTAATATCAAAGAAAAATTAAAACTTGATACTTTAGAAGGTCAAATATATAGACAACTACAAAGTAATTTATTTAATGATAACGCTAAAGCGGAAATAATAAAGCACTTTCCAAAACCAGAAATCCATAGACGTAATACAGGTTATGCAATTGATGAATTAGTCAAAGATGAAACGTTTAATATTTGTAAATTACTTGCAGGAAGCGAAGGTACCTTAGCTTTTACTACGCAAATAACATTACAATTAGACGATTTACCTCTGGCAAATAGGATTATGGTTGCTATGCATTTTAATTCTATTAAAGAGTGTTTAAATGCTGTACAACCAGTAATGGAGCATGATTTATATACTTGCGAAATGATGGATAAAACCATTTTAGATTTAACCAAGTATAATAAAACGCAACAAGACAATCGGTTTTTTATTAAAGGTGATCCCGAAGCAATACTTATGTGTGAGGTTAGAGGAGTAACATTAGAGCAAGCAAAACAACAAGCTAATGACTTAATTAATATTTCTAAATTAAATACAGCAAGCTATGCTTACCCTATATTAATAGAAGACCAGATTGATAAGGCTAATAATTTAAGAAGTGCTGGATTAGGTTTAATGGGTAATATGATTGGTGATAAAAAAGCAGTAGCTTGTATAGAGGATACTGCTGTTGCATTACCTGATTTAGCTAATTATATAGCAGATTTTTCAGCCTTAATGGCTAGTTACAATCAAAAAGCAGTTTATTATGCACATGCAGGAGCAGGAGAATTGCATTTGCGTCCAATTTTAGATTTAAAACAATCCGATGACGTTAAGCTTTTTAGGCAAATTACAACAGATGTAGCGCATTTAGTTAAAAAGTATAATGGATCCTTTAGTGGAGAGCATGGTGATGGTATTGTTAGAGGTGAGTTTGTTGAGCTTATGATTGGTAGTAATAACTATCAATTATTAAGAGAGATAAAATCAAGTTTTGATCCTAACAATATTTTTAATCCAGGAAAGATTGTGGATGCTTATCCTATGGATAAAAACTTGAGATACCAACCAGATAAAGAGGTGCTAGAAATTACAACTCTTTTAGATTTTTCTAAGTCGGAAGGTATTTTAAGAGAAGCAGAAAAATGTAATGGTTCTGGTGATTGCAGAAAACTACCTGAGTTTGGTGGTACTATGTGTCCTAGTTACAGAGCAACTAAAAACGAAAAAGATACAACAAGAGCAAGAGCAAATGCACTACGTGAATATTTAACAAATTCTGATAAAAAAAATAAGTTTAATCACACAGAATTAAAGTCTGTTTTTGATTTATGTTTAAGTTGTAAAGCATGTGCAAGTGAGTGTCCAAGTAGTGTAGATGTAGCTAGTTTAAAAGCAGAGTTTTTGTATCAATATCAAAAGGAAAATGGCGTTTCAATTAGGACTAAATTATTTGCATTTAATAATCAATTAAATCAATTTGGTAGGCCAGTAAAAGGCATTACTAATTTTATGTTTTCTAATAAGATTACTGCATCATTAATTAAAAAAAGTCTAGGAATTGCTAAACAAAGAAGCTTACCTTTATTGTCAAGTAATACTTTAAGTAGTGCATTTCAATCATCTAAAAACAAGTATTTTGTATATAAAAAAACAAAAACAGTTTATTTGTTTAATGACGAGTTTACTAATCAATTAGATGCTAACATTGGTGAAGATGCTATTCAACTATTATATGCTTTAAACTATGATGTTAAACTAATCAGTAACGCGGAATCAGGACGTGCTTTTATATCTAAAGGCTTATTAGATCAGGCTAAAAAAGTAGCCGAAAAAAACGTTAGTTTATTCAAAAATATAATCACTGAAAATTCGCCTTTAATAGGTATTGAACCTTCAGCGATTTTAACTTTTAAAGATGAATATCCAAGACTAGTTGAGGACAAAATTTCTGCGGAAGCAATAGCCAAAAACACATTTTTAATTGAAGCCTTTTTATCTAACGAAATTGCTATTGGAAACATTACTTCAGATCAATTTACATCCGAAGCAGAAGTGATTAAATTTCATGGTCATTGCCATCAAAAGGCACAATCAAACCAAATCCATAGTTTTAATGTTTTAAATCTTCCAAAAAATTATAAAGTAACCATAATACCTAGTGGTTGCTGTGGTATGGCTGGTAGTTTTGGTTACGAAAAAGAGCATTATGAGATAAGTATGCAAGTAGGTGAACAAACATTATTTCCTGCTGTAAGAAAAGCACCTGAAACTACTATAATTAGCGCTAATGGTACAAGTTGTAGGCATCAAATAAAAGATGGTACACAACGCGTTGCATACCATCCAGTTACTATATTAAAAAAGGCTTTGCTATAGTTATTCTGATACATTATAATCCGATAAAACTTGTGTATTAGTAATAGAAAGTGAGGTTTGTAAAGCGCCTAAATCTGCACCTAATTGATTTAATAATGCGGCAGTTTCAGTATTTAGCTGATAATTAGTATTAGCTTCTGCTTTAATTAAACCTACATTTTCAGCATAAAAACTATTAACAGATAGTACTTGTTGAGTGTCTAAAATTGAAATGGTTTGAGCTACTAAAATGGTAACTTCAGTGGTTACAGATAACTCTAAACTAATATTAGAAGACGTCACTGTATTATAGGTTACACCATTTACATCTAGGCTATTTAAGTTTTGTAATTGTTTACTTTTTAAAGTGTAATTTATGGTAACAGGATACCCTTCTAAATCTTGTGTAAAGGATCCAGTTTGTATAGATAATTGCGTTCCGTTATTTGCTTGTGTATTGTATAATAATGCATTGTCAAGTTCAATTTGAAAATCAAAACCATCAATAGGTAAAGCTACCGTTCCGTTAGCAGCTAAAGTCGTTTGGGTTCTAGATAATTCGCCACTAGTCAATATACCACTCATGGTTCCGTTAGCGATTCCGCCTTGGTTAACAGATAATGTGTAACCGTTTGAGGATTGGCTTTCAACCATTAATTCATCTTCACTTGGTGTGTCTAAGCCAGTATTATTGTCGGTATTTACAACATTATAATTCCAAGAATTTAATGTGTTTAAAGGAAAAAAATCGCCTTCAAATTGTTGTTGTGACGTTGCAGGACTATCATCGGTAGAGTCGCTAGAGCAGCCAACTAAAATAATACTTAAAATTATTAAAGATGTAAATTTAGAAAAAGTCATAGGTCTGTAATTTTTAACAAATTAACACAAACTATAACAAACACCAAAATTAACGCTTATTTAGATGTTTTAAAAGGCTTCATAATAGTTATAGCTGCAATCAATTCTTGCTCTGACATCTCTTTAATGTCTTCATCAGCAAAAAAAGCAGATAATTTATCCTCACTATATCTATATAATTTCCAACGTTTAAATTGATACTCCAAAGCTGTAAAATTTTCTACCCAATCTCCAGAGTTTAAATAGTTTGTGGTGCCTTTTTTAGTTTCAACTATTTCATTTTTTGGTTGGTGGATATGACCACAAATAACGTAATCATACCCATTTTCTATGGCTAAGTCTGTCGCTGTTTTTTCAAAATTACTAATAAAGCGTACAGCACCTTTGACACTACTTTTTATTTTTTTAGATAACGAATAACGTTCTTTACCTAAAGTTACCAATATCCAATTAAAGACTTTATTAATTAATATTAAAAGGTCATAACCGTAAGCGCCTAATTTAGCTAACCATTTGGCACTTTGTATGGACGCATCAAAAACATCACCATGAAAAAACCATGCTTTTTTACCGTCTAATTCTAGTACCAATTTGTTAACAATGGATATATTTCCAATCTCTGAGTCTGTAAATTTTCTCAGCATTTCATCATGATTACCAGTTATATAAGTCACTTTGGTACCTTTTGCAGCTAAAGAGACTATCTTTTTTATAACTTGCATGTGTGATTTAGGAAAATAACGTTTGCTAAACTGCCAAATATCTATAATATCACCATTTAGTATTAAATGTTTAGGATCAACGCTACTTAAGTAAGTCAACAATTGTTTAGCATGACAACCATAAGTACCTAAATGGACATCTGATATGACTACAACTTCAACTTTTCTTTTTAATTTCAATACGGTTTAGTTTCTTGATTACTAATGCAAATATCAAACTGTAGTGTTAATCTAACATTATTGCATAATTATCTAATTATAAGCTAATTGTTAAGATATCATTACCAATTTTTATAAGTTGAAATTATATTGGTTTTGTTTGACTATTATTTATGATTACATTAGCGTAAATTAAATTATTTATGGCAGGTAATAGCTTCGGAAACTTATTTAAACTCACCACTTTTGGAGAATCTCATGGTGTAGCTATTGGAGGAATTATTGATGGATGTCCTCCAGGAATTGAAATAGATTTGGAGGCTATCCAAATGGAAATGAATAGACGTAAACCAGGTCAGTCTGCTATTGTAACTCAGCGTAAAGAGCCAGATGAAGTTAAATTTTTGTCAGGAATTTTTGAAGGCGTTACAACAGGTACGCCAATTGGATTTATTATCGAAAATTCTAATCAAAAATCTCATGACTATTCACACATCAAAGATAGTTATAGGCCAAGTCACGCAGATTATGTCTACGAAAAAAAATATGGTTTAAGAGATTATAGAGGAGGAGGTCGTAGTTCTGCCAGAGAAACTGCTAGTCGTGTCGTTGCAGGCGCAATTGCTAAGCAAGTTTTAAAAAATGTAAAAATTAATGCTTTTACGTCTTCAGTTGGAGACATATTTATAGACAAACCGTATCAAGATTTAGATTTCACTAAAATTGAAAGCAATGCTGTGCGTTGTCCAGATTCAGCTATAGCTGAAAAAATGATTACACGTATTAAACAAATCCGTAAAGAAGGTGATACCATTGGAGGTACAGTAACTTGTGTGCTTCAAAATGTACCAATAGGTTTAGGCGAACCTGTTTTTGATAAACTGCATGCCGAATTAGGTAAAGCAATGTTATCCATTAATGCTGTTAAAGGTTTTGAATTTGGTAGTGGATTTTGTGGTGCTAAAATGAAAGGTAGCGAGCATAATGACTTATTTAATATTGACGGAAGTACAAAAACTAACCTATCTGGAGGTATACAAGGTGGTATTAGTAACGGAATGGATATTTATTTTAGAGTTGCATTTAAACCTGTGGCTACTTTAATACAAAAATATGAAACCATTAATAGAGATGGTGAAATAGTAGAAATGCAAGGAAAAGGAAGACATGATCCTTGTGTGGTACCAAGAGCTGTACCTATTGTGGAAGCTATGGCAGCTTTAGTATTAGCGGATTATTTATTGATCAATAAGACGTATTCTTAAATAAAATAAAGTCTAATAACTTAGTTTATAATATTTAAATGGACCCTCAAATTTATTATACTGCTTTAAATACCTTTGATCCCGAAAGTAAAACGGGATTTAGTTGGGTAGATTTTATGGTTTATTCTGATTTGACACATCTAACAGAATTAGTATCTTTAGATGGTAACTTAAATAGGTTGTCTTTTATGCCTGATTTAGATTCGGTAAAGGATTGGGATCATATTATTACACATCAAGGCATGGTCATGTTTTATTTTAATGATTTAAACTATGTGCTTGAAAAAGTAAAAGAGTTGCAATATTTTAATTTGTTAGCAATAATCAAACAACCTAATAGTGAAAAAGCTAACTTAACAACACATTTTGATTTTGTAGGCTATGACTTAATTGACGTTACAGGAGATACTAGTGCTTTATCAAATGCAGGAGGTTTTGATGCTACATTTTTACCTTCAGATTTAAATGATTATGGTTTAATAACGGACTATGATAAAGCAAAAACAATACAAACACAATTACCATTAAACAATCCAAATCAAGAACATACAACGTGTCATCTTTACGAAGTTTGGAGACATAAAACAATAGGAAGAAAAACTAATTTAATAACTTAAAAAAAGTACTTTTTAAAAGGAACAACTACCAAAAGATATGAAAAAACTTGCATTACACTGGAAAATTATAATAGGAATGATATTAGGTATCATTTTTGGATTTTTAATGAATAGCGTTGATGGAGGTAGAGGTTTTGTTGGAGATTGGATAGCACCTTTTGGAACTATTTTTATTAATTTATTAAAATTGATTGCTGTTCCGTTAATATTAGCGTCACTAATAAAAGGAATTTCTGACCTAAAAGATATTTCTAAAATTAAATCTATGGGCTTACGTACCATAGGTATTTATATTGGGACAACTGTTATAGCTATAGTTATTGGTTTAAGTATAGTTAATATTATTAAGCCAGGCGAAGGAATGCCTCAAGACACAATCGAGAACATCAAAACAGCATACCAAGGTAATGCAGATGTAATGATAGGTAAAGCCAAAGTGACTAAAGAAGCTGGTCCATTACAACCATTAGTAGATATTTTTCCTAGTAATATATTTAATTCATTTGCTGAGCCAGCGATGTTACAAGTTATATTCTTTGCTTTATTTGTGGGTATATGCTTACTATTAATTCCGGAGAAAAAAGCCAAACCATTAATTGATTTCTTTGATTCTTTAAATGAAGTGGTTATGAAAATGGTAGATTTAATTATGTTGTTTGCTCCTTATGCAGTATTTGCACTAATGGCAAATGTAATTATCGCATTTGATGATACCACCATATTGGTTAAACTATTGGGTTATGCTGCATGCGTAGTATTTGGTTTATTTTTAATGATTTGCTTCTACCTAATGCTAGTCAAAGTAGTTACTAAAAAATCACCTTTATGGTTTTTAAAACAATTTAGTCCAGCGCAATTATTAGCATTTTCTACATCAAGTAGTGCTGCTACATTACCTGTAACTATGGAGCGTGTAGAGGAGCATTTAGGTGTTGATAAAGAAGTCGCAGGATTTGTTTTACCAGTAGGAGCAACGGTTAATATGGATGGTACAAGTTTATACCAAGGTATTGCTGCTGTATTTATTATGCAAGTTATTTGGCCTGAAGGACTAACTTTTACAAATCAATTAGTTATTGTAGGTACCGCTTTATTAGCTTCTATTGGTAGTGCTGCAGTACCAAGTGCTGGTATGGTTATGTTAGTTATTGTATTAGAAGCTATAGGATTTCCTGCAGAATTACTACCTATTGGGTTAGCCTTAATATTTGCGGTTGACAGACCATTAGATATGTGCAGAACGGTAGTTAATGTAACAGGAGATGCGACTGTATCTATGTTAGTAGCTAAGTCCTTAGGTAAATTACATGATAATCCTAAGGCTAAAGAATGGGATGATAATTATGAAAATGTAAAATAAACTACTAATTTTAATACGCTTAATCGTTTAATACATATAAATAAAAAAGTAATTATGGATGGATTTGATACTATTGTTTCGGTAGATTGGTTGAAGGCTAACATTAATCATGACCAGCTAATCGTATTGGATGCGTCTATACCAAAAGTAGGAAGTCAGTCTTTAAAACCGAATCAAAAGTATATTCCAAAAGCCCGTTTTTTTGATATAAAAAACGCTTTTAGTGATGTTAAAGCAACATTTCCTAATACAATACCCTCAGAGATACAATTTGAAACAGAAGCCCAAAAACTTGGAATTAATAATACTAGTTTTATTGTGGTTTATGACGCTTTAGGCATCTATTCTAGTCCAAGAGCTTGGTGGCTTTTTAAAACGTTTGGACATAATAATGTAGCGGTTTTAGATGGTGGTTTGCCAGAATGGGAAGCTAGCGGTTATGCTACAGAAAATAAATATGAAACAGATTTTAAATCTGGCAATTTTACAACTAAATACAACCCAAATAATGTAGTATACTTTGAGTCGATTGAAGCTATTAGTAAAGATCCAGATTTTACAATTATTGATGCTAGATCAAATGATAGATTTACTAGTAAAGTAAAAGAACCTAGAGCAGGTTTACGATCTGGCACAATACCAAACTCGATAAATTTACCGCACGATGCTATTTTAGAGGGTTACAAGCTTAAGTCTATAGATGAGTTGCGTCTGATTTTTGAAACTATTTTAAAGCAGAATCAACACATAGTATTTAGTTGTGGCTCTGGTATTACAGCATCTGTTTTAAGCTTAGCAGCAACAATTATAGGTTATAATAATAGTGTTTACGATGGATCGTGGACAGAATACGGAACTTTAAAATCTTCAATAATGAAACAACCTAATACATGGACTAAGGACGAATTGCTAGCCTATATTTTAATATTTATAGCACATTCAGATTTAGACGAAACTAAAAAAGAAAAAAATTATATTCTTTCTAGAGTTAATAAAGACGTCTATAATCGTGTACACGAAAAATTTGAAGAAGATAACGACTATCAAAGTATTCAAAATATAATTGAAGCAGTTAAAACTCATGATTATTATCGCAATGATTTTGCAGATCTATTTGCAGATATAAAACTTATGGCTTTTGCAGATGGTGAAATGGATCAAATGGAGAAAGCTGCTTATAATTTATTAAAAAAAATACTAAAAGCTTAGTTTAGCAACTTTTGATTAAGCTTTAGGGTAAAATTAAAAAGCCTCAAAACAGTTTTTTTGTCCTAAGTATAATACTATGCTAATTTAAGGTTAGACATTCCTTAAACTAAAACGCAATCTATTCCTAACTAACAGAAGTTAGGCTTGAGTTAACATAACTGTTTTGAGGCTATAACCAACCTCATACTCAAAGTTAAGAGACTAGCTAGTGTTATAAAATTGTAATTGAGTAAACAGGTGTTTTTAATGAGGGAAGTATAACTTTGGATGAGTCAAAGCTTATTAATTTAAAAATTTAGCTTTTAATTCTGGAGTAGGAATCATACAAGCTTCTTTTTTGCCATACCATCTATAACGGTTTTTAGCTACAAAGTCGTACACCCAATTTCTAATAAATGTAGGCACTATAAAAAAAACACCTAACATATTTATCGGAAATCCCAAGTGTGTGGCTATTACTATTGCAGCAGTAGATTTTACCTTTAAGCCTTTAGTATTGGAATAGAGTAGTATAGAGTCTGTTTTGCTTGTATCCAAGTTATATTTCTGGATAATGGATTGACCAATATTACTTTGTAAAGGAGCAAATAGATACTTGTTTTTTGTATCGTGTTTTATAACAAATTGTATTGATGTGTTGCAAAGGTTGCATACACCATCAAAAAGAATAAGCGATTTGTCGTTTGGTAAATTTTGCATATCACAAAAATAAATTAATATATTTACAAAAATCAATTATATGAGAACTTTACAACAATGGTTTGATAGTTATGCTGTCAGTCATCAAAATCCGACAAACATTTCTATACATTTTATATGTGTGCCAGCTATATTTTTTAGTGTTGTTGGTTTGTTTATGTCTATACCTAGTGGATTTTTAAATAATATTTTACCGCATCCTATCATTGCTAATTGGGCATTTGTTTTATTAGTTATAACCTTGGTGTTATTTTATTTTAGACTGTCTGTAAAGGTTGGAATACAAATGTTATTGTTTTCGGCTTTTTGTCTTGTACTTAATTATGTTATTGCGCAATATGTTCCTTTAGTTTACTTCTCTTTAGCGTTATTTATTATAGCTTGGATTGGTCAATTTTATGGTCATAAGGTAGAAGGTCAAAAACCTAGTTTTATTGATGATTTACAGTTTTTATTAGTTGGACCAGCTTGGGTTATGTACAAACTATTTGGTAAGTAGTATATTTAAGTAATCACAACACATGAGTTCAAGTGCTTCGACGTAGGAGGAGTATATCTAGAGCTTTTACTTTTATTATTTTAATGTACTTCTCGATACAATTTGCTCGTGCCTCACAAATCACTCGAAGTGACGATGTGTGTTTTTAGTTGTACTTAGCAGTATTTGAGTAATCGCATCACGTCAGTTCGAGTGCTTCGACGTAGGAGGAGTGTATCGAGAACTATTACTTTTATTAATTTTATATGCTTCTCGATACAATTTGCTCGTACCTCACAAATCACTTGAAGTGACGATGTGGTGTATTGTTATAATACTATTATTTCTTTTTAACAGCCTCAACAAGCTCTAATACATCAACATTGACGTTAGTGGTAAACATACCGTAGTTCACAATTGCTTTGCCTTTTTCAAACTTATCAATAGTACCAACAGCGCGACCATCATTCATCCTAACGCGATCACCAACTTTTAAGATTGCTTTTGGTGCTACAGGTTTATTTTTTTCTTTTTCTTTAGCGTCTTTCTTCTTTTTACGGATGACTTCTACTGTTTTTTCGGCTTCCTGTTTAACTTGTTTCTCTTTAGCTTTTTCGGCTTTAGCTTGTTTTGCAGTTATTTTTTTTCGTTTAGAGTTTTCAATTTGTACTAATCTAAATAACTCTGACATTAACTCTTTTTTCTTCTTATCGTTAAAAAATTTCTCTGCAATATCATTCATTTTCTGACCTAAATAAATCAGTCGTTGATTGCTGTCATATAACTCTTGATAGTTTTCTAGTTTTTTCTGAACTTTAGCATTGATTTCTTCTAATTTATCAGCTTCAGATTGTTTTTTCTTTTCATTAACCTTTAGCGATTCGCTTGTTTTTTCAAGCTTAGCACGTTGTTTTTGCAGCTTAGCTATCGTTGCATCAAAGCGGACTTTACTGCGTTCAATCTTCTTTTTAGAACGATTAATTAAGCTATACGGAATTCCATTTTTTTGTGCGACTTCAAACGTAAAACTACTACCTGCTTGACCTAATGCTAATTTGTACATTGGTTCCAAGGTACGCTCGTCAAACATCATGTTAGCGTTAATCATTTCGTCCTTTTCATTAGCCAACATTTTTAGGTTAGCGTAATGTGTGGTAATAATTCCGTAGGCTTTTCTAGCATAAAATTCTTCCAAAAAAGTTTCAGCTAAAGCACCTCCTAATTCTGGATCAGATCCAGTACCAAATTCGTCAATTAAAAACAGCGTATTCTTGTTAATTTTCTTCAAGAAATAATTCATCTGTTTTAAACGGTAGCTATAGGTACTTAAATGATTCTCGATGGATTGATTATCTCCAATATCGCTAACAATACGATCAAATAAAAAGGCTTTGCTACGCTCATGCACAGGAATTAAAAAACCGGATTGCAACATGACTTGCAGCAAACCAACGGTTTTTAATGTAATGGATTTACCACCAGCATTTGGACCCGAAATCACAATAATGCGACTGTCTTCTTTAAGTCCAATGGTTTGCGGAAACGTTTTTTCTTTTTTCTCTAAATTGTTTAAATAGAGTAGTGGATGGTAGGCATCACGCAAGTATAACGCTCTGTCTTCGCTGATTTCTGGTAAAATAGCGTTCATGGATTTAGCATATTTCGCTTTCGCGGAAATCACATCCATTTCGGTTAAAAAGGTTTGATATAACTCTAATAACGGTAAGTAATGACGAATGTAATTGGTCACTTCTTTTAGGATACGCACGACTTCTTCGCTTTCTTCGTATTCTAAATTATTAAGTTCTCTGGTGTGTTGTAACGTGGTTTCAGGCTCGATATAAACGATGCTTCCTGTTTTACTTCCACCCATTATGGCACCTTTAACCTTACGTCTGTACATTGCTTTTACAGCTAACACACGCTTGTTGTCCACCACAGACTCTCTAATATCATCTAAATATTCTAGGTTGTGATATTGGTTTAAGGCAGAGGTAAAGCTAGAGTTAATTTTACCTTTTAACTTATTAATTTGTTGTCTGATGCTTTGTAATAATACCGAAGCATTGTCCTTTACATCTCCAAAACGGTCCACAACGCTATCCACTTTTTCAATAATAGCAGTAGTAACTTCTATTTGTGTGCTAAATTGGTGTAAACCTGGATAATAGGTGTCAAACTTTTTTAAAAATTTGACAATATCGTTAGCGGTTAAGGATATAGAAATTAGTTTTTTAAGACTATGGGTTTCTAAATAGGTATTTTCTATTTTTAATAATTGCAACTCTTTAGTAATGGTGTCAAAACCATGATTTGGAATGCGATTATCATTATAGTAAGACGATAGATACTCGTTAGTTAACTGTAATGCGTTAAGTAGCGTTTCTTTGTCTTTATATGGTAAAATACTTAGTGCTTTTTGGTTACCTAAAGCAGTAACGCAATACTCGCTTACTTGCTCTAAAACGGTAGAAAACTCTAAATCTTGTAATGTCTTTTCGTGAATGTTTATCATCTATATTATTTTTCGTGACAACGAAAAACTGGTAATAAGCGTTAATTATTCTTTTTTTAGCATTACAAATTTACGGAATTGCGTTGGGATTTTAAATTATAGTTTAAATAGTTGTTTATCATTTTAAGATTTGATTAATAAATATCTAGTACAAGAAACACTTTAACTTGCGATTGGTTAGTTCTTTTTATTTTTAAAATAATTATAATACAGTTTAGCTACCATTCTAGATGACGCTAAAACTATAATAAAAACAGGAATATATCTTTTTTGAAAAACACTTTCTGTAAATAAGTCTGTTACACTTAAAGTAATTAAAATTACAGATACCATCCATAATAAAGTAAATACTATCAGGTTAGTTTTTGTCGGATTTTGAAGGATATTTTTTTGGTCATTTTGGCTATTTCAGGTCACTATTTTAACTTAATCATTTCTTGTTTTATTATAACGTCTCCAGAGTCAGTTTGACATATAATTTTATTGTCGTTAATCTCAATGATTTCAATAACATATTTAACACCAATAATAGGTTGCATTTTAGGATCGTTAACTTTAGTGTAAACCATTTTATATTTACAATCCGAAAGCCAAGTCACAGTGCTAGTCATTTCTAAATTTAGTTTTGGGTAAGTATCTATTTGTATCGAGCCTGTCCTGATAGTTAATAAGTCTGCGTAATCTGGATCTGTGTAAGTAAATGTTCCGTTTTTAAATGCTGAACAGTTTAACTCTTGACTAAAACAATTGGTTGTTATTAGAAACAATACTATAAAAATTATTTTTTGCATATTAAGTGAAATTGGGTTTTATCTGTTTACTGTTTTTGTAACCACAATCTAATGGCTTTACGCAAAGAAACTTCAGGTTTTGGTAACGGAATGGTTTGTCCAAATTGTTTACTTCGGTTAAATTTTGAATAGTTTGTTTTGTGTTTTTTCCAAACTTCTGGGTATAACTCCAAGAACTTATTAAAAAAACTTTGTTCGTTAATTTTACCTTCTAATTTAGAAAGTACGTCTTTAAATATTTGTTCTTGATCTATAATCATTGGTTGTTGTATTGAGCAAATTATAGCGCTTTTGGTTAGCTTACGGTAACTTGAATTGGTTAGGTAGCTAAATTAAGTAAATTTAAATTGATACTTGTTTAGAGGTTCATTAGTTATTTGTAAGCTAAGTTTGGTTTAATTTTGAGTTGGTAAATTTTACAAGTAAATTATCATTAAAATGTTCTTGTAATCAATTGTTAATTATACATCTGCTAAGTCAAATATTTTGATTGGATAAAGTGACGACATGTCTTGTACACATTGAATTAGCGAGTATTTAGCGATATTAGATTTACTTTGCTTAATTCTATCCTCCAATGTTAGTTTGCCTTTTTTTGATTTATAAGCCATGACATAAATAATTTCTTTGTTTTGATTAAACTTATTAATAAACTTGTCTTTATCAATTTTTATAGGATGGTGTTTATTATAGGTTTCAACAATTGATGCTAGATATGTTGAACTTCCCGAATTAAAATCATTCCAAAATCTATTTGCAGAAATTGTTATTTGGTTTGCTACATCTCTGATTTTAGCATCAAAACCATCCTTTACATGAATTAAATAAATAGCGTTTTTATCTTCAAACATTATATCGCAAAACTCAATGTTGTCAGGAAGCATTTTATCAAAAACGTGATAATTAGGCATTCCTTTGTATTTCAAATTATAATCGCCTTCTTTTAAATTTGAATCCCAAGTGATGTTTAAAAAGTATTCTTTAAGAATATTTTTATTTATTTGATTTATACATCTATCATTAATAATAGTAATGAAATCATCTTTTACTTGGTACCAATTACTGTCAATAAGAAAAACAGGTTTTTCTTGATATTTTATTTCACAAGTTATATGATGCAAAAACATTGCGTGAGTTTTCCATTTTTTTTCTTTATCCTTAAATCCATAAACTCTAACGCCTAATAAAAACGTATTAAACTCTCTTTGATCATTTGGATTATCTAGATTAATGAACATATAATTTAAACATTGAGTATAAAGCTCATTTCTATCGGAAGTTTCAAAAAATGATTTCTTTCTTCCTTTTGCTTTTAACTCGAAACGATTACATTCATAAAATTCTTGAATTTTTGATGGATGAATAAAGTCAATATCAAATTTATAAGGATTAGCTGTACGAGCTGGACTAAACTTATTCAACATATCTTCTCTCAGTTCTCTCAAAAGGATCTTTTTATATTCGCTTTTTATAGTTGTTTTATCCTTTACTTTTGAAAAAGTTGAAATTGATTTAGGCTCATGCTTTCTTTGGATTTCATTTATTTCTATGAAGAGTAGGTGTAAGGATTTAAAGTCAATACGATGTTTTATATAGAAGTAAGAGCCAATTTCAACATATATTGTATCATTGTTAAAATTTATAAAACTGAATGCGCTATTTTTTAAATCTTCTCTTAGCTCTAAGTTTATTTTTATTGGAATCTCTGTAAACTTTAATGCATCCAATAGTGTTTTTCCATTTCTATAAATTCCACTTTGTTGCATAAGAGTTCCAGAAATACCTCTTGCTGTAAGGGATATAACTATGTCTTCCTGAGGAATAGTCAAATATTCGTAAAACTCTAATCCAAAACGGTGATTTAAATACCTAGTTATAACTCGAATTCCACCACCACCAACTATAGCATATATATCACCTTTAATTGACGCAAAAAGAGTAAATGAAATTCTGAGAACATCAAAACTATGGTTTTTCGCTATTGAAGAGGGTAAATAGTTTTTCCAATAAGAATCTTTTAAAGTTTCATTGTAAACATATGAATAATAATCTACGTCATCTTGAGTTATTTTAGGTATTCTTTTTCCTATTGATTTAGTGTCTTCTACTAACTTTCGATGCTTATCTACAATAAAATTTATTATTTGTTCGTCATTTTTAATATTATTAAAGTCGTGATGTGTTTTTTCGATTTGGAAAATCTTAATTTCTGAAAATTCTTTACTATCGAAAAAAATATTATTCATTTAATCTGGTTTTATTTGATTATTAAAGACTTATTTAAAATGACTTTATAATGATTTTTATCAAAGCGAATCTACAAGTATCCAATTTAGCTCGCAATACGTACAACTACGTATTTTTAGTTTCGGTTGTGTTGTAAATTTAGATTAAGTTTTGGTGGTATTTTTACGGTATTCCGTAATCATATTAAATGTTATAAACATAAAAAGCACAAACTAAGGGTTTGTGCTTTTTGTAAAGTGATTATTACTGTTGCTATAATGTAAACTGTTTAGGTTTGTTTTTATAGTTTCGGTAGTAGGTAAGTGGCTTATGGCTGTATTTCCGCGAAAGCGTTATACTATTAACTTGTGGTTAGGCTATTATAAAATTGTAGAGTAGTCCAACGCTTATAGCTATTCCAAAACTAAGTAGTGTACCTATTAAAATATATTCGGTTAATTTACGGTCTTTGGCTTTGGATAAATCGCCAAATCTAAACACGGATTTTGCTGCTATTAATAGTCCTATAGCACTCCATTGATTGATGATTATAAAGCCAAACACAAATAATCGCTCTAGTATACCAATGTATTTTCCTGCTTTTTCTAAAGAGTCGTTTGCATCGTCCTCGTCTAGGATCCATTTGCTCATGACTAAGCGCATGATTACGGATGCGATACTAGTTATAGCTATTAAGGATAGTAGTAATGCTAAAACGTTTTTAGAGTATAATGTGTTGATGTCAAAGCTGTATTGCGTGTAACTTAATGCGACTATTGCAATGACTATTAGGTGTGCTATTTGATCTAATATAAATAGTAGTCTTGGGTTTATTTTTTTTGTTAGATTAAGTTTGATGACATCTATTATGTAATGAGAGACGACTATGCTGACTATTCCTATCCAATAGTTGGCATTAAATTGTAGTAAAATTAGTAATGCTAAGGCGTGGATTAGCACATGAAAATATAGGTATTTGGACTTGTGCTTTTTTATGGTTTTGTCTTTTACCCATTGGTCTGGTTGCAGGACAAAATCGCCAATTGCGTGTGCTAGGACTAATTTTAGGACTAATAACATCATAATTTTTGTAATTGTTGTTGGTAGTAGGTGTTTAGTTGCATGACCTCATCATAGCCACCACGTTTTAAGGCTTCGCTGATATTACTTTGGGATTTGCCTAATAGTGTAGCTATTTCTTTTTGGTTTTTTGTAGGATGCTCCAAAACCGTTACAATAACATTGGCAACTGTGCTGCTCCAGTTATTTGCGGTTAATAAGGCTAGATTTAGCATAATGTTTAATGGTTGGTCCCAATCTGGTTGATTTGCGTTTATGGCTAGTGTTTGCTTTTTTAGGTTTTCAAAAGCTAAACCAGAGTTAACGTAAGCAGGACCATTGGATTCGGCTATTTTTTTAGCCTTATGGGTTTGTTGTCCTAAACCAATTGCGATTCTGACATCGTATAATTTACTTTCTTTAATGGCTGCTTTTATATGTATAGCAGCTAATAATGCAACTTGTGGTGTGGTGATTAATTGAAAACTGTCTCCTCTAAAAATTTCCCAATCGTGTGGCTCTTGACCATATTGATTAAGCGTTTTTTTTAAAGTATCCAACCATTGCAAGACATTACCTTGTCTAGAATTTATAATATCTCCTGTTAAAACTGCAATCATAGTACTACTATTTTTTATAAAGATATCTGTTTTTAAGACGATATACAAATATATCTGCTTATAATACGATAATTTAAAATATCTGCTTTAAAACAGATAATTAATTATATCTGATTATTAAAGCGATTACATGTAGCTAGTCACTGTCATGACTACTAAAGTAAAGATAATTAGGATGATAAATAATGGCATTATAAATTTTAGCCATTTATTAAATCCTACTTTAACCACAGCTAATGAGGCTAAAATTAAACCTGTTGGGTTAATAAAATAAAATAATCCCATACCAAATTGGTAGGCATTAACCACAATCTCTCTACCAATACCAACACTATCTGCTAAAGGCGACATGATTGGCATAGTTAGTACAGCCATACCAGAACTACTTGGAATAAAAAAGGATAAACCTGCATAAATAGCAGTTAAGGCACTAGCAAAAACACCTTTATTCATACCTTGTGTCATTCCGCTAGCATAATGTAATAAGGTGTCACTAATTAAGCCATCTGCCATAATAACGGTTACACCACGTGCAATACCAATAATTAAGGCAACACCTAATAAATCTCCTGCACCTTTTACAAAGGTGTCTATAAAATCGGTTTCTTTAATCTTAGCAATAATACCAATTATGATAGATCCCACTAAAAACGTAGAAGTCATTTCCACAAACCACCACTCTAAAGCAACAACACCATAAATCATGATTATAAAGCAAAGCGCAAATACAATTAAGGATAATCTTAATCTAGTAGTAAAGGCTACCGTTTTTGAGTTATTTTGTGTAAATAAGGCAGCAATTTGCTGTTGTTGGTCATAAATAATAGATTTTGTAGGGTCTTTTTGTACACGTTTACCATATCTAATAATATAAATTAAAGCAATAGTCAGACAGGCAAACAACATAAAAAGACGAATCCATAATCCTGTGGTCCAACTAATTCCAGCCGAATCACTAGCAATAATAGTACTAAACGGATTAATTGTTGAGCACATGGTACCAATCGAGCTTCCTAAAAAGATACAAGCAATACCAACCATAGCATCATATTTTGCTGCTAAAAACACAGGAATTAGAATAGGGAAGAAGGCAATAGTCTCTTCAGCAAAACCAAACGTTGTTCCGCCAGCAGCTACCAAAACAGTAACTAATATAATAAGGATAAACTCGCGACCTTTTAAAGCATTTGCCAACCATCCAATACCAGCATCAAAAGCTCCTGTACTATTAATAATACCAATTAATCCTCCAATAATTAAAACTAGAAAAATAATGTCTGAAGCCTCAATAATACCCTTAACTGGCGATTTTACAAAGTCGTAAAAACTTTGTGGTTTGGCTTCCAGCTGTTGGTAGGTATTTGGAATATTAATAGGTTTATAAATGTCACCATTTGTAAATTTTTCTAACGGAATTTTAATATTTAAAGTCTCCAACGTTTCCTGAGTAGCAGGTAAGGTAACAGATTGCTCTGTACTAACTCTAGTAAACTGATTAGATGTTTTATCGTAACCCAAGGTTTGGTATTTACCAGCAGGAACTAACCAAGTTAATAGCGTTACTAATCCTGCAATAATTAGTAAAATGGTTTGTGCAGAAGGAAATTTAAGTGTTTTCATGTATTATTTATTCAACTTTTTGAAAATCAAACACTATTTCAAATAAATTAAAACAGTTTTTAAGATTACTAAAAGTTAAGCTTTAAATGGTTATTTAATATTTTGAATATTGGTTTAGTGTTATTAAAGATAGTATTATTTTTAGCATACTATTACAAGTCAACGCTACAAAAATAAACAACATATGAACGTCGCTATCCATGAAAGTTGGAAAAATTATTTACAAACCGAATTTGATAAACCTTATTTTAAAGATTTAACTCAATTTGTAGACAATCAATATAAAACTGAAACTTGTTTTCCACCAGAAGATTTAATATTTAATGCTTTTAACACCTGTACTTTAAAGGCTTTAAAAGTCGTTATTATTGGTCAGGATCCTTACCACAATTACAACCAAGCTAACGGATTGTCGTTTAGTGTTAAAGATGATGTAAAACATCCACCATCTTTAGTAAACATTTTTAAAGAAATTGAAATAGATTTAGGTAAACCTTATCCGTCAAGCGGAAATTTAGAGCCTTGGGCTAAACAAGGCGTGTTTTTGCTAAATGCCACATTAACCGTCAGAGCACATGAAGCAGGTAGCCATCAAAACAAAGGTTGGGAAACCTTTACAGATGCTGTAATAAAAACTATTAGCAAGCAAAAAGAAAATGTTGTGTTTTTACTTTGGGGAGGATTTGCTAAGAAAAAAGCGAAGTTAATAGATGCTACAAAACATCATATATTAACCTCTGGACACCCTTCACCATTAAGCGCTAATCGTGGATATTGGTTTGGAAATAAACATTTTAGTCAGACTAACAGTTTGTTAATATCTGATGGATTAGATTTGATAAATTGGTAGATTTATAATTGTTGTAGTTTTTTGAAACTGCTTCGCGTTGTATGTCAAACACTCCGATTTTATTTCATAAAACCACCTCTCTTTGGCTAAAGTGAGGAGCTGTATAAGATTGTGCTAATGTCTTTGAGATAAAGTATAAATAAAAATGCCTCATTTTAAATGAGGCGTTTTTATAATTTATACATCTGCGACTAAATCTTCATACTTCCATTTTTCAGGAATAATATTTAATGCAAACAATTCGTCTTGTACTTTTAGTACTGTTTTTTTAGAAATATTTTCTTGCGACCATTCTGTTAAGCCTAACCATTCTTGCACGTCTTCCAATTCCTGCTCGTAGCGGTTTGCAATCATACGATCAATACTTGGTATATCTTTAAACTCTTGGGTTGTAGCATTAACAATGTCTAAAATAGCCTTCACATCGTCTTTATTGGTTTTCAAAAATTCTTCTCTAACAGCTATAACAAAACAAGGCCAAGGTGAAGGACAGTTGTCAACACGTCTAAATGTACCATTATCTACTAATGGTTTTGTGGTAAATTTTTCCCACATAAAGTAATCTGCTTTACCTTGGGTTAGTCCCTCAACAGCACCTTCAAGGTTTTTTATAACTTCAAAATCTAAATCTTTTTCTAAATCCCAACCGTTATTTTCTGCATTAATGTATGCCATTAAATGCGATCCAGAACCATATCTGCTTATAGCAGCTTTGGTTCCTTTTAAATCTTCAATCTTATTATAGTCAGAGTTTGCAGCAACATGAATTCCCCATATTAATGGTGTTTTTACAAAAACTTGTACAATTTTAGACTTATTACCATCAATAATATCTTTAATAATCCCTTCTGTTAGGATTACTGCCATATCAATGTCACCATCTCTTAAGCCTTTACACATGGCTCCAGTACCTCCAAAATAGTCTTTCCAACGTAAGTTGATATCTTGCTCTTTAAATTCGCCATTTTTTAAACCTAAATACCAAGCTAGATTAAAATGTTCTGGTACACCACCAATATTAATTTGTTTCATCTTAACTAACTATTTTATCTAACGTATATGTAATTAACAGATCTACTATTTTTTTAGGATCTTTACTAAATTCTCCAGTAGCACGATTGGCTATAATAGCATTCATGGATACAGCACGATGACCCAATAATTTAGATAAACCGTAAATTCCGGCAGTTTCCATTTCTAAATTAGTAATAGGTTGATTGTTAAAATTAAAACTAGCAAGTTTATCGTTTAAATCGTTATCCTGAATGGATAATCTTAATACACGACCTTGTGGTCCATAAAAACCAACATTTGTTGCTGTAAAGCCTTTAGTGGTTTGATCAGATTCTAATTTTGCAGCTAAGTCTTTATCTACTGCTACGATATAGGGTTTTGATTTTTCCGAAGCCCAATTTGTATGCGCAACTAAAGCATCTGCTACATCAGTTTGTTGTATGTGTTTACTATTATAAAAATGAAGTAGACTATCAAATCCACAAGCTTTTTCGCTTATTACAAAGGTATCAATAGCAATGTCTTTTTGAATAGAACCAGAGGTGCCAATACGAATTATATCTAAAGACTTGTGCGTTTTATTTATGGTTCTGGTTTTTAAATCTATATTAACCAAAGCATCTAATTCATTAAACACAATATCGATATTATCAGTTCCAATTCCAGTTGATATAACGGTTATACGTTTACCTTTGTACATTCCTGTTTGAGTATGAAACTCTCTTTTACGGGTTGTAAACTCAACCGAATCAAAGTATTTTGTTACTCCAGAAACACGATCAGGATCACCTACAGTAATAATTGTATCTGCAATATGTTCTGGTTTTAAATTAAGATGGTAAACACTACCATCAGGATTTAAAATTAATTCTGATTCTTGTATAGCCATTTATATGGTATGTATTAATTTATTTTCTGTTTTATTGTATTGGTAGTCCGCTTTATTAACGCCTCCAAATCTAAAATTGGTATCAATTATTTTAAAGAAGTTTTTTTGATGCTCTAATGCTAAATGCCCATTTCTATTAAGTGTCAATGTCTCTTCAGTTTCGTCATAAAATAGGTGTAACCTATCAATCATGCGTTCTAATTGTAAATCTCCAAAACCATAATAGCCTTGATAATGTAAACAGTATCCAAGGAGGTGATGGCGTGATTTAATTTTGTATTCTTTAATTAATTTTAAAGTATTGTACTCTAAGGTATTTAAACCGCTTCTTGTATCCGGAAAACGACGTAAATGTGCTTTTAAGCAATTGCTTAAATATTTAAAGCTAGAAGGTCTAACAATTAACTCTTTTAATAAATTATGGTCTTCTTCACAATATATTCGCCATGCTTTTTGTGCAGTTGCAATATCATCAACATTTAATTTGATTTTGTTTTCAAACTCTTTTAATAGTTGTTTTTCAGATAATTGTGCAAGTCCTTTTAAGTCTTTTTCGCCTTCAATACGACCGCTACAAACTAAATATAAAGGTAACTTTATTCCTTTTTGTTTAATTAAACTAATAGCAGCTATTAAGTTAATATGACAAAATAAGTCATATTCAAACCATAAAATAATTTGGCTGTAGTTAGAGACATCGTTTAGTTTATTAAACTCAGTCTTGATTCTATCTACATCATACTCGACATCATAGGTGTTTTCTAGAAACGTTTGTCTAATTTCAAAAAAATTAGGTGTGTCAAAGTCTTTTAGGGTAGGACCTTCACACAGCATTTCGTGCCAAGTCAACATGTCGCCTTCAAAATTTAATTTTTTAAGGACATCTGTAACATTAGATCCATTGGTAATATGTAGACTAGTTTGACTCATTTTAACCTCCAACTCGTTTAACATTAAAACCTTTATCTTTAAGAATAGCCATTATTTTATCGCGATAATCACCTTGGATAATAATTTTATCATCTTTAAAACTTCCACCAACACTTAAAGTTTGTTTTAGCTCTTTGGCCAAAAGTTTAAAATCTTCTGTAGCTCCAGTATACCCTTCCAAAATTGTAATAGGTTTCCCTTTACGTTTTTCGTATTTACAAAGTATTGGGTCGTCTTGTAGCCAGATATCACTAATGTCTTCTTGTTCTTCGATATTTTCCGACTCGTGATCTGGAAAAAGATTTTTTAATTGATCTTTTAAATCCATTGTAGTAGTATTCCGTTTACAGATATGTAGACTTTAGTCAATGATTATTAACTAAAGTCTAATGCCTGTTAACTTATTTTTTAAGCCCAAGTTCTCTTAAACGTTCGTCTAAAAATTCTCCAGCAGTAATATCTTCAAATTGTTTTGGATTAGCATCATCTACACAACTATCTAAAACATCTAGTTTCATTTCGCTAATAGGATGCATGAAAAAAGGAATTGAATAACGTGAAGTTCCCCAAAGTTCTCTTGGTGGATTAATTACTCGGTGTATTGTAGATTTTAATTTGTTGTTGGTATGTCTAGATAACATATCACCAACATTAATCATTAATTCGTCTGGTTCTGCAATAGCATCAATCCATTCACCTTTATGGTTTTGCACTTGTAATCCACGACCTTGTGCACCCATTAATAATGTGATTAAATTAATATCACCATGTGCAGCAGCACGTACAGCATTATCAGGCTCTTGTGTAATAGGAGGATAGTGGATAGGTCGTAAAATTGAGTTTCCGTTGTGGATATAATTATCAAAATACGTTTCTTCTAAACCTAAGTATAACGCTAAAGCACGTAACACGTATTTAGCAGTTTCTTCTAATTTTTGGTAGGCTTTTTTACCGACTTCATTAAAATGAGCCAACTCATTAACCGTAACATTTTCAGGATATTCCTTTGCACGTTCAGCATCATCTTCAACATATTGTCCAAAATGCCAAAACTCTTTTAAATCACCTTCTTTTTTACCTTTTGCACTTTCTTTTCCAAAAGACACGTAACCACGTTGTCCTCCAATTCCAGGGATTTCGTAGTTGTGTTTGGTCTCTAATGGTAAAGAGAAAAAGTTTTTTATTTCTTTATATAAATCGTCAACTAAGGCTTCATCAAGTAAATGCCCTTTTAAGGCTACAAACCCAATTTCTTCATAGGCTTTCCCTATCTCAGCAACAAATTTTTGTTTTCTAACAGGATCTCCAGATGTAAAATCCTTTAAATTAACGCTAGGTATGCTATTCATCTTTATTATTTTATAAGTGTAATATATACAAATGTAGCGAAAACATTGGAAAAATGGTAGTCATATTTTTTTTAAAGTGCTCATTTATTTTTAAGCAATTATTCTATATTTGACAAACGCTATTTATGAAAACAGCAGTATTAGAAAAAACCATAATGACTTTTGATAAAAAAACTCTAGATAACACTACGCTTTTAAACCTTTATAAGCGTATGCTAAAACCAAGATTAATAGAAGAAAAAATGCTAATTTTATTACGTCAAGGTAAGGTTAGTAAATGGTTTTCTGGTATTGGTCAAGAAGCTATATCTGTTGGCGTAACCTCTGTTTTGGATCAGGAAGAATACATCTTACCAATGCACAGGAATTTAGGTGTTTTTACGACTAGAGACATTCCATTACACAGATTATTTTCGCAGTGGCAAGGAAAAGCTAATGGTTTTACTAAAGGTCGTGACAGAAGCTTTCATTTTGGAACACAAGAATTTAATATAGTGGGAATGATTAGCCATTTAGGACCTCAATTTGGCGTTGCAGATGGGATTGCATTAGCATCAAAACTTAAAAATAAAAATCAAGTTACTGCTGTATTTACAGGAGAAGGCGGAACAAGTGAAGGAGATATACACGAAGCGTTAAACGTAGCTTCTGTATGGCAATTACCAGTATTGTTTTGTATAGAAAATAATGGATACGGTTTATCCACACCAACTACAGAGCAATATAATTGTAAAGATTTAGCAGACAGAGCTATTGGTTACGGTATGGAAAGCCATATAATTGATGGTAATAATATCTTAGAAGTTTACACAAAATTAAATGATATTGTAGCAAGTATGCGTAAAATTCCGCGTCCTGTTTTAATCGAGTTTAAAACTTTTAGAATGCGTGGACACGAGGAGGCTAGTGGTACCAAATATGTGCCACAAGACTTAATGGATCAATGGGCAGCTAAAGATCCTATCCAGAATTTTGAAGAGTATTTAATACAACAAGCGCTTTTAAATGACACTATTATTGCGGATTTAAAAGAAGAAATAATTAAAGAAATTAATGATAATTTAGATATCGCTTACGCGGAAACTCCAATCATGCCTATTGAAAGTGATGAATTAAATGATGTGTTTCAAAACTTTGAATATCAAGAATTTAAAGAAAACAGTAATGCTGAAGAATTACGATTAATTGATGCTATATCTGAAGGATTAAAACAATCCATGGAGCGTCACGATGATTTAGTAATTATGGGTCAAGATGTTGCCGAATATGGTGGTGTTTTTAAAATAACTGATGGTTTTGTAGCGCAATTTGGAAAAGACAGAGTACGTAATACTCCAATTTGTGAATCTGCTATTATCGAAACTGCAATGGGCTTAAGTATTGCGGGAATTAAAAGTGTGGTGGAGTTACAGTTTAGTGACTTTGTGACCTCAGGTTTTAATCCTGTAGTTAATTATTTAGCAAAATCACATTACCGTTGGAACCAAAATGCAGATGTAGTTTTAAGAATGCCATGTGGCGCAGGCGTTGCAGCAGGACCATTTCATAGTCAAACAAATGAAGCTTGGTTTACAAAAACACCTGGTTTAAAAGTGGTGTATCCAGCGTTTCCGTATGATGCTAAAGGACTTTTAGCTACAGCCATTAACGATCCAAATCCTGTCTTGTTTTTTGAACATAAAGCATTATATAGAAGTATTAGACAACAGGTTCCAACCGATTATTTTACAATTCCGTTTGGTAAAGCTGCAACCTTACAATCAGGAAACGATGTTACTGTAATAGCTTATGGTGCAGCAGTACATTGGGCTTTAAATACACTAGAAAAACATCCAAATATCAAAGCAGATGTTATTGATTTAAGAACTTTACAACCTTTAGATACAGATACTATTTACGCGTCAGTTAAAAAGACAGGTAGAGCTATTATATTACAAGAAGACTCGTTATTTGGTGGAATAGCAAGTGATATATCTGCATTAATAATGGAGCATTGTTTTGAGCAATTAGACGCTCCTGTTAAGCGTGTCGCTAGTTTAGATACACCAATACCATTTATAAATCAATTAGAAGATCAATACCTTTCTAGAGATAAATTTGAAGGTGAATTACTAAAATTATTAGAGTATTAATATATTTTTAGCATTTAGGTATGATTTTTGGTTTATTTTCGACTAATAATAGATAATAATACCATGAAATTTTACATTTCTTTTTTTATTCTTTTTAGCATCTCACTATTCGGTTATGCCCAAATAGATAGTGAGAGTAATGGTTTTGCCATTCCTGCAATAGAATCTGAAGACCCTAAAGATGATCCAGAATTAATTATAGAGCCTGCTCCAGAAGCAGAAACGGTTAAACCTGATGCTGCAAATAACAATGAAATTATTGCGCCTAAGGAGGTACAAACTGCTGTTAAACCTAAAAAAGAGTTCTCGATGATTGAAGAGGATAATAACTTTAGAAATCCAGCAGAATTGTTTAATAAGCAATTAAAAAAACAACTTAAGTTTAAGGAAGACGACGAAAAATCTAATAATGGAAGCTTAGTTAATCAATTTTTAGGAGAGTATAAAACAACAGCTAAAGTCGTTAACATAATCTACAGAGATCATCAATATCCTGATGGCGATGCTATACGTGTCTTTTTAAATGATGATATTATGGTACCAAGTGTGACATTAACTTCAGGGTTTAATGGCTTATTAATATCTTTAGATGAAGGTATTAATAAAATAGACTTCCAGGCTTTAAACCAAGGGACTTCTGGACCAAATACAGCAGAGTTTCAGGTATTGGATAAAGATGGGAATGTTATTGTTTCAAACCAATGGAATCTGGCAACAGGTGTTAAAGCATCTATTGTTGTTGTTAAAGAAGAGGGTAGTGTGCTTAAGTTAAAATCTCAGGTAGAAGACAAATCTGAAGCTGATCCAAATCCAAAAAATGACGAATAACTTAATTAGGTACTAGACCTAAACTATTAAATAATTTAGCTTTTGTAGCATAAAATTTATTGTTTAATTGTATTGCTTTTACTTGAGATTCAATCAATTTATTTTCTCTACTATTTATTAAAAACACTGAACTTTCACCAAAGCTAAATTTACGTTCTTCTGCGCTAAGCAACGTTTTGTAATCTGCAATTATTGTTTTAATTAATTGGTTTTGAGTCTTGTAAGACTCTAATTCTTGCGTAATAGCTTCAATTTTATTTTTTATCTGAAGTTGGGTGTCTGCAAATGTAAATTGGGCATCTTGTAATTTTAGTTTAGATAATTTTAAATCACCACGTTCCTTTCTTAAAAATAAAGGAAATGCAATATTTATCGTTGCTTTATATGATGCAGCATTAAACGTATTTACTTGATCTGGAGTTTCTGACAAAAAATTATATTGAGCATCAATAACTGGTAAAAGTTTATTAGCTTTTAATCGTCTATCTACATCTAAACCATTTATTTTACTGCCTAAAGCTAATAATTTTGGATGATTATCTAAATTGTAACTTTGGATAGTGTTGATACCTAAAACTAGGTCAATATCTTCTTCTAAAGTATTGATAGGACTTACGGTTTGATTAATATCAACAGGCGTATTGTTTAACCAAATAAAGTTAGAAGCCTCCAAACGCGATTTTAATAATTTTACTTTTGCTTGTTCAAGTTCAAGCTTTCTGTTTTTAACTACAATACCAGCTTCTAAACTATCAATACCTGCTTTGTCTCCTGCTAAAACGCTTGAACGCACACCATTAAATCTTATGCTAGCATTAGCTAAAAAACGCTCGTAAATTTTAGTTTCATTATAAGCTTGTAACCAATCAAAATAAGCTATTGATGCGTCATAAAGGACTTGATTTACTTGTAAATTACGTTCTGCTTGAGTTTGCTCTTTAAAAAACTTAGCTTTTTTAACGTCAGCCATTCTCTTGTTTATCAATAATCCTTGTCCTAAAGAAAATCCAATTCCTGCGCTAAATAATCCATCTTCAGGGACTGTATTTTCTGGGTTTAGATAATAACCTGTGTTTTCCTCAAAGTTAGCTTTAAGTTCTATTCCGTACCAAGTTGGGACTTTAAATGTTGCATTTAAACGCTCATAATACTCGGTGTTTTTATAATCTTTTTCATTAAAATCGGCTTCAAGCTTTGGGTCAAAACCACCTCGTGCTTTCATTAAAGAAGCTTGACCACTTTCAAGTAATAAATCGGCTTGTTTAGCAACAGGATGATATTGCTTAACATAGCCTAAAAATTCGGTATAACTTAAACTATCCAACGTTTGAGACTGCAGTACAAATGGGATAATAATTGTTATGTATAAAATAACTTTTTTCATATTTATTTTTTGTCTGCTTTTGCTGTTTTATTATCAGTTGGTTGATAATAGTTAGGAGGGAAGCCATTTAATTGCCTCCATAATTCAAACCAAATTGGCACATCTTCTAATAATCCAATAGCTCTGGCACCAGAACCAACGCGAATAGCTTCAGGCCATTTATGCTCGTTTTCAACAGGAGCTAAAAGCACTCTAAATTTCCCGTTAGGACTTATAAATCGCTCTATTGCTACTACTTTTGCACCATATGTTCCGTAGGACACGTTAGGCCAACCACTAAATATAATTGCAGGCCAACCGTCAAACTGAACCCTAAAAACTTCGCCTTCGTGTACTAAAGGTAAATCTATTGGGTTTATAAACGTCTCAATAGCAATATCAAAATTTGAAGGTGATATACCTACCAATTGTTCGCCTTCCTTAAATGTTTCACCAATACCAGCTTTAATAGCTTTGTTTATGTAGCCATCTTGAGGAGCTTTAATGTAATACATATCATTACGCATCGAGTAATTAGTAAAATCGTTTTCTAATTTTGTGACTTGTGCTTCTGCATCAAAACCGCTTGATTCTGCAGTAAATTTATCGCTTTGTGCTTTTGATATTTTATCAGAATACTCAGCACTAATACGATTTAACTCTACTTTAGCGTTAATAATCTCGTTTTGAGCAGTTAGATATTTGTTTTCTTGCGAAATTAATTTTGCCTGAGTTTCTTGTAATTTTAAACGTTTTTCTTCTACGTCTGTAACTGCTTTTAAACCTTCGGTTTGCAATTGCTGTGTACGTTCAAATTGCTTTTGTGCGATGCCTAAATTGGTTTTAGAAGCTTCAAAATCTATACTATCACTTTTTACTTTTAATTTAGATTGTAACAACTTGTTTTCGGCTTGTTCAAGTTTTAATTTTCTTTCATTGGCTAAAGCCGATATCTGGTTGTTTAAAGCATTGACTTTGCCAACATAAGATTGTACTGACGATGATTTAGCTTTTATTTGCTGACTTGTTCTTTCAACCAAGTTAGGATCAAAATATTCATTTTTTATTTCCGAAATAAATAAAATCGTATCACCTTTAGCTACAAAGTCCCCTTCTTTAACAAACCATTTTTCAATACGTCCAGGAATAGGTGATTGTATGGTTTGAGGACGCTGGTCAGGCGTTAAAGTGGTAACTAAACCTGAGGCTGTTATATTTTGGGTCCAAGGAAGAAACAAAATAATGATACCAATTACTCCAAAAATGATAAGTAAACGATTAAAATGCTTATAATGTCTTCTGGTTAATGCTCTTTGCACCGAAGTATATCGACTGATGTCAACATTTTTATTGACGCTATTTGTTGAAATATTTAACATGCTATTTTGTGTTAATTATTTGACCTTTTTCTAAAATGATAACTTTGTCTAATTTAGAATGCCAAATGTTATTTTGACTAACTACTATAAGTGTCCAAGGATGTTCTGGTTGACTTAAAAAATTGACTAGTTGTTGTGCTTCTTTAGCTTCAAATTGATCAAGAGGCTCTTTTAGCATTAGTAATTTAGGGTTTTTAACGATGCTTCTAGCTAACATGATTTTTTTAGATATGGTAAATGATACGCCTTTTCCTTCTGGATAAATCATTGTATTTAAACCATTAGGTAACTGTTTTACAAAATCTTTTAATCCTACATTTTGAATAGCCCAATCTAATTGCAGACTTGTAATGTCTGTATCTCCAAATGTAATGTTTTGTAAAAGTGTACCTTCAAAAGGTGTTTCTTCTACTAAAGTTTGACCAATATGTTGTCTGTAACTATTAATATTTAAACTAGTCAGCGATTTATCACAGACATAAACGCTTCCATTTGTTGGACTAATTACTCCAGCTATTAATTTTAACAAACTAGATTTACCAGAACCACTATTACCTTGGATTAAGATGCGGTCTTTAGCATTAATTTTTAGAGAAACATCTTGCAAAATTGGCTTTTTTCTGTCCTTAACACTGTAAGACACATTATCTAATTCTATATTAAAGTCATTATGTTTTACATTTAAAATTTCGCCATCCTGAGGTTCTAATTCTTTATCAACGACTTTACCTAATTTTTCAATAGAAGTCAAAACATCATAAAAGGTTTCTAGTCCTAATATTAGTTTTTCAACAGAATTAATAACTAATAGGATAATAATTTCAGCAGCAACAAATTGACCAATATTCATTTGTTGGTTAAGTACTAAAGCACCACCAATCATTAATAATCCTGCAGTTACTAGAACTTTAAATCCAATTAACTGAATGAATTGTATGACTAATATCTTAAAATGACTCTCACGAGCTTCTAAATAATTAGTAACTAATTTGTCATTTTTATTAAGTGCTAAGCTTGTTTTTCCTGATAATTTAAAGCTTACAATAGATCTAGCAATCTCTTGAAGCCAATGCGCTACTTTGTATTTATGATTAGATTCATCAATACTTGTTCTTAACCCTTTTTCTGCAGTAAATTTAAATACTACATAAATTAGGATTAATAATAAAGCACCATAAATTATAAAAAAGGGATGGTAAAAGGATAATAACATTAATCCAAATACAATTTGTAAAACTGCAGCAGGAAAGTCTATCATTACTTTGGCAATACCTTTTTGCACATTTATTGTGTCAAAAAAACGATTAGCTAATTCTGGTGGGTAATAACCATTTAATTCGCTCATTTTCATTTTAGGAAAACGGTAAGCAAACTCAAAAGACGCTCTTGTAAATATTTTTTGTTGAATATTTTCTATAATTCTTATTTGCATTAATTGTAGAACACCAACAAAAACAACACCTAAAGTCACTAATACGACTAATACTATCCATGATGTGCTAACTTGAGCTGCCTGTAATAAATTAATAATAGCTTGTATTCCAAGCGGTAACGATAAGTTTACTAATCCTGCAAAAATGGCATAGAAAAAGACTTGTCTGACGTCTTTTTTGTCTAATTTAAGTAGGCTAATAAAGCGTTGCCAAGCGGTTAATATTTTTTTACTCATTTGTTGAGATGTTAAGGGTTTTGAAAACTAAATCTTTAAAATAGTTAGTAGGATCGTCTGATTTTTTAAGATCAGATATAGTAGTAAAATGGTCTTTTAAAAAATGTTGATGCAATGCACCATCAATAACAGTACTTGATAAACTAAAGGCATACGAATAATCCTTATCAATGGTTAGTACCATATCATGTAGTCGTGTAACCAGTCTTTTGTATACTAGAAAGTAACCTTCCTTATTTTCGTTATCGACCTCTTTAGTTAGGTATGATTTAGAGTATTCGTTAATTACAATACGTTTTAAAAGTACCTCATCGATATGAGAGAAATTAGAGTCTAAAGTTGCTGATTGTGTAAGGACCTCAATAGCTTTTTCAATTTTTTGTTTTGGATTTGCAATACTGTTAGTAGCAAAAACCAATTGATATTCTAGCCAGCTCCAATACCAAGAGGTAAGGTAGATTAGTAGTTTGTGTTTGCTTTCAAAATAACGATAAATGCTACTCTCGTTAGAGCCAATTTTAGTACCTAATTTTTTAAACGTAAATAAGTCAAATCCAATCTCATCAATTAGTTGGATACTGTTTTCAACAATACGTTTACCTAAATCAGAAGATTCTGGATCTTTAAGGTAAATTTTATCGTTTATATTAATTTTTAGATTTGAAAGTAAACTATGCATAAATAATTATTTGATTGCAAAGATAATAGTAATACTATTACAAATGAAATCACATTAACTATTTATTAACTTTTTCTAAAAATTATAAAAGTAATTTACTTAAAAGTACTGTTGCTAGGCAATTCAAAAAGTTCTAAATCAAAGTAAGGTACAGCAGCAAGGAAGTGGTCAAAAAGGTCGCTCATAACATACTCATAACTTTCCCAACGTTTATCTTTACTAAAACAGTAAATCTCTAGAGGCACACCTTGAGAGGTAGGCTGTAGTTGCCTTGCCATTAATAACATGTTATTATTAATAGCAGAATGCTGCTCTAAATACGTCTGTATAAATTTTCTAAAAACACCAATATTGGTCATATTGCGACCATTAATTAATGAAGATTTATCTATACCATGAGATGTATTAAAATTATTAATCTTGTCTTGCATGGTACTTAGATAAGTGGATATGATTTCAATCTCTTTTAAACGTTCAATATCTTCATTGTTTAAATATTTGATAGACGTTTGCTTAATTAACATGTGTCGTTTGATACGTCTACCATCAGAGTTTGTCATTCCTCTCCAGTTTTTAAACGAGTCTGATATTAAAGCATACGTTGGTATAGTGGTAATAGTGTTATCAAAATTTTGAACCTTAACCGTTGCTAAATTAATTTCAATAACATCTCCATCTGCACCAAATTTTTCAAAAGTAATCCAGTCACCAATACGAACCATATCATTTATAGACACTTGTATACTTGCTACAAAACCTAAAATGGTATCCTTAAATATTAATAATATAATAGCAGTAGCAGCACCAAAACCAGTGATAAACTTCCATAGAGAATCTCCTCCAACCAGAACAGCCATAGCCAATCCAGCACCAAGAATCCATGCAAATATCATAAAAACTTGTATGTAACTATCTATTGGTTTATCCCTTAAACTAGGTAAAGTTTTAAAGTAATTTTTTAAAGTATTAAGTATACTTCTTACAATCCAAAGCCCTAAAACAATTCCTGCCACTTGCATACATTTTTCAAAAAGCAAATGCAGATTAGCAAAATCATTAAATACTAACGGAATACTTTTTATTGCAGTATATAAAGCTGGAATATGCGCTATATTTCTTGGGACTCGATTAGTAATTAATAAGTCGTCAAAATTTGATTTTGTTCGTGATGCAATTTTAGCCGAAATCAACCTTAAAACCTTTCTAACTAATAGATCTAAAATTAAAATAAAGATTAGTGTTAAAATCAATAACACCAACATATTTAAGTACTTAGATGTAACTCTAGTTAGTCCTAAATCTCTAAAATAATCGTAAAAAAAATGTGCGTATTGTATCATGAAATATGTTAATATTTAAAACAAAAGTACTATGTTTTTAACAATTACTCTTGCTATAAAAACTAAAGATACGTTAAAGTAGTTGGTTTAGATTTTTAATAGCCAAAACATCTGCAACTTGCATGTTGTCAAGAGTGATATTTCCGACTCTAACACGCACCAAACGTAGGGTTGGACAATTTACAGCACTAGTCATTTTGCGGACTTGTCTAAATTTTCCTTCCGTTAAAGTTACTGACACCCATGATGTTGGACCATGTCTAGCATCTCTTATTTTTTTGGAACGTTCCGGTAAATCAGGTAATTCTTTTAATTTTGTGACTTTACAAGGTTTTGTAACATATTTTTTACCGTTAAATCCTATTTCTACACCTTCGGATAATTGTTGTATCGCTTTCGCGGAAATGTCGCCATCTACTAACGCATAGTATTCTTTTTCAATTCCGGATTGGTTAACATGGTCACTTAGTTTACCGTCTGTGGTAAGTAGGAGTAGACCTTCACTTTTTTCGTCCAAACGACCAATAGGCATAATGCCTTCCGGAAAATCACCCAATTCTCCTAAAAATCGCTTTTTCTGTTCTTTAGCAGCATTGCTAGAAAACTGACTTAGCATTCTATAAGGTTTGTATATTTTAAAGTGTTTATGCCTAGTGTCCATATAAAATTTTGAAAACTAAATCCTTTGTAAGTTGTTGTCCATTAGCTTTTTCGCGAATTAAATCATAACTAAATCTAAAATCACAACCCGATTTATAATCGCTACAACCATAAGCTGTTTTTCCTTTTATAATCGTTCCTTTTTTACATTTTGGACACAGATTAGTTTCGGAATTTGAACTTGCTTTAGCAGACTTTTTTTGCTTAGGTTCTAATTTAAGTTTAAAATTATCATCAAAACGTAGTAAACCTTCAACAGTTGCACCTTCGACTTTAAAACCTTTTAAATTAACGGTAGATCCTTTGTCCAATAAACGTTTGTATTGGTTTTCGGATATATTCTTTTCACCAAAACTAAAAGGCAATACAAAATCACATGTTTTACCATAATTGGTGCACCCATAAGCCTTTTTTCCTTTTAAAATTTGTCCTTGTTTGCATTTAGGACAGGCTTTACCAACAATACCTTTAGTACCAGTTTTGGTTTTAGATTTTGATTTGGTGGATTTTTCTGATTTATTGTTAGTGTAGCTTATTTTAGCTTCAAGTTTTTCGCTTCGCACTTCATAGACTAATTGATCTACCATATGCTTCATGTTTTTAATAAAAGCAGCAGCCGAATATTCGCCTTTTTCAATATCCTTTAATTGTTTTTCCCAAAGACCAGTCAACTCGGCAGATTTAAGCAAATCATTACTAATAATATCTATTAATTGGATGCCTGTAACGGTTGGTAATACTTGTTTTTTATTTCGTTTTATGTACTTACGTCTAAACAGTGTTTCAATAATATTTGCACGTGTGGATGGTCTACCAATACCATTTTCTTTCATTAAATCACGCAACTCGTCATCGTCCACTTGCTTACCTGCAGTTTCCATAGCACGAAGTAGTGTTGCCTCTGTAAACTGATTAGGTGGTTTGGTTTGCTTTTCTAAAAAACTTGGTTCATGTGGTCCTTTTTCACCTTTAACAAAAGTAGGTAATAAACCCTGCTCTTTTGTTGTACTATTTTTTGTTTCAAATACAACACGCCATCCTTTTTCAAGGATTTCTTTACCAGTGGTTTTAAAGTTTACGGTTTCGGCTTTTCCTATGACTGTGGTGTTAGCCACTTTACAATCGTCGTAAAACACAGCAATAAAACGTCGTGTAATAATATCATATACCTGTTGTTGATTATATTGTAAATTACTTTGTACACCAGTAGGGATTATGGCATGGTGATCTGTAACCTTAGCATCATCAAAAACTTTTTTAGATTTTTTAATTTTTTTAGCTAAAACAGGAGCTGTTAAAGTCGCGTATTGTGTTAGGTTTTTTAAAATACCTGGTACTTTTGGATAAATATCGTTGGGTAAGTAGGTTGTATCTACTCTAGGATAGGTAACCACCTTCATTTCATACAGTTTTTGTACAATTTTAAGGGTTTCGTCTGCAGAAAATCCAAATTTGGTATTACAGTACACTTGTAATCCTGTTAAGTCAAATAATTTTGGCGCATATTCATTACCTTTTTTCTTGGTAATAGAGACAATTTCAAAGTCATGTGCTTTTACAATATTAGCTAACTTTTCTCCATCTTCCATTTTTAAAAAACGACCTTCCTCATAGCTAAATAAGGTATCGCGATACATGGTTTGCAGTTCCCAATAGGGTTGAGGCTTAAAGTTTTCAATTTCTTTCCAACGGTTTACAACCATTGCTAAAGTTGGTGTTTGTACACGTCCTACACTTAATACTTGCTTGTAGCCACCATATTTAACCGTATATAGTCTTGTAGCATTCATACCAAGTAGCCAGTCTCCAATAGCACGCGAAAAACCTGCATAATATAGATTATCGTATTTTTTGCTTGGTTCTAGTTTTTCAAAACCTTCTTTTATTGCTTCGGTCGTTAGAGAGCTAATCCATAAACGCTGTACTTCGCCTTTATACTTAGCTTGATCAATAACCCAACGTTGGATTAATTCTCCTTCTGTTCCTGCATCACCACAATTTATTACCACATCTGCTTTGTCAAAAAGGCTTTTAACAATTTTAAATTGCTTTTGTATCCCAGAATCTTTGGTGACTTTAGTTTCAAATTTTTCTGGTAGCATTGGTAAGTTGTTTAAATCCCAACTTTTCCAATAAGGTTTATAATCATTTGGTTCTTTTAAGGTACAAAGGTGACCAAAAGTATAGGTTACTGCATAGCCATTACCTTCATAATAACCATCACGTTTAGAGTTGGCACCTAATACTTGAGCTATTTCTCTGGCTACAGATGGTTTTTCGGCAATACAGACTTTCATTTTATAAGGTCTATTAGTTATTAAAGCGCAAAGGGTTAGTGTGTTGCGCTAATATATTAAAGCGTCAAAATTAGGCTTTAATTTTTAGTTTTTAAAGTCGCAAAATAAGTGAATAAGTTAACTAAATAAAAGGGTTTTGTTAGTAGTTATTAACTATTGATTAAGCCTTTTGGTTGTTGCTAAAATTTCGGAATAATTAGACTCTCCAAACTTACTAGTAAATTCGCCATCTTTTGAAATGACTAAATAGCTAGAGCAAGGATAATGGTATTCAAAAAATAAAGATTCTATTAAACCATCTGGATCTTGATGCCATTTAGATAGATCATAATTATTTGATAATCCGTCTATACTTTTATATAGATAAATAGGTTTGATTTGTACTAAATTGTATAATTTAACCTCAAAATCTTGTTGTGCTTTTACTCTTGTTTGTTTTGTTGCTGACCCACTAGAATTGCAAGGATCTTTTCCTGGATAATAAATAATTACAATAGGTTTGTCGCTAGCAATATTAATATCTAATTTATTGTTTAATTGTTTTATTATAGTTGCTTTATCTGATATTACACCATGTTTTTGACCAGCTACTAATCGTTTATCAAATTTTGTTTTATTAGACACATAAGCCCATGATAAATCTTGATTTTTTAATAGTTGATTGTAAAATTTAGATTGACTTATTCTATTATTTTCCTGATCGTATAAACGGGATTTTCGATAGGTAACTTGTGTTGTTTCGCTACTTCCGTTTTGATTTGTTTTACATGATGCTAGCAGCAGTAAGGAAAGAGTAAAGAATACTAGTTTTTTCATTTTTTAAAATTTCAATTAAAACATTAAAGACCTACAATGTAATAAAATTAAAAGACTATTTAATAAGTGCGCGTGATTAATAAAAAGTTAATGAAGATTACGTAAAACAATTAATTATTTTCATTGTTAAACACTTTATTTTTCATCCATTTAAATCTAGAAAGCATTTTAGATTTATGAGTAAGCAAATGTGCAAAAAACAGTGTTGTTATTAATGCAATAAAAGCTAATGTGCCTAAAGCACCACCATAACCTTTAAAAAAAGCGCTTTTATTTATGTAAACTATACTAAATAAAAGGCCAGCAAAAGCTAACAACAAATAGTTGTTTTTACCTTTTGGAGAAGCCATTCCAATAAATGAGGCTCCAATAAATACTAACGGAATATTTTGAGTGAGATACACATTTAATACATTAGGAAAGCAGTAAAAAAATAAACCAATTATTAAAGATAGTAAGGCAGACGCCCTGACTGGACCTTGTTTTAACTGTTCACTTACGTAAAACGTTACAGTAGCTCCTAAAACACTAGCTAATATTATAGGTATAATATTCATAAATATAACCAGTGTATTAATGATACAATAATGACACCTGCAAAAGCTAAAGCACCAAGTTTACCTCCAATTCCAAGAAACAAGTTTTTAGACAGCATATATAACAATCCAGTAATGCTACCTGCAGCAATTACAAAACTTATAGATGGTGTTATTTGTGCGCTAGACATACCAACAAAAGCACCACAATATATTACTGTTGGTAGTTTTTTTAGATAATTAGATTGGCTATTTATTTTTGGTACAAATGAGGCTAAAACACCAATAATTCCTGCTGCCAATACACTACCCAAACCAAGATATATATTAATTATATAACACAATAATGCACCTATAGGAACCCAAATTACAACTGACAACCTCTCATAATTATACTTATGATGATGTAAATCTAAATAGCGATAACCAAAAAAGGTAGATAGGATAACTACTATAATTGCAGTACTAATCAATACATTATTTACTGCGTATTGTTCTTTAATTATCATGGATAAAAAAACAATCTGAATAAGTAATAACAAAGCAACTGTTAAAAGTCTGATGTATTTGTGTGTTTTCAAAAAAATAAGAAACCGAATTAATTACTAATATTAGTTAGGGAAAAAGATTTAAGGCTACAAAACTACTCTAATAAATTAAATTACCATGCGACCACAAAGCATTTTGTTATTTGACCATTAGGAAACTTTAGCCATAATAAAGGTGAATATTTTTCGGATTGATGTATGGTTAATTGTGGCTTTATTTGATCTAGAGTCAACCAATTAACATGACTATTCACGTCTAATAACCAATCGGTTTTTTGAGGCTTATAAAATTTACAATCCTTAAACAGCATTAGATCTTTATAATTAAAATAAAAGCCATAAATACAGTTATTGTTTAACGTTTTAAAAGTAATGTTACTTCCATAAGGTACAAAAATTTGCGCCTTAAAATATATTTGCTGTTTTATGGAATCGACATCTAATTGTAATTTATCTAAGTAAGGTTTTGTAGCAGTATTATATAGTAGTGGTAGTTGTTTTAATTTAAGTTTATTTAATTTTTCAATTAAACTATCTCGACGCATAGGTCCAATTAAACAGTCTATTTCAGTGCTCCCTAAACTGGCATCATATAGATAGTATTTAAATTGAATTTCTAAATGAATTGGTTCCGAATTATTTAATATTAAGCAGTCCAATTCGCCAATAGTCTGGTTCACATTTTCCTGTATTTGGATGTTTTCTGACAAAACAGAAATGTCATCAAATTGCTTTAACTCCTCAAACACAAATTGTTCTACACGTTGTCCTAACCTAATATTAGGTCTAACCTTTCTATTAAAAACAAAAGGCCTATCTAATTGCTTAACAAAAGGTTGCATAGTATTTATTTCAGAAAAAAATAAATGTGGTGTATTAAAAAAGCCACTAAATTGGGCCTGAAAATTATCGGTTTTATCGCTCATATTGTTGTGTAAAAATAGGTATAATAATTTTTTTTGAAGAATAGTCGTTGAAACCCTTTAAATCGTTGTATTTTTGCACATCTTAAAATTTAAAAATTGCAATTAATTAATGTCTACTAAAACTCTAGAATTACAAGAACGTACAGAAGGAAAAAGTCTTTATAGTTACCAAAAAGGAGCAATCGATAAGATTTTTAAATGTTTTGAAGAAGCGCCTGAAGATTATCATCTATTATATCAACTACCTACAGGTGGTGGAAAAACGGTTATTTTCTCTGAAATTGTAAGACAATACTTAAAACACCACAAAAAACAAGTGTTAGTAATGACACATAGGATAGAATTATGTAAGCAAACATCAAATATGCTTTCAGAATTTGGTGTAAGTAATAAAATTGTAGATAGTAAAGCAGATTTAAGTGATCAAGGTGATTTTAATTGCTTTGTAGCAATGGTTGAGACACTTAATAATCGTTTAACAGATAATAAGCTAGATATTTCAGACATTGGACTAGTAATTATTGATGAGGCACATTACAATAGTTTTACTAAGTTATTTAAGTTTTTTGAAAAATCGTTTATTCTTGGTGTAACTGCGACACCTTTAAGTAGCAATATTAACCTTCCAATGAAGGATAATTATAACGAGCTAATCGTTGGAGAAACCATCCAATCTTTAATTGAAAACGAATTTTTAGCGCCTGCCGAAATATTTTCATACAACGTTGGATTAACCTCTTTAGTGGTTGGAGCTAATGGTGATTATACCGTAAAATCATCAGAAGATTTATATACCAATACAGATATGCTAACTAAGCTGATACAAGCTTATGAAGAACGTTGTAAAGGTAAAAAAACATTAATATTTAATAATGGTATTAATACATCATTACACGTATATGATACCTTTAGACGTGCTGGATATCCTGTAGCACACTTAGATAATAACAATACTAAAAAAGAGCGTAAAGCCATACTTAAATGGTTTAAAGAAACGCCAGATGCCATACTAACATCGGTAAGTATCTTAACCACTGGTTTTGATGAGCCAACAGTAGACTGTATCATGCTTAACAGAGCAACCAAGTCGTTGACATTATACTACCAAATGATTGGTCGTGGATCGCGTATATTAAAAAATAAAAATAAGTTTATAGTTATCGATTTAGGTAACAACTTACACAGATTTGGACCTTGGGGAAGTGACTTAGACTGGCACAAAATTTTCCGTTCTCCAAATTATTATTTAGATGGTATTTTAAGTGATGAAGAACTTGAAAACAATTTTAGATATGAAATGCCAGAGGATTTGCGCGAGCAATTTAAAAAATCTGACCATGTCTATTTTGATATTAAAAAATGCTACATTGATAGTATTAGAGCAGGAGAAAGCTCTAAAGTTGTATTAGAGCGCTCCATCCAACATCACGCACATATTTGTACAGAAAATAGTGAGGATTTATGGGATGCATTAGCTTTAGCTAAATTATTGGGTGACGATATAGATTACCGTATTTCTAGATATACTAAGTGTATAAGTAAAAGTACGTTTAACTTTGTAGAATGGTTAAAAGACGATTATCGTAAAAAGTTAAACGCCTATTTACGTACTAATTTTGACGATATTTTTGAAGAAATCAATGGTTTTCCACCAGAAGATTAAATCTTAAATGTAACAGTATTCAGTCGCAGTTTGCAGTTGCTTACTTTTGTAAAAACATATTAATAACACAGACTAATTACTATTTAATTATGACTTTTAAAGACCTTGGTTTAGATAAAAACTATATAAAATCTCTTAAGGAATTAGGGATTAAATCGCCAACCGAAATTCAGGCACAAGCGATTCCTATGTTATTAAAATCATCAACCGATTTTATTGGTTTAGCACAAACAGGAACAGGTAAGACAGCTGCTTTTGGACTGCCATTACTACATAAAATTAATCCTAAAAAAGATGCAGTCCAAGCGTTAATAATTGCGCCTACTAGAGAATTGGTTCAGCAAATTAAAAAACAACTATTTAAATTCACCAAGTATAACAACTCTAAAATATTTTTGGAAGGTGTATATGGTGGCGAAAAAATAGACATTCAGTTACGTAACGTTGCTAGAACCACACACATTATAGTGGCTACTCCAGGTCGATTAGTAGATTTAATGACGCGTGAGGCTGTAGATTTATCTCAAGTTAAAACAATTGTTTTAGACGAAGCAGATGAAATGCTAAGCATGGGTTTTAAAAATGATTTAACTACTATTTTAAAAGGCGTTACAGGTCAAAAAAACACATGGTTATTTAGTGCTACAATGTCTAACGATTTAAAAGATATTGTTAAGCGTTACATAGCTGACGAAGCTATACGATTAGAGATAGATAGAAGTAGTGTAGTAAACCAAAACATATCTCATTATTTTGTTGAAACGACGTTGCACGAAAAATCGTCTACATTAATTAGACTTTTAGAAGACAGAGAAAACCAACGTGGAATAATTTTTACAAAAACAAAAGCAGGTGCACAAGCACTAAGACATCAATTAGAAACCGAAGGATTTAACGTTGGTGCTTTGGAAGGTGACATGCAACAAAAAGAGCGTGATAAAGTCATGCGTGCTTTTAAAAATACAACCTTACAATTATTAATTTCTACAGATGTATCTGCTAGAGGTATTGATGTTAATGATTTAGCATTTGTAATTCATCATCAATTACCAGAACATACTGAGTATTACACACACAGAAGTGGTCGTACAGCACGTGCTGGTAAAAAAGGAGAATCTATTGCATTAATTTTAGGTAATGAGCATAGTGATCTTAAAAAAGTAGAAACCACATTAGGTATTAAATTTAAACAACTATCTGTTTAATTATAAAATAAAAAAAAGCGACTTAATTAAGTCGCTTTTTTTGTATATACATTTTAGCATTAATTAATGCGTATTCATTTTTCCTTTACGTTTGGCTAATTGTCTTTCTATTTGATTGACAACTTCACTAACACTTTTGTGTAAAGTCTCTTTGCTTTCTTCAGCAAATAATCTAGGACCAGGAGCACTAAGTCTAATACCCGCAATTTTACCAGATTTATCATCATTAGTATTTTCTAATTTAAAAAATACATCAGCACGTACTATAAATTCATATTTATTAAAAAGTTTTTGGATTTTTTCAGTGGTAAATTCCTCTAAAGCCTCACTTGCTTTTACCTTGTCATATTCAAAATTGATATCCATATATTTAGATTTTAAGATTACTTAAAGATAATTAAATTCAATTTCATTTCCATTTAATTTATTAAAAATTTAAGACAAAAAATTATTGATTATCTTTAAACCACAATCAAAAAAACTTTAAATAATGCGTACAATTAAAATTGCTTTACTGCTAATGTCCTTAACAGTAATCTCTTGCAAAGATTCAGGTACCACTGAAACTACAAAAACCGAAGATTTTAAAATCAATTATGAAAAATTCACTTTAAAAAATGGTTTGGAAGTAATCCTTCATGAAGACCATTCTGACCCAATTGTAGCTGTTGCTACCTTAATGCATGTAGGTTCTAACCGAGAAAAACCAGGAAAAACAGGATTTGCTCACTTTTTTGAACATATGTCTTTTAACGACTCAGAGAATGTTCCTGTTGGAGCCAATCGTAAAATGATACCAGAATGGGGAGGAAGTCGTAATGGTGGAACTTCTAATGATTATACTGTGTATTATGAAGTTGTTCCAAAAGACGCCTTTGAAAAAATCATGTGGATTGATTCAGATCGTTTTGGTTATATGATTAACACTGTGACAGAAGCTGCTTTAGAGCGCGAAAAGCAAGTGGTTAAAAACGAAAAACGCCAACGTGTTGATAATGCAGCTTATGGTTATACAGATGAAATTATTAGAAAAAACCTATATCCTGAAGGACATCCTTACAGTTGGACAGTTATTGGTGCCTTACCAGATTTACAAGCAGCAACTATCGATGATGTTAAAGCCTTTTACCAACAATATTATGGTGCAAAAAATGCATCTTTAGTTATTGCTGGAGATATTGATGTTGCCGAAACTAAAAAATTAGTAGAACAATGGTTTGGTGAAATACCAAGTGGACCAGAAGTTGAAGAGCAAAACTTTGAACCTGTTGTATTAAACGAAACTAAGTCGTTATACTTTGAAGACAATTTTGCTAAACTACCAGAAATAAGACTAGTGTATCCTACAGTTAAAAACTATCATGAAGACACTTATGCTTTGGATATTTTAGGTCAATTACTTAGCGGAAGCAAAAAATCACCTTTATATAATGTGATTGTTCAAGAACAAAAATTAGCACCTAACGTTGGCACTTACCAAAATAGTAGTGAATTAGCAGGCGAGTTTGTTTTTAGAGTACGTGCTAATGCAGGAACAGATTTAGATCAAGTTAAGTCTGCTATTGACGATGGTTTAAAACGCTTTGAAACTACAGGAGTTAATTCGGCAGATTTAAAACGCATTAAAGCTCAATTAGAAACAGATTTATATCAAGGTGTAAGTACTGTGTTAAATAAAGCATTTCAATTAGTTCAGGATAACGAGTTTAATGGTGATCCTAGTTTTATTACAGAACGTGCCAAATTAACTAATGCTGTTACAGAAGCAGATATTATGCGTGTATACAATACTTACTTAAAAGGTAAACATGCTGTAATGACTAGCGTTGTACCTAAAGGGCAATTAGATTTAGCTGTAGCTGAAAGTAAAGAAGCAACGGTTTGGATTGAAGAGGTTAAACAAGACGTCGCTAACGAAGAGGTGAGTCAAGGTGAAGAAGCGGTTTACGAGAAAACACCTAGTAAATTTGATAGAAGCGAACCTGATTTTGGTAAACTTCCGGTATTTAAAGCACCTGCAATTTGGAAAGGTGAGTTAGAAAACGGAATGGCTTTATATGGTATAGAAAATAACGAAGTACCTTTAGTGCAGTTTGATATTACAATTCCTGGTGGACAATTATTAGATCCAAAAGGAAAAGAAGGTGTGTCTAATTTATTTAGCGATTTGATGATGCAAGGGACAAAAACAAAAACTGCTGCAGATTTAGAAGAGGCTATTGGTTTATTAGGTGCTAATATTAATATGTATAGTGCAAATGAGGATTTTCATATTACGGGATCGTGTTTAACTAAAAATTTAGACGAAACTTTAAAACTAGTTAAAGAGATTATTTTAGAACCTCGTTGGGATGCTAGTGAGTTTAGTAGATTAAAACAAGCATTAGAAACCAGTTTAAAGGGTAGCGAAGCTAACCCAAATGCAATTGCATCTAATGTATTTGACCAATTAATGTATGGTAAGGATAACCGTTTTGGAATTAATAGTTCTGGAACCTTACAAAGTACCAAGGACATTACAATGGAGGATTTAAAAACTTATTATAAAAATTTATCTCCTAAAAAGGCATCATTCCATATTGCTGGAGCGATTAACAAAACGCAAACCATAGCTGCTTTAAGTCCTTTAAAAGCATGGGAAGGAGAGACTATAAATGTACCAACATTAGCGGTTCAATCAACTAATACAGGCGGAACACTATATTTTATAGACGTACCTGATGCTAAACAATCGGTATTATATATTGGTAAATTAGCGTTATCTGGAAAAGACGAAAACGCTAACAATCTTGATTTTGCAAACGAAATCTTAGGTGGTGGATCAAGTGGTCGCTTATTTCAAACCCTAAGGATAGGTAAGGGTTATACTTATGGTGCGTATTCTGGTATTACAAATCGTGAAGCTGTTAGTCCTTTTGCTATTAGATCAAGTGTTCGTGCCAATGCAACTTTAAAGTCTCTAGAAATCATTAAAAACATGGTTAAAGACTATAAACAAAGCTTCACAGACACTGAAGTCGAGTTAACCAAAAACAAAATTCTTAAAGGTAATACTAGAGCTTATGAAAGTTTAGGTGCACAATTAGGTATTTTAAGACGTATTAGTAAATACAATAAAGACGACAATTTTTTAGACACAGATCAAGACGAATTATTATCTATGAATCTGGAAAACTACCAAGCAATTATAGACCAATATTTAAACGAGTCTGAAATGGTATATCTAGTAGTTGGTGACAAAGCTACTCAATTTGAGGAAGTTAAAAAATTAGGTAAACCTGTGGTGCAATTAGATATATACGGAAACAAAATATAACCACTCACTATATATAGTTCTTAAAAGCACAATGTAATCATTGTGCTTTTTTTTATGCTTTACAATTACTGTATATGTAAATATTGTAAAGGTCTAAGATAATTGTATAATGGATTTAGTAGTGTTTATATCCATCTTTGTAGTATAACAATTAGTAACCCATTAAACACTAAAATTATGAAGCTAATAAGCATATTATTCAGTCTATTTTTTGCTTCCACAATAGTAGTAAACTCTAATGCTGTTAACACTATGGATGATAGAGGTATTACAAAACAAGTCGTTTATGATGGCTATGATGGAAGAATTTTTTACTTCACAGATATAAAAGATAACACAATTATTATTGAAGATATTAACGCAAGTAAAACCTTAAATAATTATAATCTAGAAGCCAATAAACACGTTGGTAAAGCCTTTAATTTAACTGTAAAACAAAGTACAGAGGATAACATCTACAGCGAAATTGAAGTCGTATCTATTAACCTAATAAATCAATAAATTATGAAAGCATTTAAAAACATAAAATTTGCCCTAATCGCACTTATCGCGTTTAGTTGTCAAAACACAGTTAAAGGACAAACTCCAGAGGTTGTTAAACAAGCATTTGAAGCTAAGTATCCAAACGAAAATAATCCAGATTGGGAAGTTGATGCTAACGGAAACTATGAAGCTCAATTTAAACAAAATGGCGAAAAATATAGAGCAGATTTTAGTCCTAGCGGAAATTGGATTGAAACCGAATCTAGCATTAAAATAGACGACTTGCCTAAAGCTATAAGAGACATTATTAAAAACGAATATGGTAGTGAAGATATTAACGAAGTAGAGCATGTTGATAGTGCGTCAAAAGGCGAATTCTATGACGTAGAGTTTAAGCAAAAAGGTAAAAATAAGGATGTCGAGTTTAGAGCAAACGGAACAATCATAAATTAGTATTGCCTTTAGTTAATAAAGCCCAACTAACCATGTTGGGCTTTTGTAGTTTTATAACCATATACCATCATGACAACCACAATAACATTTAATCTTTCAAGTTTACCAAAACTGTTGTTTACCACAGCTAAGTCTTGGTATAAAAGCGAACCCTTCCAACGTAGCGCAATCGTTGCGTATTACGCCATTTTATCCTTACCAGCTTTAATTATAATTATATTAAATTTAGTAGGATCTGTTTGGGGACGTGATATCGTACAAGGTGAATTGTTAGATGAAATCGCTAAAGCCATAGGTCCTGACACTGCCGAAACCATTCGATTAATGATAGTTGGTCGTGGTAATGAAACCACATCATTGTTTACAACAGTCGTTGGTATAGCAACCTTATTATATGGTGCAACAGGAGTCTTTTTTCAGCTTCAAGCTGCTTTTGACAAAATTTGGGATAATGAAGCGGATTATGCCAATGGATTTATAGCAACCCTTATTAGTCGTTTAAAAAGCTTTGGTTTTATATTAATTATTGGTTTCTTACTGCTAACTAGTTTTTTACTAACTTCATTATTAAGTACGTTTAGCAATCAATTACAACGCTTTCTTCCGGATAATGTCGTGGAATACTTGTTTGCTTTTGATTTTGTAATTTCTATTGGATTTATATATGTATTATTTGCTGCTATGTTTAAGTTTTTACCATCTGCAACCATTTCATGGAAGTCGGTTAGGGTAGGTGCATTGTTAACCACGCTACTTTTCTTATTAGGTAAATATCTATTAGCTATATATTTTAATACCATGCAACCAGGATCCACTTATGGAGCAGCAGGTTCTATAATATTAATCATGCTTTGGGTGTCTTATACTAGCTTGATACTATTGTATGGAGCACATTTTACAAAAACCTATGCTAATACTTTTATTAGGGATTAATATTAGGTATTTAATATTTATCTCATGTGTCAATATTGTAAAGGACAACAATAATTGTGTAACAGGTAAAGCTACCTTTTTTCTGACCTTTGTTTAAAACAAATTCAAACCAATTAATTATAAAACGCTATACAAATAGCAACACGTTTTTGATTAATTATAAAACATAAAAAGCTGTGATTAAACCAAGAGAAAAAGCACCAGAATTACAAATCAAATTAGTAAACAATACAACATGGAAATTAAGCGATCAGTCGCCAGAAAATTTCACTTTAGTATTATTTTATAGAGGTAAACATTGTCCTGTTTGTAAAAGTCAGTTAGAAGAACTTCAAAAAAAGTTAGATAAATTTACAGATAGAGGCGTAAATGTTATTGCCATCAGTTCTGATACAGAAGACGTCGCAAAAGCAACACATAAAGAATGGGACATTTCAAATATTCCGTTAGGCTACGATTTTTCAATTGACGAAGCTAGAAAATGGGGATTATTTATTTCTTCAGGAATTAAAGAAGAACCAGAATTATTTACAGAGCCTGGATTATTTTTAATTACACCAGATCAAACCGTGTATTGGGAATCTATCCAATCCATGCCATTTGGGAGACCAAGTTTTAACGATGTCTTAGGTGGTATTGACTACATTTTAAAAGCGGATTATCCTGCTAGAGGAGAAGCCTAAAACCTTAGGATTAAACAAAATTTGATCCTACAACACGATTAGCCTTTCATTAAAGGCATTTCAAAACACGCTTATTCATATTAAAGTCCGACTTGGACATTGCTAAGCGTATCACTAACTTAAATATAAATTTACATGAGTAATACCACAGATAAAGGATTTACAACTATAAATCCAGCAACAGAAAAAACAATAAAACAATACGATTACATGACAGAAGACCAAGCCATTAAAGCTGTGGACAATTGTCATGAAGCTTTTTTAGAGTGGAAACTAAAACCGTTAGAAGAGCGCGCAACCATTATAAAAGCAGTTGGTAAAGCATTAATGGATGTAAAGGACGAGTATGCCGAATTAATGACTCAAGAAATGGGTAAATTAGTTAGCCAAAGTCATGACGAGATCGAGCTTTGTGCTGGAATTTGCGAATACACAGCAACTGAAGGTATCAAACAACTACAAGACGAAGTACGTACCATGGAAAATGGAGGAAAAGGAATCATCCAACAAGCACCTTTAGGCGTTATTTATGGTATTCAACCATGGAATTTTCCATTATACCAAGCCATTCGTTATGCGATAGTAAATTTAATGGCAGGAAACGGAGTGTTATTAAAACATGCTAAAAACGTAACAGGATCTGCATTAAAGCTTAAAGACGTTTTTGAAAAAGCAGGATTACCTAAAAATCTTTTTACGGTATTAATTATAGATCACGAAACATCTGATAAAATTATCGAACATAAAGCAGTTAGAGGTGTTACGCTAACAGGAAGCTCCAAAGCTGGTGAGTACGTAGCACAAAAAGCAGCTAAAGCATTAAAAAAGACAGTCTTGGAGTTGGGTAGTAATGATGCTTATTTAGTATTAGACGATGCAGATATTGATTTAGCAGTACAAACAAGCATACAAGGACGTACGTATAACAACGGAGAAACTTGTGTAGCAGCAAAACGTTTTGTGGTAGTAGACAAAGTGTACGAGCAGTTTAAAGATGCGTTTGTTAAAGGAATGAAAGACATTAATTTTGGCGATCCTATGGACAAAGACTCAAAATTAGGACCTATGGCTAGAAAAGATTTAAGGGACAAAATTCACCAACAAGTAGAAGACAGTGTTTCTAATGGAGCAACCATATTATGTGGTGGTACAATACCTGAGGTTACAGGATATTATTATCCTTCAACCGTTTTAGGTGACGTAAAACCAGGACAACCAGCATATAGTGACGAGCTATTTGGACCTGTTGCTTCACTAATTAAAGCAAAAGATAACGAAGATGCTATGCGAATAGCTAACGACAGTCGTTTTGGACTTGGAGGCGGAATTTTTAGTAAAGATGAAGACAAAGCCATCCAATTAGCAAAAGACCATTTTGATACAGGAATGATAAACATTAACTCTTATGGATTAGCACATCCAAACATGCCATTTGGAGGAATTAAAGACTCTGGTTATGGACGAGAACATGGTGGATTTGGTATCAGAGAGTTTGTAAATTCTAAATCTATAATGTTGAATAATAGCAAATAAATTATAATAGCGTTACAGCTATTGTATATCAAAGATCAAGTTGAAAAGCTTGGTCTTTTTTTTGTTTTATAGTGTAATTTAAGATAGCATGAATCACTCTCATTTAAAAATTAGAAACAATTAGTTTAAAATTTAATTCAATCCTTTTTGTTTAAATCCCTATGTATTTTGTAGTTTTAATTTTTCTAAACAACTGTAATTATTGTATCATAATTATAGTCTTTTTTAGTGGTTTATAAGTAGAAAAAAATCTCTTTATAGTTCTATTTTAAGAGAAAAATTGAATTAAAATGAAAAACGAAAATCAAATAAAATGTCCTAATTGTGGGACTTCCATAGATGTTCAAGATATTTTATCACATCAATTAGAAGAGGAAATAAAACAAAAGTATCAGTCGCAAATTGCTGCGGAGAAGAAACGATACGAGAGTCAGCAAGAGCAATTAAAACAAGAGAAGTTAGATTTTGAACAAAAGAAAAAGCGCGAGAATGTGTTATTTCAAGAACGTTTAGAAAATCAGCTTAAAGAAGATAAAAAAGAAATTGAAGCGAAGTTAAAGCTTAAGTTAAAGGAAGAGCAATCTGACCAGTTTGCAGCTTTACAAAAAGAGTTAAATGAAAAGTCTGAACAAGTTAAAGAGTTAAACCGCTCTAAAGCTGAAATTGAAAAGCTTAAAAGAGAAAAAAGCGAACTTAAAGAAGCTGCTGAGGCGGAAGCACAAAAAAAGCTTAACGAAATTCTAGTGGCTGAAAAAGAGAAGATTAAAAAATCTGAGGAAGACAAAAACGAATTGCGTTTTAAAGAAATGCAAAAGCAATTGGAAGACCAGAAAAAGCTAACCGAAGAAATGAAACGTAAGCAGGAGCAAGGCTCTATGCAACTACAAGGTGAAGTGCAAGAGTTAGCAATAGAGGAGTGGTTAGCAGCTCAGTTTCCGTTAGATACTATCGAGGAAATTAAAAAAGGTGCCAGAGGTGGAGATTGTATCCAAATTGTACATACTAGAACAGAACAAAACTGCGGTACTATTTACTACGAGAGTAAACGTACAAAAGATTTTCAGCCTAGCTGGATAGAAAAATTTAAAGCAGACATTAGAGATCGTGGAGTCAATATTGGTGTGTTAGTGACTGAGGTCATGCCATCAGATATGGACCGAATGGGTTTAAAGGATGGTATTTGGATTTGTAATTACGACGAGTTTAAAGGGTTGTGTGCTGTGTTAAGAGAAGGAATTTTACAAGTTAATAACGCTATTATCACACAAGAAAACAAAGGTGATAAAATGGATTTACTATATGATTACTTAACTAGTAACACCTTTAGAATGCAAATTGAAGCAATTGTGGAAGGTTTTACACAAATGAAGTCTGATTTAGAGAGTGAAAAACGATCGATGCAACGTATTTGGAAGCAAAGAGAGAAGCAAATCGAGAAAGTGGTGACTAATACCATAGATATGTATGGCTCTATTAAAGGAATTGCTGGAAATGCTATACAATCGGTAAAAGCATTGGAATTGCCTGGTTTTGATGAAGATGACGATTAATTATTTCGTTTTTTTACATAAATATTAAATTTTATTTCACTGAAAATCAAATAATAAATGAGAATTATAACTCATTATCTAATTAATGGCACTATACTTGCATAATATTAAGTATTAATAAATAAATTACATTACAATGAGTAGAGGTACAGTAAAGTTTTTCAACGACACAAAAGGATTTGGTTTTATTACTGAAGAAGGAGTAGACAAAGATCATTTTGTACACATTTCTGGATTAATCGATGAGATTAGAGAAGGTGATGAGGTTGAATTTGACTTACAAGAAGGAAACAAAGGATTAAACGCAGTTAACGTAAAAGTTATCTAAGATATATATTCAGTACAATTCAAGAAAAAGGTTGCCTAAAAAGGCAGCCTTTTTTTATGCGCAAAATTTAAGATCTATTAAAACTAGGGACTGAAAAGGTTTAGACATCTAGGATATTTATTTTGGCATAAAATTACAAACAAAAAAAGGTTGTCCAAATGGACAACCTTTTTTATTAATATATAAAGCGAAGCTTATTTTAAGCTTTCTAATAATTTTTCTGCAACTAACTCAGATGATGCTGGGTTTTGTCCAGTAATTAAATTACCATCTTGAATAGCGTAAGCTGTCCAATCTTCTTTTTTAGAGTAGATTCCACCATTTTTACTTAACATGTCTTCCACTAAAAATGGAACAACCTGTGTTAAGCCAACAGCATCTTCTTCTGTATTTGTAAATCCTGTTACTTTTTTACCTTTAACTAATGGTTCTCCATCTGTTCCTTTTACATTTTTTAATGCAGCAGGAGCGTGGCATACAAATGCTACAGGCTTATCTTGAGTATTAAATTTTTCGATTAAAGCGATTGACGTTATATCGTTTGCTAAATCCCATAATGGTCCATGACCACCTGGATAAAATACAGCATCAAAATCGTCAGCATTCATGTCTGATATTTTATGTGTATTAGCAATTAATGCTTGTGTTGCTTCGTCTTTGTTGTAACGCTCAGTATCTGCAGTAGCAGCATCTGGTGAGTCACTACTTGGATCTATTGGAGCTGCACCTCCATTTGGAGTGGCAATAGTAATTTTAGCACCTTTGTCTAGTAATGTGTAATATGGATTTGCGAATTCTTCAACCCAAAATCCTGTTTTTTTCCCTGTATCTCCTAATTTATCGTGAGATGTTAATACAAATAATACGTTCATAGTTTTTTCTTTTTTAGTTTCTGTTTTTACTTCTAAAACGCTTTCAGAAGTTGTTTTATCTTTACAGCTAGTTGCTGTAACAATGGTTAGCGTTAAGGCTAATGTTTTTATTAAATTCATTTTAATACTACTGAGTATATTTAATAATAATAATATCAGTTTGAGTGCAGTTAAAAACCTTAGAATTTTTGCTGTTATAGCACTTTAACTACACCCAAAAATGATAATATGTTTAGTATGCCATTTTTACAATTTTTTCTGCATCTTCAGGCATTAAAGCTTGACGTTCGCCTAATTTCCAACCTCTAGCTTTAAAACGTTTAGCAACTTCTTCAGCAGTACCTTCATAATCTTTAGTATAGTCAGATAATTTAGTATCAATACCTAACTCATGGAAAAATGCTTCGGTTTTAGCAATAGCTTCATAGGCTTTATCGTCTGTACTACCTTCAGTAATATTCCAAACACGTTCTCCATATTGTGCTAATTTTTCTTTTTTAGCTTCAAAATTATATTTGTAATGACTTGGTGCAATTACAGCTAAGGTACGTGCGTGATCAATTCCGAATAAAGCTGTTAACTCGTGACCCATCATGTGGATTGCCCAATCTCCAGGTACTCCTTTTTGAATAAGTCCGTTTAATGCCATAGTGCAACTCCACATAAAGTTAGAGGCTGCTTGGTAATTTGTAGGATCTTTTAATACTGTTGGAGCTACCTCTACTAATGTTTGTAGTATACTTTCTGCAAAACGATCTTGTAATAAAGCTCCAATTGGATATGTCATATACTGTTCTAAAACGTGTGTGAAAGCATCTGTTAAACCATTTGCTAATTGACGTTCTGGAATAGACGTTATTACTTGTGGATCTAATATTGAAAACACTGGAAATAAACCAGGTCCTCCCATTGCTAATTTTTCTTTAGTTTCTTCACGAGTAATTACTGCTCCAGAATTCATTTCGGATCCTGTTGCTGGTAATGTTAACACAGTTCCAAAAGGCATTCCTTTTTCAGTTCTAACATTTTTAGTTAAGATATCCCAAGGTGTATCACCATCGTAAACAGCAGCTGCAGATAAAAATTTAGTTCCGTCAATTACTGATCCACCACCAACTGCTAGTAAATACGTAATGTCTTGATCTTTAATAACCTTTAAAGCGTCCATTAATGTTGCGTATTCTGGATTTGCAGGAATACCTCCAAACTCAGTAACATTAACGTCTGCTAGAGCGGTTTTTACTTGATCGTAAATTCCGTTTTTCTTAATACTTCCTCCACCATAAAGTAATAATACTTTTGCATCTGCAGGAATTTCATTTTTTAATTGTTCTATTGTATCCTTTCCAAAAATAATTTTGGTTGGGTTTTTAAATTCAAAATTGTTCATCTTCTTTTTCTTTTGGTTATTATATTTTTACTATCATTTTCCCTTTGTTTTTACCTTCAAATAAATCGATAAAAGCTTGAGGAATATTATCGAAACCATCAACGATAGTTTCGGTATAGGTTAATTTGTTTTCAGATAACCAACCTGATAATCTTTGAATGGCTTCTGGGAACTTTTCGGCATAATTACTTACTATAAAACCTTGCATTAACGCACTGTTTTTAACTAAAAACGGTTGTACGCTTAATCCTGTAGGCAATTCAGTATTATTATATACCGAAATGGCACCACAAATAATGATTCTCGCGAATTGATTAATACTAAACATTACAGCATCCGAAATTGGTCCTCCAACATTATCAAAATACACATCAACTCCGTTTGGCGCAGCTTCTGCAATTGCAGATTTCATGTCTTTTGTGGTGTTGTAATTGATACCTTCATCAAAACCGAATTTACTTTTTAGCATTTCGATTTTTTCATCTGTACCAGCAATTCCAATAACGCGTAAGCCTAATATTTTAGCTATTTGTCCAACAACACTACCAACAGCACCTGCAGCTCCTGAGACTACTATGGTTTCGCCTGCTTTAGGCTTTCCTATTTCGGTTAATCCTAAATAAGCAGTTAAACCTGTCATACCTAAAATACCTAAATAGCTACTTAAAGGTGCTTTTTCCGGATCTACTTTATTTAAACCTTCACCATTAGACACTTGTTGTGTTGACCAATTTAGCATGCCAGAAACGTAATCTCCAACTTGGAATTTATCGCTTTTAGATTCTAAAACTTTGGCAACAACACCAGAATGTACAGGCTCATTTAATTTAAAAGGTGGAACGTAAGATTTTGCATCATTCATTCGTCCTCTTAAATAAGGATCTACAGAAACATAAGCTGCTTCTAATAAAATCTCTCCATCAGCTATGGTTAATGTTTTGTCTTCTTCTACAAATTCAAAATTAGAAAGTGTAGGTTGTCCTTCAGGTCTGATTTTTAATACTATCGTTTTCATATTCATTTTCATTTAAGTTTTATACTATTCAATAACGGTTACAATCTCATCCATAGGTCTTCTAACCTTAACAAGATTTACTAACCAATCTTCATCTTCTTTTCTGTAACCAATTGGTAATAATACAGCACTACGTAATCCTTTTTCGCGTAATCCTAAAATTTTGTCTACAGCATCTGGCTCAAAACCCTCTAAAGGCGTTGCATCCACACCTTCAAAAGCTGCAGCAGTTAAAGCCTCTGTAAAAGCTATGTAAGCTTGTTTTGATGCGTGAATAAAGTTTTCTTCTGGATCTTTTTGAGGATACATACCTAATAACATTTGTCGGTAATTTTCCCAACCTTCGTTTTTAAAACCACGAATGTCATTGGTTAAATCAAACATATAATTAATACGCTCTGGCGTATAATGGTCCCAAGCAGCAAAAACTAACAGGTGAGAACAGTCTGTAATTACAGATTGATTCCAAGCAATTGGTTTAATTTGCTCTTTAATATCTTGGTTTTTTACCACAAATATTTCAAAAGGTTGTAATCCTGAAGACGTGGGAGCCAAGCGTGCAGCCTCTAAAATACGTTCTATTTTATCTTCTGCTACTTTTTCGCCATTCATGGCTTTAGCTGCGTATCTCCAATTTAATTTATCTAATAATTCCATATATTTAATGTTTGTTTTAGTTGTTTTTAGTAATGCGTTGAATGGCATCTGATGCTATTATAGTATTAGCATGATTGGTGCTATTAGCTAGGTTTAACATAGCTTGAGCAATAGTTTCTGGTTCAATAATTTTATATTTTTTTAAGGAACCTATAAATAGCGGTTTTAATGCTTCAAAAATTGAGATTCCTATTTTTTCAAGCGTACGTCTTTCTTCACGTTGGCCTCCAATTAATGAAGGTCTTAAAATAAAGGTTCGGTTGATGTCTTGATTTAGGACATCTTGCTCCATTTCGCCTTTAGTTTTATTGTAAAATATGTTGCTTTTTGCATTGGCACCCATTGCAGATATAACTACAAATGTATCTATGCCATTAGCTTTAGCGAGCTTTGCAGCAGAAACCGGAATCCCGTAATCTATTTTTTTGTAAAGTGATTTATCTGGTGTTTTACTTTTAGTTGTACCAATGCAACAAAACACTTGATGTGCAGTAAAATCGTCTTTAAAATCTTCTAGTTTTAATAGATCTCCAATGTATTGAGTTACCTTACTAGGTAAGCCTTCTATTTTAGATCGTGAAAACAATTTTATGCTGGAGTACTCTTTGTCTTCAATTAATTTTTGAAGTAAAAGACCTCCAGTTAAACCTGTTGCACCTAATATAATTGCTGTTTTTTTCATTTTATTTACAAACTTTTATGCTGCTCCAAGCAGATTGATAGGCTTCTTCTAAATGGGCTTTATCTAATTGAAAAACACCACGTTTTTGTGTAATCATTAAAAACGATAATGGGTTTATAGCATAGGCGTACAATAAATAATCAGATAAAGGTTTTATAATACCTTCTTGTCTTCCGCGTTCCCATAGGTCCAGCAGTGGTTGCAAGTGTTTTATACCTTCTTGTCTGCTTATCTCGTCAATCATTGGTGTGTTATCACATTGTGCCAAAAACATAGCGTTTTCACTTTCTTTTAATTTAAAATCTGCAATACGGTTCCAGATTAGTTTAAAGCCAGCTTCAATAGGCATATCTTCTTTATAAGTTTCAAAAGCATATTTTGTGTAGTCTGCTTTAACTTCGACGTAAGTCTTATTTACTAAATCTTGTTTATTTTCAAAATACAAATAGATTGTAGCAGGTGAGACGTTAGCCATTTTTGCTATTTTACTCATTGGTGTCGCATGAAAACCGTTGTTGTTAACCAACTCGATTGTCGCCTTTACCAATGCGTTACGTTTATCTATACTTTTTTGAAGTTTTGCCATTTTTGTTCTAATTCTGATGCAAAGATATACAAAAATGAATGTTCATTCTTTTTTTTAACAAAGATTTAATTTATGATGATTTTATTACAAAACCATAAGATTAAATTATAGTGAACACTAGCGTAAACGTAAAGGCTTAAAGCTAATATAAATGATAGTGTAAATGAACAATAGTGCTAAATACCATGTGTTTGCAACTAAATCTAGATAATCAATTTTACCATTTGCAAAACTTAGTATCATTAAGACTTGTGCACCATAAGGTAAGATTCCTTGAATAATACATGCAAAAATATCTAAAATAGAAGCTGTTTTTTTGTTGTCCAACTGATATTGATCGTTGATTGTTTTTGCGATTGGACCAGCTATTATAATAGAAACTGTATTATTAGCAATTGCCATATTAATTGTACCCACCAATGCTGCGATACCTAGTTGTGCAGAGCGTTTACTTTGAATTAAATTTTTAATTTTACTAAGAATATAGTTTATCCCTCCATTTTTTTCCACTAAAGCAGCTAATCCACCTGTTAATAGAGATAACAAAAAGATTTCAGTCATACTGGTGAAACCGTTGTATGCGATTTTAGTAGACTCTATTAATGTGAAATCTCCATAAATAATTCCTAAAAGTCCACCAGCAATAACGCCTAATAACAATGTTACAAATACATTTATACCAATAATAGATAGTAGGATAACCAATAGATAAGGCGTGATTTTTATAATGGAGTAGGTGTAGCTTACAGCATCTGTCGGCACAGCTTTTAATCCAAAACCTTGTATAATTAAAATACCTATAGTGATTAAAGCTGCAGGCAAAGCGATTTTAATATTTTGCTTAAACTTGTCACTCATTTTACAGCCTAATGACTGTGTTGCTGCAATAGTTGTGTCTGATATTACGGAAAGATTATCTCCAAACATACTACCACCTAGTAATGCACCACATAATATCCCTAAATCTACATTGCTTTTATCTGCAAAACCAATAACAATTGGAGCTAATGCAACTATTGCACCAACAGATGTACCTGTAGATACAGATAAAAAACCTGCTATTATAAACACGCCAAAATAGATGTATTGTATAGCAATATAATCCAGTCCAAGATTTACAATAGCGTCTACACTTCCAGTAGCCTTGGTTATAGTTGCAAATGCACCAGCCAATAAATAGATGAGGCACATGGTTAATATTTTATCATCACCACAACCTTTAAGCAGCGTATTTATTTTAGAGGTTATGGATTGTTTAAACATTAAAAATGCCACAATTATACCTACTATAACAGCAATTGGAGCTGGTAATGCGTAAAAATCGTTTTGATAAATTCCAACACCTAAAAACGTAAATACAAATACGAATAATGGTATTAATGCTGAAAATTTTGGAGTAATTGTTTTTGAATTTGCCATGTTTCCTTTTCATTTTTAAAAGGAAATAGCAGCAAATAAAAGACATATGATTTAACATTTGTTCCAATTACTTGGCTTATCTATTTAGCACCTTGCTTGTTATTGCAGGTTGCTATCTCCTTTTATTGAGATTCTTGATAATTTATTTAAGTCGGCAAATGTATAGCATAAAGCCATACCAAAATATTAAAATACGTTAAAATTTGTAAAAATTTGTAAAAATATAAGCGATAAATTATGTTGAATACCTGATTAAAAACTACTGTTTTTACACGTCCGATTACATGAAGCGATTAGTTAAATAGAATTACATAACAGTTTTAAAAACAGACTATTGCAATTAGAAATATTTACTAGAGATGTCATTGTCTTTGACAACTTTAGTTTTCAAAATAAAGGTCATAAAAAGATAAAGCGACAAATAATGACAAAACAATATTAAAAAGGTGAAAATTTCGTTATACAGAAAATATTCATTGATTGGAGATAAGCCAAGGTTGAAAATTGTGGCAACACCTGAGGCTAACAAAATAGTACCAGTAGCGTAATTATCACTAATATATATCATAGCAAAAGTGATCGCATAAATAAATAAGCACAACGCACAAATAAACATGAATATTATGTTATAATTCGGTATTTGATCAATCAATAAATCTACCACTGCATAAATAACATATCCAACTAAAAAAACGCCAAGTATAACAGATAATGATAGAAAAGATTTTAATTTACTTTTTATTAAATACTTTTTCAAAATCAAGGTAAAAAGTATAAGGTATCCTGAAGTTAATAGGCTTATAGCATTAAAATATTCATTATAATCGTAAAAACTTATTATATTAAGAATGAAAAAAGCTAATAAAGCTAGTAAAAATTTAGGATCGGCTTTCTTTTTAGTTATACTTAAATATTTAAAAATTAATATTAGGATAACTATAGGAGAGATATAAATTAAATCTTTTCTAGACGTAAGTGAGACACTCATAATCAATGCTGCTATTACAGCAATAAAAAAAAGGATATCAAAAAAGGAAGATTTAATTTTAAACATTACAAAATGTAATAGATTACACACAAATATACTTAAATGTTAATCAGCATATACATGTTAAGTTTATTTATAATCAGTCTAAAATTAAATAATTTTAGAGTTTGTTATATTTTTGATGTCAATTACTTTCAAAAATAATGGCAATCAAAGTATGCAAGTCAATGTTATGGGTTTGAGCTATACTATATTCATTCGTATCAATTTCATTTAAACTTAAATTTATATTTTAATTGTTAATTATATTGTAAAATACAAGCTTTAAAATAGATAATCGTTGTATTGTAAATTTTAACGTTTAAATTCGCGCTCTTAAATAATTATCACTAATAATGAAAATCTTAACCTTTTTAATGCTTTTCTGTACCCTAATTTCTTTCGGACAGGTTGGTATAAACACTACAACACCAGATCCTTCATCAATATTAGATGTAACAAGTACAGATAAAGGTCTATTAATACCTAGAATTGCCTTAACATCAACTTCAGATGTTTCTACAATAACTTCACCAAGTATTAGTTTGTTAATATATAATACTGCAACAGTTTCTAGTATAACTCCTGGCTATTTCTATTGGGATGGAACAGAATGGTCAAAACTAGCTACAACTAAAACTGTAAATAGTGCTTGGTCTACTATTGGTAATGCAGGAATCGATGATACCGTTAACTTTATAGGTACAACAGATAACCAAGATTTGGTTTTTAAACGAAACAACATACAAGCAGGTTTGCTAAATTCTAATAATACTTCATTTGGTGTTAACAGTTTACCACTTGCAACAACAGGTACAGATAATGCAAGTTTTGGTGTAAATGCGATGTCTTCTAATACATCTGGAGGACAAAATACAGCTGTTGGACAAAACGCTTTAAGAGATAACCTAAGTGGAGGTAGTAATACCGCAGTAGGTTTTAATACGCTTATTGCAAATACTGCGAGTTCTAATACAGCTATTGGGTCTAGTTCTCTAGTAAATAATACTTCAGGTGCTAATAATACGGCTGTTGGTTCATTAACGTTGAATCAAAACACTACAGGAGGAAATAATACTGCAATAGGTATGCAGTCACTTACTAAAAATACAACCGGAACTAATAATACTGCTAGTGGGCTTTTTTCATTGTTTGATAATACAACAGGAACCCATAACACAGCTAGTGGATCTGAATCTTTAACTTTTAATACCACAGGTGATTACAATACAGCGGTTGGAACTAATGCTTTGTATTCTAATACTGCAGCTAATGAAAACACAGCTGTTGGTTCAAATGCTTTATATGCTAATGTTACTGGGTTTAATAATACTGCTTTAGGCGCAAATTCGCTTAAAGACAATACTGCAAGTAATAATACAGCCATAGGTAAGGATGCATTATTATTAAATACTACAGGAAGTAGCAATGTAGCTGTAGGAGGAAGAGCATTGGCAACTAATAATGGTCATTATAATGTAGCTACAGGAGTAAATGCTTTAGTTGCTAATACGACCGCTAGTTTTAATACTGCAAACGGTTATAATTCTTTAAATGCTAATACAGAAGGAGGTAGAAATACGGCAACAGGCTCAAATTCTTTATTTAAAAATGAAACTGGAGCTGGTAATACAGCTGTAGGATCAAGTTCGCTGTATGAAAATATTCTTGGAGGAAATAATACTGCAATTGGTAGTGGTGCACTAAATAAAAATATAGCAAGTAGTAACACAGGTTTGGGTACTAATGCACTTCATAATAATACAATTGGACAACATAATATAGCTAGTGGTGTAAATTCATTACTTTACAACACTGAAGGATCCGGTAATATAGCTAGTGGTGTAAACGCATTACTTAACAATACTACGGGTAATTATAATACAGGGTTAGGCTTTGGTTCTATGTCAGCAAATACTGAAGGTAATTACAATGTTGGATTAGGTGTTAATTCCTTGAATTCTAATACATTAGGTGGTTTTAACACCTCTTTAGGTGGTTCTTCATCAAATTCTAATACTTTAGGTATATATAATACAGCTGTTGGGTATAATGCATTTCCTTCAAATACAGAAGGAAATAGAAATGTTGCATTAGGTTATAACTCTCTTACCGATAATACTACAGGTGATTATAATATCGGAATAGGATTCAATGCGAATAATTCGGCAAGTGGCAGTGGAATTGGTGATAATAATATAGCTATTGGTTATAATGCTGTTGTTCCAAATACAGATCTTAGTAACCAAGTACGTATAGGTAATACTGCAATAACATACGCTGGCGTACAAGTAGCTTGGACAATAACATCGGATAAACGTTGGAAAAATACTATTGAAGATTCTGATTTAGGTCTAGATTTTATTAACACATTACGTCCCGTTTCATATTTTAGAAACAATGATGAAAATCATAAATTAGAATACGGATTTATCGCTCAAGAATTAAAGGAAGCTTTAAATAAAAGTACTTCAAAAACAAATGGTATTATTACAGAAGACAGCGAAGGCATGCTAAGCGTAAGATATAACGATTTGTTTTCGCCAATAGTTAAAGCTATACAAGAGCAATCTACAGAAATTGAACAATTAAAAGCAGAAAACGAAGCCTTAAAACAGAAGCAATTAGCTTTTGAAAACGAACTTAAAGAGCTTAAAAAGTTATTGTTAAATAAAAAATAATAGCTTCTAAATTTTCTCAAAAAGATTAGTAAAACATTAAGATTAAAAACCAATTAATCGCCTTTAATTTGGCATCTTATTCTTTTATAATTTATAGGAAGAACTTATGATGACAAACAAAATGATTGGTATAGTTGGTGGTGTAGGTAGTTACGCTGGTATTGACTTAATTAAAAAGGTATACGATTTAACAGAAGCAACGTCGGATCAAGACCATTTACCAGTTTCAATGCTTTCTGTGCCTCATAAAATTATTGATAGAACTAAGTATCTTTTAGGTGAAACTGAAATAAATCCTGGTATTGCTATAGCAGAAATTATATCGTCTTTAATCGCTAGTGGATCGTCTATTATTGCTATTCCGTGCAATACAGCTCACGCTAAACCGATTTTAAGCTTAATTGAAAAAAGTATACCAGAATCTTGTGTTTTGGTTAATTTAATAGAAGAAGTTGGGCTATATATTTCTACAAAACATCCAGAAATTACTAAAGTTGGTGTTTTAGGAACTACAGGAACTATTTTAGCAAAAGTCTATCCTGAAGTTCTAGCAAAATACAATATCGAAGTCATTCAACCTTCCGAAGATATTCAGGATTTATTTGTACATCCTTCCATATACGATACATCTTACGGAATTAAAGCATTTTCAAATCCGGTAAACGAAAAGGCGAAAGAAAACCTGAGTATGGCAGCGACCTATTTGTCTAGAAAAGGCGCACAAGCTGTTATTTTAGGGTGTACCGAAATTCCGTTAGCAATCCAATACCAAAAAATTGAAGACAGCTTAATTATTGATGCAACAACCGTTTTGGCTGCTGCTTTAATACGCGAATCTAAAAAAATGGAATTAATAGCTTAATTACTCGTTAAGCTCTAATAGTTGGTGCACAACTTCCACGTTTTAACAACATATACTCACCATTATTTTTAAACTCACGTATAGAAGTCCCAGCATAACGCTTAAACGTTTTAGATAAATGACTTACGTCTGTAAAACCAAGCTCGTCAGCAATTTGTGTTAATGTAAAATCGGAATTTAGCAATCGAATTTCTACAAGTTTCAGCTTCGCTTTAATAATATATTCTCGAAGAGACATATTTACTTGTTTCTTAAAATATTCACTTACATAAGTCGCAGACATCATAAAAACATCAGCTAAATTTTCAACTTTAAGCAATTCGGTTTTATCAATGTTTTCATTAATATAAGTTAGCATTTTTGTTATTCTATCATCCGAATTATTTTTTGGAACTTCAAAATAACTTCCTTTTTTAATATTTCGAATTAACAACTCTAAAACACTCGTCATTAAACTAGTTACTAGGTTAACAGATTCTTCGCCATAATTTCTAGATTCTTGTAAAATCATAGTTACTAGGCTGTTTAAATGGTCTCTATCCATTTCATTCTTAATAATATCTCCTGGTAATTGGTTATAATTAGAGAGTATATAAGCAGCTTCTTTAAACCATTCGTTTCTATCAATTGTAATCCTATTCACATTCTTAAAAAACGAATCTGTAAATTTTAAAAACACAAAACGCGTCGGTTTTTCAATAGTAAAAGAGTGACATTTTAATGGTGGTAGCAAAAACATGCTATTTTTAGTATAAGTGTAATCGTTGTAATTTATACATTGTGTACCTTCACCTTCTTTAATTAAAACCAATTCAAAAAAGTTGTTTTTAACAGGACGCTGTTTCCATTCTGTTAATTCTATTTCTTGTATTTCAAAAGGTTTATATGCTTCTAATACTTGCATTATCTCGTGTTTTATTTAAAATATTCAAACAAATTTATATAAAAAAGAAATAACAACCTGATTTTTCATACTCATAACCTTTATTTATACATTAATATCCAATTAAGATACATTAAAAGGGTTTGTTTGACTAGTTTATTTTAAGTGAAATGACAGAAACGGTAAATTAGAAAACCATACAGTTATATATTAATTAATAGGGATTAGGATTTAAATTCTAATCACTATTTTTACATAAACACATCCAATTTGATTTTTAAATACATTAAAAAACATTCTATTTTATCTATTTCTGTAGGTATCATTTTTATTTGCACTTTAATGGTGTTTTTTGCTACCGAAGCAAGTTATCATGCAATTGAAACTGCTTCATTATGGGTTAGAAATTATTTTGGATATTTCTATTTATACTTAGGTTTTGGTTGTGTTTTAGCATTGTTATTGGTTGCTTTTTCTAAATACGGAAAAATAAAACTTGGTAAACCAAACGCTAAACCGGAGTACTCACTTTGGTCTTGGATTGCTATGTTATATAGTGCAGGAATGGGATCTGGTATTTTATTAAGAGCTGTACAAGAGCCTGTTTTTATGCAACAAAACCCACCTTTTAAGTCTAATTTACCTAATGAAACGCTTGCGCTGGAATTTACGTTTTATCAATGGGGAATTACAGCTTGGGCATTTTACGGACTATTTGCAGTTATTGTTGGTTATGCTTTGCATGTTAAAAAAAAGAAAGTAAGAATTAGTGCCACAATCGAAGATCAAATTAAAAATAAACCTATAAAAAGTAGCGTAGATATTATCACTATTATAACTACCATTTTTGGACTAATAGCAGCAATTGGTTTAGGTACTACACAAATTAATGGAGGATTAAACCATGTGTTTAATGCTGATTTTGGGTTAACTACAACTATAATTCTATGTGTTTTAATATCAACAATCGCTTGTTATTCCGCTTGGCAAGGTGTAAATAAGGGTATCAAAATATTTTCAAAATTAAATATTATAGTCACTCTAGTAATTTTATTATTTATCTTTTTTACTAGCAATACCAAAGAGATTTTAGTTTCCTTTGTAACTGCAACTTATCACTACATTATAGACTTTATTCCAATCAGTTTAGCATTGGGAGATTACAATCCTGGTTTAGAGTTTTTAACCGGTTGGACCTTTTATTACTGGGCATTTTGGTTGGCTTGGGCACCTTTTACAGGTATTTTTATTGCGCGTATTTCTAAAGGAAGAACAATTAGACAATTGCTATTAGGTGTTTTAATTATTCCGTCTATCGGAACCTTCTTTTGGTTTTCGGTTTTTGGAACTTCAGCATTCAATTTAATTGAAACTTGGGGAACATATAATAACGAATTTGGAAATGTATTCTCATCTATTTTTGTATTCTTCGAACATTATCCCTTTGCTACCGTTTTAAACATAACTTCTATATTTTTATTAATTAGTTTTTTAATCACTTCTGTCGATTCTGCTGTATTTGTGTTAAGCATGTTTACAGATAAAGGTTCTAAAAATCCTAACAAAGCACATCGCGTTATTTGGTCTATTTTCATTCTATTAGCCACTATCGCACTCATTCTTCTAGGTAACATTAAGGCTAATGTCAATGTTTTGGAGGCTGTGCAGCGATTATTAATTATAACGTCTTTACCATTTTCATTTTTTATCATTATAATGTTTGGCTTTTTTATACAGGATTTAAGAAAAGAAAGACCTAATAATGCAAATTTAAAAGAACATTAAAATGGACTTATTTAATCAAACAAATTTATTTTCAACAGAAGGAGTCCGTAAAACAGTATACGATTTACCAGAAGCAGATGTTACTTTATTCGAAAATTTCTTCAGCATAGAAGAAAGCAATACGCTATATAAAAGTTTACTAGAAAACACACCTTGGGAGCAAGAACAAATTATTATTCATGGGAAATTAATTGATTATCCCAGATTAACCGCTTGGTTTGGCGATGTTGAAAAAGATATTACATACGCCGAAACTAAGAGTAAAATGCATTTGTGGAATAATGATTTACTTTTAATAAAAAACCGAATTGAAAAAGAAGTCGATGTCAAATTTACACGTTGATTACTCAATTATTATCGCGACGGAAAAGACAGCGTAGATTGGCATCAAGATTATAAAGGTGAGCAACGCAAAAATTCAGTAATCGCATCAGTAACCTTTGGAGCCACAAGACCTTTTCAGCTAAAACACGTATCTCGTAAAGATTTAAACCGTGTCGATATTCCGTTAGCTCATGGTAGTTTATTACTTATGCAAGCTGCTACTCAGCAATACTGGAAACACAAAATTCCTAAAACCAAAAAACCAATTCAGCCGAGAGTCAACTTAACTTTTAGATGGGTTGGCTAGATTTTAGCCTTGTATTAATAAAGGTTTAACGTTTAGTTAATGTATGTTTAAGTGTCATAAAACAGTGTTTTCTACTTGTTTTAGGAAAATTTTAAGAAAAAACCCTTAAAAAACCTTTTTTTGTACCTGCATTACCTTTTTTTGTACACTAAAAAAAGGAGAATACGTATATATATTTGCAATGTAATTATTAATCAACACATAAAAAATACATACAAATGAATTTAAAAGAAATTTTAAACTGGAGATACACAACTAAAGAATTTGACTCAACAAAAAAAATATCTGAAGCAGATATGGCAGAAGTCAAAAATTTATTAAGAATGAGCCCATCGAGTGTAAACTTGCAACCTTGGCACTTTATAGTTGCAGAAACTGCAGAAGGTAAGGCACGAATTGCAAAAGGAACTCAAGGTTTCTTTCATTTTAATGAGCCTAAAGTAACCAATGCTTCAGCAGTCGTTTTATTCTGTTCAAAAATTGATGCAGATGATGCGTATTACCAACATATTGCTGATACTGAAGATAAAAATGGTAGATTCCCAAGTGAAGACATAAAAAATGGATTCCTAGGAGCTGTTAAAGCGTTTGCAGGGATTCATAAATACGATTTAAAAGACCAACAACACTGGATGGAAAAACAAGTTTACTTAAACATAGGAAGCTTTTTATTAGGTGTTGCTAGTTTAGGTATTGATGCAACTCCAATGGAAGGTATAGACGTAAAAGCATTAGATGAAGAATTTGGTTTAAGAGAAAAAGGTTTTACAGCTTTAGTTGCTGTTTCTATAGGTTACAGAGCAGATTCTGATTTTAATTCAACAGATAAAACACCAAAATCTAGATTAGCAGAAAGCGAAATTTTCACAGTAATATAATTTCAAAAACGATTAAGTAAGATGAAAGCAATAGGATACAAAGAGAATTTACCAATTGAGAATGTAAAGTCTTTACAAGATATAACATTAGAAACGCCAAAAGCAACTGGAAGAGATATTCTTGTTGAAATTAAAGCGATTTCTGTAAATCCAGCAGATTACAAAGTACGTGCAGGAATGCCAGTAGAAGGTGACAACTGGAAAGTTATTGGTTGGGATGCAACAGGTATTGTAAAAGAAGTTGGTGAAGACGTTACCTTGTTTAATGTTGGAGATGAAGTTTGGTATGCAGGAGATTTTACGCGACAAGGGAGTTATGCACAATTTCAAATTGTAGACGAGCGTATTGTGGGTGAAAAACCTTCAAGCTTATCTTATGCAGAAGCTGCTGCTTTACCATTAACCACACTTACAGCTTACGAAATGTTGTTTGATAGATTACAAGTTACTAAGGATGATGCCAACAAGTCGATTTTGGTAATTGGTGCTGCTGGTGGAGTGGGTTCTATATTGGTTCAATTGGCTAAAAAGCTAACAAAATTAAATATTATTGGTACTGCTTCTCGCGAAGAAACCACATCTTGGTTAAAAGAATTAGGCGCAGATACGGTTATCAATCACAGAAATAAATTGAGCGAAGAATTTGAAAAATACAACATTCCTGCTCCGGAATATGTAGTGAGTTTAAATGCTACAGAACATCATGTAGATGAAATTGTAAAACTGATTAAACCTCAAGGTAAATTCGGTTTTATTGACGATCCAAAATCGTTAAACGTGATGCCTTTTAAAGGAAAAGCAGTTTCTACACATATCGAATTAATGTTCACACGTGCTATGTTTCAAACGGAAGATATGATAGAGCAACACCATATCTTGAACAAAGCTTCAGAATTAATTGACAACGGAACCATTAAAACTACTTTAGGTGAAAATTTCGGAACCATAAATGCTGAAAATCTTCGTAAAGCACATGCTTTCTTAGAGACAGGAAAAGCTAAAGGGAAAATTGTTTTAGAAGGATTTTAGATTTAATAAATTTTACAAAAATGAAAAACATACTAACAGTAGCATTAACTTTAATTATTTCTATAATTAATAATACAGCTGATGCACAAGTAACAACAATAGATTCTGTAGCCACATCAAAAGTGCAACATTTTAATTTTGATGATATGGCATCGGAAACCATTGGCAAAGGTATAAAACGCAAATGGTTTCATGGTGAAAAAGGACAAATGACCATTTTTAATTTAGAAAAAGATGCGCATATTCCTTGGCATAAACATCCAAACGAACAAATTACTTACATCATGTCTGGTAAGGTTAAAATAAAAACTATTATAGATGGAAAGGAAACATTTGTAGAAGTTGGAGCAGGAGAAGTTATTGTTTTTCCTGAAAATGTACCACATGAGTTTTGGGCTTTAGAAGAAACCGTAGATTTAGATGTGCATGTTCCAGTGCGTCAGGATTGGTTGTCTAAAGAATTACCAGAGTATTTAAAGAAAACGAAAAAATAAAATTGATCAGTATTAAAACTGAATATCAAACGGCATGAAAAAAAATATTTTAATCGCATTAGCACTAGTCGCAGGTATTTTTGCAAACGCTCAAACACCAAAAACAGACAATATTAAGTCTGTAAACGAAGTAGTAACTGCAGATAATGTAGAATGGGGTTGGTTAAATCCGTTGCGAGGAGACAAAAGTCCAGCTGCAGGAAAACTTTGGGGAGACAGAACCAAAAACGAACCTGCAGGTTTTTTAGTGAAATTCAATAAAGGGTTTTCTTCGCCACCACACATTCACAACATTACCTATCGTGGAGTTGTTATTAAAGGTTTATTGCATAATGATGATGAACAAGCCGAAAAGCAATGGCTACCAGCTGGATCTTATTGGCAGCAACCAGCAGGAGAAGCACATATTACTGCAGCAGAAGGTGAAGAAAATATGGCTTTTTTAGATATACAGGAAGGTCCATATTTAGTACAACCAACAGACGAAGCTTTTGATAATGGGGAAAGACCAATTAATGTAGATAAAACCAATTTAGTATGGTTAAACGCTAAGGATATTGAATGGATTTCAGAAAAAAGTAATGTAGAAACTGCTTTTTTATGGGGAAGCCACGAAAAAAATCAATTACGTGCTACACTTTTAAAACTACCAGCTGGTTTCAATGGGAAAATTAAAAATTTAAGTCCAAATTTTAGAGCAGTTGTAATTTCTGGTGGAATTTCACATCAGTTTTCTAAAAAAGAAGATAAAAAAGAATTAAACGCACCATCTTATTTTGGAGCAGAAGAAAATGCTACTTCCATCATTTCAGCAGAAAAAGAAACAGTGCTTTACATTAGAAGCAATGGGAATTACAAAGTGATATCAAAATAACTTATAAATTAAGAATATAGTTGAATCCCTAATTATTGATTAATAGCAAGAAGAAGTCACCATGTTGTGGCTTCTTCTATTTTAAATATTTAGTACCTTTAAAAAAAGATTTACATGCCAAGAACTATTATCGAAAATATCGTCATTGCGCAATACAAAGACCAAACATTTTTTGAGTTTTGTAAATACACTACTATTCGTTTTTTCGAAATTCTTTATTTTGAAAAAGGTACAGGAACCATAAAAATTAATGGTAAAACGGTAAATTACACACCAAATAGTGTCTTTGTTTTTATTCCAGATGATATTTATATCGTTAATGCAGAATCGGCTACAACTACAGTAGCTATAAAGTTTTTAAAGAGTTTTTTTAGAAAAACAAGTTCGCAAAACTCCAATCTTCCAGTAAACGATTGGTTTCGTAAAATTGAAGAAATTCTAAATAGCGAAAGTCACGAACTTCGTGAAATGCAATTCGAAACCGATGCAGACAGATCGCATTTAGTATCCTTAATTAATATGGTGGCTACCGAATATTTAAACAAACAATCTTTCGATATTTTTATTATTGAAAATTCATTATCGGTAATCCTTCATTTAATAGCTAGAAATATTCAGTTTATAAATACTTCAGATTCGGTAAAGGAAGTAAAGTCATCAAAAATTCAACAAATCATCAATTATATTCATTCTAATATTTATAATTCTGAAGTATTATCCACTAAAAGTTTAGCTGAAGAATTTCATATGGCAGATAATTACATCAGCGAATATTTTAAAAAACATACTGATGTGTCGTTAAAAAAATACATCATTAATTATAAATTAAAATTAGTAGAAACAAGGTTGAAGTATACCGATTTGCAATATTCTGAAATTGCTGCAGAACTCGGTTTTACAGATTCTAGTCATTTAAACAAAACGTTTCAAGCCTATAAAGGCACGAGTTTAAGTGCTTTTAAAGCGAGTTTGAACTAGTTTTTAGCTTAGTTTTTTATAAGAAACCTCTTTTTTTACTAATACCACTTTGTTTTCTACCAAATAAAAGCTTGGTGTCTATTTTAAATTTGCAGTGTAATTAATAAACACACAATAATTTAAAAATAACATCATGAACTACAAGAACTTTCAAACATTTACTGCAACACAAAAAGGCGCAATATTAACCGTTGACATTAATTTCGGACCAGTAAACGTACAGGGACAAGAAATGCTAGCAGATTTAAGCAGTCTTTGCTTACGATTGGAACGCGATAGAAGTGTAAAAGTTGTAGTTTTTGAATCGTCTAATCCAGGATATTGGGTTTGCCATTATGATACCGATTTATTAAAAGATTTATCTACAGAAGCTGTTCCAAGAAATGAAATTCAGCTATTAGATTTACAAGCTGTTTTAGAAAGATTAAGTAATGTACCACAAGCAACCATTGCAAAAATTGAAGGTTTTGCTCGTGGTGGTGGACACGAAATGGCATTGGCTTTAGATATGCGTTTTGCAGCCAAAGGAAAAGCCAAATTCATGCAAATGGAAGTAGGTATGGGTATTTTACCTTGTGGTGGTGGCGCATCACGTATGGCTAGACAAGCAGGTTTAGGAAAAGCATTAGAAATTATTTTAGGTGCTAGAGATTGGGATGCAGTCGAAGCTGAAAAATTTGGAACCATAAACAAAGCTTTAAATGCAGATGAAATTGGTCCTTATGTGGATGCTTTGGCAGAACGTATTTCAAAATTTCCTGCAGATTCTATTACAGCATCAAAGCGCGCTGTATATGCATCTATAGATTTACCAATAAAAGACGCTCTAAAAGAAGAGGCATATCAATTATTTCAGGCAACCAGTAAAACACCAGCAGTAAAACGTTTTCAGTATGCAGATGATAATGGTGCTCAATTTGACCATAACAATCAAAAGAATTGGGAGCAAATGGTAATGGATATTCAAGCAGTAAATTAATAAAAAACAATAATTATAAATTAAAAAAGAAAAATAGAAATGAAAGCAATGTTAATTAAAGAATACGGAGAAAACGGAAATTTCGAAGTTTCAGAAATAGAAAAACCAGAAGTAAAAGCGAATCACGTATTAGTAAAAATAGCAGCATCAAGCGTAAATACTATTGATACGATGATTAAAAATATGGGATCAGATTTACCATTATCACCAGCTGCTCCAGCATTATTAGGTATGGATTTTTCAGGAACTGTAGAAGCAGTTGGAGAAGGAGTAACAGGTTATGCTGTTGGAGATGAAGTCTATGGCTGTGCTGGCGGACTTGCAGATTTACCAGGAACTTTAACCGAATATATTGTTGCAGATAGTAATTTAATGGCGCATAAGCCAAACGGTTTAAGCATGCGAGAAACTGCAGCTTTACCACTAGTAGCAATTACTGCTTACGAAGGTTTAACAAGAGCAGGGGTAAAAGCAGGACAGAAAGTATTGGTGCATGGTGGTTCTGGAGGTGTTGGACACTTAGCTGTACAATTGGCTAAATATTTTGGTGCTGAAGTTTTTGCTACAGGTACAGGCGATAATCAAAAAGCTATTATACAAAAATTTGGAGCAACCTTTATCGATTTTAAAACGGAAAAAGTAGCAGATTATACCGCAAAATATACCAATGGTGGTTTTGATGTGGTTTTTGATACGGTTGGTGGTGCAAATCTTACTAATTCTATTGAAGCAGTTGCTTTAAATGGACATATTTCTACTACAGTTTCATTATGTGAGTTAGACTTAACACCATTACATTTTAAAGGTGCATCCTTACACGTAGTATTTATGTTAATCCCAATGTTGCATAATTTTAATAGAGATAAACACGGAAACATTTTGGAAACCTTAGCTGAAATTTCAAACGAAGGACATTTAACACCAATTGTAGATGAAAATCAATTTTCATTAGAACAAGTTGGAGATGCTTATGCACATTTAGCAAGCGGAAAAGCTATTGGAAAAATAGTGGTAGAGCATTAAAAATAAATGGATTTTTTATAAATCCTTTTAAGTTGATTAGTAGTTAAAATGCCTCTTTTTTAGGGGCATTTTTCATTTACATACTGCAAACCTTGTTTTTTACTAAAACTACCATTTTTACTACCAAACACCATCTATCGTTTAGCCTTAATTTTGCTTAAAACAATTACAATAACAGTAGTTATTATTTAAAATATATAAATCATGAAAACAATAACAAATACAAATGCACTAGAACAAGCACGTGCACTTACACAACCAACTCGTGAAGCTTCATTAAAACGTGAACCTTCTGTATCTCATTTTTGGAATAGCAACAAAAAATTACTGGAAGAAGCATGGGCAACATGGGAAATGGAAAACAAAGACAATTTACTAATTCCTGATGAATCGCTGCTTGATCCAAAATTGCGAAAAGCAATAAATGACGCTTGGGAAAACCCAGAAAAAGAAAATGCTGTTGCCGATTTATGGGAAGAAATTATTCCTGGTGTTTATGTTGCACAGTTTTTTGATGTGGAACGCTTAGCGGAATTCCGTAAGTATTTAGAAGATGCAGTAAATTCTGAAATCCCAAAACGTGCACCTTATGGTATTCAATTAAATCGTTATGGAATGATGTTAGATGAGCGTTCTGAAGGTCATTTAGCTGCACCAAGTTTCCAAGCCTTTTATAACGACATGATGGATCGTTTTATGCGTCCAATTGCACGTTTATTGCTTGGTACTTATGGTTACGATAACCAAACTTTTGGTTTTTCAATTCAATATAATCCAGATAAGGATAAAGATTTACATGCACACACAGATGCTTCAGCAGCTACTTTAAATATTAATATTAACTTACCTGATGAAGTATTTACGGGTTCAGAAGTTGATTTCTATGATAAAGCTTCAGGAAAAACAGTGCAAACCATTTTTGAACCAGGAAAAGCAATCCTTCACAGAGGTAATGTGCCACATGCTACACATCCAATTACTAGCGGACAACGTAGTAACTTGGTAGTTTGGTTATACGGTGATCAAATGCAAATTCCTCGTGGTAGTACTAGTAGCTACGGAAATATCAGCAGTAATACAATCAAAGATGTTGCATTAGAAAGCGTTACAGCGCGTCAACGTTGGAGCTTACCTGATGGACCAAAAGATACAGCTGCACCGTTTTAAAAAGAATAAAAAAAATAGAATACATTGCAATAAAAGCAGAACGTCAGTTCGAGTAATTTTTCTTCAGAAGAATTTTTGAAGAAAAATAGTATCGAGAACTTCTCTCTAATTGACATTTCAATAAAACACAACAAAAATGAAAACCATATTAATCACAGGAAGTACAGACGGTATAGGAAAACTTACTGCTCTTAAACTAGCTAAAGAAGGCCATGAAGTATATGTTCATGGAAGAAGCAAAGCTAAAGTAGACAGCGTTATTGCCGAAATTAAAAAAGCTTCAAACAACGAAAATATAAAAGGATTTGTTGCCGATTTTTCAGATTTAAATGCTGTAAAACAACTAGCAGCACAAATTAAAAATGAAGTATCAAGTTTAGATATTTTAATAAACAATGCAGGAATACTTAAAACACCTTTGGAGAAAACAAAAGACGGATTAGATATTAGAATGTCTGTTAATTATTTAGCGCCTTATATTTTAACGGAGTCAATTGTACCTGTTTTAGAAAAAGGTACAAATACAAGAATAGTAAATTTAAGTTCTGCAGCACAATCTACCATTAAAAAAGGTATTTTAACAGGCGATGTATCTATCAGTGCTAACGAAGCTTACGCGCAAAGTAAATTGGCATTAACCATGTGGAGTTTTCATTTTGCAAAACAACACCCTAATATGACCACAATTGCTGTTAATCCTGGTTCTTTATTGAATACTAAAATGGCTAAAGAAGCTTATGGACAACATTGGTCTCCAGCAGAAAAAGGTGTAGATATTCTTTATGATTTAGCCATGTCTGAGGCAAATAAAAACGAGTCCGGTAAGTATTTTGATAATGATAAAGGTGCCTTTAGTAATGCACATCCTGATGCTTATGATGATAGTAAAGTTGAAGAATTATTAAGTATTACCCAAAGTATCATATAAGTTTATTTAATTCGGTATAGAAAAGGTAGCCTATTGGTTGCCTTTTCTTATTTCTATTCCTCAAATAAAAACTCACCTTTGGTTTCGGCAGCGTGTAATCCCCAATCAACAATTAGGTTTAAAATCGGAACCAATGTTTGCCCAAACTCTGTAAGCGTATATTCTACTTTTAAAGGTGGTTTTTTAGTAAACACTTTTCTGTTTACCATTCCATCAGCTTCCAATTGTTTTAACTGTAAACTTAAAGTACGCTCAGTAATACCAGGGATTTCCTTGCGTAATTCATTATAGCGTTTTTTATCGCCTATTAAATGAGTTAGTATGACACTCTTCCATTTACCGCCAATTAATTCCATTGCTGCGCTTGTTGGGCAAAATGATATTTTATCATTGATTTTAATTTTTGGTTTCTTTTCAAACAGTTCTTTTCTGTCCATTTCTTAAATATTAAATGTCTGACAAAGATATAAAGCTTTACTATAGTATGCAACTATACTTTTTATAGTAAAAATATTATTACTTATTGTGCTGTATTACAATGATTTATGATTAAATTTTTATACTATACTTTGTGACCGTTATTGACACGTATCAACTCTATATCTATATTTGTACTATAATTTTGATAGTATTAATAATCAACAAGTTAAATAAATCATAAAATGAATCTAACAGAAATATTAAACAACCGCTACTCAGCAAAAGAATTTGATGCAACTAAGAAAATATCCGATGCAGATTTTCAACAAATAAAAGATGTATTACGTTTAAGTCCGTCTAGCGTAAACCTACAACCTTGGCATTTTTTAATTGCAGATACCCAAGAAGGTAAAGAACGAATTGCAAAAGGCACACAAGGATTTTTCAAATTCAATACACCAAAAGTCTTAGATGCATCTCACGTAATTGTTATTGCAGCTCGTACAGATGCAGACGAAGATTATATGAACAGCATTCTAGAACAAGAAGACCAAGATGGTCGCTTTGCGGCACAGGAGTTTAAAGATCAAATGCACGGTGGTCGTATGCTATTTGCAAACATTCACCGCTATGACCTTAAAGATTTACCACACTGGATGGAGAAGCAAGTGTATTTAAATATGGGCGCACTTTTATTAGGTGCAGCAGCCTTAGGTATTGATGCTTGCCCAATGGAAGGTGTAGATGTAAAAGCCTTAGATGAAGAGTTTGGCTTACGCGAAAAAGGCTTCACAGCGCTAGCAGTTGTGTCTTTAGGTTATGGAAAAGACAGTGACTTTAATGCAAAATTACCAAAGTCAAGGTTTCCTGAAGAAACAGTTATTACTCAGTTATAATCAAATTTAAACCACTAGAAAATATGAAGACGCTTTTAAAAATAATTGGTGGAATTATTGGAGTATTAGTGATTGCTGTAGCGGTCATATACTTCTTTTTTCCAAAGGTACTTGTAGACCAAACCAATGCCAGTTATGCTCGTGCTGCCGGTCTTGAGAAAAAAACGATTGAAATAAATGGCTACACTGTTCATTTCTATGAAAGTGAAGGAAAAGATGATAAGCCAGACTTTGTTCTTGTTCACGGTATGGGAGATGATAAAAGTAGTTTTTTACAAACCGCTAAATTTTTATCAGAAGACTATCATTTAATTCTACCCGATTTAGCGGGTCACGGTGAAAATGAAAGAAAAGAAGGACTTGATTATTCTATAGACGGACAAGCAACTTTTCTGAAGTCCTTTTTAGAAAAATTTGGCGTGAGTCAATTTAACCTTGTTGGTAACTCAATGGGCGGACATACCGCTGCAGCATATGCTATTAAATATCCCAATGACCTTACCAACTTGATCTTACTTGATGCTGCGGGTATTAAAATAGATGACCACGTGGTGTACAGCGGTTTTGGTAAAGAAATTGAGAATAAAGAAGAGTTAAATGCTGTGCTTTCGCGTGTGTTTTACAAAGTACCGGACCTCCCAGATCCAATAGCAGATTATATGATTGAAACGGTTAACAACAGTAAAGATTTTGTTGACGGTTCTTTAATTCCTGCAATTAAAAACGGAAAATATTTCAATCTCAAAGATGATGTACAATCTATAAAAGTACCCACATTAGTCTTGCAAGGTAGACACGATGAAGTGGTAAAGTTTAATGTGGCAGAGTACTACAGAGATCAAATCCCAAATGCGAAGTTAGTAGTTATTGAAAACGCATCGCACTCTCCACAATTAGAAGTTCCGGAAGAAGTAGCCAATGATATTAAAAAATTCATTTCTAAAACTAAATATATTATGAAAACAAACACAAAAATTATTCACGCAGCTATCGTACAATATCACCGTTGGTATCTTTTTTATGAACGTGAAATTGAAAATAAACAGCGACTAGAAAATCAGTTAGAAATTTTAGCAGATGATATAAAAATGAAATCTGCAGCTGGAGAAATGCAAGGCAAAGAAAATTATCCTGAAAGATTAAAAGTTTATAAAGGATGGAAAAATGCACATCATATTCAAAATATAGAAGTTAATAAATTAGAGAACGGTACTATTAATTTAGAAGCTGATATTATTTATCAAAATTTAAAGTCAGACGGTTCTAATGACAGTTATCCTTTGCATTACAGCACATTTTTAAAAGAGGTTCCTGGTGCGCTTTTACCTGTGTTTACAGAAATTAATATTAACCCTACTGGCGAGATTAAAGATCCAACGTTTGAGGATGCGTATCCAGAAAACCGAATGTTATCTCTTATGCATTACTGGCTCTTAAATATGGAACAGTTAGATGGTAATGTCGCGCCATTTAAAGAGGTATTGGCTGATGGTTTTAAACTTAATTTTTCAACAAACAGCGAACCTATTGTTACCATAGAGCAATTAGAACAATGGTTAAACGGAACGCCAAAGCAATTGAAGGAAAGCAGTCATTTTCCAGAGAATTTTACAGTAAAAGTAATTTCAGAAAATGAATATGAAGTCAATGTAGATTTTGTTTGGAAAGGGATAACAAAAGAGGGACAAAAATTAACAGCAACTACTTCTCACCATTGGATTGTAAAGGATAATCCAAATGACAGATTTGCAAAAATAAAAGAGGTTACAATCATTCAAAAAGTACCACTTACTCCATTAAAATAAAAGGTGCTTCAATTATTAAGAACATTATTATGAAAAGTACAATAGTAAAATTTACAGCAAAACCAGAATACAAAGACACGTTTGCAGCAACGCTTAAAAAAGCACAAGCGGCAACACAAAAAGAGGTTGGTAATAAAGAGATTAGAGTATTTGTGTCTAAAGCAGAAGACAATGTGTTTTTTGTTTACGAACGTTGGGCAGACAAAGCTGCTATTACAGCTCACGATAAGGAACCACATACCAAGAAGTTAATGGAAGTAGGACAGACCGCCTTACAGTCGGCTCCTGATTTCTACTTTTTAGGCGATACAAATCCGCTTCCAGACCATTCTAAATCTGCAAATCCTGAAGATGAAGTATTTATTATTTTCTTCATTTTTAAACTAAAAACTGAATTTAGAGAAGCACTTCTCCAACAGTTTGAAGATCACATTACCCACACAAGAAAAGAGGAAGAAGGCAACATCCTTTTTGATTTATACACAGTAGATGATCAAAAGGGTACCCTAGCAGTTTATGAACATTGGAGAAAAGAATCTGATGTTTGGGACATTCACTTTAATCAACCTTATGCAGTAAAAACAGGCAAACTAATGGAAGAAGCTGTCATAGGTGATTTAAAGCAGTATATGAATTTCGTTAAAGAAATTTAAGAGAAATTAATAATCAACTAAAAAGCACTCTTATGAAAAAAGTAATTCTATTAGTTTCCTTGGCGATTTTAGCAAGCTGCGGAAATCAGGACAAAAAAGAAGCAGTCTCAACTACAGAAACGCAGGATCACGAACATCCGCATCCACACAATGTGGATGAAAACGGATTAGCACCACATACAGAAAATACCATTCATCAATATGCGCCAACGGTTGCATTGTTAAATAGTATATATGAAGGTGATTTTACGCCAGAACAAATGGTACAGCAAGGTAATATTGGTATTGGTACCGTAAACCACCTAGCAGGTGAGCTGGTTGCTGTAGATGGTGTGGTATATACTATCGATGCTGAAGGCGGAATTAAAGAGGCTCCGGAAGATTTAGAATCGCCTAATATGACGATGATTAATTTTCAACCTAAAAAAACGGTAACCGTTGAAAACATTACCTCTTATGAAGAACTAAACAAAGAACTTCAAAAATACTCTACTTCTAAAAACAGTTTTTATGCCTACAGAATTAAAGGAGAGTTTGGATATCTAAAAATGGCATCTGCACATAAAGTAGAAAATGAAGATGTTTCTCTATTTGAATATTTAGATACAAGAGTAATGTATACTAGAGAAAATATCAAAGGAACTTTAGTTGGCTTATTTACGCCAGATTATATTGGAAACGTAGTGATACCGGGAATGCACTTTCACTTTTTGTCTGAAGACATAACACTGGGAGGACATTTAGAAGATATCAAGTTTGATAAACTTAAAGTAGAAATTCAAGAAATAAACCAAGTCAATTTGCAGCTTCCTCAAACTGAAAAATTCAGAAACAAAACGTTAAAGCAAGGTGCAGCTCCAAAAGCTACAGCAAAGCAAAACGGAAAATAAGAAGATTATGAAAAAGTACATCATTTTAGTTTTAGCATTGTCTTTCTCTTTTGCAGGTATTGCGCAAAACACAAAAGAAGACAACTATAAAACAGGCGTAAAAATTGTTAATGAGGTTAATGGTGAAGGTGCTGCAAAAGGATTAGAAGCAGCTTTTAAAAGTGTCTCTCCAGATATGGCAGATTATATTATTCGCTATGGTTTTGGAGAAATTTATAACAGAAAAGGCATAGATTTTAAAACCAAAGAATTACTAATAATAGCTAGTCTTACTACACAAGCTAATGCAAAGTCGCAGTTAAAGTCGCATATAAAGGCTGCATTAAATTTAGGGGCTACGCCAAATGAGATTTCTGAAACTATGATTTTGTTAAGCTTGTATACGGGCTTTCCAGCTGCAAATAATGGCATTTTTACTTTAAAGGAAGTTTTAGAAGAAACAAACTATACTGCATCTAATCACATAAATACAACACAGCAATTAGTTAAAAACTGGGAGTTAGATGGCTTTTCTATGCCTGAGTCTATTGTGGCATCACCAACAGAGAATTGGTTATATGTTTCTAACGTAAATCAAAATAACAAAGGGTATATAAGTAGAATTTCAAAGGACGGAAAAGTTGATAATTATAAATGGGTAACTGGTTTAAATTCGCCAGCAGGCTTGGCATTATATCAAGACAAATTATACGTTGGCGATGGTAAGGAGCTTCATATTATCAATGTTAAAAATGGTAAAGTCGTAAATAGCATTACTTCTCCAGATGTTGTGTCATTAAATGATGTCGTGGTTTCTAAAAACGGACAGGTTTTTATTTCTGATATAGCAAGTGGTAAGATTTTCACATTAGTAAATAACAAATTAGAGGTTTGGTTTCAATCCCCTGAAATTAAGCATCCAAACGGACTTTATATTCAAAATGAAGACTTGGTTATTGCAAATTTTGGTGAAGAATTGACTTTAGAAATTTCACCAGATAAGTTTGGCAGTCTATATAAAGTCAACTTAAAAGATAAAACGATAAAACGGTTTAAAAGCAGTTATCAACTAGGAGCTTTAGACGGTTTAACTGGGGTTAATGATGGTTTTTTAGTAACAGGAGGTACGGTTAGTGACTTATTTTATATAAATGAGAATACGCGACAATTAATTGGAAACTTCCCGAAAGGTTTAGCAGATATTACTATAGAAAACAATGTGTTATTTACTCCAATTCTATTTAGTAATTCAATAGCATCTTACACACTTCCATCAACTATTAGTGAAGCCATACCTGTAGATGAAAATTGGAAACGAATAAACACAAAAGAAGAATATTTAAAGTTGGCTGCCGATAATTTCTATGGTGACAAAGACGGACAATCTGTTGCTACTCACGATGGTCAAATATTTGGAGTTTTTGGAGGTAAAGTTTTGACAGGAACTTGGGATTGGAAAAATAATTTCTTCACAAGAACAAGCAAAATCGGAGATATGGATTTAGGGTATGATGAACTTGTAATTGAAGTTACAGATACCAAAATGCGCTTAACACTTAAGCAAGGCAAAGGAATTACCGTTGTCTACCATAAAAAATAATTTAAAAAATAGACACACTATGAAAGCAATAATATTAGAAAAAGCAGGAGGACCAGAAAACCTTCATTTAGCAGAAGTAGCAAAACCAAGCATAAAAGATAACGAAGTATTAGTAGCGGTAAAGGCTATTTCATTAAACCCGGCAGATGTAAAACCAAAGTATCAAGATAAGATGCTGAATATGATGTACGGAGAAAAACGACCTGTAATTTTAGGCTGGGACATAGCAGGAACCGTAACAGAAGTTGGTACTGATGTCACCAATTTTAAAGTAGGCGACAAAGTCTTTGGTATGGTAAACTTTCCTGGTGTAGGTAACGCTTACGCGGAATTTGTTGCTGCACCAGAAGCACATTTAGCTACAATGCCAGACAACGTCTCTTTTGAAGAGGCTGCGGCTACAACCTTAGCTGCTTTAACTGCATTGCAAATCTTAGAAGGAAGGATTAATAAAGGTGATAAAGTACTAATACAAGCAGGTTCTGGTGGTGTTGGTCATTTTGCTATCCAAATTGCAAAAGCAATGGGAGCTTTTGTAAATACTACTGCCTCGGCAAAAAACAGTGCATTTGTTACCTCTATTGGAGCAGATAACGCAATTGATTATCATACTGAAAAGTTTGAAGAAATTTTATCTGATATCGACTTTGTGTTAGATACGCAAGGTAGTCAAGTATTAGAAAATTCAGTAAAAGTTTTAAAAAGCGGTGGTACAGCTTATAAACAGTAGGTATGGACTTAGATGACTTAAAAGCATCAGCCAAAAAGGAGAACAAAACGGTTTCAGACATTTTAGTACACTCTAGCGCTGAAGATATGAACACCTTAAAAGAAATGTTAGAAAACGGTAGCATTAAACCAAACATTTACAAGACGTTTGCTTTTGAAGATATGGCTGCTGCCCATACCGAAGTAGAAAAAGGAAGAACAGTGGGTAAAGTAATCGTGACACTTTAGTATCAACTATTAAAACACAATGAAAATGAAAACACAAGAAGAATTACCGAATTATACGAGAAAAATATTTGTTGGTGGTGAATGGAAAGACGGAAAGGGACCAGCAATCAAGGATATTAACCCTTGGAACCAAGAGGAGTTATTCTCTTTAAATGGAGCTACTACGGATGATGTAAATGACGCTTTTGAACAAGCAGCAGTTGCGCAGAAAAAATGGGCAGCCGTATTACCTCCTGAAAAGAGTAGAATGATGCTAAAACTAGCCGAAGTAGTTAGAAACCGAAAGCAAGAGTTTGCAGAATGGGCAAGAAAAGAAGTAGGAGCAACCTTAGCAAAAGGGTATTTTGAAGCAGAATTGGTAGCAAGTGTTTTTGAAAGCGCTGTGCATTTACCATTACAAGTAGAAGGTAAAATATTACCACAAGATATTGATGGCAAAGAATCTATTGCAGTTAGAAAACCCTTAGGAGTCATTGGTTTAATTTCTCCTTGGAATTTTCCGGGTCAATTAACCGCGCGTACTTTAGGTCCAGCCTTAGCAGTTGGTAATGCTGTGGTCTTAAAACCGGCATCAACGTCTATAGTAACTGGTGGTTTAATTTTCGCTTCTTTTTTAGAAGAGGCAGGTTTCCCGAAAGGGTTATTAAGCGTTTTACCAGGTGGAGGAAGTACTATTGGTACGGCAATTACAAAGCATCCTATTTCAAAACTAATTTCGTTTACAGGCTCAACACCAGTTGGTCGTCAAGTTGGTAAAAATGCTCTGGAAGCAGATATCATTAAAAATATCGAGTTAGAACTAGGCGGTAATAGTCCGTTTGTAGTTCTAGAAGATGCTGATATAGATCAAGCGGTTGAAGCTGCTGCTTGGGGTAAATTTATGAACCAAGGTCAAATCTGTATGGCTATCAACAGAATTATTGTTGAAGATAAAGTCTATGATGAATTTACAGAGAAGTTTATAGCAAAAGTTAAGACCTTAAAACGATTGGATATGAATGATCCGGATACGTTTGTAGGTCCTATTATTGATCAAAACCAGTTTGATACTGTTAAAGGCTTAATAGACGATGCAAAAGAACAAGGTTACAAAATGGCATTAGGTGGAGAAGCTGAAGGTTTACATATGCCGCCACACGTTTTTGTAGATGTAGACGAAAACTGTCCATTATTTCAAAATGAAATTTTTGGACCAGCAGTGTCTATTGCTAGAGCAAAAGATACAGAAGATGCGCTACGATTAGCAAATGCAACAGATTACGGTTTATCTAGCTCTGTATTTACACAAGACGAAGCAAAAGGAATGGCATTTGCACAAGGTATTGAAGCTGGTATGACACATATTAATGATCAACCAGTTAATGATAGTGCCTATGCACCATTTGGAGGAGTTAAAAACTCAGGTCTAGGTCGTTTTAATGGACAATGGGGCGTGAAATCGTTTACCGTAGCACATTGGATAACCATTCAAAAAACACCTAGGAAATATCCTTTTAAAGCAGCTGATTTTCAATAGTAAACAATATCATATTTATTTTAAATGCTGAGATTAATTTTAATTAGTCTCAGCTTTTCTTATATTATAAATATTTTAAAATAGTTGACTTTTTTAAGTTTTAACAGATTAAAAAAAACGCTAAATTACTTTGGTAAAATAGAAGTAATTCAAGTTCTTGCAAGATTAAATTTTATATTACATGGATAACCTAATTACCTTTTCTATTGCTGTTTTTACAGCATTCTTTGCAATAACAAACCCAATTTCAAACATGACGGTTTTTTTATCCTTAACTCAAGGTGCAGATAAAAAAACAAAGCATGATATAAACAGACGTTCAAATTTTATAGCATTTATTATAGTTGCTGTTTTTGTACTTTTAGGTAAGTATATTTTCGAGTTATTTAATATTAGTATTCCTGCTTTTAAAATTACTGGAGGCATATTAATTTTTTTCATAGGTTTTGATATGTTACAATCAAAAATATCCAATGTAAAAACCATAGATAATGTAGATATAGATGAAAATATAGCTGTTTCACCATTAGCAATTCCAATATTAGCTGGACCAGGAACTATTGTAACTGCTATGAATTTTGTCGCAAATGTAGAAACTATACATATAATTTTAGTGATTTCTATTTTTGGTTTAATGAGTTTATTAACTTATTTCACTTTTAGGTTAAGTGATATAATTGTCAAAATTTTTGGTAATAATGTAATTTCTGTTATTGGAAAAATTATGGGATTAATTATAGCTATAATAGGAACGGGTATGATTATTCAAGGTATAAAGTTGTCTTTCAATTTAATTACCTAAATTATTTTAAAAGTATAATTCTAAATTGAAGATATTTCAAAATATGAAAAAAATTCTAATTCTTTTTGCACATCCAAAATTTGAAAAATCTAGAGCTAATTTGGCTTTAATCAACCATATCAAAGATAAAGAAAATGTGACGCTTCATGATTTGTATGATGAGTATCCCGATTTTCATATAGATGTACCAAGAGAGCAGAAACTTTTACAAGATCACGATATTATTATATGGCATCATCCGTTTTATTGGTATAGTTGTCCGCCTTTAATGAAACAATGGATTGATATGGTTTTAGAATTTAATTGGGCTTATGGTCCAGAAGGAAAAGCTTTGCACAATAAAACGTGTTTAAATGCCATAACAACTGGTGGATCAAAAGAAGTATATTGTTCCGCAGGATATAACAGCTTCACGGTTGAGCAATTTTTAAGACCCTTTGAGCAAACTGCAAATTTATGTGGTATGTCCTATTTACCGCCATTTGCAGTAATGGGAACTCATAATCTTTCCGATGAAAAATTAAATGATTACAAAATTAATTATGGTAAATTAATCGATTTGCTTCAAGCCGATTTAACTATAAACGATTTTGAGAAAAAATCATTTATTAACGACATTCCACAACTTAAAATCATTTAAAATATGACTGGAAGTTTACTTTTTGAAGCCATAGTGTTTTTAGCAGGAGCAATTATATGCGTGTCTATTGCCAAACGATTAGGATTAAGTTCTGTTATTGGTTATTTATTAGCAGGTGTATTAATGGGACCTTATGTATTAGGTTTTATTGGTGAAGAAGGTCAAGATATTTTGCATTTCGCAGAATTTGGTGTCGTAATGATGCTATTTCTTATTGGGTTAGAAATTGAACCTAAAAACTTCTGGAATATGCGTAAAACCATACTCGGAATGGGAGGAATACAAGTAGGTGGTACCATGTTATTAACCCATTTACTATTCACCTTTTTGGGATATGAATGGGAAGTCGCATTAGTAATTGCTATGGCTGTAGCATTATCGTCCACAGCTATTGCTATGCAAACTATAAAAGAAAAAGGCTTGATGGATACGACCTTTGGGACTTCGGCATTCTCTATTTTATTATTTCAAGATATAATCGTGATTTTTATGATTGGTGCAATGCCTTTATTGTCTAATTCTAAAACAGAAGCACAAACCAATAATCACAGTGAATCTTTAAGTCTAATAGAGAGTTTACCACTTGGTTTGCAAACAATAGCTATTATTCTATCGGTAGTTGTTATTATTGCTTTAGGACGCTATATAATTGTGCCAATGTTAAGAAAAGTTGCTAAAACAGAGGTAAGAGAATTACTTATAGCTGCAGCATTCCTAATTGTTTTTGGTATATCTTTTATTATGGAATTAGTAGGTATTAGTCCTGCTTTAGGTGCTTTTTTAGGTGGAGTTGTACTATCTAACAGTGAGTTTAAACATGAATTAGAAAGTACATTAGAACCTTTTAAAAACTTACTGTTAGGTTTGTTTTTTATGGCAGTTGGAGCTTCTATTAATTTTATACTAATAGCAAAAAGTCCGCTTACTATTGGAGGCGTTTTAATAGCAATTGTGGTATTAAAAGCAGTCGTTTTATTTATTACTGGTCGTGTTTTTAATCTAAAAATAGATCAAAAATTACTATTAACTTTCAGTTTAGCACAAGTTGGAGAATTTGCTTTTGTATTGTTATCTTTTGCTTTTGGTCTTAATATTTTGGAGCAACAACAAATGGATATGCTATTAGTTATTACAGCTCTAAGTATGGCATTAACACCAATTTTAAGTATAATTAATGAGCGCTTTATACTCCCAAAAGTAGGTACTAAAGAATCAATTAAACGACCTATGGACCATATTGCAAAATCTCAAAAAATTATTTTAGTTGGGTTTGGTAATTTTGGAAGTACAGTTGGTCGCTTTTTAAGGTCTCATGGTGTGGAAGCTACCGTATTAGATCAGGATTCAAATCGTGTTGATTTTTTACGTAAAATGGGATTTGAAGTGTATTATGGCGATGCAACACGTTTAGATTTATTAGAATCGGCAGGAATTGCAGAGGCCAAAATATTAATTATTGCTACCAACAAATTAAGTGTAACTAAAGCTATTAGTAAAATTGTAAACGAAAAATATCCACATATACAACTCATGATTCGGACTAAAAATAGAGAAGATGCGTACGAATTGTTAAACCTTGGACTAGAAAATTTTTATAGAGAATCGCTGGACACTTCTTTATCATTAGCTAGTGATGTATTGCATAAGCTAGGATTTAGAAAATACACCCTTAACAGACAGGTTAAAAACTTTATTAAATACGACGAAACCAGTTTAAGGCGCTTAGCAAAAGGACCTAAACGTGATGAAGATTATATATTTAAAGCAAGAAAAGAGCTTAAAGAACAAGAAGAATTGTTAGATGCAGATTTTAAAAGAGGTATTGTAGATTTTGATAACCATTGGGACAGCGAACATATTAGAAAAGCATTAGAAAATTTTAATACTAAAATGTAATGCCAAAGGATATTCCTCAAATTGTTTTTAATTCTCAAAAGCCAAATAATAGTGGAATTGAAATTTTATCTATTGAAAGTCTTGCTATTAGAAAGGATAACGCTGTAGATCATCATCCGGAAAAAGCACATCAAGTTGCTTTTAATATGATTGTATTATATACTGAAGGTGAAAGCAAGCAATTGGTAGATTTTGTATGGCATTCGGTAAAGCAAAATACCATTATTCATATATCTAAAGGTCAAATTAATGCGTTTCAGTTTACCGAAAATTTAAAAGGCTATATTTTATTATTCACAGAAGATTATCTAAAAAAACAAATAAATGCATTACCAAAAAACGAATTAATTAGATTGTTTAATGCACATTTGTTTTCTCCAATTATTCAAGTGCCAAAAAACTCTAATGTTATTCATTATTTCGAATTATTATTTGAAGAATATAACAGTCAGAAAGAAGATTATAATCAAGAAAACACATATAAATCCTTACATTCTATAATTTTTTCAAAATTAGAACGCTTAAAACAGCATCAAACTTTTCATTTAAAACCATCAAAACAAATTAATACTTTTTTAGCGTTTAAGGCTTTACTAGAAACGCATTATATTACTAGTAGAAATGCCAACTTTTATGCACAAAAACTAAATATAACTTACAAGCACTTAAACTCTATTTGTAAAGAAACTCTTTCAATTACAGTAAAACAATTTATAGATGAATTTATAGTGTTAGAAGCAAAACGACAACTTGTAAATTCAGAAATAAAAAGTACAGAATTAGCCTATGCCTTAGGTTTTGAAGAACCTACAAATTTTGTTAAATACTTTAAAAAGAATACAGGATTCACCCCAAATCAATTCAAAAAAGAACTAAATTAGTATTTAAGGTTCTATATTTACCATTTTTAAGCACATATTTATCTTTAGTTACTAAGGGTTCTATTTTAATTTTGTACTCACAAAAAACATACATAAATTAAAATGAAGAATTATCTTATCGCATTATCGCTAATACTAACTTTAGCGTCTTGCAAGTCGGAAAAAGAAACAACAAAAGCAACTTTTAAAAAGGAAGCTAAAATGAAAACAATCACAAAATTATCAAATAAAGAAAAAACTATAGCTGTATTAAAAAGTATTGAAACAGGAGACAAAAAAGCAATTTCTTATATAAACCCAAAAAAATATACACAACACAATCTATCTGTTGGAGATGGTTTAGATGGGTTTGGAGCTTTATTACAGTTGGCTCCAAAAGATGGTTTTAAAGTAAATACAATAAGAGCTTTTCAAGATGGAGATTATGTATTTACACAAACCGTTTACGATTTTTTTGGACCAAAAGTAGGGTTTGATATTTTTAGATTTGAAAATGGATTAATTGTAGAGCATTGGGATAATTTAATTCCAGTTGCAGACTTAAACCCAAGTGGTCATTCTCAAACAGATGGAACAAAAAGTATTACAGATTTAGAAAAAACACAAGCAAACAAGACAACAGTTTCTAACTTTGTAAACGATATTTTAGTAAATGGTAAAATGGAAAAATTACAAGGGTATTTTAATGGAGACCAGTATATACAACACAATCCCAACATTGCAGATGGTCTATCAGGTTTAGGTAAAGCTCTAGAAGTTATGGCCAAACAAGGTGTTAGAATGGAGTTTGATACAGTGCATAAAGTATTAGGCGAAGGTAATTTTGTATTAACCATAAGCGAAGGTAAATTTGCAAATCAACCAACCTCATATTATGATTTATTTAGAGTAGAAGATGGTAAAATTGCAGAACATTGGGACGTAATGGAAACTATTATTCCAGAAGCAAATAGAAAAAATACAAATGGTAAATTTAATTTCCCTAATTAATAATTCATTCCTTTTTAAATTTTTAATTAATAGCAGAAAAGGCTACAAGATGTAGCCTTTTTTATTTTAAATAATTAACAATATGTCAGACATAAAAACATGCCCAACTTGTGGTGCAAAAGCAAAATATAAAGTTAAAAACACTGTTGAAGTGTATGAAGCAGTTCAAGATGAAGATGCTTTAAAAAAAATAGAACAACTTAAAAAAGCTATGCAAAAATTTAAGGATAAAGCAGAAGCTTTGCAAAAAGAGATAGAAGCATTAAAATTTAAAAACTAAATAACTTATGGATATTCAAAAAAACAAAGAGAATGCTATTGCTTTCTATAAAATGGCCTATGAAGGCAATCCAACAAAAGCAGTAGAACTGTATGTTGGAGAACAGTATATACAACATAATCCTATGGTTGCAGATGGACCTCAAGCATTTATTGATTATTTTAATCGCATGCAAAAAGAATATCCTGTAAAGTCTATGGATTTTGTCAGAAGTGTTGCTGAAGGGGATTTAGTAGCTTTACATACGCATCAAATTTGGCCAGATAATGACCAATACGTCACTATGGATTTTTTTAGATTTAATGCTGAAGGAAAAATTGTGGAGCATTGGGATAGCATTCAGCAAATACCAAAAACATCGGCTCACAATAATACCATGTACTAATATTTAAAAGTAGTTTTAAAACCTTACAATTACCACGTAATTATTATTTTAAGTAGTAAAATAGTAGAAAGTGTTAGCAAAATAAATGTATAATGAAAATAGCAGTAACAAGCGCAAGTGGTAAATTAGGGACTTCAATAATTAAAAATCTTATTCAATTAATAGGAAAGGACAATATTGTAGGTATTGCTAGAACACCAGAAAAAGCAAAATTTTTAGATGTACCAATCAGAGAAGGCGATTACAACAATCAAAAACAGTTTGTAAATGCGTTAAAAGGTATAGATGTTTTATTGCTAGTTTCTGGTATGGATGCACCAGAAAAACGTATAATTCAGCACCAAAATGTTATTGAAGCAGCAAAGCAAAATGGTGTTAAAAAAATTGTTTATACAAGTATTGTTGGTGCAGAAACTGGAAATGCTTTTAGTCCTATCGTACAAACCAATAGACAAACAGAAAAAGACGTGCAAAACTCAGGTTTGGAATGGGTTATTGGTAGAAACGGAATTTACATTGAGCCAGATTTAGAGTATATCGATACTTATGTAAAAGAAGGCAAAATTACTAATTGTGCAGCGTCTGGTAAGTGCACGTATACCAGTAGAGATGAGCTAGGGTTTGCTTATGCAAAAATGTTAACCCAAGACAAACATAATAATAAAATTTACAATCTTGTTGGAGAGGCTATCACACAAAATCAATTGGCATCATATATTAACCAAGTTTATGGCACTAATCTTTTGTTTAACTCTGTTACAGTTGAAGATTATGCTAAAGAAAGAAAAGCAGCATTAGGAAACTTTATGGGAATTGTTATTGCAGGAATTTATGAAGGCATATTAAATGATGCTTACAACGTGTCTTCAGATTACGCTACAGTTTCCGGAAGACCACATAAATCTATACTTTCCATAATTAAAGCGTTTAAATATAATAGTTAAAATTCAAATATTGTGTAAGTAATAACGCTAAAGTCGACTTAAGCACAGTTAATAAGCCATAATGTCCATACTATAAATAGTCTGTTACAATCATTTTATTTAAATTTGAGTATCATGGTAAGATTTTAAATCAGTAATTTAAAATATACGTAGTCACCAAAAGCACAATTCAAAACATCATGATGTATTAAATATATATGAGTATTAAAGCACATTTCACACAGGTCAGATCGCAAACAGTATCGTTTTGTAGTCATTTAAATGTTGAAGACTATTCAATTCAAGTTGCAGCATTTGCTAGTCCTCCAAAATGGCACTTAGCACATACGACTTGGTTTTTTGAAGAGTTTATTTTAAAACCTTTTTTACCCAATTATAAAACGTTTGACGCTAATTATGGCTTTTTATTTAATAGTTATTACAATACATTAGGTACACGTATTTTGCAGTCTAATCGAGGTAATATGTCTAGACCAGTTACTAGCGATATTTTAGATTACAGGAGTTATGTAGATAAAAATGTATTAAAACTTTTAGATCAAAATTCTAGTAAGGAATTAAAAGATTTAATTGTTTTAGGATTAAATCATGAGCAGCAACATCAAGAATTACTGATTACTGATGTAAAATATATGTTTGGTCACAATCCACTATTTCCGGTTTATAAAAAAGATTATAATCTTTTAAAAGATCATAATATAGCTTTGGACACAACCAAAATTAATGAAGGAATCTACCAAGTTGGTTACAACGGAGAGGATTTTTGTTATGATAACGAACTAGGAGTGCACAAAGTGTTTATTAATGATTTTGAAATAAATAATTTTTTAGTCACAAATGGTGATTATATAGCATTTATGGAAGCTGGAGGTTATTCTGATTTTAACCTTTGGTTAGATGAAGGTTGGTCTTGGGTAAACAAAAACAACATAAACGCACCTTTATATTGGTTTAAAATAGATGAAATTTGGCATTACTATACCTTAGCAGGTTTACAACCAGTAGACAAAAATGCTATTTTAAGTCACATTAATTTTTATGAAGCTAATGCTTACGCAGAATGGAAAGGGATGCGATTACCAACAGAGTTTGAATGGGAAGTAGCGTCTAACACATTGCAATGGGGAAAACGTTGGGAATGGACAGCAAGTGCCTATTTACCATATCCTAATTTTGAAAAAGCAAATGGAGCAGTAGGTGAGTATAACGGAAAATTTATGAGTAACAAAATGGTATTACGTGGCGCATCTGTAGCGACATCTCAAAACCATAGTAGGAATACGTACAGAAATTTTTTCAACCCACTAGAGCGTTGGCAATACACAGGAATTAGATTAGTAAAATAATACATGATACAACAATTTAAAGACGCAGTAAACAAAGGTTTAAGCGCACAACATAAAAACTTACCATCAAAATATTTTTATGATAAAAAAGGAGATGCCCTTTTTGTCCAAATTATGGGTTTACCAGAATATTATCTGACTAGAGCAGAGCATGATATTTTTAAAAACCAAACGTCTAATATTATAGCATCTTTAAAATTAAAGAAAGACACTTATTTTGAATTAATAGAGTTAGGTGCTGGAGATGGTACAAAAACCAAAGAGCTCCTTAAATTGCTAAGTCAAGAAGGTTTTGATTACAGTTATCTTCCTATTGACATTTCTCAAAACGCATTAGATAATTTAGAAAGTACCCTAAAAACAGATTTACCTGCTGTGTCTGTTAAGACAAAACAAGGTGATTATTTTGAGGTTTTAGAGTCTTTAAAGCATAGTAAACATCCTAAGGTAATTCTATTTTTAGGATCTAATATTGGTAATATGAATGATGCTATTGCATCAATTTTTATGCAAAATTTAAGCGCTAATCTAAACCTAGGAGACAAACTTTTTTTAGGAGTAGATTTAATTAAATCTGAAGACATTGTTTTGCCTGCTTATAATGACAGTCAAGGTGTAACAGCAGCTTTTAATTTAAATTTATTAGACCGAATTAATAAAGAATTAGATGCTGATTTTAACAGAAACAACTTTATACACACACCAACTTATAATGAAAAAGAAGGTATTGCCAAAAGCTACATAACAAGTACCATAAATCAAGACGTCCATATTAAAGCGATAAATAAAACGTTCAGCTTTATTAAAAACGAAAAAATTCATTTAGAAATTTCGAGAAAATATAATGATGAAATTCTAAATAATATTATCACCAATACTCAATTCAATATAAAAAATAAATTAAGCGATAGTAATAACTATTTTGCTAACTACATCCTTGAAATAGAATGAGCACATTAGGCGTATTGGGACTTGGAAGTTATTCTACATTGTTTTACATAAAAACGCTTAATGCTATGTATAACAAAAAATATGGTGGATTTAGCACATGTCCTTTTAAACTGTTGAATGTAGATTTTGATACAATAAATAAGCTGTTACCAAATACGTCCAATGCCTTAGACACTATTGTAAAAACGCATTTAAATACACTTGACGCTTTAAAAGTAGACAATATTTTAGTTCCAAATATTACCTTACATGAAACTATAGATAGGTTACAAATTAAAACCCATGTAATACATGCTATACAAGAAACGATTTCCAAAATTACAGGAAATAATCATGTTAATATCACCATTTTTGGCACATTATATACCATGCAGTCCAACTACTTAACATCTCAATTTACTGCGCAAAACATTAATATTGTTAAGGCTTCTGATGCAGATATGCAACTAATAGACAATTTAAGAATAGCTGTTTACAATGGTGATACAAATCCTAAGCAATTAAACATATTTAATGATTTGCTTAATAAGTATACCAAAAATGGAATTGTAGTTTTAGCATGCACAGAGTTATCTGTTATTAATACCTCAAATTCTAAGTTAGTTTATGATATGGCTAGAATACAGATACAAGCAGCTATAAAATCGATTTAAAAGTATTATTTTATTATAAACCACTTTTGTTTTTAAGAATATAAAATCAAAAAGACACCTAATAATATCCCAAATAAAGGAACAAGTTTTTTGCGTTTATTATGTTCTTTAAAAACAATCCCTCCAATTACAACTGCAATTATAAGTTGACTTCTTTTTATAGCAGATAATAACATGATTAAGGCATCAGGATCTTGTAGTGCTTTAAAGTAAAAATAATCTGCTGCTTGTAATAAAATACCAACAGCAATAATAGTCCAACGCCATTTAAACGCTTGTCGTTTAGCTTTATACGGAAACCACGTAATAGATAATATAACTATTAAAATTAGTATGGTATACCAACAAAACCAAAATTGTAACGTTTGAGGGTTAAGGCTTAAACTCTGAATCAAAAATTTATCATATAAACCGCTAGAAGCACCTAAAAATGTTGCTCCGATAATAGCGAAAATCCATTTGTTTCTTTTAAATATAATACCTTCTTTTTTACCAATTCTAGAATAGAGGATTACAGAAAATATGATAAGAAAAAAACCTATCCATTGTAAAAACTTAGGCGTTTCGTTATAAATAATTATGGCTCCAATAAAAGTAAAAAAAGGACCTGCGGATCGGATTGGTGTGACAATAGTTATGGGTAAATGTTTTAACGCTTGATAGGCTAATATCCATGACGCAGCCATAATCATTGATTTGATAAATATAAAACCATGCGTTTGCCAAGGAATACTAGTAATATAAAATCCTAAGTTTTTGGTTTCCTCTGGAAAAAAAACAGAACCAATAAAAAACGGAAGTATAAATAAAAAGCCAGATCCAATGGTACCTAAAAGTACAGGAAAAACCTCATTACCTTGTACTGCATGCTTTTTACACAAATTATGTAATCCTAAAAAAAGAGCTGCTAATAAACCTAAATACATCCACATGCTGCGAATATAGTTTTTTAACAGATTTTGAAATACTAAAACTGATATTTTTAAACGTTTTGCACCATCAAAAATTAAATTTTAATCAAAAAACTATATTTTAAATGTGATAAGATTTTTACTACAACGGACTTTTTTACTGTTCATCGTTTGAATGGAATTTCTTACTAATAATGACAACACTTTTTTTCGGTTTTATGACGAATTTAACTTTTATGCATTTACTAGTTAAGTACTAAAAACATTAGACTTAAACCATATTTAAACATAATTAATTAACGATTCTACACTCTAATTCAAAATCATTATTATTTCGATAATTGTGGGTTTTGACAGCTTATTATTTCATTAAAATTTTTGTCTTTTATTGATTTCAATTGTTGTTAATTTGCCGGCTTAATTAATTTTTAAAATAAAAAATAATTTGAATATGAAACAGTATTACAACATTTTATCATTAACACTTATACTAGTATTTAGTATGCAATTTTCTTTTGCACAAAACACAGAAAAGACTTGGTCTTTTGAAACTGGTTTTACTGCAATTGATGTTTATCCTGTCGGAGAAGATTTTCCTCAAGGAGATTATTTAGACGAATTTTTAAATCTAAACGATCATTGGAATTACGGTGTTTATGTTGGGATTACAAGAAACTTTAATAATAACTTATCACTTTCTGCTAGAGGTACTTTTAGCGAAATTAGCAAATGGGGTGATTTAGGTGCTGCAGATGAAAGTGTATTAGTGGATAACCTAAAATATTATGGTTTAGACGCTATGATCAATTATGCTTTTGGTAAAGGTAAATTACAACCTTTTTTAGCAGTTGGTGGTGGTTACACTTGGATTGAAGAAGGTCCATACAATACTTCTTTTGCTGCTAACGGATCAGACTTAGTTGGTGCTGGTACTGTAAATGGAGCTTTAGGATTACGTTATAACGTTACTAATAGATTTGGTATTAACTTACAGACAACATATAAGCACTCATTTGAGGACTATTTAACAAAGCATTGGGCACACAGTTTAGGTTTAGTTTATAGCTTAAATCAAGATACTATTAAGGAAGAAAACAGTGCTGACATGTCAGTTACAGATTCTAAAAATGACAAACGTTGGTCTTTTGAAACTGGTGTAAGTGCTATTGATGTTTATCCTGTTGGAGAAAATGCGCCTCAAGGAGATTATTTTGACGAATTTTTTAACCTTAACGATCACTGGAATTTAGGTGTATATGTTGGTGTAACTAAAAATTTCAACAAAAACTTATCTATTACTGCAAGAGGTACTTTAAATGAGTTAACTAAATGGGGTGATTTAGGTAGTGCAGATGAAAGCGTTTTAGTAGACAACCTTAAGTATTACGGTTTAGATGGTATGATTAACTATGCATTTGGTAAAAACGATTTACAACCATTTTTAGCAGTTGGTGGTGGTTATACTTGGATTGAAGAAGGTCCTTATAATACATCTTATGCAGCAAACGGTTCAGATTTAGTTGGTGCAGGTACTGTTAATGGTGCAGTTGGTTTAAAATATAGCATCAATGATGATTTTGGATTAAACTTGCAAACCACTTACAAACATGCGTTTAAAGACTACTTACCAAAACATTTTGCCCATAGCTTAGGTATCGTGTATAAATTAGGAAATGGAAACGCTAAGGAAGAAGTAAATAACGATATTGATGGAGATGGTGTACCAAACGAGTATGATGTTTGTCCAGAAGTTGCAGGATTAGCTAGTCTTGGTGGATGTCCTGATACTGATGGTGATGGTGTTGCTGATAAAGACGATTTATGTCCTGAAGTAAAAGGTCGTGTTGAATTTGGTGGATGTCCAGATACTGATGGTGACGGTTTCCCTGATAATAAAGATAACTGTCCTGGGGTAAAAGGAACAGATAACGGTTGTCCTGTTGTTGTTAAAGACGTTAAGCCAGTTGCTAACCCTATTGAAGGCGAAAGAAAAGTGTATTTTGCTTATGATAGTGCAGAGCTTGATTTAAATGCTAAAATAATCTTAGATCAATTAACTACAGATATGACTAAAGATGCATCTTACAACGTGTCTATAGTTGGTCATGCAGACAACAAAGGTGGTGTTAACTATAACTACAACCTATCTGTAAAAAGAGCGCAAACTATTAAAGATTACTTAGTATCTAAAGGATTAGCTTCAGATGTTATTACGACTACAGGAGTAGGAGAGACGCAACCAGCAACTACTAATACAACTGCTGCTGGTAGAGCAGAAAACAGAAGAGGTGTATTAACTATTAAGATTAACTAATTAGTTAATCCATAAATTACAACTTATAAAAAAAGCTATCATAATTTTAATTATGATAGCTTTTTTGTTTTATAAAACTTAATGTTATTATAAATTATTCAAAAGTATGACGTTGTTCTGCTATAACAGATGCTTTAAGCAATTGGTTAAATGTTTTTATACTTTCAAAGTTTTTAGTAATTTGACTAGAAACAGCCACTCCAGAAATTCCCGTTTTTAAAATAGCTTCAATATCTGAAGTTGTAATTCCTCCAACACCAATAATTGGCGTTGTTGTATTTAAAACATCCATAATTGCATTATAACCTTCTAAACCTAGAATTGGTCCTACATTGGCTTTAGTATCAGTAAATCTAAAAGGTCCCAAACTAATATAATCAACTTCTTTAGTGATTAAAGTTTCGCAGTCTTCTAAAGTATTAGCAGTACCTCCAATACTTTGCCAAGTATATAAGTGTTTTCTAGCAATAGTTGGACAAGTGTCTGAAGGTCCTAAATGGACTCCATCTGCTTTAATCGTTTTAGCTAATTTATAATGGTCATTTATAATTAATCTTGTCTGATAATGGGATGTTATTTTTATAACCGCTTCAGCCAATTTTAAAAACTTTTTTTCAGACACATTTTTATAACGTAATTGTACTAATTCTGCACCAGAAGTACATGCCTTTTGCACATTTTCTAAAATTTGTTTAGCAGTTTCGCCTTGTGTTATATAGTGTAGTTTAGGTATAATCATGTATTTAATACTTTCTTGTTACAACCGTGTTTTGGATATTAAAACACAAAAATACAACTATTATAAACACTTAAGTCTTTCTTGAAGTGCACAACTATTATAATTTATTAAGAAGGCTTTAGCAAAAGTTTAATAGATACATACAACCTTAGCAGTACTATGTTATGTAACTTTGTAGTTGCAATATTTAAGGTCTAAAACAGACTTATAATAGCACACCTACAAACTATGAAAACTCAAAAAACATCATATTCTATTTTAGATTTAGCGTTAGTGTCTCAAGATCATTCACTAAAGCAAACCTATGATAATGCGTTACATTTAGCACAACAAGCGGAAGACTTTGGTTATAAAAGATATTGGTTGGCAGAACACCATAACTCGCCCAATATAGGTAGTAGTGCCACCTCAATTTTAATTGGTTATGTTGCACAAGGCACCAAAACAATAACTATTGGATCTGGAGGAATTATGTTACCAAATCATTCGCCATTAATAGTAGCAGAGCAGTTTGGTACATTAGCGACGTTATATCCTAACCGTATTGATTTAGGCTTGGGTAGAGCACCTGGAACAGATCGTGAAACAGCTGAAGCGATTAGATCTGATTTTATGGAAGCTGCACACGCATTTCCTAATATGGTAGGACAAATTCAGCAATATTTTTCTGAAGATAATGCAACATCTAAAGTTAGAGCTACAGTTGCAGAAGGCGTGACTGTTCCTATTTACATCTTAGGATCAAGTACAGTTAGTGCTCATTTAGCCTCTAAAAAGGGATTACCTTATGCATTTGCAAGTCACTTTGCGACAACTCATTTATGGGATGCTTTAGATATTTATAGAAATAAATTTCAACCTTCATCAGTGTTGCAAAAACCTTATGTTATTACTGGTGTAAACATTATTATTGCAGATACTGATCAAGAAGCAGAGCGTCTATCTACGTCATTAATTAGCATGATTGTTGGCTTATTTACAGGCAAGAGACAAGCAGTACAACCACCAACAGAGATGACAGAGTATTACAAAGAGGTTTTAAAAAATCCTCAGGTACATCAAATGTTAAAATATTCTTTTATTGGTAGCAAAGATACTGTAAAGCCTAAAATTAAAGCATTTATGGAGCAGACTAAAGCTGACGAGCTTATTGCTGTTACTAATATTTATGATATTAACGACCGTATTAAATCGTATCAATTATTTGCAGAAATTATGGATGAGCTAAATACTGATTAGCACTAATTTTTGTACATTTAATGATGAAGCTTTTCTAATTAATCATTTAGTTTTAATGAAAATATACGAAACACTTGTTATTGGTGGTGGTCAGGCAGGTTTGTCTGTCGCCTATTTTTTAAGACGTTATAAAATTGAATATTTAGTTTTGGACGATCAAGATCAAGCAGGTGGATCATGGACAAATACTTGGGACAGTTTAAAGTTGTTTTCTCCAACACAATTCAGCTCATTATCTGGTTGGGGAATGCCTGAAGGCGAATCCGAATATCCTAGTAAAACGAGTTTTATTGAGTATTTAAAGCAATATGAAATACGTTATAATTTAAATATTAAAAGAAGTACTAAAGTAACCGCTGTACATAAAACAGCGTTTGGCTATAAACTTGAAACAAATACGGGAACGTATTACTGTAAAACCTTAGTTAGTGCTACAGGAACTGCACAAAACCCTTATATACCAACATATCCTAAGCAAGAGATGTTTTTAGGAACCATGATACATTCTTCAGAATATAAAAATGCAGATTCCTATACTAACAAAAGTGTATTAATAGTAGGAGGCGGAAACTCGGGAGCACAAGTTTTAGCAGAAGTTTCTAAAGTTGCAAAAACCCAATGGGTTACTATAACTGAGCCTAATTTTTTACCTGATGGTATTGATGGTCGCTATTTGTTTAATGATGCTACAGATAAGTTTTATGGAAAAACAGGTAATACTAATGCTGGTTTAAAAACATCGTTAAGCGATATTGTCATGGTACAAAGCGTAAAAGAGGCTAGAGGTAGAGGTGCACTAACGTCTAAACGTCCTTTTTCTTCTTTTTACGATAATGGAGTTGTTTGGGACAATGAAGATAAAACTGCATTTGACGCAGTGATTTGGTGCACTGGTTTTAAGGCTAACTTAAAACATTTAGAGACCTTGGGTATTATTGAAAATAATAAAATAGAGACCAGTTATACTAAGTGTAAAAAATTACCAAATTTATGGTTAGTTGGTTATGGTAGTTGGACTGGATTTGCATCTGCGACTATTTACGGTGTCGGCAAAACTGCAAGGCATACTGTTAATAATATAGTTTCGATTTTAAGATCTTAACATTTTAATTATTAATCAACTAATTTTGTATTTCAAATTAAAAACCTTTAAATATTCAGCACAAAAAAAACCTATTAAAATCACGTTTTAATAGGCTTTATTTTTTTTATATGTACTATTTAAAAGACTTATTGTTTTTTAGAACTACTTTTAAATTTATAGGTAATTCCAAAGTTAATTCCGAATGACGAATAAGGTACTTTTTGAGATAATTTTCTTGAAGAATCTGTATTTGTATTAGATAAATTATCAACATAAGTTGTTTCTTTATTATAACCATTTGGTAAATTATCTATATTGTAAAAACCAGCAAATGCAACAGTACCATCAGGTAATACTACATCTGTATTGAATTCAGTAATTTCAGAATCTTTACGCTTTAAGCTAATTCCGTAATACTCAGCTTCAATAAATAAATTTAAATTATCATTTAAATTAAATTTATAACCTAAAGCACCTACAAATCCTAGCGGAAAATGTCCATGAAAATCTTCTTTATAATTTGTCTCAGAATAAGACCCTAAAGGGATTCCAAAAGCATCAGCTTCAGCTTGACTAAGTGTTGACTTATCATAGACTACAGCTTCCGTTTTTCCACCTAATTTTAATAAAGCACCAAAACGACCATAAATATTGTTTGTAAATTTATAGACAATAGATGTTGATGCTCCAAAAGCACGAGCTCTCGCAACAGCATCTATTTCACGATTTGGTACGCTAACTTCAGATACCGTTTGGTCTGTACCATGTAAGTATCCTAAACCTAAATCTACACCAAAAGACTCATTAAAATAATAAGTACCTCTTAATTGCACGTTTGCACCTTCACCATAACTACCATAAGCGTTTTCTGTTTCTGATAGGTTAATAGATTCTCCTAATTTCATTCCAGCACTTCCAACAGCATAACCTGTACTTAAAGAGACTTCTAATTGAGCAAATGATAGACCACTAATTAATAGTGCTGTTAACACTATTCCAAATTGTTTCATAATTGTTTGATTTGAAAATTATTTTTTATAAAAGTAAGATTGAATTTATAGCTATTTTACTTCAATTTCAACCTTTGCAAATATACTTGATTTTTATACAAAGTAGCTTTGAAAATAGTTAATCTCTTGGTGTAAATACGGACTAATTTGCTAATCAAATACTTAAGTCAACTAGCGTCGTTAAAAAGCTTGTAGGAAAAAAAATGTTAATTTGAACATGGATAATATTAGTTTTAAAAATGTAAATATTATATTAGTAAAACCAAACTAACTTAACCGCATTTAAAATTCTGATTAGTGCTATGAAAAATGATTATCAAGACCCTTTAGGAACCCACTCAGAACAACTTAAAACCAATAAATTAAATTATTTAAAACAATTAGAAAAAGATAAAATTATAGAGCGACAAATTCGTTTTCAAGAGTTACTAATCAGTATATCTACACAATATATTAACTCTGATTTATCAGACATTGAAAATTTAATTAATACTTCTTTACAACAAATATGCGAGTTTGTAGAGTCTGACAGAAGTTACATTTTTTCATACAATTTTAAAGACAACACCACGTCTAATACTTACGAGTGGTGTGCACAAGGTATTGAACCAGAATTGGATAATTTACAGCAAGTCCCATTAGATTATTTTCCGCAATGGGTTGAAGCACATAAAAAAGGGGAAGCCTTTTTTGTGGAAGATGTCAGTTTATTACCAAAAGATGGCGAGCATGGTTTACGTGCTGTTTTAGAGCCACAAGGCATTAAAAGCTTAATAACGATACCTAAGTTTAAAAATAAAGAATTGATAGGTTTTATAGGATTTGACTCCGTTAAACAAATTAATAAATTTAATGATCAAGAAAAAGATATCCTTTTTGTATTTGCTAACATGCTAGTAAATATTATTCAACGAAAGGAAAATGAAGAACGTCTTAAGGAGCAAGAGGCTAAAAAAGAAGAATTATTACAGTTTTTATCACGTCAAAATGAAGAGTTAAATGAATATGCTCATGTTGTATCACACGATTTAAAAGCACCATTAATAAATATCCATACGCTAATAAGTTGGTTTATGGACGACCATAAAGATATATTGGAGGATGCTGCATTAACTCCATTACATCAAGTATTGTTTAATGTAGAAAAGATGGATTTTTTAATCAAAGGAATTTTAGATTACTCAACCATAGACAGACTTGAGGCAGAAGATAAATCTATTGATTTTAATGTAATCATAGACGAGGTTATACAAACACTATTAGTACCAACTTACGTTAACATAACAGTACAACCAAACTTACCTAGTATAAATGGTAATGCTTGGCGATTTAAACAAGTGTTTCAAAATTTGATACAAAATGCCATAAAATATGGTAATCCAGAAAAAGGAAGTATACAAGTTGGTTACACAGATCATGATGATCATTATCAGTTTTTTGTCAAAGACAATGGTATTGGTATTAAATCTGATTATTACGACAAAATTTTTAAAGTCTTTACTAAATTAGAAAGTACAGGATCATCTTCTGGTATAGGTTTGTCCATTGTAAAAAAAATTATTACTTACTATAAAGGGACTATTTGGGTTGACAGTCAAGAAGGTGTTGGAACCACTTTTTATTTTACGTTATTAAAAAACTAGCCCAATTTCTTTTTTTAAATAAAATGGATTGAGCAATAAGTGACATTATTACTTGTTAATTTTGTTTAACCTTACACTTGTATTGTTAAACATTTTGTATCTTCACACAATTAAAACTAATAGATACAAAAGACACTAAATAATAACGATATGTTCGGAATATTCAAAAAGAAATCAGAAAAAGAAAAATTACAAGCTAAATATGAAACGCTTTTAAAAGAAGCGCACACGTTGTCTACCACAAACAGAAAACTAAGTGATCAAAAAACGTTTGAAGCTGAAGAAGTTATGAAACAGTTAGAAAAACTTAATTAAGGTTTCTAGCTTTTTTATTAAGCATTTTATAACGTCAATTAAATGAGTCTTTTAAATTTAGCAATACTACTATCTAGTTGTTCCTTTTTATTTTATGGTATTAATTGCCTGTCTTCTCAGAAAATGAAAGACGAGTTTAAAAGATTTGGCTTAGACAAACAAAGAGTCCTAACAGGCATTTTACAAATATTAGGAGCTTTAGGCTTGATTTTAGGTTTTTTCCTGTCTCCAATACTAACATTAATAGCTTCTGCGGGATTAACAATTTTAATGTTGTCAGGTTTTATAGTTAGGATAAAAATAAAAGATAGTATAGCACAAGCCTTACCATCGTTAATATTTACACTTATAAACTTATATATTTGTGTAGAATATTATTACAAAATTACTTCGTATTAGACTTTAAATAAAAGCAATAATTAGGCATAAGGTTAAAAACAACGCTGCAGGAAAAGATTTTATCAATGGATCATTAATCTTAAAATGCATCACAACAGATCCCGATAAAAGTAAAGCTAATCCTAATGCTGCTGGTTGTTTTAAAACAGGAAACCAAATAGCACAAATTAATAAAACAGCAAGAGTTACCTTAAAAAAACCAACGATGTAACACATTTGCTTTGATAGTCCATAAACACGAAACTCTTCTAATAAAGTTTTTGCATTTCCGCCTCGCCATTTTGTTGCTTTATTATATTGTATTAGCCATACGTTAAGTATACTTATACCCACTATAATTTGAAGTGCAATAATTAAATAATTCATGATAATGATGGTTTTATTGATTTATAACTAGATTAGCTTATCTCAAAAATACAAATTTTGTTTATCTTTACGTAAAAATAATTAAACAAAATAGTAAAGTGAAAAAACAGGATTATAAAATACATATAATTGGTGCTGGAATTAGTGGTTTAATTGCTGCAACGGTTTTAGAAAAAAATGGATTATCTCCTGTTATTATTGAAACGACTGATAGGGTTGGAGGCCGAGTAAAAACAGATATTGTAGAAGGTTACCAATTAGATCATGGTTTTCAGGTATTATTAACTGCTTATCCTGCTGCACAAAAATATCTTAATCTTGAAGCCTTGCAATTACAAACGTTTATTCCAGGAGCTTCAATTTTTAAAAATGGAAAACAAAATAGTATTGGAGATCCTCTCAGAGATAAGTCTTTATTATTATCGACTGTATTTGCTAGGGTAGGAACCCTTTCTGATAAATTTAAAATTTTGAAACTTAATAATAAATTAAAGAAAAAATCACTTTCAGAAATATTTTCAAGCAAAGAACAAACCACAAAATCCTATTTAGTAGATTTTGGTTTTTCTTCAAAAATGATACATGACTTTTTTAATCCTTTTTTTAGCGGAATCTTTCTAGAAAACAAATTAGAAACCTCTAGCAGAATGTTTGAATTTGTATATAAAATGTTTGGTCAGGGTGACGCAGCGTTGCCAAAAGGAGGAATGCAAGCCATACCAAAACAATTATCAAATAATTTAAGGCGTACCACGTTTAAATTTAATACAAAAGTGGCAACTGTTAATGATAGCAAAATAATTCTTGAAGATGGGCAAAAGATTAAAAGTGATTTTACCATTATAGCAACAGAACCAAGTAAATTAGTAAACAAACTAAACAAAAAAGTAACAGAATGGCAAAGCTGTGATACTTTGTATTTTGAAACTGAAAGTAAAGTTATTAATAAACCTTTAATTGGTTTAATCCCTGAAAAAGATGCAGTGATAAATAACATTTTTTATCACACTAGCCTTGATTCCGATTTAAAAGGTAACAAAGAGTTACTTTCAGTTACTGTTGTAGATAATCAAAACTTGTCTTCAGAAAAATTGATACAACGTGTTAAAACCGAATTAAAACAGTATTGTGGTATTGATGTAATTAAACTTATCAAGCATTACAAAATCCCAATGTCTTTACCTAAATTACAAAATTTACAATACAACCTTTTACCATCACAAACGCGTTTGACTGATACAATTTTTCTAGCAGGAGATGTACAATTAAATGGATCATTAAATGCTGCTATGATAGCAGGAGAGAAGGCTGCACTTGGTGTTTTGGATAATTTATAGTCATGTGTTTTAAATTTTAAAGGTTTAAGTAGTCTTATGACTAAGTTAAAATCACCTAAAAAACAGAAGATATGTATTATTTTTGTAGTCAATATATTAAGCATAAAAAATAAGATTTGTTAGATAAAAAACAGCAATTACCACAAACACAAGTATTAGATACAGACTATTTTATTTACTGTCTTGAAGCAGTTGAAGATGAAGAGATTGAAACTGTGACAGAAACGCAAAACAAATTAGACCTGTTAACATCACAGTATGGTGTTGCTAGTATTTATAACACATGCGACTCTATTGAAGGTTTAGAATCTAACCTAAATGCATTGGTCTTGGACGATCATAACTTTAATGATTACGAAATAATTTATCTAGTAATCCCAGGCGAAGCTAATAGTATTATTCTAAACGATTATAATTATAGTTTGCAGGAAGTTGCAGAGCTTTTTGAAGGACGATTACAAGGTAAGATTCTACATTTTTCCAATGCTAAAGTGTTAGATTTAGATGAAGAAGAAGCACAATATTTTTTAGATATTACTGGAGCAAAAGCTATCTCTGGTTATGGTTATGAATCCAACGGAATTACCAGCTCAAACCTTGATATAGCCTTTTTTAACTTATTTAAAGAAGATGATAATATGTTTGACGTTGTCGAAGAGCTGCATCAAAGACATTACAAACTATGCAAACTTCTTGACTTTAGATTGTATTATTAAGAATAACAATGTATTATTAAAACAAATAGACGCATTGTCTTAATTTAAAAACCCTAACTAATTTTGCATATAGTTAGGGTTTTTACAATGTTATTTTTGTTTATAAAATCGTGCTACTCTTTAAAGCTAATATCTCTAATATTACTTATTTGGGAATATATAATTTCAAAATTTAACTTTTAGGACTAATTTTATTTATGGTTGTGGTAAATCCATTTTGCGAAAAGGTTAAAGCTTTTTCATTACCATCTATAATCTCTAAAGTTGCACCAACTACAGTGTCATAAAGTGTAGTCTCATTTTTTTGGGTTAATTCACTTTTAACGCCTTGTGCTTCTACTACTAAATACAACTTCGTGTTTTCTTCAATTATTTCTAGTGTTAAATTTGCTTCTTTAAGCAAATATTTACCAGTATATTTTTTAAAGTTTTCAATATTAACGGTCTTAAAGTTTTCAATTTTTTCATTACTCAAATACGCTAATAAATCATCTTTTAAAGTCTTTTCAAACGGTATACTCATGGTATTACTAAACATTAAAAACAAGTTTTTAGTTTTAGGATTATAAGCATTTCTAAAAGCATAGCCTATGTTATTTCCACCATGTCCAAATAATTTTTCGTTAGCATTATTAGATTTCATAATTCCAAAACCATAATTCTCATTCCCTGACGCCATCATTTGTTGTACTGTTTCTTTTTTAAGTAAAATATCCGTTTCAAATAAAGAGGTGTAAAACAATTCCATATCAGATAATGTAGATGCTATACTTCCTGCTGAATTTGCAATATTTGCAAAAAACTTATAATTCAAATACGCTGTAACATCTTTTTCTTGATGGTAAGGTGTTGCTAAATTTGGTAAACCTTTGTGTAAATAAGGGTAAGTATTATTCATTTTTAAAGGAATAATGATGCGCTCTCTAACCAAATCAAAATAACTTTGATCCGTTATTTTTTCAATAATTCTGCCTAATAACAAGTAGTTTGTATTGCAATAATCATACTTACCTATCATTTTTGGATTGTTTTGTTCTATTTGGTTTAAAAGATCAATATTATAAATAGAATCATTTTTAGCATAAAATGCATCTTGGATGTTTTTTCCTATAACTTCATCCAAACCACTCTCATGAGTTAGTAATTGTTGGATAGTTAATCCATTATCTACATTTTTTAGTGGTGTCAAATACATACCTATACTATCACTTAGTTTTACTTTGCCTTTTTCTACTTCTTGAAGCAATAAAATAGCAGTAAAGGTTTTTGATGCACTACCAATATTAAAAACATGATTTTCATGTAAGCTAAAGTTACCAAGACTTAATGCGTTTATCTCATTATCTTTTTTTATTAGTATAGCAACACCTTTATTTTGTTGGGTTAACAAGGGATTAAATTTCTGATCAATAAGGTCTAATTTGTCTTCCTGAGCAAAAGACATACTTTGAATAAGTACAAATAGTAATAGTGTAAATTGTTGTAAAGTTTTCATGTGATATCTATTTTTAAATTATACCTCAAAACTCTCTTAATTCTGCAATATCTAAAAAAAAGAATGACAAACAGGTCTGATAAAATGACAACGGTAAAAAGACCTATTATCATTAAAAAAGAGTGGTTTACACTTATTTAGGCAACTTTCATCATTATAAAACAGAGATGTTTAGATGAAATAGTATTTTTGATTAGATAATTAATGCAATAAAATGTCAAAATTAGAGTCTTGGTTAGATAATAAAATAGTACAAAACCTCTTTATTTGGGTTTTCTTCTTTTTAATTTTACTAACGGTTATATCCAATAGCAATAGGGTAGAAGTTGCACTGTTTTCTATATTACTGTTGGCACCAGCTGTATACATAAACAACCTTGTAATACTGCCTTATTTTAAACAAAATCGTGCGTTATTTCTTTTATTTTTTATTTTAAATACGCTGTGTTTTACCATAATTTCTGTTTTACTTATTAAAACTATAGATAACCAAGAGTTTGAAATAAGAATGTTTATTAACTTTTTTGGAATAATGGTTTTAGCACTAATTTTTGCTTCATCTATAAAATTGGTAAGAGATAATTTTATTAGACGTCATCAGGAAAAAGAAGCCGAATTAAATTTACTTAAAGCACAATTAAATCCACATTTTTTATTCAATACATTAAATAATTTATATGGCTTAGCAGTTGTAAAATCGGATAAATTGCCAAATCTAATGTTGAAATTATCAGACTTATTACGTTATAGTTTATATGAAACAAAAGACACTTTAGTCCCTTTAGAAAAAGAAATTACTTATTTGGAAAACTATATGTCTTTAGAGAAAATCCGATTAGAAGACAAAACCGAAATTGAATTTATAAAATCAGGAGTGATTTCATCAAAAAAAATAGCTCCTATGTTATTAATTGTCTTTGTTGAAAACGCATTTAAACATTTAGGAACCTTGACAAATGGAGAAAGTAAGGTTTTAGTTTCTGTTATGGTAGATGATAAAAAAATAACATTTATATGTAATAATACTTTTGATAAAAACAGCATAAAGCAAAATGATTTTGAAAAAGGAAAGCGTGGTATTGGCTTAAAAAACGCTACTAAACGATTATCTTTAATGTATCCAGAAAAATATCAGCTAACCATTACAGATAATGATAAAAGCTATAATACCAAATTAATAATAAATGTTTAGATGAAAAATTTACAATGTATTATTGCAGATGACGAACCTATAGCACGTCAAATTTTGGAAAATTATATTCAAGCAATTCCTAATTTAGAAATTATAGCGTCTTGTAAAAATGCTTTTGAAGTACTTGAAATATTGCAAACTAAGACTGTGGATATTTTATTTTTAGACATTAATATGCCTAAGCTTTCTGGTTTAAGTTTACTAAAAACCATACAGCAAAAACCGTCTGTAATTATAACGACTGCCTATCCAGAATATGCTATTGAAGGGTTTGAACTTTCTGTAACAGACTATTTATTAAAACCTTTCTCTCTAGAACGTTTTTTACAAGCTGTAAATAAAGTGCCTCAAAAAGAAGTCTCAAAGCCTGAAACTACGACAATAACAAAACAAGAAATTCCACTATCAATATTTGTGAAAAGTGACAAAAAAATTATTAAAATAGATTTTGATCAAATTAATCATATCGAAGCATATGGTAATTATATCAAGATTTTTACAGATACAATGATTTTAACACCACAAACGCTAACGGAATTTTTAGAAAAACTTCCAAATCATTTTATCAGGATTCATAAATCATGTATCATAAATTTTAATCAGTTAAAACTGATTGATGGTAATCAAGTAGTACTTCAAAATAATACAAAGTTACAAATAGGAAAATCTTATCGGAAAAGTGTTTTAGATAGCATTTAAGATTTTCTATCTTTTATTTATATAATAACTCTTGTTTGACTTTATAATATATATTGAGATACTTTTGACCTATGAATAGTCTTTTCCTCGGAATATAACTTGATAGTAATAGCAGTTAACACTCAAGTAGAAGAAGACCGTTTATTGGAAATCACAGAATTATGTAAAATAGAATAAATGTTAAGCATTTTATCATGACTCACATATTTAATTATTTATAGAAACTTTATAAGGAGTTCGTGAATTTTGTAAAAACTCAATTTTATGAATTTAAGCTTTCATGGCAATCCATGAGAATCGCGTATTTAAAAAAACTTGATCATTTGTACAGAATATTAAATTTATCTAAAAACTAAAATGCTAATGCTTCAAAACCGTAGTAAAAAGGTTTGTTATAAAAACAACACATACTGAGATATTTTACATATTATTGAATTAAAGCTACACATCTAAATTATTCTAATGAAACCGAAATTAGCTTGACATAATTACTATCGATATAAGTCTAGAGACGTTATATCTGCAATTATGTCAAATATCGCCCAAAAGCGCTATTATGCTAATTGTTATAATTTGTACTATAATGTACTTGCGTTATGTAACTTGAGCTTTGGGTAAAAGCGAAAGTTGTTACTACAGTTTCTTGAAAAAATTTATTCTATAAGTTTCATTTACAATGTTAATGGAACACTTTTTATCCGACGACGTAGGAGGGAAGCTTAATGTGTGTGGAATGGGATATTATAAAAAAAAACAACTAGCTATCACAAACATTACGTTTTAAAAGCATGTATTCACCATTACTTTTAAACTCACGAATAGAAACACCAACATACTTTTTAAATGTTCTTGAAAGGTGACTTACATCTGTAAACCCCAAGTCATCAGCTATTTCACTTAAATTATAATCAGAATTTAACAACCGAATTTCAACAAGTTTCAATTTCGCCTTTATAATATATTCTCTTAAAGGCATTCTCACTTGTTTTTTAAAAAACTCACTAACATAAGTTGGAGACATTAAAAATACATCTGCTAAATTTTCTACCTTAAGCAAGTTTGTTTTATCAATATTCTCATTAATATAGGTTAACATTTTTGTTATTCTATCATCAGTATTATTTTCTGCGACTTCATAAATGTCTCCTTTTTTAATATTTCTTATTAAAATTTCCAAAATACTGGTCATTAAACTTCTTATTAGAGAAATAGACTCTTTACTATAGTTTCTAGATTCTTGTAAAATCATGGTAATCAGGTTTTCCAAGTATTGCCTATCCACTTCACTTTTAATAATATCTCCTGGTAACTGATTGTAATTAGAAAGAATATAAGCAGCTTCTTTAAACCACTCATCTCTATCAATGGATACTTTGTTGACTCCCTTAAAAAATGAATCGGTGAATTTTAGAAACACAAATTTTGAAGGCGTTTCAATATCAAACTTATGACATTTTAAAGGTGGAAGTAAGAACATACTACCCGAACTATATTCATAATCATTGTAATTAATACATTGTGTCCCGCTACCTTGTTTTACTAGAACTAATTCAAAAAAGTTGTTTTTAACGGCTCTAGGAATCCATTTTGACAATTCTAATTCTTGTATTTCAAAAGGTTTGTATGCTTCTAAAACTTCCATATTTCATTGGTTTTTATACAAATCTATGTAAAATAATATAATTTAAACCGAAAAACTAACTATAAACCTCTATAAATACATAAACAACCATTCGTTGTACAAAGATAGGATTTGATATTGCCTGTAACTTTGCAGTGTAATTAAAAATGAAATTATTAATCAACTTTAAAAATTATAAAAATGAAAAAATTAGTATTAATAACTGCCTTATCTTCATTAGTACTAGTGATGTGCAAATCACCAAATGAAAAAAAGAATGTTCAATCTGAAGGAACAACAACTCAAATCGAAAAAGTTACACATGAAATAAAAACTGCTGAAACCGTATTTTCCAGTCAAGATATTAGACCAGGAAATTTAGCAGTAACAAGCAATGGAAGACTATTCGTTACTATGAACCCTTTGGTTGCACCAACAACTAAAGTATTTGAATTAAACAAAGATGGTAAAAATGTTTCATATCCTAATGATGAATATGCAACTGGAGTCAATTCAATCTTAAAAGCTGTAATTGGTATTAGAGCAGACAGTAAAGACAATCTTTGGTTATTAGATATGGGAGCAAAACAATTTGTGGTTTGGGATACTAAAAACGAAAAATTAGTAAAAACTATTGCCATTCCAGAAGCTGTGATAAAGCCAGCTAGTTTTTTACAAGATTTTATTATTGATGAAAAACACAATCGAGTTATCATTGCTGATATGACTCAAGGCGATTTAAAAAGCGCACCAGAACCTGCTTTTATTGTTATAAACACTGAAAATGGCGAAGCTAAAAGAATGGCACAAAACCATCCATCAATGATGCCAGAAATGGAAGGTGGTTTTGCATTGAATCCAATTGCTATCGATCCCAAGTTTAATTGGGTATATTTTGGAGCATTACATGGAAAAACAATGTACAGAGTACCTGCAAGTAGTTTCAATTCTGATGAAGAATTAGTGAATACCATAGAAAGATTTGGTGTTAAATCTTTTTCTGATGGAATGGCTGTTGATAAAAACGGAAACGTTTATGTAACTAATGTTGTAGATGGTGAAATAGGATTATCCACAAAAGAAGCCTATACAACGCTAGCTAAAATTCCAGAAGGACAATCATGGCCAGATGGTTTATACGTTGCTAACGACGGGTTTATTTATGGTACAGTAGATCAATTAAACAGAACTGCTGCTTTAAACAATGGTGAAGACGTAAGTACTGGACCTTATTTAGTTGTAAAAACAAAACTTTTAAAATAACATAAAAACATTTTAATAATAATAATCATGAGCAAGTTAACAGTTGTAGCCAGAATAGTAGCTAAAGAAGAAAAAAGAGAATTTGTAAAAGCAGAATTATTAAAATTAATTCCAATTACAAGAGCCGAAAAAGGAAATATAAATTATGACCTACATCAAGATAATGAAAATCCAAACCTATTTTTATTTCATGAAAATTGGGAAAGTAGAGAGCTATGGCAAGAGCATATGAATAATGAACATTTAGCTGAATACTTAAAAGTTACTGATGGTGCTGTTGAAGAATTTATCTTAAATGAAATGACCGTTATTGGTTAATAGTTGTACGAGCGTATTCATAATCGGATACGTTTTTACTTTCAATACTAAATATCATGATATCTAATAAAAAAATAACCATTGGCGTAACGAATTTATCTTTTCACAGAATAGCGGCTTCATTAGTAACAAATATTCTCCTGGATATGGGTTTTGAAGTAAATCGTATTTATGAGCACCATGAAAAAAACTTCCAAAACCTAAAAGAAGGAAAAACAGACCTTTTAACATCTGCTTGGTTACCTTCTAGTCATGGTGGATATAGGGCAGAAGTTCAAAAAACGGTTCCACTTACAAATTTAGGACTTCATTATAAACCTTATGCTTTATGGGGTGTTCCAGAATATGTTTCTGAAGAAGATGTAAGTGAAGTTTCAGATTTATTAAAACCAGAAGTATTAGCGAAAATGAATCGTAGAATTCAAGGTATTAATCCTGGAGCTGGTATAAGTCGTTTTTCTGCTCAAATGATTACCGATTACAATTTAGGTGAAGCTGGATACTCTTTTCATACAGGAACAGAGGAAGACTGTTTTAGTACTTTTGAAAAAGCAGTTACTAATAAAGAGTGGATTGTAGTGCCTTTATGGAAACCTCAATTTTTACATTATAAATATAAAATAAGAGAGCTCAAAGACCCAAAAGGTTTATTAGGAGTTGTGGACGAAGCTGTTTTATTAATTAGAGATGATAAAAAAGATTTATTCTCTTCAGAGCAATTAAAAGTTTTAGACAGCCTTTATTTTGGCAATGATGTTATCGCTGAATTGGATTATAAAGTAAGCGTTGATGGTATGGACATAGATAAAGTAACCAAAACTTGGTTAGAACAAAATAGATAATTTAAAAAAAAACATATAATGAAAGCAATAGGATTTAAACAATCATTACCAATACAAGAAGAAAATAGTTTCATTTTATTTGAAACAAAAAAACCAAGTCCAACAGGATTTGACATTTTAGTTAAAGTTCAAGCAAACTCTGTAAATCCAGTAGATTTTAAAATTAGAGCATCTGCTGCAAAAGATGCAGTTTTAGAAACACCAAAAGTTATTGGCTGGGATGCTGTAGGAATAGTGGAAGCTGTAGGTGAAAAAACATCAAAATTTAAAGTAGGTGATGAAGTTTTTTATGCAGGTGACATTACACGAAGCGGAAGTAATGCTGAATTTCAATTAGTCGACGAGCGTATAGTAGGTCGTAAACCAAAAAAACTAACAATTGCCGAAGCTGCAGCAATGCCTTTAACAAGTTTAACTGCTTATGAAGCAATATTTGATAGAATTAAAATTAATCCAGAAAAAGACCAAGGCAAAACCGTTTTAGTTTTAGCAGGTGCTGGAGGAGTTGGTTCTATTGCTATTCAATTGGCTAAAAAGCTAGGAAATTTAACCGTAATTGCTACAGCTTCAAGACCAGATTCAATTGCTTGGTGTAAAGATTTAGGCGCTGATTTTGTGGTAAATCATCACAACTTAAAAGAAGAATTAGAAAAAATTGGGCATTCTCAAGTGAACTATATTTTGGATTTTGTGGACTTAGAAGGCTATTGGGAAACAGCTGCAGAAATTATAAAACCACAAGGACATATTGTTTCAATTACAGAAAGTAGTAAACCGTTAAATTTAAACATTATGAAATCTAAGAGTGTTACTTTTTCTTGGGAATTAATGTACACACGCTCTATGTTTAACACAGAAGATATGGATAGACAACACGAAATTTTAAATCATGTTGCAGACTTATTAGACAATGGAACTTTAAAATCAACTTTAACAACCACACTTGAAGGGTTTACAGTAGCGAATTTAAAGAAGGCACATGAAGTACAAGAATCAAGTAAATCTATTGGAAAAACAGTTATTTTATTTTAATCAAAATAAGTATATAAAATGAGTATAAAAAAAGTATTAGTAACAGTAATCATTTCTTTATTATTTATAATAAATACAAATGGACAGGTAACAACCATTGATTCTGTAGCAACCTCTAAAGTCCAACATTTCAATTTTGATGACATGCCATCTGAAACTATTGGCGAAGGTATCAAGCGTAAATGGTTTCATGGAGAAAAAGGTCAAATGACCATTTTTAATTTAGAAAAAGGAGCACATATTCCTTGGCACAAACATCCAAACGAACAGATTACTTACATCATGTCTGGTAAAGTAAAAATTAAAACCATAATTGATGGAAAAGAAACTATTGTTGAAGTTGGAGCAGGAGAAGTTATCGTGTTCCCTGAGAATGTACCACATGAATTTTGGGCTTTAGAAAAAACGGTTGATTTAGACGTACATGTTCCTGTTCGTCAAGATTGGTTAACTAAAGAATTACCAGATTATTTAAAAAAAAGCAAGTAAAATGAAAAAAAATATAATCACTTTAAGTCTAATAATAACAGTTATGGTAACACATGGACAAACAGCAATAACAGATTCTGAAGTTTTTGCAACTACAGATCAGGCAGTTGGTAATATTACATTTACAAACTCCGGAGATTTAGTATATAGCCATCATCCTTTTTTTGCACCAGAAAACAGAGTCATGATTATGGATGCTAAAACCAAGGAAAGCAAACCGTTTCCTAATAAAGCATGGAATACACCAAGAGACACAGACGATAATTTTTTAAGTAATGTCCTCGGAATAAGAAATGATAAAAATGGCATTGTATGGATGTTAGATATGGCACAACGTAATAATGTAACACCAAAAATTGTAGGTTGGAACACTAAAACTAACCAATTAGAGCGTATATATTACTTACCAAAATCTTCAGTTCCAAAAGAATCACAACCTAATGATATGGTTGTTGATACTAAACATGGATTTTTTATTATTGCTGATGAAGGCATTGGAAATGGAGGAGATGGCAGTAAAGGGGCTTTCATTATTGTGGATATGAAAACAGGTAAAACACGTCGTTTACTGGAAGGTACACGCACAACCTTACCTGAAAACACACCAACAATAATTAACGGAAAACATTTAGCTGTAAATGATAAAGATTTATTAGTTGGTAATGATGGTATTACTGCAGATGCTAATTTTGAATATGTCTACTACGGACCATTAAATGGTACAAAAATCTACAGAATTAAGACCTTAGATTTAGTAAATGAAAACTTAACTGAAGTAGAATTAGACAGTAAAATCGATACCTATTCTGAAAAACCAAACAATGGCGGAATGAGTATTGATACTGTAGGAAACCTTTATCTCACTGCTTTAGAGACTAAAAGTGTAGCTGTAGTTTTGGCAAAAGATAGAAGTGTAAAAACCATGACTAAAGATAAAAACATGGTATGGCCAGATGGTGTAAGTTACAACCATGTAGATGGCTATATGTATGTTTCTGCAGCACAAGTAAACAAAGGTGCAGTTTTTAATAATGGTACAGATCAGTCAACAAAACCGTTTTACATTTTCAGATTTAAGCCATTGGTAAAAGGAGTTTCTTTTAGATAATTATGTAAAATAGAATTCGATTTTAACTCGGCCTCATAAAATTTTGGCAAAATAATAAGGTAAAGTGAGCGTGCATATTTTAGGGGTTTAGTAATACGGTTTCTTAACAGTTTCAATTATACAAGGTATTTCTAAGCGCTGTTAACTAGTTACAATGTTTCCTAAAATATAGCGAATAAGCCGTAAATTGTTTCCAAAAGTTTATGCAGCCTTGAATTTTTGTTTCTTTTGTTTCAAGACAAAAGACAATGAAGCTTTAAAAGAAAACTTCAATTAGTAGATTAAATATAACAAGTGCATGGAATTTTATTTTTCTTAAAATTTATACTCTTGTGGCAAGTTGACGAGAATCGCTTAAAATTTTTTTTGACGTATATTTTGTCGAATACACGATTTTTAAAAACATGGCAAAAGGTTAGCTTTTATAATGCGCTGACAAGCGGCTGGAAATTGAGTTATAAATAAATTGCAATGCAATAAGCAATTTGTATTTATAAAAACAATATGGCGTTACCAGCGGATATTTTACATAACGTCAAATTATAGTTACAAATACTTTAGTATTCACGAACTCAAAAATTTAAAATAATAATACGTGAGTAAATGCAAACAATTCTGCGAAGCAAACCGCTTAATAGTTTAATTGCCCCAAGTTCTCAATAGTCTTTAATAGATGAATGTTTCTTGGGGTATTTTACATAGTATAGAATTATAGCTATCAAATGGACCATTGATGTAAACAGCTATACAAATGCATTTGTATTATAATTTATATTATGTAAAATAGAATATTTCAAAACCTCTTCTATTGTTAGAAATACATGATTAATAGTTTTATTAGGAATTTTAAAACTATATACTATAAATCAATTGCTTCAAATTAAAAAAATATTCATCGACTTAATTTATAGACTATAAAATGTCAATAGAATACTTTATTTAAGTTTCGTTTTTAAAACAATATTTAAAGTTAAACCCAGAATAATTAAAATTATACCAAGTAAGCTAATTAGCGTATAGATTTCTTGTAACCAAATGGCTCCAATTATCATTGTAAATACAACTTCAATATATTTTAACGGTGCAACTTGATTAATTTCGGCATTTAGTAAAGCTTTAGTCATGTATAGTTGTCCAAAATAACCAAAGATTCCTAAGCTTAGCAATAAAACCCATTCCATACCTTGTGGATTTTTCCAATGGTTTATACTTAGCACACCTCCAATGATTGCAGAAATAATCATAAAATAATTTACTACAACTATCGGATGATCATGGCTTCCAATTTTACGGATTATTATATAAACTAAACCAGTAAAAACAGCAGATAATAAAGCATATAACAAACCTAAAGTATCAATGTTATTATCAAAGCCTTTTAAAATAACGACTCCCAAAAATGCTATAAAAAAACATATCCATTGAAAGTATTTGATATGTTCTTTTAGTAAAAATATTGCAAAAAAAGCTGCAAATATGGGAGAAATATACCTAATGGATACTGCAGATCCCATAGATAGATGATTAAGAGACATAAAAAACAAGGTCATAGCAATACAGCCAACTACTCCTCTAGCAATCAATAAACCTTTTTTATTTCCTAAAAAATTTATCTTGTTTTTTAGTAAAAACGGAACAGTAAAAAATAAGGTTCCAATGGATCTAAAAAACACCACTTGATTAACATTAAAATGGCTAGATTGTTTGACTAAAACATTTAATAGTGCAAATCCTAATGCACTGATAGTCATATAAAATATTGCTTTTTTTTGCATACTTTTATTATTTAGACTTTCATATTTAGTCATATATTAAAAGCAGCTTGTTTAGAAGCTGCTTTTTAGTGCAAATATACTTGTAAATGCTAAATTTATAGGTAGTAAAACTTTACTTTTTAAGCGTTTTAATAATATTAATTGCTGTTTTTGTAAGGTTAGTAATGGTGTCTAAATCATAGTTACCATCTTTATCTTTTGCTATTAGTTTTGAGCCTATACCAACACACGTTACGCCTGCATTAAACCAAGATTCCAAACTTTGTTGTGTAGGTTCTACTCCTCCAGTTGGCATAATACTAGTCCAACTACATGGTCCTTTTATTGCTTTTACATAACTTGGATTGTAAGCATTACCAGGAAATAATTTTACTATTTCACAACCTAACTCTTCTGCTCTAGCTATTTCTGTTAATGTTGCACAACCTGCAGACCATAATACTTTTCTGCGATTACATACTAAAGCAATATCCTCTCTTAATACTGGTGTGACAATAAAATTTGCTCCTAATTGCATATATAATGATGCAGCTGCAGCATCTGTAATTGAGCCAACACCTAAAATCATTCCAGGTAAATTAGCAATTGCATATTTGTTTAGTGCTGCAAAGGTTTCAAAAGCAAAGTCTCCTCTACTTGTAAACTCTAAAAGTCTTGCACCACCATCGTAACATGCTTTTAATATTTTTTTACTGACTTCTATGTCTTCATTATAAAATAAAGGAACTAAGCCTGTCTTTTGCATTACTGATGCAACTTCTATTCTTGAATATTGTGCCATGTTATTGTTTTTTATCTTGAAACTTTTCCTGATGAATCACCACTTAATAATTTTTCTATGTCGTTAAGTGTTACTAAATTAAGGTCACCAGATATAGTATGTTTTAAACAGCAAGCTGCTACTGCTATATTTAATGCTTTTTGTTTATCTGTATCGTCATTTACTAAACCATAAATTAATCCACCCATAAATGCATCTCCACTTCCTACCCTATCTACAACTGGAGTTACCTCTTTAACATCTGCATTATAAATTGTTTTTCCGTCATATAATACGCCTCCAATACGTTGGTGCGATGCACTAACTGAATATCTTAATGTAGTCGCTGCAGTTTTTAAATTAGGGCATAATTTAAATAATTGGTCGTATAAAGCTGGCAACGATTTTTCATTTTGATAATTAGGGTCTACTTTATCTTTACCTAACATAAAAAATGCAGTATCAATATCGCCTAAAATTACATTACTATATTTTAAAAGTTCTGGCATGATTTGATCTGGAGTCTTACCATATTGCCATAATTTGGATCTATAATTTAAATCTGAAGAAATTGTAATCCCTAATTTATTAGCAACTTTTAAGGCGATTAAGCACTCATCTGCAGCAGATTGAGATATTGCAGGTGTAATACCGCTCCAATGAAACCAAGTTGCATCTTTTAAGACCGCTTCCCAATCTATGGATCCAGTTTGAATAGTTGACATAGAACTGTGAGCTCTATCATAAACCACATTACTACCACGTGTACCTGCTCCAGTTTCTAAATAATAAATACCTAGACGATCACCTCCATAAATTATGTTTTTAGATTCGACATTAAATTTGCGCATCTCTTTAAGTGCACAAGCGCCAATTTCGTTATCAGGTAATCGGGTTACAAATTCAACAGGAATACCATAATTTGCTAATGATACTGCTACATTAAATTCTCCACCACCATAAGAGGCAGCAAATGTTTTTGCTTGAGAAAATCGCAAATGACGTTCTGTTGAAAGTCTAAGCATTATTTCTCCGAATGTGACAATTTTACTCATTTTATAAATTTGATTACTATTCTATTAATTGTATTAAAAGCCAGATTGTTTTGCTTAAATCTATTGTATTACCGTGAAGATAATCAATTGACAAAACAAAACAATCTGACTTTATAAATTTAGGTTATTAAATACCTAATGCTTGACCACCACCAATTTGGATAGTTTCTGCTGTGATAAATGAAGCATCATTACTTGCTAAGAATGAAATTACACCTGCTACATCTTCTGGCTGACCTAATCTACCTAACATAATATTATTTGCCCAAGATGCAAATACTTCTGGCTTAGTCGCTTTAATTTGTGCATGAAAAGGTGTATCAATTGTACCTGGAGATACAGCATTAACACGTATTCCGTATTCTGCTAAATCTTTAGCCAATGCTCTTGTAATGGCATGCACACCTGCTTTAGACGTACCATAAATTCCTGCTCCTGGTCCACCTGCAGTCCATCCTGCATTTGATGTATAGTTTATTATTGAAGGGTGTTCTCCTTTTTTAAGAAAAGGAATTGCAGCTCTAGAAGCAAAAAATACAGAGTCTAAGTTTAATGCCATTACGTTTCTGTAAAACTCAGTTGTCATTTCTTCAAATCTAGAACGACCACCTAATCCACCTGCATTATTAACAAGTACATCAATACGACCATATTTTTCTCCAATTTTAACGATGTTTTCTGTTACTTGTGCTTCACTTGTAACATCAAAACCATAATATTCTGCAGTGATACCTAAACCTACTAATTCTTTTAGTTTTTCAGCTCCAGCTGCATCATCAATACCGTTTAAGATTACAGTATAGCCATCTTTTCCTAATCGTTTTGCTACCTCAAAACCAATTCCACCTGTGGCTCCTGTTACTATAGCTACTTTTCCGTTTGTATTACTCATTTCTAATTGTTTTTATTGTTGTTATTCTTTATTTAAAAATCTATGTGCTTAATTAATTACTTGGTTTTAAAGGTTCTATTTTAGGACATAATATCCAGATAGCCAATAATGCAATTATTGCTAAAGCGCCTCCTATTAAAAAAGCGGGAGTATAATTACCTCCTGTTGTTATAAACGTTACTAAAAGAGTTAATCCTGCAGCACCTAGTTTTGCTGCCATACCAGCAAAACCTGATAATGTTCCTACTATTTTTCCACCAAACATATCACTAGGTAACGTTTGGATATTTCCGATTGCTATTTGAAATCCAAAAAGTAATACTGCCATAATAATTACTGCAGTTGTAGCAGATCCTGGTGCTTTAAGTAAAAAGAAACAAGGAATCATAATTAAACATCCTAATGTAATTACCATCTTTCTAGTTTTATCCACTGACCAACCTGCTGTTAATCTATTTTGCGCTATAAGTCCACCAGCCCAAGCACCAATCATAGCACCAACGTAAGGTAACCAAGCAGAAAATGCGATTTCTTTAACGTTTAAACCAAAGACTTCAGATAAATATATTGGTATCCATACTATAAATAACCACCATATAGGATCTAATGCTGCTGATGCAATAATTACTCCCCAACTTTCTTTATGTTTAAGAAGTTGTGCAGTTGTTGGTACATAACCATCATCGTAATTTCCATCTTGATCTAAGTCTTGATTTTTTTGTCCAGATAGAATGTATTTTCTTTCATCCTCTGATAACCATGGGTGTGTTTTTGGTCCTGACTTTACAATGTATAGCCAAGGTATTAACCATAATAGCCCAAGAGCACCTACAACTATAAATATAGCTTTCCACTCTAAATAAGCAGATAATAATCCTATAACAGGATAGGCTACTATACCTCCAATTGCAGCTCCAGAATTAAATACGCCTTGTGCTAAAGCACGCTCTTTAGTAGGAAACCACTCTGCATTTGCTTTCGCTGCTCCTGGCCAATTACCAGCTTCAGCTAAACCTAATATTGATCTAAAAATTGAAAAACTTAGCATACCTTGTGCAAATGCATGAAACATAGTTGCTATAGACCATACACCTATTGAAAGCGCAAATCCCATTCTAGTACCAATCCAATCAAAGATTTTACCAAACAATGCTTGACCACCAGCATATGATAATATAAAAACCGTTGATATCGTTCCAAATATTAACTTATGTCCATCTTGATCCATGTCTGGGAATAGATCTTTAGCAATTTCAGGCCAAAGTGCTCCAAAAGCTTGTCTGTCTATGTAGTTAACAACTGCAGCCAAAGCTACAAGTCCAACTACCCACCATCTAAGTCCTTTTAATTTCATGTTTTTTTTTTAATTTAAAAAAATAAAAGTCTAAACCAAATAACAAGTAACTACTCATTATCAGTTGATTAACTTAATTTATATTGTTTTTGATTGAAAATAATTTGAGATTTAACGATCTTAAATTATCATCTGTTTATTTTATAAGTTATAACAGTATTTATACAGTTCGTTAAAATGATTTTTCATTGCCTGTTTAGCTTCAATTGGGTCTTGATTTTTAATGGCTTCAAAAATTAATTCGTGTTCTTTAATTGCTGTTTCAGACAAATTTTTATCACAAACATGATACTTTTCAAAATTTGTAATTATTTCTGGTGTAATAATTAACATAAAAGTATTCATTGTACTGTTTCTACTTGCTCTTGCAATAGCTAAGTGAAATAACAAATCTTCTTGAACTGCATCTTCTTTATTAATTACTTTATTTTTATAAGCATCCAAGGCAGATTTCATTTTTTCTAAATCCTCATCTGTACGTCTTAAAGCTGCTAGTCTAACCGTTTTTAATTCTAACAAAATTCGGGTTTCTACTAACGATTTAAAATCTGGATCCTCTAATCTTAAAATATCTTCTATCATACCATTAAGCGCTATGACTCCAATATTTGCTACAAATGTTCCGCTTTGTGGAATTGATTTTAACAGACCATAAAACTCTAATTTTTGAATGGCTTCCCTTACACTACTTCTAGAAACTTCAAACATTTCTGATAACATACGTTCAGCTGGCAATTTATCTCCAGGTTCAAGATTTTTTTTATTAATTAAATCTCTGATGTTAGCAATTATTGTCTTCTGAATATTAAAATTTTCGTTTTTTGTAAGGATTTCCAATTTCATATAAATAACATTTTATTTATTTAACTTTTCATGTCAAATTTAAGAATTCTGAGTAGACTTTTATTTAATTATTAAGCTAAACTTTAAGGTCTTTTTAATGACCTATAAAGCCTAACTTAACAACAAGACTAATCAAATATTTTTAGTGTTTGACTTCTAAATCATAATATCTAACTTTTGCAAAAGCCCCTTCATCTCTGGTTTGCAAATAGTTTCCTGCTTTAAAATAGTTTTCAAAAATACCCCATTTTTTCATGTGGATATCTTCATAAACTTTGTATTCGTTTTCATTTAAAATAATCACCATTTTTCCGTCAGAAACTTCCACTTCTAAAGTAAATTTTTTGAATCCTACTTCTTGCTCAAAATTAAATCCTTCGTCATCATCCCAAGCATCTTCATGTAACATTTCTTCTTCTGTTGCATCTAAGTTTTTAAGGACTTTTGTTTTTACTCTAATTTTTCCTTTGTCCCAATAAATTTTAAGAATTGGTGGTGCATTATTATCTTTCTCTCCTATTAAATCTCTTTGTTCATTAGTTAATCTACCATGAATTTGCATAATGATAGTGCGATGATATTTACCCTCACTATCTTTAGAAATATCATCTATTGCTAATTTTCCTTTCATATAACCACCTTGCTTAAATGTCCAATTAACATTATTCTCTCCAGATACCATTTGCTCTCTTAGTTCTGACCTAGAGTATTTAGTATTTGCAGTGGTTGCGCTACTTGGAAATGCATAAAAAACAATTGCTCCTTTTGTAGAATCGTTATACATATACGGTTTTAACGATTCATTTGTAGCGTAATCCATAATTTCTGGAGGAGACACTTCTTGTGGCTTTTTACCATCACCAGCAGGAGTTGTTACTTTCCAATGGGTTAAATCTATGTTTGGCAGTTTATATCTATTTCTTTTCTTTTTTTTCTTCTTCTTTTTTGATTCAACTTTAGACTCTGTAACAACCTTATTAGATTGACAGTTAGCATTGAAGACTGAAACAAAAACAAACAAGACTATTAATTTAAGTTTTATACGCATAAGTTTCAGTCTTTAATTTTTATTGATTGTTATTAATTATTGTAAATCAGCTGTAAAATTATCTACTCTAGCTTCTTCACCTTGATTGGTGATGTAAATACTTACTGTGTTATTAGCACCAGAATTAAACATAATGTTTACTGGCGTGTAAGCTTCTGCAGATCCAGTAAAAGATTGTAAGATTGCTGCATCTGTTTCAGCTTGAGTAGTAAATCCTCCACCTGCAAGTATTGCAACTGTACATGATCCACCAGCAGCTTCTAGTCTATATGAGTAAGAAATTACGTAATCTGTGTTTGGAGATACTTCAATTTCTTGGTAACCAATTCTGTCTCCTGCTCCTGGAAATTTAGCTGCTTGTCCACCATCTGGAACAGTACTACTTGTATTAATTTGAATTACTCCACCTAAGTTAGAGTTTTTCCAAGAATCACGACCATCTCCTGAACCATCAGGTAATGTATTATCCTCAAAACTTGGTTCTAGAATAACAGGTATGATAGCTAAAGGCTCTTCTGGTTCAAACACCACAACATCTATTGTTACTGTATCTGATGCACCATTAGCGTCACTTGTTGTTAAAGTTACTGGATAAGTCCCTTCTCCTGCTTCAAATGTATAAGTAGGATCTTGATCCGTTGTTGTTACACCTCCACCAAAATTCCACAAATACATTGTAGATTCTGAGGATAAATCAGAGAAATAAATCTTTTTAAAATCATCTATATCTGCTGCATATGTAAAATTTGCAGTTGGTAAAACAGTGTCTGCTTTTGAATTAGCGTCTGGTAACTCAAACTCAAATTGATCTTCGCAACTTGTAAAAGTGAATGACATAATCATGCTTACAAGTAAAAACGTAGTCGTACGAATAATATTAACTTTGTTTTTCATATTTTTTTATGTTTTAATATCCTGGGTTTTGACTTAAAAGTCCATTACTTATATTAATTTCTCTAGCTGGAATAGGTAGTAATAAATCTCTTGTATTAAAAGTGTAGTCCATCTCTGTAGCATGTGCACTTAATACTGAGTTTGCAATTCCAAATCTTACTAAATCAAAGAATCTATGGTTTTCAAAAGCCAGTTCTACACGTCTTTCATTAATTAAATCTTGTTTAGTAATCGCATCTGGAGCATCTATAGTTGGCATATTAGCTCTTAATCTAACTTCGTTAAAAGAATCTCTTGCTGCTTGTACTGTTGTTTGCGTACCACCTGCCATAATAGCTTCTACATGCATTAATAATACATCTGCATAACGTGATACAATCCAATCGTTTCCTGCTTGACGTGGATTTGGACCATAATTATCTGCCAATCCAAAACCATTAGGTAAAAACTTAGCTACTTCGTAGAAAGAACCAACTGTAATGTAAGATTCTGCTGTTCTATCTCCTCCATATAGTCCAAAGTCCGCAATTAAATTATCGTTAATTACATTTAAGCCATCTTGTCTACCAACAGATGTTGTAAACTCTGATGAGAATCCTTGACTCTCTGCAGTGTTACCTGCTACATAACCAATTGCAAATAGTATTTCATCGTTTAATTCTGAGTAATACACATCATGAAAGTTTGGCATTAATGAGAATTGCATGCTTTGTATTATTGATTCGCATAATTGTTGAGCGCCTAAATAATCTGGTGATTGTTTAGTTAAATATACTTTAGCTAATAATGCTTGTGCAGCTGCAGTAGATGCTCTTGACTTATAAGTACTATTTAAATTTAATATTGCTTCTTGTAAGTCTTCAATTATAACAGTGTAAATAGTTGAAGTACTAACTCTTGTAAAAAGTACATCTGTTTCTTCTGGACCAACTACAGATGTAATTAATGGTACATCACCAAATAAACGTACTAGGTTAAAGTAAGCGTATGCTCTTAAAAATTTAGCTTCAGCTGTGTAAGATGCTCTATTTGCTGCATCTGCTTTTTCAATATAATTTAAAACAGTGTTTGCTCTAAAAATGATCTCGTAAGAACTAGCATAGTAATCCTCTACTTCCACATTATTTGCATCTACTAAATATCTATGAAAATCTGCTTTTGATCCTTCTGTTGTAGCAGATCTAGTATTATCAGTTCTCATTTCTGTTAAAAGATATTCAAACTGTACACCTCTATTATAATTTGAAGAGTTAGTTTCGGTATCTTCATTTACGCCTTGAATAGCATCGTAAATTCCGATAATTCCAGCAAGTACATCGTCATCGTTATTAAAAAACTGATCAACTACTACTACTGAGTCTGGCGTTGGGTTTAGAAAATCATCGTTACAAGAAAATAACATCATTCCTGAAACTAAGACCGCTATATATTTTATATGTTTCATAATTTATATGTTTTTTTTAATTAAAAGTCTACGTTTAAACCAAAAGAGATAGTTTTAAAAATAGGTGTACCTGCTCTTTGTGCACCATATTGTGTTGGTGTATCATCATCTACAAACTCTGGGTTAAATCCATTATACTCACTAGATGTAATGTATAATAAGTTTTGAGCAGTAGCATAAACTCTTAATTTAGATAAACCAATTCTTTCTGTTATGTCATCTGGTAAAGTATATCCTAAGTTGATGTTTCTTAAAGAGAAGTAAGATGCACTTTGTACCACGTCATCTGTTAATACTCTTTCTTGTAAAAATGAAGCATCTGGAATAATTCCTGCATCGACTACTTCTTGCGGACTAGTCGTTGCACCTTGCCAATGTGTTGCAAAATATTGGTCTCCAATGTTTTTAACCTCTGCACCATGACTACCTTGAACCATGAATGAAAAATCAAATTGATCATAACTAAACTCATTAGTTAAACTCCAAACTAATTCTGGGTAAGGATTACCTAAGATTGCTTTATCTTCTTCTGTAATTAAACCATCACCATTTAAATCTTTTACAATTACATCTTGTGATTGTCCATTAATTGGGAAGTATGGAGACTCCCAGTATTGATTTGCTAATTCTGTATCTACTACATAACCATAAAAAGATGATATTGGGTTACCTACTAGGTTTATCCATTGTGAGTTTCTACCAAATGTATCTTCTGGAGTTGCACCATTTGAATCACCATAATCAGTTAATTCATTTTTGTTTGTAGAAGCGATTAAAGTTGTGTTCCATCTAAAGTTTTCTGTCGAAATATTTTTTGTTCTAAACTCTAATTCAAAACCACTATTTACTACTTCTCCTAAGTTTACAATACCTTCAGAAAAACCTGTCGTGTAAGATACTGGGTTGTTTAACAATAAGTCATTACTTGTTCTTTTATAATAATCTAAAGAACCACTAATTTTGTTGTTAAATAATCCAAAGTCAATACCTGGATTAAATTCTTTTGAAGCTTCCCATCTTAACTCTGCGTTTGCAATATTAGCAGGAGAAAAACCTGTAGTAACGTTACCATCTATAATAGCATTTGAGTCGTTTAATAAAGATAAGTATGCGTACCAATCTGTAAGATCACTTCCTGTATCAAAGTTTTCGTTACCTGTAAGACCGTAACTTACTCTTAATTTTAAGTTGTTTACAACATCGCTTTCGCTTAAAAAATCTTCGTTAGATACATTCCAACCTAAAGATAATGCTGGGAAGTTACCCCATTTTGTACTTGCTCCAAATACAGAACTTGCATCACGTCTAAATGACGCTGATAACAAATACTTGTCGTTATATGCATAGTTTACCCTTCCAAAATAACCGATTTTATTTTTTTCGATATTATATTCTCCGTAGCTAGCAATTGTAGTTGCTGCATTAAGATTTTTAATTAAGTCATTAGTATAACCAGAACCTTCTACTGCACTGTTTTCAATTCTTCTATTTTGAACTGTAAAACCTGCAAGAAAATCAAACTCATGGTTTCCAAAATCTTTAGAATATGATAAGGTGTTATCCGATATTATACGTCTAGATTCTCTGTTTTGCAACTCGTAAGATGCTCTACTTGCTCCATTTTGGTGGTGTTTTGTACCATTCCAACGCGTTCTTTTTCTTCCCTCTAACGTAACACCAAGTGATGTTTTAGCTGTCAGTCCGTCTAAAATTTCATAACTTAAATATGTAGAACCTAAAAGCTTATTATTAAATTCATAATGCTCTCTTTCAGCATATTGCGCGTAAGCATTAGCATCTCCAGATGTACGTGGTCTAGTAGAACTACCATCTCCATCTAAATCAAGCTCCATTAAATGATCTTCTAAAAAGTAATCTCCTACTTGAAGATCTGGAAAATAGTAATTTGCAGAAGGGTCGTCTTGATTTACAAATTGAAGCGACTCTTCAGTATGATAAATTGGTAACCAAGGTGACTGTCTTATTGGATTGTGAATTGATGTTGGTAATGCTCTTCTTTTAGAATAAGAAGGAGTAAGACTTGCACCAAATTTTAATTTTTCGTTTAGCTTTGTATCTACTTTTAGTTTAAAGCTATATACTTTATAGTCATCTGTTAATACAACACCTTCATCATGAGAATATCTTAATGCTGTACTAAACTTTGTGTTTTTGTTACCACCTCTAGCAGAAAGCGAATGGCTAGTAATTTTACCTCCATCAAAAAACACATCTTGCCAATCTCTGTCTACACCTAAAGTACTAACTAATAGTTGCATGTACTGTGTTCTTTCTGATAGCTCACCAGTTTCAGCTAATTCTTTTGCAGCCCAATCACTTACGCTTTTTTTATAGTTATCACTATCGTGTGCTTCTTTAAATCCTGTATAAGTGTCATAGCTAAACTTAGTTTTTCCATCCTTACCACTTTTTGTGGTAATAATTATAACTCCGTTTGAACCTTCACTACCATATATTGCTGCAGATGCTGCATCTTTTAAAACCTCAAAAGACTCTACATCGTTCATATCAATACTACCAAGAAAATCAGAACTAACAACAATTCCGTCGACTACTACAGCAGGACCAGAACTAGCATTAATAGATCCTGTTCCTCTAATACGAATGGTTGGTGCAGCTCCAGCCTCAGCAGATGTTGCTTGTATATTAACACCAGACACTTGACCAATTAATGCATCATCAACTCTAGGTACAGCGATTTGATCTAAATCATCATTTACAACCTTAGATATTGAACCCGTTAAATGGCTTTTCTTTTGAGTACCATAACCAATTACAACGACTTCTTCTAAAGTATTAGCATCAACAGTTAAAGATATATTAACTTGTGTTTGCTTATCAATAATTACTGATTGAGCAGCATATCCAATATATGAAAACTGTAAAACGTCTCCAGCTTTAGCATCGATTTGATAATTACCATCAAAATCTGTACTAGCTCCTGTATTGGTGCCTACAATAATAACATTAACGTTAGGTAATGGCATATTGTACTCTGCGTCAACCACTACCCCTTTTACTGTTAACTTTTCTTGCGCAAAAGCTGCAATACACATAAAGAGCATTGCAAATAGTGCCGATTTAGCTTTTAAATTCATAATTAATTTTTAAGTTTTAGTTAATTAATTTGTTTCACTAAAAACATAAATATTAGGCAAGTATCAATATGTTTGTTACTTTTGTAATGTTATGTTTTTGCATAATAACTTCCCGTCAAAGAAGTATTTTTATAAAAAGGATAAGTTTTAAAACTTGTCCTTTTTTTTATTTATTTACTATAATTCAAATTGGTTTACCAATCTGGTTTACCAAATATATATAAAATTTTGTTAATTACAACGTTTTCGTAAAATTTAAATGTTAAAATAGAGGATGTTAGTGTTAAAATAGCAAATAAATGTGCGTTACGCTATTACTATATTTTTTAACTAAAAACCTTCTAACATGTAGATAAATAAGAAATAATAATGCTTATTTATCCGAAAAATACGACGGTCCAACTCCTGTTAAAAAATCTTCTCTTACAGGACTAAAAGTATCTATTAGCTGTCCTTCTTCTAAACAAATTGCACTATGTAATAGATTTGGTTCAATATAAACACCATCACCAGCTTCAACAATTTGCTTAACACCATCAATTTCAAATTCAAATTTTCCAGAAACACAATACGTAGCCTGTGTATGAAAATGTTGATGAGGCGCACCTAAAGCTCCTTTTTCAAACTTTACACTTACCATCATAATTTGATTGTCATAACCTAAAAATTTTCTGGAGACACCACCTCCTAGTGTTTCCCATTCCATGTCTTTTGCGACAATGTACTTTTCGCTAAATCTTTTCATTTTTATCTGTATTTAATTATTTTATTTAAAATAATAAGAACCTGACCATTCGTAATCCTTATCGTTAATTGTAACTTTATGTTTTGCATCTACTAAAGCATTTGTATTAGCTGTTATAAACAATTTAGTAACACCCTTTACATTAGTAATTTGAATAGCTGTATAGGCTTCCGAGTTTAAGACTACGTTTAATTGCTTTATATTACTGTTGGAATTGATAGCAGACTCAGTTACTGGACTGTAACTTCCATGTGCTTCTATAGTGGATACAAAAATGGTGTTTTTAGCATTTTTACGTCTGACCATAAATGCTGCCTCACGTCTTAAATTAAATTCTGGATCATTTGCTCCAATCCTAGTAAACAGCAAGTCATCATTATCTTCTGTCAAAGTTGTTAATGTGTAAAACTTACCTTTATTTAACCATGAAAGTTGACTATTATCATTAGTCGCTTTTGCTGTAGCTTCAACAAATAAATGTTGATATCCATTCTTGCTACCTAATGGATTTAGTGCATTAGGTGTTTTATAATCAAAATTGGTTTGAATTAATTGCCCTAAAAAATAATATGGGAAATCATATTTATTAGGCTTGTTTGAAGTCACCTTCATAATATCTAATACGTATGGTTTTTCAAAATCTTCGTCTTTAATGACTGCCATAGTGCGTAAAAACTCTGTATTTGGATAAGCATTACTATCTTTTGCACTTGCTACTTGTACATTTTTATTATCTGAAGAAAAATAATTTAAAACAGAATGATACTGACTACCAACTTCATATTTTGCTTCAAAGTGAGAGGTTTCATTTTGAGTAATCGTATTATGTGCAATGGTTTGTTTTGCCCAAGTTTTATTTTCTTTTAAGTAATTTCCGCCTCCTTTTTGCTCAATGTTTACATATCTAGCTAAACCATAATCTTGTATAACTTCTTCTCCATTTTCATATAAAGAATAGGATAACTTATCATAATGCCCATGACTTGATCCTTGCGCTGCATATTTAAATACTAATTCTACAGTTTCGTTTCTTAAAACTGCAACACCACCTTGTGTTCCTTCTGGTCCATCAGATAGGTTAATAGATTTTTTAGAAAAAGGTGTTGCTTTGTTGTTTTTAATACCAAGTGCTACAGCTAATCCAGAGTCGTCTAATAAGACACGATCTTGTGCTTTAGCGATACTTAATAATCCAGTATCTTGTGTTCCAAAATGGTACGAAATATCTACTGCTGTGACTAACGCACTTGTGTAATATGACATCCCTTTTTGACCATCATTTAAAGGAAAAAAATCTCCATCTGCATCAGATAAATTTAATAGTGCATTAATTGACTTAAGTAAAACACCATTTTTATATTCAAATATTTTTAACTCTGGTTTTACGTTATGTAATCCTTCAGCAAAAATTAAAAAAGGATACATAGCATAGCGCTGATAATAAGGTCCTTCATTATAATAACCATCTGGTGAAAAAGGCTCTTCAATATTTGCTAAAAAACCAGCTTTTCCATCTTTGTTTAAAAAACCACCATCGTCGTCTTTTTTGTTAGAGTCTAATTTTAAATCTTTAATACCGTATAATGCACGATCTATCAATTCTTGATCATCCATGACTAAACCAATCATTCCTACAGCTGCATTTCCCCAGGTACTGTGATTGTGTACGCGTTGATAAAATTGTGGACTGTCTATAGAGATATGATCTGCAAATGGTCTGAATAAATTGGTTTCCAGCGTATTGCGTTCTTCTTTAGTTAAATAATTATAAATACAATCATAAGCTTGACTTACATAAACTAACCAATTAGAATCATTTAAACATTGCCAAAACAATTTACCTCTAGCATAAGACCTTGTTTTTGGATGTAATGGTAATGTTTTATACAATGCTTCATACTGCATCAACATATCTTTTACATATTTAGCATATTTCTGGTCATCTAAAATTTGATATAAAACACCAGCTTTTTGCATAATAATCATGTTACTTTTATGTTTTACATGAGTATATCCACCAGAATAATCTACTGGAATTGGTGTATCAATACCCAAAGCAATTTCGGCATCAACTTCTTCTTTAACCAGTTGTAATGTTTTATCAAAAATTGGAATGTTACCTAGTTGGGCTCTTATATCTTTTACGCCTTGAGCAGTTAAAATTAATTTTGGATGGCTTTGGATAGCGTTGTAATTATCTTTTTCAACCTTTTTTTGAATTATTGTTGACTCATTATTATTACATGATAACATAATACATACCAACATTAGTGCTGTACTTTTTAAGAATAAGGCTATTTGTTTAGTCATTGTTATTTAATTTAAGGCAATTTCTAGTTGATACACTTGATTTCCATTTACAGGAATTTTAGCAGTTTTATAAGCTTTTTTATTTACAGTCTTTAATGGTTTACCATCAACCAAAACTTGCATATATAAATCATTGTAAGGTTGAGACAGTAATTGTATTGTTATGGTATCATCATTATTAAAAATATAAATATCCGAAGTCTGAGAAAATGAAATAGATATCTGTTTGTTAGTTATTGTTTGCACAGAAAATAATAAAGAAGCCTCTGCCTTAGTCAACGAGACTGCATCATTATTACTAGCTTTCCAGTCAGACTGATTTAATTTCCAATTATTAATATTAGGTATTGCTTCTGTTTCGTCAATACGTTTATCATAGGTTTTAAAAGGAAAAATGACACTTATAAAATTAAATGAGTTTTGATTATTTTTAGAAACGACAGACCATTGTTTACCTCTGGCTCCATCTGTTTTTACTGAATCTATAGTATTTAATTGTAAAATATCTAATCCTGAACCGTTATCAAACGACGCTCGTAGTAAATTTGGTCCATTTTCTTTGGTATAATGTCCTTGCCAAACTTGTTTATAAGTATAATTACTTTCTGATTTAAAATTGTCTTTTACTATCCAAAACTCTTTTTTTATAGCTATCACTTGTCTTACATAATCAACACCAATGTTATTAAACCCATCGTGAGTACCCACAAAAACATCCATTACATCATTATTAAACCATGTAAGTGTTTTAGGTTGCGCTATTTTTTTAAATTTGCCAAAACCACTACCTCCTTTATTACTTGTATATTGCTTTCCTAGTAACTGATCATCCACTAAAGCAACATTTTTAGTCATTGAGTTTTTAAACAATTCTAGGTCTGAAAGTGAATACCTAACTTGATAATTAGGCAAAACTACCTTACCATTAGACATAGCTTGAACACCAAGTACATCTCCATGTTGATGGTCTGGTTTTATAGGGTCTACTCCTGCCGAAATAACCATCATATTATCATGTTTATCCCAACCTTCCCTCATTATATAGTAACCAGTATCTGGAAAATCTAAGGATAAGGCTTTGGGAGGTGATGATTGCTTGTTTTTAAGTTTATCTAACTGAGTTTGACTAGCTGTCCAATAAAATTTAGTACTTAATTGATCTGTTGCAAAATAACCAATCTCAGGATTTTCAAAAAGTAGATACCCTAAAGTCATGGCACCAGAAATATCATTAGTTTCTGCCCAAGGTGTATCTGTATCATCTGACAGTACAGGAGCTGATTTATCTGGAAAAGCAATTTTTGAAAGCGTTGTAAATAAGGACTTTAGTTTACTTTCCCAAACAGCATCTATAGGTAGTTTACTTTTTTTAGCTAATTGGTATACATAATAATAAGTTCCAATGTCGCTAATGTGGTAATGCACTGTGCGCTCAAACTGGAAACCGTCATTATTAATTTCTTTATCTAAATGCGCTCCTAAAAGTGTCATTGCATGATTATACCATTGATCAGCACCTTCAAAATCTTTTAAAATAATGGCAATCATTGCTAAAGCTGTTAGACCTCTAGTTTGGTGATTACCAGATACAAATTCTTGATTATTTTCAAACAAATGTTGAGCGTGTTGCAAAAAAGTAGCTATTGTTACAAGTTGTTCTTGATCAGAATAACCCGATTGACCCAAAAATAAACTATGTAATTGTAACCAATTTATAACACGATAACCTGACCTAAAAGCTTCGTAAACACCATTGCCATCAGGAATAGTTTCAAATTGATTATTAGCTAATGCTAAATTTAATGATGCTAATTGCTGAGTGAAATAATCTAAATATTTTTGGTTTTTATTTTGATAAAAATAGTAGTATCCTATATCTATCATTTTATGTTGTCTAGCCAAATGCCTTAAAGCATAAGCATTTACTGGCTGACCATTTTGATAGTTAAAAGGAAGTTTCCATTGTGCATTTGCTTCAAATTTTGCTAAATGATCTAAAGCACGCTCTGTATGTCCAACTTCCGCTTCGGGATAAATGGTTTGATACTCTTTAAATCGTTCTTCATTTGTCTTCCAATCATAAAAATAACGCTCTGAAAATTTTTCTCTGAAATACTCAGCCAATCTTTGTTCTGATAGGTCACCATTTGCAATAAGCTGTTTTTTTACAGACTCAGTTAAATAATTACTCAGCTCTGGAATAGGTAGTACTTTGTCAGAGGGAATATTTTGAGCACCTAAAAAGTTTACAAAACCTAGGCATATTATTAAATTGAAGCAAAAAACTTTCATATTAATACATTAATTTCAGTTTCAAATTTTGCACAACTTTAATTTCACCAGAATTGGTAATAGTATTATTTTCAGGCTTTTGATCTTTTTCTCCCCAAAGAACAGCTACAATCTTAACTGGATTATTTTTAAAGGTATTATTAGCAAATTCAACATTAACAATACCTCTATTTTTAATCAAGATATTTTCAGTCTCAGATTGTCCACAATTTGTAACCGTATTATCCTTAAATACTAAGTTTCCACCAATGGTAGACTCGTCATAACCACCACGATAATAATTTAAAACATTAGCATCCACATTACTAAAAGTATTATTCGTTACGTAAACAAACTCACTGTTATAATCACCTTTGTCGTTAGTCTCTTTATTTAATTGAATCCCACTCTTACAATTTTTAATAATTGAATTAGCTACCGAAACGGTATCTGCAAAAGACCCTTTTGACACTTCTAATACGCTGTTAAACTCACTAACTTCTGTATTATTAAGCCACAATCCATAAGCGCTACTCATGTTTTTGTCTAAAGTTTTAAAGGCTGCTTGGCTTTGGTTTCCTTTTAAAATAAGGTCTTCGATATGCAATACACCTTTTGGCTGCATTGAAAAAGCTGTAATATTTGATGTAAAACTTATTTCTGCTTTATTATTTTTATCTGTAGATTTTAATGTAATTAATTTAGAAATTGGTAATTCCTTATTAACTAGATATGCTCCAGGTTGTAAGCTTATTGTGTCTCCAGAATTAGCTTTTGCTAAGGCTTCGACCAATTGGACTGACGTGCTAACTTTAATCGTTTTAGCTTCGGTTTTTGCTTTATTTGTATTATACCAATTGGTTCCGTAATTAGATTTATCGTATAATACTTTGTGGTTTCCTGTATTAATAATTGCTCCAACAGTAGTATTGTCTGCAGTTCTTTTATTTCCGAATAGGTCAGTATCAATCGTTTCAAAATCAAAACCTGAATACACATTACCATTTGCTAATTTTGGCACCATTAATTGCGGTGACACTGCTGTAACGTCCATATTAGTAGTAATTAAACCTTCAGGTTTTACTTCACTTTTATTGTCGCTATTAGTGTAATTACTTTTAAATAAAACACCATCTACCTTATCATAATTTTTAATTGGAAAATCAAAAGGTGTTTGATTGTATAAAACATTGTTAGCAATTACCGTTCTAGTTGGTCTAGCAGATCGAATTTCGGATTTTGGTAACACATCACTTTGACTAACATTTGACCCAACACTAAAGTGAAAAGGTGTTTTTGTGTCTATAAAAGAATTATGTGCAATAACAACATCTGTAACTTGATTATAACGATTTAATGGCGATTTAGGAATTCCATTCATTATAGCTAAAGGCGCTCTAAACGTTTCACCTTTAAGGTTATAAAAATAATTATTTGTAATCCAATGTCCTGTATTAATCACTCTAATTCCACCAATAAATTGTGAATTATCATTACCTATAAAAATGTTTCCATCTATTGTAGCATAGTTTCCGTGACGTAAAACTAAAGAGCCTTCGCTTTCAAAAAACACATTATTTTTAAATGTATTATTGTTTGATTTACTAGAGATAATTTCAACTTCACCATTACAACGTTCAAATAAATTATTTTCTACATTGGTATGTGATGGTGTCATAGATGTACCACTGTCTCCTATTTGCATAGTTTCGCCATGTGGACCACCTTTTCTTGGTCTAGGTCCAAAATGATTGTTTATTATTTGATGGTAGTTTTTTACATGTTGGTTACCATCTAATCTTACCATAACGGTTGGACCAAAATTTGATTTTCCGGTTATATAATTATTACTTAACTGATTATGTCTTCCCCAAAATTCTACCCAATGGTCACTAACATCTCTATCTGGTTGTGTAAAAGCATCAATTACACAATTAGTTACTATACTATGGTTAGCAATTAAAGTATCATTAATTTTAAATTGAATAACATTTTCTGAAGGCGTATAACCGTTTTTAAAATGTAGCCCTTCTACTACTAAATAGTCTCCACCAATTTTTAAGTTTGAAATCCCTTCTATACTTACTTTTCCTGGAGTTTCCGCTTTTAGCGTGATTGGCTTATTTAAAGTTCCTTTACCATAAAATTCAATTTCAACATCTTTATATATACCATCTGCTAATACAATGTTATCTCCAGCTTTACTATCCTTAATTGCATTTTGCAATTCTTCAATAGAATTCACCTTAATATTATTAGAAATTTCTGTGTTTCCGCAGGAGACTAATACTATGGTAAGTAGTAAAAATGTTATTATTTTTTTCATCTATATATTGATTAATTTGTTGTTGTTATAATTTTTAATGTATCACGTTTAAACTAAAATATTTAATGTACGCAAAACCGTTTGGGCTGGTAGTACCTAAATAATTTCCAGCTTTAAAGTAGTTATGAAAAGGCCATTTATTTAAACTTACGTCAGTATAAACAAGTGGTTCTTGATTATTTAACTGTACTTCTACTCTACCAGTTGAGGCTAAGATCCTAAAATCAAAAGCTTCAAAGCCAACGTAACCTAAATTGTGTTTAATATCAAACCATGTAGCACTTGAAGTTTCTAGAAGTGCATCACCACAAGTTGTTTGGTCTATTAATGATTTTTTATGTGACCATATGTAACCATCTTTCCAATATATTTTAATTAAAGGAGGTCCATTATTAGAAGAAAATCCATGAATAGCCATATCCTCTTCGGAAATTATACCATGAATCTGCATTACGATTACCTTATGAAAATTTGCACTAGTATCTGCATCTTCTGAAATAGATACCACTTGCAATCTTCCAATCATTTCGCCTCCATCGTTTAAAGACCAATTTTGCTTAGCATTATTTGGATTGATTAATTCTCTTAGTTCTGTTCTGGAATACGAACTATTTGAGGTTGAAACATCAGGAATAGAATAAAACACTAAACTATTGTCTGAAGTATCATCATATAAATATGGTTGAATATCTGTTTCATTTTGATAACCAAAACCTACTAATTGATTTGGTTGAAACTCGTCTGGAGAACCATTATTATTTAAATCGACTGGTAAAGTTAATTTCCAATTTGTAAAGTCTATTATGGGTGTGCTATTTTCAGTATCCAGAATTTGACCAATAGTAGTCGACGTATTGTTATCCTCTGGATTATCAACCGATGAACAAGACATCCATAAACTTAAAAACAAAGCTGTTTTTAATACAAATGCGGTTGAAGAAAAAGCGAATTTCATTATAAAAATATAAAAAATTAGAAATTGGTTTACCAAACTGGTTTACCAAATATAAACGTTTTATATTAATATTAAAATTTTTAACGGTTTTATTAATAAATTGTTAATTATTAGCCTTTAAATTGATTAAACAATAAGTAGTAATAAATTTAAGTTAAATCATATATAATTATAGATTAAAACTAAGTGTAATAATTAAATAGTGTACACTCTTACCTTTTTCTTTTTTAATCTTGTGTTATTAATTGTATCGATAATAATAGTTGCTTTTGTTTTTGGCACAGCTACAAACACACAATCTTGTTTAAGTTCTATAATTCCAATTTCGGATTTATCTAGATTACATTGTTTAAACAACACACCTGCTACATCTCCTTTAGAGATTTTATCTTTACGTCCTCCAGAAATAAATAGTGTAACCCAATCTGTTGTTAAAGTATTAACCGTACCTTTTGGCGTTACTGTATCATCAAATTTAATAAAATCCGGAAGGCGCTCTCCTTCCCATTGTATAACATAAGATGTCCCTTCTGCATTCATACGTGCAGTACGACCATTACGATGTGTAAACTCTTCTGCCTTTAAAGGTAATTGATAGTGAATAATGTAATTTAATTCAGGAATATCTAAACCACGTGCTGCAAGATCTGTGGCGATTATAATTTGATGTGTACCGTTTCTAAATTTAATTAATGCTCGTTCTCTATCAATTTGCTCCATTCCGCCTTGAAAGCAACCATGTCCAATATTATTTTTAGTTAAAAAGTCACTTACAAATTGTATAGTATCTTTATAATTACAAAATATAATACCTGGTTTATTACCTATATCATGTAATAAATCGACTAACGTTTGAAGCTTATTTTTATCTGGAGACAAAACTTGCTTGATTTCTAAATTTGAAACTTTAGTATCAGAATAATCAATAATCAATTCGTTTTCAAGACCTACAAAACGCGGAATTTCCATGTCTTGAGTTGCTGATGTTAGAATCCTCTTTTTAATATGAGGCAAACTAGCTATTATTTCACTCATTTCCTTTTCAAAGCCTACTTCTAAAGACTTATCAAATTCGTCTAAAACAAACGTGTTTATATCATCCACTACAAAGGTTTCACGTCTTAAGTGATCTGCCACACGACCAGGAGTACCTATTAAAATCGCAGGTGTATGTGCTAAGTCGATTTTATCCTTACTAAAATGCCTACCTCCATAAACAGCATTTGCTTTAATACCGGTTCCCATAGTGCGAATAACCTGTTCTATTTGAATTGCTAATTCTCTTGAAGGTACTAATATTAGTAATTGTACATTTTTACAATCTGTATTTAATGCAGTAATGGTAGGCAATAAAAAGGCTAGTGTTTTACCAGTTCCTGTTGGCGATAATAACACTGTGTTTTCAGCATTTGTAATAGATAACAAAGCTTCTTCCTGCATTGGATTAAGTGCCTTGATATTTAATTTATCTAAAATATCTTGCTGTACTTTTAAATAGCTACTCATGGTTTATTTTTTCTTTTTTTTCTTTACAACCTCTTGTTTATCAACAATGGTATTATTTTCTGCTATGTAATTAGATAATATTTTATCTACTAATTCTTCTTTTGTTAAATGATGAAAAATAGTTTTTACTTTTGCTTTAAAATCTTCTGGAATATCTCTGTTTACCTTAGTTTTAAAGATTTTTTTAGCCCAAAGTAATCCATTATTTTCTTCTATACTTTTAGCATCAGCTTTTTGATATTGTTTGAAATTAATACCTAGTTCTGCTTCAAACTCCGGAATGTCTTGTACCTCGTCTTCTTGAATAACACTTAATGCAAGACCATTTGCTCCTGCTCTGGCTGTACGACCACTTCTATGCACATAAGCATCGTAAGTGTCTGGTAAATGATAATTAACTACAAAAGCTAAATCTTTTACATCAATACCACGAGCAGCCAAATCTGTTGCTACAAGTATATTAATGTGACCTTCTCTAAACTGCCCCATAATACGATCTCGAATCCCTTGCGTTAAGCTACCATGTATAGCTCCAGAAGAAAATTTATTTATAGCTAGATTTTTAGCTAACTTGTTAACTGCTGCTTTTGTTTTACAAAAAATAATGCCACGCTGACCATCATTGGCGTTTAAAAAGTGCATTAACACATTTAATTTCTCTATTGGCTCAACCACCACATATTGATGATCTATACCTTGGTGACCAACGGTTTCCATATCAGCTTCAATAGTCAACACTTTTTTAGACAAACTGTTTTGAACCAATTGCTTTATTGTTCCTGGCATAGTTGCAGTAAACAATAACGTTCTTCTGCTTTTTGGTAAAACCTTAATTATAGCATCAAGACCTTCTTTATGTGCACTAACCATTTCATCTGCTTCATCTAAAACAAAATATGAAATCTCTTTTATGTTTATTGCGTTACGCTCTATTAAGTCCGCTAAACGTCCAGGAGTTGCTACAACAATATGAGTGGTTTTTTTAAGTGCTTCGATCTGTGGTTTTATTGGTATACCACCAAAAACACCAGCAATAGACACACTTAATTTAGAGGAATTAAATGCTTCTAAATTTTTAAATATTTGCTGACTCAACTCTCTTGTTGGAGCTAAAATAACTGCTTGAATATGACTTTTATTACTATCTATTAATTGTAATATTGGTAATCCAAAAGCAGCAGTTTTTCCTGTTCCTGTTTTTGCAATAGCAACAATATCGTCAGTTTGGTTTAGTATTACAGGTATTACTTTTGATTGAATATCTGTTGGTTTTGTAATTTGCAAATCTGCTAAAGTGCTTTGCAATGCTGTATTAATACCTAAACTTAAAAATTGTTGTGACATAAAATATAATTTTATACAAATATAGTAGAGTTTTATTGGTTTAATAGATTTATGTCATGCGATTTAGAATCACTTTTAAACAGTTATTTAATTTAATAAATTATATAAATAAAAAAGAGGATAATTTTTCAATTATCCCCTTTTCTCACTATCAACAAACCAAATCAAAAAATCATTTATTCCATTTCTATAATACCAACCACTTCATAAGCTCTGGTACCATCTACTTGTATTTTTTCGTATAATATATTTGCGAATTCGTAATATGTCTCGTCGTTTATAACAACCTTTTCATAATCGTCTGGTAACTCATAAACAATAGTACCAACTTCAGGATCTACCACTTCATATTCATTACCTATTTGAGTATAAAATACACCATAAGCATTGTAATAATTACGATTATTATAACGTACTTTTTTATAATTTACTGGTAAGGTTTTAATCCTGAAACCAACCTTTGGAGCTATTACAATATAACGACCTCTAGACTGTGTATAATACTTATTGTTAGCATAGTAATAGTTTTGTCCTCTATATGTTACGACCGTTCTGTTTGGTACAGTTCTAACCGAAACCACTTTACGTTTTGGTGTTTTATAAGTGACCTTAGTGCTAGGCACACGCGCAGCAACAGTGCGCTTAGTAGTCGTTGTTGTGGTTGTAGTAACTCTTTTATTACTTGTAGTTCTTCTTGTTTGTGCTTCTGTTTGTGTTGCAAATGCTACCAGTAATACTGCTGGCAATATGTATGCTTTTATAAATTTTTTCATAATTTAAAGATTTAAAATTCAACTTTATTTTACTATTAATACTAAGACGTTTTTTAGTATTAATAGTTTAAAGGTATTTGAATTAATTCTGTTAAAAAATGAAAATAGACCGTTAGCTAGAATGTATCTACAAAACTGAGATTTTTATAGATGAGATTATTTTGAAGAAACAAAATCTTAACAAATTAATGCAAAGAATTATTATTAATATACTCTAAAAACTTAGGTTTATATTGCTCTGAAACTGTTATACGTTGGTCGTTAATTATAATTTGACTGCGCTCTATTATATCTATATTTTTTAGTGATACTATAAAAGAGCGATGCACACGCATAAATTGTGTTTCTGGCAATTCTTCTTCTAACGACTTTAAACTCATTAACGTTAAAACTGCTTTAGGATTATCTTTTAACCAGATTTTAATGTAGTCTTTTAAACCTTCAAAATATAAAACATCTGCTAGCTTTATGCGAAGTTGTTTGTATTCCGATTTTACAAATAAAAATTCTTTTTCTTCAGATAATACAGACTGCTTCTTCCCTTTTACCAACTCAAACCAAGTAGCTGCTTTATTGGCTGCAGCTAGGAACTCAGCATAATCAAAAGGTTTTAATAAATAATCTATAGCTTCTACTTTAAAACCTTCTAAAGCATAATGATCAAAAGCTGTAGTGAAAATAACACGCGTATCTTTTGGTAACATTTTAGAAAATTCTAGACCTGTTAAATCTGGCATTTGTATGTCTAAAAACAATAAGTCTACAGGATTGTTTTTTATAAACTCCATAGCTTCAATTGCACTACTACACTTTTGTTTTAGATCTAAAAATGGTGTTTTTTCCACATAACTTTCTACTAAATTTAAAGCCATAGGCTCATCGTCTACAATAACACAAGTTATTTTATTGTTGCTCATAATTTAATTGGTTTCAATTTCTAATTGTGCATAAAAACGGGAGTCTTTTACAAAGGTTTTAAAACTGTTTTTGCTAGGATACAACAATTCTAATCGTTTTTTAATATTAGGAAGTCCTATTCCTGAACCACTTTTATCTTCGGTTTTCTTCGGAAAGTTATGATTTTTTATAGTAAATAAAACCGTTTGATTATCCAAAGTCAGATTAATATCAATAGTACTTGCTTTACTAGCCGAAACGCCATGTTTAAAAGCGTTTTCAATTAATGAAATAAATAATAAAGGTGCAATTTTAATTCCGGTTTCCGCTGATGGAAAACTATAGTTAACAACTGTTTTGTCAGACACACGAAGCTTCATAAGCTCAATATACTTTTTCATAAAATCTATTTCCTTAGTTAAAGCTATAGATTCTTCGCTTGTTTCATATAGCATATAACGCATTAACTTGCTTAAACTATGTATTGATGTTTTGGCTTGTTCTGGTGAAATATCTACCATAGCATAAATATTATTCAACGAGTTGAAAAAGAAATGCGGTTGCAATTGATAATGTAAATGTTGTAATTCAGACTGTAATTTAAAATTAGCAGCTTCCTTACGTTCTGCTTCTGTTTGTACCCAACGTTTTGTGGTTTTTACTGCTATTGAAAACAATAAAGGTGCCATGTAAGATACCATCTGAACGTAAATAAACATCTTAAATGGTGGACCAGAACTATCACTACTACTTGGTCGTTTTTTTGCTATATCCTTAAAAAAAGTATCTTCAACTGTTTCTTTAAAATAAATAAATAACACTATGCAAATCAGGTTAATACCTATAAACCAAATTGTTTTTTTAGTGAATAGAAATTTATCTATTAGTACAAAGTAATTTAAATAAAATAAGACTGCAGATAACGCTAAGGGAATCCAAAAATGAATGACTACTCTATTGATTTCTTGCTCTTGACCATAGGACAATAAGTAAGGCATACTAAACAGTACAAACCAAACTAGAATGTGTGATAATAATGTTATGTTTTTGTTTTTAATCATGAGTTATCTATTCGTAACGTAAAGCGGTTATTGGGTCTAATGCTGAAGCTTTTCTTGCAGGATACCATCCAAAAAAGATACCTGTAATTGCACATACTGCAAATGATATTATTATTGAATACAACGCAACGCTTGTAGGCCAATTTAAGAATTTTTCTATAAAAACTGTAGCTCCAAGTCCTAAGATTACACCAAGTAATCCACCAGTGATACTAATTAAAATTGCTTCAATTAAAAATTGCATTAAAATATCCGATCCCTTACCACCAACAGCCATACGTAAACCAATTTCTTTGGTACGCTCTTTTACAGATACATACATGATATTCATAATACCAATACCACCAATTAATAGCGATATACTAGCTACTGCAACTAATAAAATGGTTAACATTTCGCTAGTAGAGCTAAAAGTTGAAATTAATTCTTCCATAGATCGCACACTAAAATCATCATCTTCATTATCTAATAATTTATGCTCAGTTCTTAAAATTTCTGTAACCTGAGTCACAGCATCTGCAGCATCATCTTCACTAATTGCAGAAGCTATAACTTGATTTAAATAGTCTATTGCTAAAATACGTTTTTGAACCGTTGTATAAGGTGCAATAACCACATCATCCTGATCTTGACCAAAGGTGTTTTCTCCTTTTTCTTCTAAAACACCAATCACTTTAAATGGAATATTATTAAAACGAATCATTTGTCCTACAGGTTCTTGTCCATCTGAAAATACATTATCGACAACCGTTTGCCCAATTACTACAACTTTTGAAGCCGATTGCACATCTACATTTGTAAACATACTTCCGCTTTGCAATCCAACAACTTTAATCTCTAAATAATCTGGATTAACGCCATAAATTGTAGAAGGCCAGTTATTTGAGCCATTAATAACTTGTCCACCACCATTAACGACTGGTGTTACATAGCTTAATAAATCGGCTTGCGCTTTTATGACTTCGTAATTTTGAAGTGTTAATGTTTGTACATCTCCTCCACTACCTCTGGCTGGACCTCTGTCGTCTGCTCCTGGTCTTATGGTAATCATATTTGAACCCATATTTGAAATGGTAGAACGAATACTTTCTTTAGACCCTTCACCAATAGCCAACATAGCAATTACAGACGCTACACCAATGATGATACCTAACATGGTTAGCAAGGTTCTCATTTTATTAAGTACGATAGCCTTAAAAGCAATTTTTATTAAATTTAATAGTCTCATAATTAATCGTCTTGTTTAGGCAGTTTAGCTAATTGGGCTGCTGCAGATTGTACTTTGTGATTTTGATAATCCTGCATTATACTACCATCTTTTAACACAATAGTTCGGCTACTAAAAGTGGCAATATCTGGCTCGTGTGTAACAAAAGTTATAGTAATCCCTTTGGCATTAAGTTCTTGAAACAGCGACATAATCTCGTAGGATGTTCTTGTGTCTAGGTTTCCTGTAGCTTCATCTGCTAGAATCATTACTGGATTATTTACCAACGATCTAGCGATAGCAACACGTTGTTGTTGTCCTCCTGAAAGCTGCGAAGATGTATGATGCAACCTGTCCCCTAAACCAACCATTTCCAATGCTTTTATAGCACGCTCTCTACGTTCTTCTGTAGACACTTTACTGTTATATAACAAGGGTAATTCTACATTTTCTATTGCAGATGTTCTTGCCAATAAGTTATAAGATTGAAATATGAATCCTATTTTTTCGTTTCTTATTGTTGCTAATTCATTTCGGCTTAAAGCCTTAACACTTACGCCATCAATTTCATATTCACCAGAGGTTGGTTGATCTAAACACCCTAAAATGTTAAGCATCGTACTTTTTCCAGAACCACTAGATCCCATTATGGTAACAAATTCGCCTTCTTTTATGTTAAACGAAATTCCCTTTAAGGCATGTACCGTTTCGGTTCCCATGGTAAACTGACGTTTTAAGTCTTCTATTTTTATAATGTCTTTACTCATGGCTTTTATTTTTTCTTGTTTCCTCCTGGACGTTGTGGCATAAATGGACTTTCGTTTACTCCTGCTGGTCCTGATGCTTCTGCTTTTGATACACCTTTTAAACTATATACTAGCTCATCACCTTCATTAACTCCGCTTAATACTTGTACATTTACGCCATCACTAGCGCCTAAGGTTACTATTTTTGGTGTAATGCTTCTATCTTTTTCTAATACCCAAAGTGTAGTTTCTTTTTCCGGAGTTGTACTACCACTGTTTGATAGATTATGATGTGTGTTGTAAGACGCTAATGTTTCAGCTTCTGGAGTAAAGTTTATGGCTTTAGCTTCCGCAGTTAACACATCGTTTAGTTCCAAAGTATAAATAGAAATGGTTGCTGTTAATCCTGGTTTAAGTTTTAAATCTGGATTGTGTGCCTTAATAACCACTGTGTACGTTACTACGTTTGATGTTACTGTTGGGTCTAAACGTACTTGCGTGACTTCACCTTCAAAAGTTTCACCTAAATACGCATCTACCGTAAAGGTTACACGTTGTCCTTCTTTTACATTTCCAATATCTGCTTCATCTACGTCTGCTTCTACTTGCATTTCTTTTAAATCTTGAGCAATTGTAAATAAGGTTGGCGTGCTTAAACTTGCTGCAACGGTTTGTCCTTCGTCTATAGCACGAGATAATACTACACCATCAATTGGCGAATAAATATTAGCATAACCTAAATTTGTTCTAGCCGATTGTAAGTCTGAATAACGTTGAGTTACTGTTCCCTTAGCGGTTGCATAATTAAATGCAGCGTCATCAAAATCTGATTTACTTATAACTTGATTATCAAATAATGTTTGTTGTCTGTCGTAAATTGTTTTGGTGTAATTTCTTTGGCTTACAGCATTATCATAAGCTGCTTGTGCTTGGGTTTTTGCTGCGTTTAGATTGGTTTTATCCAACTCTGCAATAAGCTGACCTTCTTTAACAACGCTATTATAATCTACATAAATTTTCTCGACAACTCCAGAAACTTGGGTACCAACTTCCACTTGTGTAATTGGCTCAATAGTTCCCGTTGCAGTAACCATAGTGGTTACATTTGCTTTTTTAGCTGTAACTGTTTTAGGCTCTATAACTATGGTATCTTCACCATTTATAAAACTGAATGCTACAATAGCAAGTATTACTAATACTACGCTTCCTAATATGATTTTCTTTTTAGATTTCATAATTCTGTTAATTAAAGTTTAATATCGTTTCCTTGGTAAAATTGTAATAACTCGTGGTATAAAATATTTAAGTATTTAGACTGTAAATAGTTTTGCTGCGCATTGGTATAGGTGTTTTGGCTTATTACCAAGTCTGTTGTACTTAATCCACCTAATTCATACTTTTTTTGTGCTAGTTTATAACTTTGTTCTGCTGACACTTTAGAGGCTTCGGCAGCTATAACTTGCTCTTGTGCAGATATTGCATTTTGGTAAGCAGTTTCAACTTTTCGGTACACTTCCTTTTCTGTATTTTGTTTTTGTATTTGCGCTTTATCAATGTTTATTGATGCTGTTTTAACTGCTGCTTTAGTTTGATTTCTATTAAATATTGGAATGGTTAACGATAACCCTAATTTTTGATTGAAGTTGACATCAAACTGATCTGAAAACGTATTATCGTTAATACTTGTGTAACCAGAACCAATACTTCCTGTTAAGGATAAGGTTGGTAAAAAGCCTCCTTTAGCAATGTCAAGTTCTTTCTCGTTTGCTTCAATATTTAAATTACTTGCCTGAATTTCTGGTAGAAAACCAATAGCATTATTATAAAGTTGATTTTTATCGATGTCTAGATTAATTAAATCCATGTTTTCATCAATAGTTTCAATTTGAATATCTTCTAAAGGCGATAATTCTAATAATTGTTTTAGTTGAATAATGTATTGTTGGTAATCGTTTTTAGCCGATATGACATTGAACTTATTAGTGGCTGCTTGACTTTGTGTTTCGGTGTAATCACCTAAAGCAATAGTGCCTGCATCTAATCTTGCTTTTGCTCTTTCAACTTCTTTTTCTGATGCAACAACATTGTTTTCCGCAATAGCGATACTTTCTTTGCTATAAATTGTTTGTAAATACACTTCTAAAATGTTTAAAACAATATTGTTTTTTTCGACTTCTTCTAGAAAAATACTTTGCTCTAATAAAATCTTATTCTGCTTAATTTGATTGCTAAGTTGATTCCCTTGAAATAAAGTCATCGAGCTATTAATACCAACATTTGTACTATGGATTTGATCTGTAACATAATCGCTAGTAATAGGATCTATAGTACTTCCGTTGGAAAAATTTTGCGATGCGCTTCCAAATAAATTAGGTAGTCTAGATGACTTTGCTTTACTGTAATCCACTTCGGCAAGGTTTTTATCTAAAGTGGCATCTTTGATCGTAATATTATGCTCAATTGCATAATCTATGCAATCTTGAAGCGACCAAACTTTAGTTGATGTTTCTTGAGCAAGCGACAGTTGCACAAAAAATAAACTGACTATGATTAAATATAATTTCATTTTAAAAGGTGTTTTAATTCTACACTTCAAAGGTGAAACTATATACTATCTTATTATAAAGCGATAGACGTTTGAGGGTTTTAACTATACGAAATCGGGTAATCTATCGACGAGAATTTTTTGGATTTAGCCTAAAAACAAAAACAGCCTCTAAATAAATTAGAGGCTGTTTTTTATATTATTAAAAAAGTGCTTTAATTTTTAAGCGAATTCATGTCAATTACAAAACGATATTTAACATCGTTACTTGTTACACGATCGTAGGCTTTATTAATGTCTTGCATATCAATAAGTTCAATATCACTAGTAATATTGTGTTCTCCACAAAAATCTAACATCTCTTGTGTTTCTTTTATACCTCCAATTAAAGATCCTGCAATACGTTTACGACCTACTATAATATTTCCACCATGAAAAGGTTCTAATGCTTCAATTGCACCAACTAAAACCATAGTAGCGTCTATTTTAAGCAACCCTAAATACGGATCCATTTTATGACCTACAGGAATGGTATTTAAGATAAAATCGAAACTACCTTGGTGTTTTTTCATGTCGTCTGCATCTTTAGACACTAACACTTCATGTGCGCCTAATCTTTTAGCATCTTTACCTTTTTCTGGAGATGTTGTAATCATAACAACATGCGCTCCTAAAGCATTCGCAAATTTAACTCCCATGTGACCTAAACCACCTAGACCAATAACACCAACTTTATCTCCTTTTTTAACTTTCCAGTGACTTAAAGGTGACCATGTTGTAATTCCAGCACATAATAAAGGTGCTGTTGCTGCCTCGTCTAAATTTTCAGGAATACTTAATACAAATTTTTTGTCAACCACTACTGACGATGCGTATCCACCATATGTTTGTTTTCCTTCAATATGTTTATCTGGACTGTTGTAGGTCCATGTTGCACCTTTTTCGCAAAATTGTTCTAAATCCTGATCACATGATGCGCAAGATTGGCAAGAGTCTACTAAACACCCTACACCTACTAAATCACCAACTTTATAGTTGCTAACTGCTGATCCAACCTCTGTAACACGACCAATAATTTCGTGTCCTGGCACTACTGGATAGGTAGATCCTTTCCAATCGTTTCTAACCGTATGGATATCACTATGGCAAACACCACAATACGTAATATCAATTTTTACGTCGTCTGTACCTACAGCACGTCTTTGAATATCTAAAGGTTTTAAATCTTCGGTTGCCGAAGTTGCACCATATGCTTTTACTGTTGTCGTTGCCATTTTTATGCTTTTTTAAGTGTTACTTTAAGTTCTATCTCTGTATTTAATACTTTAGAAATTGGACATACTTCCTTTGCTTTGTGTGCTATTTGCTGGAATTGTTCGGCATCAATTTTTGGAACATCACCTTCTAGGTCTAGTGTTATTTTGGTAATTGCTCCATCCTCAAAAGTGACCGTAGCATCTACGTCTAAACTTGTTGCTGTAAAATTGTCTTCGTTTAATAAAAAACTTAATTGCATTGCAAAACATCCTGCGTGCGCTGCTCCTATTAACTCCTCTGGATTTGTTCCTTTTTCACCATCTTCAAATCGTGTATGAAACGAATATTGTGTTTTATCTAAAACTTTACTTCCTGTAGTTAGACTTCCTTGTCCATCTTTACCACTTCCTTTCCATTCTGCATTTGCTTTTCTTGTAAATTTCATTTTGTATGTTTTAAGTTAAACTATAATTATTTTGAGGCTGTTGGATAGTCTGTATATCCTTTTTCTCCTGTTGTGTAAAAGGTATCCTCATCCCATTCTGCCAGCTCTAAATTGTTTTCAAAACGCGCTACTAAATCTGGATTTGAAATGAATAATTTACCGTAAGCTACTAAATCTGCATCACCATCCTCAATAACCTTGTTTCCTTTTTCTTGATCAAAACCTGCATTAATCATTAATGTACCATTGTATAATGGTCTAAAATGCTTAGCAATCTCTTTGACTGCATACGGAATCTCTGAAACATCAGTAAAAGGTTCTGATAAATGTACGTATGCTAGATTATAATCATTTAATTTTTTGATAATATATTCAAAAGTTGGTATAGTCTCCTCATCCATGGTCATTCCAAAAAGACCATTTAAAGAAGGGTTAAAACGTGCTCCAATTTTTTCTTGCGGAATTACTTGTTTTATAGCATCTAAAACTTCAAAGAAAAAACGTGTTTTATTTTCTATGCTTCCACCATATTCATCTGTTCTATTGTTAGATGAATTATTAAAAAACTGGTGAAATAAATAACCATTTGATGAATGAATCTCTACACCATCAAAACCTGCTTTTACTGCATTTGCTGCAGCATCTTGAAAATCTTTAACCGTTTGTTTAATCTCTTGAATAGTCATTGCCTTAGGTGTCACAGTATCTTTAAACCCCTCAGGTGTATACGATTTTGCGTTTGGATTTAAAGCTGAAGATGACACAGGTAAATCACCATTATGAAAGTTTGGATGTGACATACGACCAACATGCCATAATTGAATAAAGATTTTTCCGCCTTTATCGTGCACACGTTTAGTTACTTTTTTCCAGCCTTCTACTTGCGCATCTGTATGTATTCCTGCGGTATTGATGTAACCGACAGCTTTTTTTGATACTTGAGATCCTTCTGTAATAATTAAGCCTGCAGAAGCACGTTGCTCATAATATAATCCGTGTAATTGGTCTATTGGTACATTACCATCGTTATTTGCGCGACTACGTGTCATCGGAGCCATAACGACTCTGTTTTTTAAATTTATGTTTTTGTTATATGGTAGTAATAAAGGTTGTTTGCTCATGTAAAAATATGTAATATGTTAATTATTACAAACTTACAAATCACTTCCTTCAATTTAATTGATCTATATCAATTAGGACAGTTTTAACTTTTTAATTGTTTTCTTACTCTGCTTAGGTTTTCGGGAGAAATACCAAGATAATTAGCAATATCATAATTGGGTACTCGGTTTTCAATATTTGGATATGACACGCAAAACTCCAAATACCTTTCTTTAGTTTTTTTTTCAAGCGTCGATAAAATACGCTTACGCTGTGCGATAAAAGCTTGTGTTATTAATACCCTAAAATAACGTTCAAAAACTGGTGCTTTTACATATAACTCTTGCAGCACGTCGTAGTTTATTGCCAATAGTGTGGCGTCTTCAATAGCTTCAATATATAAGATGGATGAACCTTGATTATAAAAAGCATCAAAATCTCCGATCCACCAATTTTCAATAGCAAATTGAACAATATGAATACCACCTTTATCATCAATGTAATATGCTTTTAAACAGCCTTTTACTACAAAGTATTCATGCTTAACATGTGTGCCAGGTTTTAGTAAAAACTGCCCTTTAGATACAGATATTTGATTTAAAGCAGCATTAAATAATTTAATATCCTCCAAACTTGGAGATACGTGATTATTTAAATGTTTTATGATAGCAGAATACATCATACAAAGATGCTAAAAATTTAAATAAATATCAATGGAATTATTGAGCTTTAAATGCATAAAAAAAGGCTTTATGTAAACATAAAAGCCTTATCAACTACTATCAATCAATTCAAAAAAAATAAAAAAAACCGTAAAATAACTTAAGGGTTAATAAACGTATTAATATCTTCCATACTAAATTTAGGATTAGCACCTTGACTTCCCGCAACCAATGCTCCAATAGCGCATGCATAATTAATGGCGTCTTGAGGATTGTCACCTTTAAGTAATTTGCTTATTAGTGTAGCTAAAAATGAATCTCCTGCACCAACAGTATCAACGACCTCTATATGGTAACCACTATTGTAATAAAAAGTATCATTAAAATATAAAATTGCGCCATGACGTCCTTTTGTTACACAAATAGTTTTGGTGTTTGTATGATCCGCTAAAAATTTGATATTTTGCTCTAAAGAATGTGTTTTGGAATTTAATGTTTCTCCTATTTCAAAAATTTCTTCATCATTAAATTTTATAAAATCAGCTTCATTCATTAAATGATTTAAAACCTCTTTTGTATAATATGGCGCTCTTAAATTTACATCAAATATCTTGTACTTTGCATATTTTAAAAGTTGGTATAAAGTCTCTCTGGAGTTTTCATCTCTTGCAACTAAACTACCGTAAATAAAAGCATCAGCTTGTTGTGTTACACTTTTATTAAGGGATGTAATTTGAATATTATCCCAAGCTCTAGGAAACATAATATCATAAGAAGCAGAACCTTTTGCATTAAGCATAACTTTAACCTTACCCGTTTTTAACTTAGCATCCACTTGTAAATTATCGATATTTACACCTTGACTTAAAATGAAATCTTTTATTTTATTTCCTTTATTATCGTCTCCTATACTACTAATAATTGACACATTATTGTCTAAAGACTGTAAGCGTAAAGCCACATTTAAAGGTGCTCCTCCAATTTTTTTATGTGAAGGAAAAACATCCCATAACACTTCTCCAAAACAAACTATATTTTTCATTTATATCAGTTTAAATGTTAGCGTTTAAATCAAATACACATTGCTCCACACCATGCTTTAAAATATCATTATATGCTGTTTTGTAAGCTTCAACAAATGGCTTTGAGTCTTTTAATGAACCAAAAATTGCTTCTATTTCTAAAAATGCTTCTGGATTAGCAGTGCTTTCCAATGCTTTTGCATGTAATACCGATTGCATAGCATCTTTTATTATTAAACCTTTTCCTTTCTCATCTTTACCTAAACTATATATAGCCCAAGCAGCTACAACAAATGCAGCACTAGTAATATCACCTTTATCTTGTAATTGTGCGTTTACTGTCGGTAATATAAAAATGGGAAACTTAGCCGAACTTTCTGAACAAATACGATCAATTTGATCTTTAATATTGATATTTCCGAAGCGCTCTAGCAACGATTTTTTGTAGGCCTCTAAATCTACACCTTCTAAATTCCCTAAAGTTGGCGTCACTTCTTCATCCATATAATGCATTAGAAAAGTTCTGATATTTGGATTATTGACCGCTTCATCAATGGTATTATAACCCATTAATGCACCAAAAATTCCTATTACTGAATGACCAGCATTTAATAAGCTTAGTTTCATTTTTTCATATGGCACCACGTCTTTTACAAACTGCGCTCCAACATTTTCCCAAGCAGGTCTTCCTTCAATAAAATTATCTTCTATAACCCATTGTTTAAAAGGCTCGCAAACTACTGGCCAAGCATCATGAATTCCTGTAGTTTTAATTATTTTTAATATATCCTCTGGTGTCGTTGCTGGTGTTATCCTATCTACCATAGCGTTTGGAAACGATACGTTTGACTCAATCCAATCGATTAAATCTGGCTGAGCTTTGCTAACATAACTTAGTAACATCATTTTTGTCATGTGACCATTACCTTGAATGTTATCGCATGACTGAATAGTTACACCTTTTAAACCTTGTGATTGTCTTAACTTTAATGCTTGTGTGATATATCCAAAAATGGTTTTTGGCACATTTGGATTGTTTAAGTCATGCTGAATTAAAGGATTGGTAAAATCGAATGTTTTATTCGCTTCGTTGTAATTATAACCACCTTCTGTTATAGTTAATGATATAATTTTTACTTCAGGACTTGCCATTTTTTCGATAACCGCTAATGGATTCTCTGGCGCATATATATACTCCACTATAGAGCCAATAATACGATTAGTGTGAGTACCATCTAACTCTTTAACCACTAAAGTATACAATCCATCTTGATCTTTTAGAGTATTATAAATTCTTCTATCAAAATCTAATAATGCAATACCACATATTCCCCAATCCTTATTATTTGGATCATGTAATAATTGGTCTGTATAAAAAGCTTCATGTGATCTATGAAAACCACCAATACCAACGTGTACTATTCCTGTCTTTATGATCTTTCTGTCGTATTGTGGTACTGTAATTCTTTCAGATATATTTGAAAGATTTTCAGCGTTTAATTTGTAATTTTTCATCTTAATAATTTTATTATTTACTCTCAAATCTTTGAAGTAATACTGCAAAAATGATTATGGCTCCTTTAACAACTTGCTGCGGATAAGAAGGCACATTTAGTAAGTTTAAAATGTTTCCTATTAATCCTAAAATAAGTACACCCATTAACGTATTAATAGCAGTTCCTTTACCACCATTTAAACTAGCTCCACCAATCACAACAGCTGCTATAGCATCTAACTCCCAAGACATTCCCATATTTGGTGATCCTAAATTAGTTCTGGATGCCACTATTATTGCAGCAGTAGCAGCTAAAGCACCAGAAATAGCATATACCAAAAACTTATACTTATTAACTTTAATTCCGGATAAGCGTGAGGCCTCTTCATTACTACCAATAGCAATAATTAAACGACCAAATACATTATACCGCAACATAACCATAGTAGCGATTACGATTAAAAAAAAGACTATAGCAATATTTGGAACACCTAATGTGGAGTTGTTTGCAAAATTTGACATAAATACACCTCCTGCAGTTTTAAAAGTAACTGGAGACCCTTTAGAGTAAATAAAACCTAATCCTCTTGCAATAGTCATTAATGCTAAAGTTGCTACAAAAGGAGCCATTTTTTGATAAGCTACCAGATAACCCGAAATACTACCTAAACCAAAACCGATAGCAATGGTAAAAACAATAGCTAATGGAAGTATGATTAAATTAATTAAAATAGCAAACGTAACTGCAAGCAAGGCGACCATGGAGCCAACTGATAAATCAATACCTCCTGTTAATATTACTATTAACATCCCTATACTAATAATACCAATACCAGAGACTTGTTTTAATAAGTTAGACAAGTTTACTGAGGTAAAAAACACATCGGATATCAATGCTGAAAAAATTACCAGTAAAATAAAAATGAATATAGTATTATACTTTACTAAAAACTTAAGAATACCACTTGGACTGCTAAGTTGTTGTTTTAATGTTAAAGCCATAACATGAAATTTTTAATATTTAATTAGATTGTTTTAATGCTTTACCAATCGAGTAACGCAATATGTTTTCTTCAGAAAATTGTTCTTTTTGTAACTCGCCATAAATAGTCCCTTCATGCATGACTAAAATACGGTCAGAAATACCCATAATTTCTGGCATATCAGACGATATTGCAACTACTCCAACTCCTTTTTTAGCGACTTCGTTTATAAGATTGTAGATTTCTATTTTAGCACCAACATCTACACCTCTAGTAGGTTCATCAATAAAAATAACTTTACTATCAATACTTAACCACTTAGCTAGAGCTACTTTTTGCTGATTTCCACCACTTAAGTTTTTAACATCAATCTCTGAACTAGGCGTTTTAATGTTTAATTTATCAATTAAACTTAATACCTTTTTATACTCGCTGTCCACATTAATAAATCCTAATTTTCCTGATATCGAATTAAAATTAGTCACACTAATATTTCTTCTTATGGACAATGGTAAAAAGACCCCTTCTTCTTTTCTGTCTTCAGACACAAAACCAATTTGATGAGAGGCAGCATCTACCGGAGATTTTGTTTTAATCTCTTTACCGTTTAAAATTAATGTTCCAGATTTTTTTTTGTCTGCTCCAAAAATAAGTTTAGCAGTTTCTGTTCTTCCACTTCCTCCTAATCCAGCAATACCAAGCACTTCACCTGGACGTACTGAAAAAGAAACATCATGAACCATGGTGTCTTTTGCAGTTAAATTTTTAACCTCAAAAATAGGTTCTGTTCCTATTTTAGCATCTCTAATGGGAAACAAATCTTTCAATTCGCGACCAATCATTAATCGAATAATACCATCTGTATCTGTATCCTTAATAGCCATACTTCCTGTGTCAACACCGTCTCTTAGTACTGTAACAGAATCTGCTATTTTAATAATCTCGTCTAAATGATGAGAAATGTATATTATTGAAATTCCTTTATCTCTTAATCTAAAAAGGTTGTCAAACAGTTTTTTTGTATCTGTAGGATCAAAAACAGTTGTTGGCTCATCTAAAACCAATACTTTAGTGTCTTCAGATAATGCTTTTGCAATTTCGACTACTTGTTTTTGGACTATACTTAAATTTCTAACTTTTGCTGAAGCGTCAATTGTAAAGCCTAAAGAGTCTATTAAAGCTTGAGCATCTTTAGTAATCTTATCCCAATTCATCCAAAACTTACTTGCTCCTAATTTGTGTAAATAGATGTTTTCGGCAACAGACAAATCATTAACTAAAGACAACTCTTGATACACCACACTAATACCTAAAACCTGACCTTCATGTGTGTTTTTAGGATTAATTTCTGTCCCATTTAAGCGAACACTACCAGAGTCTTTATGATGTACACCACTTAATATTTTTATAAGTGTTGATTTTCCTGCTCCGTTTTCGCCTAATAAAGCATGAATTTCTCCTGGTTTAACTTTTAAAGTCACATCTTTTAATACGGAAACAACACCAAAACTTTTTGATATTCCTGACATTTCAAGACGATATTCATTTTTTAAGTTTTTCATATCAATGGATATTAGCTATTAAAATAAAGCATCAGGATTGTAATATTTAGCAGCGTTTTCTTTTGTAATTAATAAAGGTGCTGTATAAGATTTTTTATCAAAATCACGTTTTCCGTTTATATATTCTATTGCATACTTCACAGCATTTTTACCAATTTGTACTGGACTATTCATTGCAGTACAACCATAAAAATCAGTTTCCATAATGTATTTAATAGCTTCTTTTTGTCCATCAGCACCAGCAACTATTAATATATCATCTGTTTTACCAGCCTGTTCAATAGCTTTAATAGCACCTAACACACACACATCAGACTCAGTGATCACCACATTAATATCTGGATGAGCTACTAAAATATCTTCCATAGCTTTTAAACCACCTGCATAAGACCACTCTGTGTACGCTTGGGTTTTTACATTTAAATTAATTTTTCCTTGCGTACGTAATTGCTCCTCTGTTATGCCTTGTAACAAACCTTGTTTGCGTGTGCGTCCAACAGGGTTTCCTGCGTTACCACTTAACAAAGCAATATTCATTGGTGTGTTACCCATTTTTTTAGCTAACCACTCTCCCGCTAATGCGCCATTTTCCAGATTATTAGATTGAATGGTTGTTACAAAGTCTGCTGAAGAATTTATAGAACTATCAATTATAAAAACCGGAATTCCTGCAGCTTTAGCTACTTTCGTAATTCCAACCAAAGCATCCGGATCTTTTGGATTTAATAAAAGGGCATCAACACCTTTAGTTATTAAATCCTCAACCGCAGCAATTTGCTTGGTGATATCATCTTGACCGTCTGCTGATAGAAAAATCATACCATTTTTTTCTGTAGTAGATTTAATACTTTGTAGCAAAGCTTGGTAGTAAGGCGCATTTAATGATGGTGTGCAATAACCTATTTTTTTACCTGTAAGATCTATAGCACTATTAAAAAGCTCTCCTTCTACCTCTGCACTATTTGTTGTATTTTGACTTGCATCTAAATGCTCTACACAGCTGTATAGCGATAGATTAAATAAGAGAACCAACATTGGTATACTTATAAATTTTAGTTCGAATTTTAAGTTTTTTATTCTCATGATTTTAAATATTACTTAAAGATTTTTTTCTTTTTATGTAAGTTAACACTTTATCGTTACACATTCATTACTAATGATTTAGCTTTAATTTAAAACAATGTTATATCTAATTGTAACACGGTCTTTTCTTGCTCTGGATTCCACATTGCAGTAATATCCACTGGTATATTATAATTACTAATTTTAAGCTTTTTACTAAAGGTAGCACCAACATTAATGATATTACCAGAACCCTTTGTATAAAAAGTTTTATCTGTAATAAAAGACCATGCACCTCCAGCAAATAAAGACAAGCTTGAAGATTTGTTTTGCCACACTTTGCTATTAATTTCAAAATAATGTGTCCACGAGTTTTCTAGGTCACCATTGGATTGCACATGATAATCACCAGAACCTCCATTAATAATTGTTGCTAAATACAATAAGGTATTAGGCGTAATATTGTAACCAAAATTTAAATCCACAAAATTATAACCTTGTGTTTTATCATAACTCCAATAGTGGAGCTTATCTCCTCTTTCTTCTACACCTGTATAATTATTATGTGATACTGCTTCAATAAAAAACTTATCTGAAAAGCGGTATTTGGTATAAATTGAAAACTCTTTATAATATGCACTTTCATTGTCACCAGTAACAATATTCTTAACATCTACAGAAGAAAAACTTGCACCTCCCCAAAAACCGAAAGTAAACTTCTTGTTTTTTGAATTATATTCTAAGTTAGCAGTAAATAATGCTCCTGGATGCACCAAAAAACCATGCCATGTGTGCATATTCTTTACATGTGCACCAATATTAAATGGCTCATAATCCTGCTCTGTATCTTCTACATTATTTTGGTTGTCTTCCTCTAACACCTCTTGATTTTGAGAAAAAACATTTGGAACAACACTAAGCATAAAAAAACCAAACAATAATAGTAGTAGATTTTTATTACCAAGCTTTTCAGACTTTATATTATGTTTGGTTAATTGGCTAATTGTCATTTTATTATGTTTTAAAATTTAGCACATTTTTAAACGTCATAATTACGTTTGTTTTTCAAATGTATCATAAAAAAATTATAAAAACCTAATAATTCGTAAAAAAAATATGTTATATTAACTTTTATATATGCTATATTACCAAAAACTTAAGTATATTGTATTAGAGACATATAAGTTATTTAACGTAGTAAAGACGTTAACCTGCCTATTTTAATAAATGAAATAAATCTATGAGTACAGAAAAAATATTAAACCTATCGGTAGATTGTGTGGTATTTGGGTATGACACCAACACCAAGTCGTTGAATGTCTTATTAATAAACCGATTTTTAAAATCTAAATTAACTGAAGAAATATTGGTTAATGATTTTGTATTGACGGGATATCATGTATATAATAACGAAACTTTGGACGATACAGCCACTAGAGTTTTAAAAGAATTAACAGGATTAACAAATCAATACAAAAAGCAGTTTAAAGCTTTTGGAGATCCAGATCGATTAACAAATCCAAAAGACCTAATTTGGATTGAAAATGAAGCTTTTAATTTAAGAACGATAACAATAGCTTATTACTTTTTACTTAAAACAGAAGATGTTAATTTAGAAAACAACGCCTTCAACCCAAGATGGTTTCCTGTTAACACCTTGCCTGAAATAGGTTTTGATCACGAAAAAATAATATTGGAAGCTTATGAAGATTTAAAAGTTAAATGCTTATCAGAGCCGATTATATTTAAATTACTTCCTGATAAATTTACAATTAATGAAGTGCAAGATCTATATCAATCTATCTTAGGCATTGAAATAGACAATCGCAACTTTAGACGCAAGCTAATTAACAAAAAATACATTATTGCTTTAGATGAAAAGCAAGTTGGCGTATCCAAAAAACCGTCACAACTTTATATGTTTAGTATGGATATATATAATAAAATGTTTAGCAAAAATTATTTGATAAGCATCTAAAATTTATATTGTAATTTTTTAAATAAAAAAACCCATTAAGATTGCTCTTAATGGGTTTATAATTTAAATTATGGTCGATTATATTTTTTTAACCTTAACTGCGTTCATCCCTTTCATTCCTCTTTCAAGCTCGAAAGACACTTTATCATTTTCTGCAATTTGATCTATCAATCCACTAACGTGGCAAAAATATTTTTCGTTGTTTTCTGTATCGATAATAAAACCAAAACCTTTAGATGTATCAAAAAATGATACTTTCCCGTTTCTTACTGGATCTTCTTCCTCTCCTTCAACCTTTTTAGGAACACCTAAAACGATTTCTTCTGCATCAATCTTTTCCTTTAATTCTGGATCTGGTGGAGTATCTACCAAATTACCATTATAGTCTACATATGCAAACTGTATACCATCAGAACCACCATTAGCTTCTTTGTCAAGCTTACGTGCCTCCATCTTCTTGCGCTTATCTTCTCTTTTCTTTAAGCGTTTTTTTTCTTTTTCACTTTTATTAAATGTTTGTTGCGATTTAGCCATTAGCGTTATTAAATGTGTGTTTTAAATGAATTCATTTATCAGAAAGTAATTAAAAGCTATGTTCTGCTTAACGATTCTAAAGTACTTAAAATAAAGATTAAGGAAAGGTTTACTTACTTAAATGAGCCACAAAGATAGTAAATTTTTAAATAATTGTATATTAAGTCTTTAGGCTAATTAGCTTTTTTTATGTAACAGCCTTAATTATTGCTTTTTAAATCGTGAAAAAATGACTAGTTTTTTCTTAGAGTTAATAAAATAAACTCCTGTTAATAATGTTAATGCTGCAACTATAGATTGCATGGTAATTTGCTCGTCTAGTACATACCAACCTAAAAACAATGCAATTACAGGATTTACATAAGCAGAAGTAGAAACTTTTTCTGTAGCGACCTCTTTTAACAAGTAATTAAATGCTGTAAATGCCACAACGCCTCCAAATACAATTAATAATAACATAGACCCTTTGGCATTTAGACTCCATTTTGTTGGCGCTAACCAAGCCTCATTGAAAACTAAGCTTAATATAAATAATAAAAGACTAGCAAAAAGCATTTGATAACCTGTTGCCACAAAAAAGTTTTTAGGCAAATTAGATTTAGAAACAAAAATACTACCGTAACTCCAGCTTAATACACATGTAAATATCATTAATATTCCAATAATACTGTCCTTATTAAGTGCTAATGCTTCTTGACTTACTAAAAGATACATACCTACAAAGCCAAAAATGACACCAATAATAGATTTTGTTTTAATTTTAGAACCATGCAATATTCGCATTAAAAATATAACAAATAATGGTTGTGTAGCTGCTATTAATGCAGCAAAACCGCTATCTACATACTTTAAGGCCCAAACAAAGACTCCATTGCCATACACCAAAAATAAAAATCCAGCAAAAGCTGAATTTAATAATTGTCTTTTGGTGGCTTTAAGTGATATTTTTAAAAATTTGGCAATTATAAAAATCAATATTCCAGCACTAAAAAATCTTATTCCTGCTAAAAAAAATGGTGCGACCTCTGACACCATAATTTTATTTAACAAATATGTAGAACCCCAAATAAAGTAAATAGAGAAAAAAGCAAGTACAATTAATATTGATTTTCTAGTACTATCCATACGATTAATTTTAAACGAAATTAATGATTAATCCTATACAAATGGTAATTAAAAAAAACAATAATTATCTTTGTAAAAAAGACAAATATTATGCTTCAAACATTTCGTATCGTTGCTTTATTAGAAGGTGTTTCTTACCTATTATTAATGGCTGCTGCTATTTACAAAAGACTTCCAGATGGTGACGATTATTACGTTCAATTATTAGGAATGCCACATGGTTTATTATTTGTTGGATACATTGCTTTAGCTTTTTTAATTAAGCCAGAACAAAAATGGTCAAATAAAGTCTTTGGTATTGTATTATTGGCGTCCATATTGCCTTTTGGTACTTTTTACGTAGATAAAAAATATTTAAAATAAGTTTGCAATAGTGTGATGTACTTAAATACTAATTTGACAACCTATCTTTTACAAACTCAATTTTAGTTTTTCCGTGTGGTTTTGAATTACCATCCTCGTCTAGATTAACCATAATAATATTATCTACTGTAATTATGGTTTCTCTGGTGCGCATATTTCTTACTTCGCAATTTAAAGATATTGAGGTACTTCCAAATTTTTTAACTTCCATACCTATTTCAATTATATCACCTTCAACAGCCTTACTCATAAAGTTAATTTCGCTCATGTATTTGGTCACCACTTTATTGTTTTCTAACTGTATTATTGTATAAAGTGCTGCTTCCTCATCAATCCAAGCTAATAATTGTCCTCCAAATAATGTTCCGTTTGGATTTAAGTCTTCGGGTTTAACCCATTTTCTAGTGTGAAATCTCATGTTTTTTTCTTTTAATCAAAGATAAAAAATCTTGATTGTTAACAACACAGTTAAAAAGTATATTTAACTATACCATCATTAGTCTTTATTATCAATATTTTTAATAAAACTTAAATATTATGACTACCAGAGACACACAATTACTAGCTATCAGACCCATAATTAAAAGTATTATTATTAGTCAAAATATGAGCAATGAAGAGCGTTTCCAGAACATAACCCTTAGACCAGTTATAAAACTGCAAAATGAATTATTTATTCAAGTTTTTAGAAATTATATAGCTAAACATAAAAATGTATTTTATCAATTAACCATTGAAAAACGTTTAAATTATATTGAAAATGCTGTCCATAAAGACATCAAATTTAGAAATAGTATAAAAGGAATGATAATTGGTCAATTTACTACAGAAGAATATGAAAAATATATTCTAAATTCGTCCGCTTTAAATAAACGAATGATGACCATTGTAAAACAGCGTTTGCAAAGTAATATTCAGCTATTTGAAAAACCAGAAATACTAAAAGCAGTTTAATATAACCAATGACAATAAAACAACAACTTCTGCAAATTTGTAACGAACAGGTAGAAAAACGCATTACAGATTATAAAAACGAAATAGACCTTATAAAAGAGTCTATAGAGAGTAATGATAAAGGAGGCTCTGATGATGATGATTCTGGAAACGGTAAACTTTTAAATGATTTAGAAAAAAATATGGGTTATCTAAACGATGCTAGAAAAACCCAAGATTATTTAAAATTAGTAAAAGCCAATTTATTAAGTACTAGTGCAGCTTTAGGAAGCTTAGTTAAGACGGACAGTCTTCACTTTTTTATATCCATTAGTGCTGGTAAAATCCAAATTGATAACCAAGATTATTATGCCATTTCATTACAATCACCTATTGGGCAATTATTAAAACAAAAGTCTGCAGGTGACACTTTTGAATTTAATGGCACTAAATATACGGTTACAGAAGTTGCTTAATCTTGTATTAAAGACACACCATTTAAGTCTGTAGTTAATACATCACTCATATAATCAAAAAAGGGTCTAATGGTTTTAAAATAGTCATTGACCTTTTGAGCAAAGTCTTCTGAGATGACTTCTGCGTCTGTAAATTGTATAGAAAATATGTATTGCTTTTTCTTAATTAAATCAATAGCTTCATGATCTTTGTCAAAATTTCTTGGAGCTGTTTTTAGTTCGTCACCTTTTAGTGTTCCCCAAACAGATTTAAATTTTGAATCATTAATGATTGATTTAATCTCATAATCATCCATTTCAAATTCTTTTCTAATTCTTAACAAATCCTCTTTGCTAGGATCCCAAAAACCACAGGCAATAAAATTATTTCCTGGTTGTATTTGCACATAATATCCACCTCTTAATCTTGGTTTAACACGATGAAACGTACCTCCAAAATTATTTTTGTAAGGTAATTTATTTTTAGAAAAACGCACGTCTCTGTAAATCCTAAACAGCTTCATTTTATCAAGTTCATCATGCACTTGCATTTTTGAATATATGTCATTAAAAACCAATTTAGTTGCTTTTAACGCCTTATCATACTCTGGTTTGTTATCTGCAAACCATTCGCGATTATTATTTTTTTCTAATTTTTTAAGAAACTCTATTGCTAGTTTAATGCTCATAAATTTGTGATGTGGTTTAAAAATACAAAAGTCCTAAAATTAATTAGGACTTTTGTTGCTATTAATCAAATACATTTAAAATATATTAATTAATTTTTTCTTTTTCTTAGCTATTTTTATTTGTTTTAATCTACAGCATCTTCTACATCGTCCGCAACGTTTTCTACTGCGTCTTCAACTTTTTCTCCTGTAGTTTCTTCTCTACATCCTGTTAACAGTAGTGATACTGAAAATAACAAGATAAATGTGTGTGCTAGTTTTTTCATTGTTTTGGTTGTTAGTGGTTATTTTATTCTTCTATTTCTTCAATTTCATCTTCTACATCATCCATAGCATCATCAACATCATCTGAGGCGTCCTCTAGATTGTCGTCTATGTCGTCCATAGTTTCTTCAACTTTTTCTTCAGTCGTTTTGTTTTCTTCTCTGCATCCTGTTACAGCTATTGAAAGTGAAAATAGGATTAGAAATGTATATAAAAGTTTTTTCATTGCTTTAGGTTTTAACGGTTTAATAAACTAATCAGCTTACTTATTTTTGCTTAAAATATCAGTTAAAAGCTGATTAGTTTTTTATTAGTTTTAAGCTTTTTTTAATAGTGTCAATACAAATAACACTAAAAAAATGAAGAATAATACTTTAGCAATTCCTGCAGATGCTCCTGCTATTCCACCAAATCCTAAGATTCCAGCGATAATTGCGATAATAATAAATGTGATTGTCCAACGTAACATAATTTTTGGTTTTAATGATTAATACTAAACTAAAAGCGCTTTACTTTTAATTGTTTGAGAATGAATTCTCGGTTTCCTTAGGCACATCAAATGATAGTTTGTTATCAAATTGAAGTGTTCTAATTGGAAATGGTATGTTTATATTTTCTTTGTCGTAAGCTTTCTTTATTTCAATTATAGCTTTACTTTTTGATCTCATTTTTTCTAAAGCATTTTCTGCATCTATCCAAAATCTACATAGGTAGTTAATCGAGCTTCCTCCATATTCTGTGTAGTAAAACTCCACATCTTCTGGTTTTTCTATTTGATCAAATGTATTGCAAATGGTTGCTTTAGTTAATTGTTCTACATGATCTAAATCCGATTCATAACCTACTCCACATTCCAAGAAAACTCTCATTTTAGTGGTTAAGGTGTAATTTTTCATGGGATTGTCAAGGATCATCTTATTTGGGATTATCACCATATTATTGTCAGCCTCCTTTATGGTAAAATCTTTTAAATTAATATCTATAACCTCTCCAGAAAACCCATTGGTTTCTACCCAATGACCAATTTGTATTTTTTTTCTAAAAGACAATACAATACCAGCAAACGTGTTAGATAATGTCCCTTGCAATGCTAAACCAATTGCTAAACCTGCAACACCAGCACCTGCTAGTAAAGAGGTTAAAGTTTTACTTAAGTTTAAAATACCTAAGGCCAAAAACAGTCCTGCTAATACTACAACTACCGATGATAGACTACCTATCATGTTAGTAATAGAGTTTTGCTGAATTTTTCTAGATACTAATTTTGTTACATATTTATTTACATATTTAGCTATAAAATAGGCTGCTACTAATACAACTATGGCTAAAACTAGATTTGGTATATTGGATACTATAGCATTAAACCAAGATTCTAACTTGTCGATTAATAGGTTGTATGCTTCTGATAATTGAGATTTCATATTGTTTTATTAAGTTAATTAAGATGTAATGGTTTTAAACTTTTAATTAACTGTTAGTCACTACTTTTTTTAATTGCTCTGAGGTGTTTTTAGACCAAGCGTTTAACATCCAACTTGATTTTTCAAGCTCTCTAATGTATGCACCAATCAAATCAATTGTTCCCTCATCTCCTGCTTCTTCCGCTTTACTAAGTACTTGAGACATTTGCGCTAACATCGTCTTGTGGTCATTTAGTAGTTCCTCTATCATTTCTTGATCAGTAATCATGCTTGAGGCTTCGGATAGTGACGAAATTTTTAAATAATCACTAAATTTACTTACTGGGTGGTGTCTTAAAGTTAAAATGCGTTCTGCTATTTCATCTACTTTTAATTTTGCTTCGTTGTACATGTTTTCAAATTTTTCATGTAAATCAAAAAAGTTTTTTCCTAAAACATTCCAATGGAAGCTTCTTAATTTTTGGTAGTATATATTATAATCTGCTAGTAACGTATTTAACTCTACAACTACAGGTAGTATTTTCTCATCTTGCATATTCAAATAATTCATGTGTTCTGTTTTTAATGTTGTTAATGTTGTTAATTTCTTTGATACAAAGATGCAACACTAATCCAGTTGGCATGTTATATGATTTTTTAAGAATGTTATAGAATTTCAACAAACACCTATAAAACAGAGGTTTTTATATTAAAATAGTGTTAAAATGTAGAAATTATGAAGAATTTGATAACTTTTACTCGAACTCGATATCCTTTAAAATTAATCCAGAAGCAGGAGCTATGTAGTGATTATGACCTTCAAAATCTGGTTTTAAACTGGCTTCAATATCTGCTAATGTGCGTTTACCTTGACCAATTTCAATCAATGCTCCCATCATTAAACGGATTTGATTACGCATAAACCCCTTTCCCTTTACACGCAGTATATAACTTTGTTCTGGAAAAAAGTTTGCTGTATAAATCGTGTTTTCAACAATTTCGCATTTTAAAATAGTCCTATTATATATACCATTATCTGTTGGTCTATAACAATAGTGTTTTAAAAAATGTTCTCCTTCAAACAGTCTCGCTGCCTTTTTCATTAACTCAATATCTAAAGGATCTAAAATTGTAGTTAATATTGGTGCACAAAACGGATGAAACTTACCGCCAAATGCAAAAACGTATAAATACTCTTTTATTTTAGAATGTTGAATAATATTAAATTTACTATCCACCTCTTTAATTGTCAAAGCACGAAGATCTTGTGGTAGATTGTAATTAAACAATGCCATAAATGCTTCAAAATCATCAATAGGCTCTTCTAAAAACAACTCGAAAGCAGCACTCTCTGCACTTACCATAGCATCTGTACGACCAGAAGTTAGTGTTTTAAATTTCTTTTTTTCTAAGATGAAATTTAAAGTTCTGTCAATCATTAAATGTAAGGTCTTTAAGTTAGGCTGCTTTTGCCAACCATGAAACCTATACCCTAAATATTGAATTGTAATGACGTAGAAATACTTTTTTTGCATGATATTTTATGAATGCCGAAAATACTGCTTTGTAATCATTTCGCAAAAATTTTATACCTTGAAACCTTAATAACTAACTAAAACTAACTTTATGACAAATGTAACCTCACAAAAACCACCTATGTGGTTTTTAGTAATTAGTATTATTGCCTTAATATGGAACCTTTTAGGCGTATTTGCTTACATAGGACAATCTATGATGACTGACGAAGTATTAGAACAACTACCAAAAGCTGAACAAGAGATGTATGCAAACTTACCTTCTTGGTATATTGGTGCTTTTGCTATAGCTGTTTTTGCTGGAGCAATTGGAAGTTTAGCTCTGGTGATAAGAAAAAAATGGGCTTTTCATGTTTTATTAATTTCGTTAATTGCAGCATTAGTACAAATGTATTATTTAGTATTTGTACTAAAAATGGCTAATGCAATGACACCAATGATAGTGATTGTGGGAATGGCTTTAGTATGGCTAGCCAATCATGCAACTAAAAAAGGATGGATATCATAAAGCTGATCAATACACACAAAAGCATCAATTATGTAATTGATGCTTTTTAAAACTTTTATAATTTGAATTTAAAATATCCCTTTGATCCTTATTTAAAACACCACGTTATTATTGGATTTGGTCTTGCTTTATGGATTTTTTTATTTTTATTTATTACTGAACCTTTAGACATAAGTGAGCTTAACACATCAGAAAAGCTAAAGTATTTACCTTTTTATAGTCTGATCGCTACAGTATCCTACTTACTATTTTTACCGCTACAAAATTACATTTATAAACAGTCACAAAATAAGTGGTTTCTAAAACACGAAATACTGTTTTTGCTAAGTTTATCTGTTGTTTCTCTTATTTTAGCTAGATCTTTTTATCTCTATGTTGTTGTTGCTGAACAAGCTAACCCACATACTTTAGGTTATATGCTTATGTCACTTTTACTACCGGCATTAGCCATTATTTTACCAATTATTATAATTGGTCGCTTTGCTTTTGGCAAATATTTTGAAAAAATATTAGAGGATAAAAAAATTGAGATTAAAGGAGAAGGTAATTATGAAAGTTTAAAGCTTCATTTAAACGATTTAATTGCTGTACAATCTTCAGACAATTATATTGAGGTTTTTTATATATCTGGAGCTTTTCTTAAAAAAAGTTTGATCAGAAATAAATTATCTAAAATAGAAACTACTTTTTCAGAATTACAACGCACTCATCGGTCGTACATAATAAATCCTTATCATTTTCAGTCTTGGAAAACTGAAAAAGGAAAACACTTTTTACTACTATCGCACAACATAGAAGTGCCAATATCCAAAACTTATTTAGAAGCTATAAAAAGCACTTTAAATTTCACCACAGCAGGATAGTATTTCACCCCAAAGACCTACTATTACTGACTTTTGTTTTATTTGAAAACTATCTTTGTTTCAGAAAGTTTAATCAATTAAAACCTGTTACAATGAAAAATTTCACATTAATTTTAGTTCTTTTTTTAGCTTCTATTCAGCTTACTTTTTCTCAAACCGAAACTTGCGACTGTAAAACCGATTTAGATTTTATTGTTGAAAAAATAAAAGCAATGCCTTCTTTTAAAACGCAAATTAAAGGTGAGAAAGCAACCCAATTTGAAAATACTTACACAAACTTATCTAACCAAATGAAGCAGCCCATTTTAATAGAGGATTGCTATAAAATGTTATTACAACAAATGGTTTTAGTTAATGATGTGCATGCCTCATTAAGCTATACTAAAACACCTATTAATAAGGAAGACTTAAAAGATACTTTAAAACTAAATGACTTTAAAGCAAGTAATGCTTTTAAAAATCATCCAAAAACAGAATATAATTTAAACGATTTAGAGGCCGAATTATCTAAAAAAAATGATGAAGAAATAGAAGGTGTTTATAATTATGGTGATGATCTTAAAATTGGAATTTACCAACAAAAAGAAAGTGATACCTTAGTAGGTGTTGTTTTAAAAAGTAACCTAAAACAATGGGACGCTGGACAAATAATAATTTATGCTACCCATACCGTAGGACTAAAATATAATTTGTTTTACTATAACCCAAGCACTAGAACTCCTGGGTTTGTTAAAAGTATATCTTTTGAAAATGGAAGACTTTGGATATATAAAAAAGTAAGCAACACTAATAACGAAGAATTACCTATAAAAGACCAATCTAACTGGGAGTTTAGACAATTAACACCAGATACTCAATATTTGTATTTTGGTAACTTTAGTTCGTTTAGTAAATCTAATCGAAAAGCGTTTAAAGACTTTTATGCTAAAGTGAAAAAAGAGCTAAGCGCTACAAATGTAATTGTGGATTTAAGAAGTAATGCTGGTGGAAACAGTAAACTATCTGATCCATTTTTAAAATTATTAAAAAAGAAGAACGTTTATATTTTAACCAATTGCTTTACAGGAAGTAATGGTGAGCAATTTACTTTAAAACTAAAAGCATTAAAAAACGCGAAACATTTAGGACAGACCACTCGCGGTATTATTGCTTACGGAATGAATTATGGTTACAACTACAATACCCCTTCTGGTAATTTTAATATTACTCCAACAGATATGAATTTTAATAAGTACATAGCTTACGAAGGGAAAGGTGTCACTCCAGAATTTGCTTTAGATTTTGGTAAAGATTGGCTAGTGCAAACATTAGCAATAATAAAAAACACACCTAAGTAATAACACATAACGGTTTTACGTGGTTCTAATGCACGATTAAACTTTCTATTTTATCATTAGATAAACTGTCGCTAAAAAATTAGCGACAGTTCTTATATTTACTTCTTCTCTCTTCCTTTTAAAACATCCACAACATCATTAAGCTTAAACCCTTTAGCTTGCAATAACATTAAATAATGAAACAGTAAATCTGCACTTTCACTTAAAAATAAATCGTCTTTGTTATCCATTGCTTCAATAACAACTTCTACAGCTTCTTCACCCACCTTTTGTGCTACTTTATTAATTCCTGAAGCAAATAACGACGCCACATAAGATTTCTCTGTATTACCGTCTGCCACTCTACTTTCAATAGTATTTTCTAATTTTGAAATAAAACCGAAATTTTCAGAATTAGCGTCATTCCAACACGTATCAGACCCTTTATGACATGTTGGTCCTTTTGGATTAACTTGTATTAGTAAGGTGTCGTTATCACAATCAAGCTTAATATCAACTAGGTTCAATACGTTTCCACTTTCTTCCCCTTTAGTCCATAATCTGTTTTTTGTGCGACTAAAAAAAGTAACTAATTTAGTGTCTTTTGTTTTATTGAATGCTTCCTCGTTCATGTAACCCAACATCAAAACGTTTTTTGTTGTGGCATCTTGGATTACTGCTGGTACTAGACCGTCATTGTTTTTGTTGAAATCTATAGTCATCTTGTTATGTATTGGTATTGCTAAGTGTTTTTATTTGCTTAGTAATATTTTCTTAATTATGTGATACCGAAACAAGTTCAGTATGACGTTGCAATTATTAGTGTGACGTCAGTTCGAGTAAAATTGCTTTTCCTGCAATTTTGTATCGAGAACTCTTTTTTTATAAAACTTCTCGATACAATTTGCTCATGCTTCACAAATCACTCGAATTGACGTAATGTTGCTAGCTCTAAGTAGAACGTTTTACAATCTAACTTCTATATTATTTTCTCTTAATTCTTCTTTTAAATCTTGTATTGCTATTTCACCAAAATGAAAAACACTTGCAGCTAAAGCAGCGTCAGACTTACCATCTTTAAACGTATCAACAAAATGTTGTACTGTTCCTGCGCCTCCTGAAGCTATTATCGGAATATTTAATGTTTCGGATAACTTTGCTAAAGCTTCATTTGCAAAACCTGCTTTAGTACCATCGTTATTCATAGATGTAAACAAAATCTCTCCTGCTCCTCTACTTTCAACTTCTTTTGCCCAATCAAATAAATTTAGTTCGGTAGGAATACTTCCGCCAGCCAAATGCACGATCCATTCACCATCTATTTGTTTTGCATCAATAGCAACCACAACACATTGGCTACCAAACTTATTAGCCAATTCGTTAACTAATTCTGGTCTTTTTACTGCTGAAGAATTGATAGATACTTTATCAGCACCAGATTTTAATAACACATCAACATCTGCGATTGAAGAAATACCACCGCCAACCGTAAACGGAATATTAACATGTTCAGCCACTTTTAAAACCATATCAATCATGGTTTTTCGACCTTCTAGTGTTGCTGAAATATCTAAAAACACTAATTCGTCTGCTCCTTTTAATGCGTATTGCTTAGCTAATTCTACAGGATCTCCTGCATCACGCAGGTTTACAAAATTGACACCTTTAACGGTTCTTCCGTCTTTAATGTCTAAGCATGGTATGATTCGTTTTGTAAGCATATTTAAGTCCTCGAAATCAAGGTTTATTATTAATTATAATACTACTATATTTTATTTTAGAGACACTTCGACTGCGCTCAGTGTGACGTCAAAATTGTAATTTTTAATGCCACAATAGCACTCTAATCACTTTTATAAAAAGCGTTCTAATTCTTTTAAAGTAATTCTGTTTTCATACAGTGCTTTTCCTATAATTACACCTTCACATCCAATCTCTGCAAGCTTTTCTAAGTCTTCAATGGTTGTTACACCACCTGATGCAATCAACTTAACTGACTGACCAGAACTGTCATTACTACATTGTTCAATAATATTTTTATACAATTCTATAGAAGGGCCTTCTAACATGCCATCTTTAGAAATATCCGTACAAACCACATATTGTATGCCTTGTTTTTGGTAATCTTTTATAAACGGAATGACTTCCAAGCTACTCTCTTCTAACCAACCACTAATTGCAATTTTCTCATTATTACAATCTGCACCAAGAATAATTTTTTGAGAACCATACTTGCGTATCCAACCTTCAAAAGCATCTCTGTTTTTAACAGCTATACTTCCTCCTGTAATTTGTTTTGCTCCTGAATTAAATGCTGTTATAATATCGTTATCAGACTTTAAACCACCTCCAAAATCGATTTTAAGATTGGTTTTAGACGCGACTTGCTCTAAGACTTTATAGTTTACTACGTGTGATGCTTTTGCACCTTCTAAGTCTACCATGTGTAAGTATTCAATTCCTGCATCTTCAAATTGCTTAGCAACTTCTAATGGGTTTTCGTTGTAGATTTTTGTGGTACTGTAATCTCCTTTTGTCAAACGTACACACTTTCCTTCTATAATGTCAATTGCTGGTATTATTCTCATATCTCTTGCCCACAAAAGTGGAAATTATTTTTTTATTTACTTTTTATTTTAATTCAAGACCTTTCGACTGCGCTCAAAGTCACAACATTATGGTTTACAATTCAATAAAATTCTTTAATATCTGTTCTCCTGCAGTACTACTTTTTTCGGGATGAAATTGTACACCATAAAAATTATTGTGTTGCAAAGCTGAAGCAAAGTCTATACTATAAGTAGTAGTCGCGATGCTTTCTTTACAGTTTTCCGCATAAAAACTATGTACGGAATACATAAATTCTTCATTTTTGACCTCCTTAAACAAATCAGACTTTAGATTTGCAATAGTATTCCATCCCATTTGCGGTACTTTAACTGAGTTATCAAAACGCTTAACAACCACATCAAAAATACCTAAACCTTCTGTATTTCCTTCTTCAGACGATTTACACATCAATTGCATGCCTAAGCAAATCCCCAAAACCGGTTGTTTTAATGTTGGAATTAAAGCATCCAAACCACTTGATTTAAGCATTTTCATTGCTGAACTCGCCTCTCCAACTCCAGGAAAAATTACTTTATCTGCTGCTTTGATTTCTTCTGGATTATTAGATAATATAGCATCATACCCTAAGCGTTTAAACGCAAATTGTATACTTTTTATATTACCTGCTCCGTAGTCTATAATTACTAGTTTCATAATTTGGCTTTTCGTTTTTCGCTATCAGCAAATGGCTAACAGCTAATAGCTGATTTACAACATCCCTTTAGTTGATGGTAAAAACATTTTGTTAGAATCGCGTTTTACTGCCATTTTCATAGCTTTAGCAAATGCTTTAAAGATGCCTTCTATTTTATGATGCTCATTAGTACCTTCCGCTTTTATGTTTAAGTTACATTTTGCACCGTCGGTAAACGATTTAAATAAATGGAAAAACATTTCTGTTGGCATGTCTCCAATCTTTTCACGCTTAAAATCAGCGTCCCATTCTAACCAGTTTCTACCACCAAAATCAACTGCAACTTGCGCTAAACAGTCATCCATTGGTAAACAAAATCCGTAACGCTCGATACCTAATTTATTACCTAAAGCTTTATTAAACAACTCCCCTAAAGCAATCATCGTATCTTCTATTGTATGGTGCTCGTCCACTTCTAAATCGCCTTCAACTTTTATTGTTAAATCCATTGCTCCATGACGACCAATTTGATCTAACATGTGGTCAAAAAAGGATAAACCAGTATCAATGTCATTTTTTCCAGAACCATCTAAATTTAATTTGATATAAATCTTAGTCTCGTTAGTGTTTCTAGTAATTTCTTGAACACGATCTTCTAATTTTAAAAACTCATAGATTGCTTCCCAATCTGTGCTTGTCAATGCTATACAATCAAAAATAGCTTGTTTAGATGTTTCAATTTCGTCAGCTCCTAATTCTGGATCTTCAGACAAAAAGATACCTTTAGCGCCTAAATTTTTAGCCAATTCCATGTCTGTAATTCGATCTCCTAACACAAAACTATTTGCTAAATCATACTTTTCTTGATCAAAATACTTAGTCAATAACCCTGTTCTAGGCTTACGTGTTTCTGCATTTTCATGCGGAAATGTTTTATCAATAAAAACATCACTAAAAACAACCCCTTCCTTTTCAAAAGCAGTCATCACTTTATTTTGTGCAGGCCAAAAGGTGTCTTCAGGAAAAGAATCTGTTCCTAAACCATCCTGATTTGTAACCATTACCAGCTCGTAATCTAATTCTGAAGCAATTTTAGCCATGTATTGAAACACTTTGGGGTAAAACTCTAGCTTCTCTAAACTATCTAGTTGATAATCTACAGGTGGCTCTAATACCAATGTTCCGTCTCTGTCTATAAATAATACTTTTTTCATGTGCTATTTGTTGTAGTGAAATCCTGAAACATGTTCAGAAAAACGTGTTATATTCTTTTTAATGCTTCGATTAATGTGTTGTTTTCTTCAGGTGTTCCAACAGTTATTCGAATGCAATTTTTAACTTGTGTATTTCTATTTCTAATAATTACTTTCTCTTCTATTAGATATTGATACGTTTTATTTGCATCATCAACTTCAACTAACAAAAAATTAGAGTCTGTAGGATATATTTTTTTTACAATCGCTAATTTACTTAAAGCCTCTTTTAACTTCGTTCTTTCATCAAGAATAGTGTCAATATTTTGAGTGACTTCTTCTAGGTTATTCAAACTATTTAAAACCGCTTTTTGGTTTAATGTACTGACATTATAAGGTGGTTTTACACGGTTATAATATGCAATTATAGCTTGGCTTGCATAAGCAACACCTACCCTAACGCCTGCCAATCCCCATGCTTTACTAAAAGTTTGACTAACAATTAAATTATCGTATTTATCAATGTTTTTAATAAAAGATGCTTGCGCACTAAAGTCAATATAAGCCTCGTCCACAATCACGATACCATTAAAATTTTCCAAAATATATTCAATATCTTCAGGGTTTAAACTGTTTCCTGTTGGGTTATTAGGCGAACATATAAATATGATTTTAACATCTTCAAAATCTAAATACGGTTGTAATTGATTTAAATTAATCTGAAAATCGTTAATTAAAGGTTGTTCTATAACTTCAATATTATTGATATTGGCAGACACATTATACATTCCGTAAGTTGGCGTAAAGGTTAAGACCTTATCTTTTCCAGGTTCGCAAAAAATACGAAACGCTAAATCTATAACTTCATCACTACCATTACCAATAAAAATTTGGTCTGTTGCGACCTTTTTAATGGCAGATAATTTATCCTTAATCTCTTTTTGCTGCGGATCAGGATATCTGTTTAAATCTCCAAATGGATTCTCGTTTGCATCTAGAAAAACATCTGCAGTCCCTTTAAACTCATCTCTTGCAGAAGAATATGGTTTTAGCGCTTTTATGTTAGCTCTAACCAGATTGTTTATGTTTGTTTTTTGGTTCATTTTCTCTTATTACTAAATGTATTGGCAATATTCTGTTGTATTATTCTTGTGTGATACTGAAACGAGTTCAGCGTGACGTTGCGATGGTGTTTCGAACTTTAAATAATAACTCATAATTTACAATTCATGATTCTTGTTTCTTACCTCTTGCTTCAAACATCGCGTCACACTGAATTTATTTCAGTGTCTCATTATTTAAACTTGTGTGATATTGAAACCAGTTCAGCATGACGTTGCATTATTTTAAATCATTTAAACGAATAGTAACCGCATTTTTGTGTGCTTGTAATCCTTCGGCTTCAGCCATTAACTCAATAGTGTTTCCAATATTTAGTAACCCTTGTTTTGTAATATTTTGAAACGTAATCGCTTTTGTAAAACTATCTAAATTTACACCTGAATAGGCTTTACTAAATCCATTAGTTGGTAATGTGTGATTGGTTCCAGATGCATAATCTCCAGCACTTTCTGGTGTGTAATTACCAATAAACACAGATCCTGCATTCTCTATTCCGTCCACATAAAAATCGTTATTATCCGTACAAACAATAAAATGTTCTGGTCCGTATTGATTAATTAAATCTAATGCTATGGCATCAGTTTCAACTAAAATAGATTTAGAATTATCTATAGCTTGTTGTGCAATATCTTGTCTTGGAAGCGCTTTTAGCTGAAGCTGAATCTCTTCCGCGACAGCGTCAATTAACTTTTTAGAGGTAGACACCAAAATGACTTGGCTATCCGCTCCATGCTCGGCTTGGCTTAATAAATCCGAAGCCACATAACTAGCATTTGCAGTATCATCTGCCACAACTAATAACTCACTGGGACCAGCAGGCATGTCAATAGCAACACCATATTTAGTTGCTAATTGCTTAGCAACAGTCACAAATTGATTTCCTGGTCCAAATATTTTGTAAACCTGAGGGATACTTGCTGTACCAAACGTTAAACCAGCGATAGCTTGGATTCCGCCAACTTTTATAATTTTAGTCACTCCGCAAAGTTGTGCTGCATATAAAATTTCGTTAGCAATTTTACCGTCTTTATTTGGCGGAGAACATAATACTATCTCTTTGCAACCTGCAATTTGTGCAGGCACTGCTAGCATTAAAACCGTTGAAAATAAAGGCGCTGTACCAGCAGGTATGTAAATCCCGACTTTCTGAATCGCTCTTTTTTCTTGCCAACAGTTAACACCTTCTGTTGTTTGTACGCTAACTTTTTCGGTTTTTTGTGCAGTATGAAACGCTTCAATATTGCTTTTTGCTTGCTGAATGGCTCCTTTTAATGGCTTTGAAACTTTAGTACTTGCTGCTTCAATTTCTTCAACTGTAACAACATTTGTTTTTAATTCTGCACCATCAAATAATTGCGTATACTTAGCGACTGCTTGATCACCGTTACGTTGTACGTCCTCAAAAATTTGAGTTACCGTAGCTTCTATATCATTAACGGTTTGCGTTGGACGTTGCAAAATGTCTGACCAAGACGATTGGTTTGGGTTGCTTATTGTTTTCATTTTAGTTTTTTATTAAGCTTTTCGATACAATTTCTCGTACCTCAAAATCACTCAAAGTGACGTTATGTTATAGTACCATGTTATCGATTGGACAAACTAGGATACCTTCTGCTCCGTTTAGCTTTAGTTCGTCAATAATTTCCCAAAAATCATTTTTGTTAATTACAGAGTGGATTGAACTCCAACCCTCTTGTGCCAATGGTAAAACCGTTGGGCTTTTCATTCCTGGTAAAATACTTATAATATTGTCCACCTTATTATTTGGTGCATTTAATAATACGTAGCGGGATTGTCTAGCTTTTAAAACAGATTGTAATCTGAACTGCAGTTTATCAAGTATAGCCTGATTATCATCAGAAATTTGAGGAGAAACCGCTAGTACAGCTTCTGACTTTAAAATAACCTCTGCTTCTTTTAAACCGTTTTTGAATAAAGTACTTCCGCTAGATACAATATCTACAATAGCGTCTGCTAATCCAATATTTGGAGCAATCTCTACCGACCCATTAATAATGTGCAAGTTGGCTGTCACTCCGTTTTTCTCTAAAAATTGATTAACTGTATTTGGGTAAGACGTTGCGATGCGTTTTCCTTCTAAATCTCTTACAGAATTGTATTTAACACCTTTTGGCACTGCAACAGAAACTTTACAAGTAGAAAACCCAAGTTTTTCAGCAATTGCAATACCGTTTCCTTTTTCTATTAATACGTTTTCTCCAATAATAGCAACATCCACCACACCGTCTTTAAGGTATTGTGGAATATCTCCATTACGTAGATAAAAAATTTCTAATGGAAAGTTTTTTGCAGATGCTTTTAATTGGTCTTTACCATTATCTATAGAAATACCAACATCTTTAAGGATTTGCATCGAATCCTCGTTTAATCTTCCTGATTTTTGAATTGCAATTTTTAATTTACTCATTTTATTTCTTTTTAAATTTTTTAGATTTTTTTTGAAAATTTGAGTAAATCTTTAGGAAAGTGTATAAAAACAAAAAACCGTTTGATTTACTCAAACGGTTTTAAAATATATTTTGATTTTATTCAATACATTTCTAACTGGCTTGAGTGCTAGTATGGAAATGATGATGATGTAATTGAATAAAGTTCATGTTTTTTTGCTCTGTACAAAGATTGTTAAATTTTATTTTAAAAACCAAATTTATTATAAAATAATTTTAAGTTTTTATAAAAATTCTAATACTCAATTTATTGGTTACCTAAAATAATAGGCATTCCGCTATCTCCTGATCCAATCACAATTACTTTGCTATTATTAGATTCTGAAAGCTTTACAGTAGCTTCTATTCCTTTATCTTGTAATATTTTATCAGTTAATGACGCACTTAAAATTTTGTTTGCATCAGCTTTACCTTGAGCTTCGATAATTACTTTTTCAGCTTCTTTAGCAGCAGTAACTAATCTAAACTCATACTCCAAAGATTCTTGTTCTTGTTTAAGCTTACGCTCAATTGCATCTTTAATAGTTGGAGGTAAAGTCACATCTCTAATCAAAATGTTATTTAATTGTATGTATTGTGACTCGACGATTTTTTTGGTTTCTTCAAAAATTTCATCTTGAATAGCATCACGTTTACTAGAATATAATTGCTCTGGAGTATAACGTCCTACAACGCTTCTAGCTGCACTACGTATGGCAGGCTGCAATACTCTGCTTACATACTCTCTACCTTTTTCTTTATGTAATTTACTTAAGTTTTTATAATCAGGTTGATATAATACAGAAGCATCTAATTTAATATCCAAACCGTTTGAAGATAACACAGACATTTTTTCTGGTAATTCTTGTTGTCTAACCTCGTAATCGATAACACTGTTCCAAGGTGCTACAAAATTTATACCTTCACCAAGTGGTTCGCTATCTGGATCTACTCCACCTCCAAGTTGATACAATACTCCTGCATGACCAGAATCAATTGTTTTAACCGATTTAGCCATAATAATTAATCCTATTACTGCTGCTATTATAAAAGGAAATGCTCCTTTTGGTAATTTTTCCATAATTTTTTTTAATTTTAAATTAATCCTTTAAATTTTCTGATAAACCATTCTAACGCTAAGCTTAAAGCGATAATAAATAGTAAATATGACCAATCAATCAAAGGTACAACACTTTTATTGCTTTTTTGAATGGGTTGGTAACGTTTATCGTTTAATAAACTATCGATTAAAGCCTCATAACTATTGATAAAATATGCTTCACCACCACTATTAGTAGCTAATTGTTGCAACTTTGTTACATCTGCGTTTAAAAATTGTTGCTCTACGTTATACTCAATAATTTTAAAAGTACCAGAAACTGAAATATTCTCTGAAGCTGAATTTATCGTAAAGTTGTAGTTTCCAGATTCTAATCCATTTAAGTTAACTTGATAACTATTTCCTTTTAAAATCAAAGGTCTATTTAAAACAGCTTGGGTTTTTGTGTTTTTTAATGAAATCACCAAGGTTGCATCAGTATCAAACTCGTAATTTTTATTAAAAAACTGAGCATTTATAACAATATTATCACTTCCGTTGTAAAATGAATTATAATCAATATTCAATCTATTGCGACGCTTATTAGATGCCAAGTATTGAACTAATTTACCAACAAAATTATCAAACTTTAAAAAACTGTCTTCGTTAATGTAACTTTGCGCTCGCCATTTCCAAATATCTTCTCCAAACAATACTGCTTCCCTAGTTCCATTAGTTTCTAAAGTAGCTAATAACGGTTGTTCTGTTTTTATACTAGATACTGTTTTATACAATATTGTTTCAAACGGTTGATTAAAAATAGCCTCACCAAAAGTAGATTTTAAAGGAGGAAGATTTTCAAAATCTATATCTTCAACTATAAAAGGGTTATAATTTTTATTAAATGAAGGTTGATAATCTTCGGTTTGTGAGGTATAATCTAAATTATAACTACTAGTCACTTTATTTAAAAATTGCCAATCTGTTTTTGCTCCAATAATAACCCATTTATTCTTGTTTTGCTTTTGTAATTCATCAAACAATGACTTAAATAAAGCATTTGGCTGATATAGTATAACTAATTGAAAATCATTTAATTGATTTAAAATTTTATTAGGGTTTAAAAACACAACTTCACGTTGCTCATTACTTTCAATACTTTTTTTTATAGCTCCTAAATCAGGATGTAAAATAGTACTAACAATAGCAATTTTAGATTTTTGATCAATGACTTCTACTGCAAAATTTTTGTAGTTATTGGTCTTATTTTTTTCAGTATCTAACGGAATTATTTGTGCTTTGTAATCTTGCACTCCAACATCATTTGCAGGTAAAGTAAAATTTAAAACTTGACTATTATTAGATTTATCTAAAGTTATTGGTTTTGAAAAAACGGTAGCATTTCCTTTTGTGACTATAAACTTGCTAGTTATTGGTTGACTACCGTTATAGACTACTATAGCTTCAAGAGGAAAATTATTTTTTAAATATGCGTATTTATTAACATTTAGCTTACTAATCTGCAAATCTGAGTAAACTACTGTATCACCAAGGATTATTGGGTAAATAGCTTGATTATATTTTTTTGCAGAAAATTGATAATCATTACCAATAGTCTGATTACCATCTGTTACCATTATAGTTGGCGACACTGTGTTTTTATATACTTGGGTTAAGGATTTAAAAACCTTATCAATACTAGTTTGGCGATCTGCAAAAGTAAAACTATCTGCAACTTTTATATCTTCTCCAAAAGCAAACAGTTTTACATTAAATTTATCAGTAACCTGAGTGTTTTTTAGAATATAGTTAGTGAATGTTTTAGCCTTATCTGCTTGATTTAAATGCTTTAACGATGCTGAATTATCTACCGCTAATATTAAGTTTGGTTTTTCAGTGTAATATTCTACTTGCTCAAATTTTGGATTTATTAGTAATAATAAGACTGAAAACAAGGTGATAAAACGTAAAAAAGCAAAAAGCGCATTATCCTTTGATGCGCTTTTTGTTTTATAATAATACTGAAATAAGGCTAATAATACAGCGATTATTCCTGCTAAAATGATATATAATATAGTATCTGCAGACACTTAATCTTCTTTTACTTTAATAATATCAAACGCGTCCATAAAACGTTTGATATCCTTATTATTATCATTTTCTGTCAAGCATATTACTTGAGATACAAACATTATATTATCTACTAAATAAGCATTCATATAAATATATGCCTTTTCAATTTCAATTTTAAAACTCCTTCCTGGATAGCCATTGTGAGTTACTTCGTTTTTAAATATTAATGTACCATTAACATTTTGCACAGCACCTTGAACCGCTGCATCAAGAACTTCATCTTCATAATTATCCGCTACATTTTCAAATTGAGACTTTGGATATGCTGATTTTATAACAGAATAAACAACATTAGTACTATTTTCTGAAGTTGCCACATGCATAATCATGTACATATCTAAAGGTCCTGCTTCCGTATCTACAACTTCAAGTGTTTGTACAGGTTGCACAGGATATTTAGCAATAAATGCATGCTCTTCGGATTTATAGTCAATCCATTCTTGAGCTGAAGCGTTTAACGCTGACACTAAAAAAAGCGTCAATGCAAAAATAATGTTTTTCATGGTTTAATTATTGTAAGACCGTTTGTGGTTAACCCAATTTTAGGTTAACATTCCACCATCAACATTTATAGTTTGTCCAGTTACATAGGCAGACATATCTGATGCTAAAAACACACATACATTAGCAATATCTTCTGGTGTACCACCACGCTTAAGTGGTATAGCATTACGCCATCCTTTAACGGTTTCTTCATCTAACTTTGCAGTCATTTCTGTTTCGATAAAACCTGGTGCAATCACATTACTTCTAATATTTCTAGAGCCTAACTCTAAAGCTACAGATTTAGAAAAACCAATAATACCAGCTTTTGATGCTGCGTAGTTAGTTTGTCCAGCGTTACCTTTGACACCAACTACAGAACTCATGTTAATTATAGATCCTTTACGTTGCTTTAACATAGTACGTTGTACTGCTTTTGTCATATTAAAAACAGACTTAAGATTAACTTCAATTACTTGATCAAAATCTTGTTCACCCATTCTCATTAACAAGTTATCTTTAGTAATACCTGCATTATTTATTAAGACATCAATGCTACCAAATTCTGCTAAAACATCCTCTGCTAATTGCTGTGCTTCGTCAAAACTTGCTGCGTTACTTTTATATCCTTTTGCTTTTACACCAAAAGCATTTAATTCTTTTTCTAACTCGTTTGCAGCCTCTACAGACGAACTGTAAGTGAATGCTACATTTGCACCTTGCTGAGCAAATACTTGAGCAATCCCTTTACCAATACCTCTGGAAGCACCTGTAATAATTGCTGTTTTCCCTTCTAAAAGTTTCATTTATGATCTATTTTTTGTTTTTCGATTTAATCGAAAATATATTGTTAGTTTACTAATTCAAATATAGTAATTACAAATTGTTATGTATAAAAAAACCTCATAATTTATACAATTATGAGGTTTTAATCTATAGCCTTCTTGCAGTCTCTTTATGTTGTTTTAATTACATTTTAACGTCTTCTTGTTTTTCGTAATTAAATAAATAATCCACATCCATCTCTTGTACTTTTCCTAATTTATTTAGAGCTTTTAAATCCACATCTTTTTTGTTACCAATTACCATAACGTTATAATCTTCTCCTTTTATGTTTTTATTAAAAAACTCGCGTAAATCCGCTAAAGTCATATCTTTAATTGCATTATACATAGCTTCTCTGTTATCCTCTGAGATTCCTAATTTTTGAAGTCTTTCATAACTCCAGAAAATACTAGATTTATTAATACGTTGTGCTGCTATTTGCTTTAAAGTAGACTCTTTAGCTGCATTAAACTGTGCTTCAGACTCTGGCATATCATTCATTAATCCCATCATAGCCTCCACTGCTTGTGGCATTTTGTTTGCCTGAGTACCAATGTATGCCATTACGTAATTAGAATCGTCTTTTTCTCTAGCAGTACTATAATTAGACCATGCAGAATATGCTAATGATTTAGATTCTCTAATTTCCTGAAAAACTATTGAGGATAAACCTCCTCCAAAATAGGTGTTAAATAATGTAGATGCAGCCATGTTTTCTGCTTTAAAAGGTTCTCCTTTTGCTAAAAACATCATTTCTGATTGTACCATGTCAAAATCTACAAAATACACATTTCCTCCAGTTTCTTTTTCTGTAAAAGCAACTGCTTCAGGATAATCTTTAAGATCTTGACTTACTTTATGAGATTTATTTATAGCTGAAATTGCATTATCGACATCTTTACCGTAATAAAACATGCGCTGTTTGTAGTTTTTTAAATCTTTGGTTAGATTTACTAATTCTTGAGGATTAATACTATTTAATTCTGTTACAGGAATGATATTTCGTAAGCTAGAATTTTCGCCATATTTAGCATAATTCATTAAACCACTTCTTAAAATACTACCTTTATTAGTTTTATTATTTTGTCTTCCTTTAGCAATAGATTGCACGTATTTACTATATGCTTCTTGGTTTGGTACAGCATTATCCAATAATTCTTCTAACAGCTCAAGACCTTTTGGAAGATTTTCTTTTAACCCATTTAAACCAATAAAAGTTTGCTCATTACCTGTATTAACGTAATAATCTATTCCTAATTTATAAAATTCTTTTTTCAAGTCTTCATTTGAATATTTATCTGTGCCTAAATACTCTAAATAACCTACTGCTAAATCTAATTTTTTGTCATTATCACTTCCCATATCAAAAATGATGTTTAAGTCAAATAAATCATTTGATTCATTTTCAATATATGACACTTTAATTCCGCTATCGGTTTTAGTTGTTTTAATAGCTGAAGCATAATCCACATAGACAGGTTTTAAAGCTTCTGACTCCATTTTATTAAAGTCTTCGATATATTTAGAATTAGCACCTCTATTAAGATTAACAGGTGTAATTCCTGGGTTTTGTACTTTTACGATTTTGTCGTCATTACCTTTACGTTTGTACGTTACAACGTAATTATCTTTGTAAAATGAATTAGCAAAATCCACCAATTGTTGTTTTGTAATCTTTTTTAGGTCGTCTAAAAAACGGACTTTGTCTTCCCATTGTTCGTTATGAATAAAAGCATCAACATAAGCATCTGCTACAGCTGTACTACTTTCAAATTGCTTTAATTGAGATTTTTTAAGATCATTGATAACTGCATCAATCATCCAATCTTCAAATTCACCTTTTTTAAGTTTGTTAATTTGATCTAACATTAAACCTTTTAACTCTTCTAACGACTGACCTTCTTTAGGTGATCCACTTAAAGAATGGTAACCATAATCGTTTAAAAATGTTGTTGAAGATCCAGCATATTGCACTAATTGCTTTTGATTTAAATTTAAATCCATCAAACCAGCGTTACCATTAGCCAAAATCATATCTGCTAAGGTTACAAGTTTTTCTTCTTCAGTATTAACTCCGCTTGTTCTGTAGGCTATAGAAATACTTTCTGCAGTTGGTCCATACACCTCGTTTTCTACTATTGCAGTTAATGGCTCTTCCTTAGGTAGTACAGGATGCTCTACTTCTTTTCTTTCAAACTTACCAAAGGTATTGTTCACTTTTTGTATGGTTGATTCAAAATCTAAATCACCAACTAAAACGACTGCCATATTATTTGGTACATAATATTTGTCAAAATAGTTATTAATATCTATCATAGAAGGATTTTTTAAATGCTCTGCAGTACCAATAGTAGATTGCTGACCATAAGGATGATTAGGGAATAAACCTTCCAGCATAGCTGCATAACGTTTACGACCATCATTATCTTGGCCTCTATTAAACTCTTCAAAAACAGCTTCTAATTCTGTATGAAATAAACGTAAGACTACTTGTCCAAAACGCTCGCTTTCTAGTGCTAAAAATTTGTCTAATTCGTTTACCGGAATTTTATTGGTATACACTGTTTGCTCAAACCAAGTATAAGCGTTAGTACCTGTAGCACCTAAAGAGCTTGACATTTTATCATACTCATTAGCTACTGAATAGTTTGATGCTTCTAAAGACACTCGATCAATCTCTTTATAAATAGCTAGTTTATTATCTGGATCTTTTTCAGCTCTATGTTTTTCGTATAAATTAGAAATAGTGTCTAGATATTTTTTTTCAGTTTCCCAATTAACTGTACCAATCTGATCGGTACCCTTAAAGACCATGTGCTCTAAATAATGTGCTAATCCAGTAGATTCTTTGGGATCGTAATTAGAACCAGCTCTTACTGCAATGTAAGTTTGGATTTTAGGCTCATCGGTGTTTTTGCTTAAATATACTTTTAGACCATTATCTAAGGTATACAATCTTAACCCTGTCGGGTCATTAGCTACGCTTTGATAACTAAATCCATTGGCATCCTTTTGTGTTTCTGTTTTAGCTGCGGTTGTATCCGAATTACTTTTTTTGCAGCTAGCAACAAAAGTAATTACAGCTAAAGCTAAAATTAGTTTTAAATGTTTCATTTTTTGGTTGATTATATTAATAAAAAAAGTTCGTTAGCTAAATTAAGCTAACGAACTTTAAACGTTTATTTATTTGGATTATTTTAACACATTAGTGTTAAGTAATTTAAGCCATAACTTCGGCTACTTTTTTACCAATTTCAGCTGGAGAATCTACTACGTGAATACCACATTCTCTCATAATTGCTTTTTTAGCTTGAGCTGTATCATCAGATCCACCTACAATTGCTCCTGCATGACCCATTGTACGTCCTGCTGGTGCAGTTTCTCCTGCGATAAAACCAACGATAGGTTTTTTACTTCCTGAAGCTTTATACCAGTTAGCAGCATCTGCTTCTAATTGACCACCAATTTCACCAATCATAACAACACATTCAGTTTCTGGATCATTAATTAATAACTCAACCGCTTCTTTTGTAGTTGTTCCAATAATTGGGTCTCCACCAATACCAATTGCAGTAGTGATTCCTAATCCTTGTTTTACAACTTGATCCGCAGCTTCATACGTTAATGTACCAGATTTAGATACGATACCAACTTTTCCTTTTTTGAAAACAAAACCTGGCATAATACCAACTTTAGCTTCTCCTGGAGTGATAACGCCTGGACAGTTAGGTCCAATTAATCTACAGTCTTTGTCTTTGATATAAGCTGCTGCTTTAATCATATCTGCTACAGGAATACCTTCTGTAATACAAATAATTACTTTAATTCCTGCGTTAGCAGCTTCCATTATTGCGTCTGCTGCAAATGCTGGTGGTACAAAAATGATTGTAGTGTCTGCTCCTGCTTTATCTACAGCTTCTTGCACTGTGTTAAAAACTGGTCTGTCTAAATGTGTTTGACCACCTTTACCTGGTGTTACACCACCTACTACATTTGTTCCGTATTCAATCATTTGACCTGCGTGAAAAGTACCTTCACTACCTGTAAATCCTTGAACTATTATTTTTGAATCTTTGTTTACTAAAACGCTCATGTTTTGTATTGATTAAGAAATTTTATGTTGAATTGTTCTTTGCTATGCAAAAGTAAGTTTTTGATTGCGATTACTAAAAGTATTTTAAATTTTATTTTACGAATATGATGATAAACTAGAAGGATTTTCATCAAATAATTGACTTATTTCGTATCCTTTATATAAAAGTCCATCCTTTACTTCCCAGATTGAAATAAAATGAGCTATTGGCTCCACCTTATCAGGTCTTTCAATTGTAGCTGCATAGGCTGTATATCTAGCTGTAATGGTATTATTTTCTTTTAGTAAATGACTTAATTTATAAGTAAATGACACAAATGATTGTCTAATCTCCTTTAGCTTTTGGTCAATACCGTTATAATCTAAGGCTGTATATCCTTGACTACTATTCCAATGCAATTGACAATTTTTATCAAACATTTCAATCGCATTATCTGCTTTTGCTAAATCTAAACTATAAAAGGCTTTTACAATTGCTCTGGCTGACATCTATTTGTTTTTTAATTGTTTAATTATTTCAGGAATTCGCTTAATATATGCCAACTCTTTTAATTTTACTCTTGATTCTTCAATTGGCGTCCCAAAATAGGATTTTCCGCCTTCTATGGATTTTGTCACACCTGTTTGACCTAAAACATTAGCTTTTTTACCTATTGTAATTCCGCTAGTTGTTCCTACTTGTCCCCAAAGTGTAACTTCATCTTCAATAATACAACATCCTGCAATACCTGTTTGAGAGGCAATTAAACATTTTTTACCAATAATGGTATCATGCCCAACTTGGATTTGATTATCTAATTTAGAGCCTTCCCCAATGGTCGTGTCTCCTGTAACCCCTTTATCTATAGTACATAATGCACCAATATCTACATTATCGTGTATTACTACTCTACCTCCAGTTTTTAATTGATCAAATCCTTCTGGTCTATTTTTATAATAAAAAGCACTAGCACCTAAAATACTTCCAGCATGGATGGTAACATTGTTTCCAATAACCGTGTCGTCGTATATACTTACGTTAGAATGGATTACACAATTATCTCCAATAGTAACATTATGACCTATAAAACAATTTGGTTGTATTACTGTATTTACGCCAATTTTTGCTGATGTTGATATCGCTACATTTGAACTAGTAAATGGTTTAAAATATGACGTAAGTTTATTAAAATCTCTAAAAGGATCATCACTAATTAACAATGCTTTACCTGTAGGACAATCCACCTCTTTGTTAATTAAAACAATGGTAGCTGCACTATTTAAGGCTTTATCATAGTATTTTGGGTGATCAACAAAAACAATATCTCCAGGTGTTACTACATGAATCTCGTTCATGCCTAGCACTTCAAAATTAGCATCTCCTACAAACGTACAGTCTATAATTTTTGCAATGTCTTGTAATGTATATGGCTTTGGAAATTTCATTTAACTCCAGACTATTCCTTTACACGTTCTTTGTAAGTCCCTTTGTCTGTTTCAACTTTAATTTTATCGCCTTCATTAATAAATAAAGGAACGTTAACAGTTGCTCCAGTTTCTACCGTTGCAGGTTTTGTTGCATTAGTAGCAGTGTTACCTTTAACTCCTGGCTCAGTAGCTGTTACTTCTAAAATTACGGTTGCTGGCATATCTACAGAAAGTGGCATATTGTCTTCTGAATTGATTTGAATAGTAACCACTTCACCTTCTTTCATTAAATCTGGTGTATCTAAAGCAGACTCTAATAATCTAATTTGAGAATAATCCGCTTCATTCATAAAATGATAAAATTCGCCATCATTATATAAATACTGAAATTTATGTGTTTCTACTCTTACATCTTCTAATTTATGACCTGCAGAAAACGTATTATCTAACACTTTACCGTTAGTTACACTTTTCATTTTTGTTCTAACAAAAGCTGGTCCTTTACCTGGTTTAACATGTAAAAATTCAATGATTTTATAGATATCATTGTTATATCTAATACATAGTCCGTTTCTAATATCTGAAGTCGTTGCCATTTTTATTTTTTAATTTTTAATTTTTAATTTGATTTGAAATACCCTTTCATGATTCCACGATGAGAATTCTTTATAAACTGAAGAATTTCATCTCTTTCTGTCGTTGCTTCCATTTCTGCTTCAATAATAGCAGCAGCTTGCGAGTTGTTGTAATTTTTTTGGTATAAAATTCTGAATATGTCCTGTATTTCTCTAATTTTTTCAGTGGTATAACCTCTACGTCTTAAACCAACAGAATTAATTCCTACGTAAGATAGTGGCTCTCTACCTGCTTTTACAAAAGGTGGCACATCTTTACGCACCAAAGATCCTCCTGTTACAAAAGCATGACTACCTACTGAACAGAATTGGTGTACAGCTGTCATACCTGCCAAAACAACATAGTCACCTATATTTATATGTCCAGCTAAAGTTGAATTATTAGAAAATATGCAATTATTACCTACGATACAATCATGAGCAATATGGCAATATGCCATTATTAAACAGTTATCTCCAACAACAGTTTTCATTCTGTCAGTTGTACCTCTATTAATTGTAACACACTCTCTTATAGTAACATTATCACCTATGATTGTAAGTGTATCTTCATCATTATATTTTAAGTCTTGTGGTACCGCAGAAATTACAGAACCAGGAAAAATATTACAATTTTTACCGATTCTTGCGCCTTCCATAATTGTTACGTTACTACCAATCCACGTACCTTCTCCAATAATTACATTATTGCTTATAGTAGTAAATGGCTCAATAACCACATTTTTTGCGATTTTCGCTCCTGGATGAACGTATGCTAGGGGTTGGTTCATTTTTTTAGTATTATTTTACTTTTGTTATTTGTGCCATTAATTCTGCTTCTGCACATAATTTACCGTTTGCATAAGCATAACCTTGCATATGGCAAATACCACGTCTTATTGGTGTTATTAATGAACATTTAAATATTAACGTATCACCTGGCACTACTTTTTGTTTGAATTTAACATTATCCATTTTCATGAAAAAAGTTAAATAATTTTCTGGGTCTGGAACGGTACTTAAAACTAAAATACCACCTGTTTGCGCCATAGCTTCTACTATTAAAACGCCTGGCATTACTGGTGCTCCTGGAAAGTGACCTTTAAAAAACTCCTCGTTCATGGTCACATTTTTAAGACCAATAACATGATTGTCTGATAATTCAAAAACCTTATCTAGTAATAAAAAAGGTTGTCTATGTGGTAACATGTCCATAATTTGATTAACATCCATAACCGGAGTTTGGTTTAAATCAATATTTGGTACGTTATTACGTCTTTCGTTTTTTATTAATTTGGACATTTTTTTTGCAAACTGAGTGTTTACAAAATGACCTGGTTTATTAGCAATTACTTTACCTCTAATGCGTGTTCCTATTAAAGCTAAATCACCAATAACATCTAGTAGTTTGTGTCTTGCTGCTTCATTAGGATAGTGTAAGGTTAAGTTATCTAAAATCCCATTTGGTTTAACAGCAATTGCATCTTTATTAAAAGCTGATTTTAATTTTTCCATTGTAGAATCAGACAATTCTTTATCTACATAAACGATAGCATTATTTAAATCACCTCCTTTAATTAATCCATGCTCTAGTAATGATTCTAATTCATGTAAAAAACTAAACGTCCTAGAATCTGATATGTCCTTTTTAAAATCGGACATATTATTTAATGTTGCATTTTGTGTACCTAATACTTTAGTCCCAAAATCAACCATTGTTGTAATTTGATACTCTTTTGCTGGCATTACTAAAATTTCGCTACCAGACTCTTCATCTGTGTAAGAGATAACATCGCTTACCTCATACACTTCTCTAAAAGCATCTTGTTCTTCAATACCTGCTTTTTCTAATGCTTCTACAAAAAACTTAGAAGATCCATCCATAATTGGTGGTTCTGAGTTATCTAGTTCTAAAATAGCATTATCTATATCTAAACCTACTAAAGCAGCTAATACATGTTCGCACGTTTGAATGGTAACTCCGTTTTTTTCTAAACAAGTTCCACGTTGTGTGTTAGTCACATAGTTTGCATCTGCCTCTATAACAGGGTTTCCTTCTAAATCTATTCTTTTAAAAGAAAATCCAGCATTTACTGGTGCAGGTTTAAAGGTTAATGTTACCTCTTTTCCTGTATGTAAGCCAACACCTTTAAGGGATACCTCCTTAAGTATTGTTTTTTGCTTTATGTCAGTACTAATTATTCCCATTTCCTTTTTTTTCTAATTCGTTTATTGTTTTAGCTAATTTTGGAAGATTTTTAAAATACACATAAGATTTATTCCAATCCACGTAGCTAAATGCTGGCGAACCTTGTAACACCTCATTGTCTTTAATATTTCTACCTATTCCTGATTGTGCTTGTATTTTAACATTGTTTCCAATAGTTAAATGTCCTGCAAAACCTACTTGACCTCCTATTTGGCAATTTTCGCCAATTTTAGTTGAACCTGCAATACCTGTTTGAGCAGCTATTACTGTGTTTTTTCCAATTTCTACGTTGTGTGCTATTTGGATTTGGTTATCTAATTTTACACCTCGTCTAATTATTGTAGATCCTAAAGTAGCTCTGTCAATGGTTGTAGCTGCTCCAATGTCAACAAAATCTTCAAGTATAACATTTCCAATTTGTGGTACTTTACTATACTCGCCTTGATCATCAGGTACAAAACCAAATCCATCTGCTCCAATTATAGCTCCAGAATTAATTACACAATTTTTACCAATCACGCAGTCTGAATAAATTTTTGCTCCAGAAAACAACACTGTATTATCGTCAATTATAACATTGTCTCCTATATAACAATTAGGAAAAATCTTTACATTATCTCCAATTTTTACGTTGTCACCTACTACTGTAAATGCACCAATGTAAATATCCTTTCCAACTTTAGCTGTATCAGATATGGAGGTTGGTTGTTCAATCCCAAACTTATTTAGCTTTACTTGATTGTAATACTCTAATAATTTTGAAAATGACTTATACGCGTCATCCACCTTAATTAAAGTACAACTAACGTTTTGCTCAGGTACAAAGTCTTTTGCTACAATAGCAATTGATGCTTTTGTAGTATATATATAATGTGTGTATTTTGGATTTGCCAAAAAGGTCAAAGCGCCTTCTACACCTTCTTCTATTTTAGATAATTTAGATACCTCTACTTGAGGATTGCCTTCTACGACACCATCTAAAATACCTGCTATTTGTTCTGCGGTAAATTTCATTGTCAACAAAAATAGAAAAAATGTGCTAAAGTTGGTCTTTTGGATAGCATATATAATATTTAGTCACTGGTTTTGACAACGCTTTTAAGCTAAGTTGGTCTGAAGCCTTAACTATATCCTCAACTTTACCATTTTTATGTAAGATATTTATATTTTGTTTTTTTCTTGAATATGCTTGATTACTAATCTGTCCTGTAAACACAAAATAGTCTGCATCTGCATCAGTAATATTATATTTTGATTGCAAATTAGCTTTATGTGCTATTAAAACGTCTTTTGAAATAGGCTTTTTCTTTATTTTTACTTTTAAAAGATGTCTATTTATAATCATCTCGCAAAGATTTTTTAAAACAAAGTCATCATGATATTGCCAATTTTTCATTGCTGCAACAATATCATAATCATCTAATTTAGCAAATGTTTCTAGACAATCTGCATCAAATTTGTCAATAGTAATTTCATTTTTTAAAAAAAAGGATAACGGTTTACTTGCTTCTAGATAAACGCCTTTTGCTACCAATTCTTTAGCACGTTTTAGCACTCGTATTAATAACTGCTCTGCGACTAAGCTGGTTTTATGTAAATAAACTTGCCAATACATTAAGCGTCTAGCTACTAAAAATTTTTCTACACTATATATACCTTTATCTTCAATAACTAATTGATCATCTTTAACATTAAGCATTGTTATTAAACGCTCACTATTAATATTACCTTCGGACACACCAGTATAAAAACTATCACGTTTTAAGTAATCTGCGCGATCCATATCAATTTGACTAGAGATTAATTGCAACATAAAGGTCCTGTGATAGTCTCCTTTAAAAATTTGAATGGCAAGTGTTAAATCGTCGTTAAATTCTATATTTAAAGCTTCCATAAATAACAACGATATTTCTTCATGAGAAACACCACTTACAATACTATGTTCCATTGCATGACTAAATGGTCCATGACCAATATCGTGTAGTAAAATAGCTATATAAAGCGCTTTTTCTTCGTCTTCAGAAATTTCAACCCCTTTAAAACGAAGCACTTGCACTGCTTTTTGCATTAAATGCATACAACCAATAGCGTGATGAAAACGTGTATGATGCGCACCTGGATATACTAAATAGGACAAACCCATTTGAGAGATACGTCGCAGTCGTTGGAAATATTTATGCTCTATTAAATCAAATATTATAGAATTTGGTATAGTAATAAATCCGTAAATTGGATCGTTTAGTATTTTAAGTTTGTTACTTGCTTTCAAGCTTAATCCTTTATTTAATTAATATACACAAATATACATGAACAATATAAATATTCTTTGGGTTGATGACGAAATAGATCTATTAAAGCCTCATATCATCTTTTTAGAACAAAAAAACTATAAAGTAACCACTTGTAATAGTGGAACAGAAGCTTTAGAAATTTTAGATGAGAAAAAATTTGATATTGTTTTTTTAGACGAAAACATGCCTGGATTAAGTGGTTTAGAAACTTTAAACGAAATTAAAGAAAAACAAGACACACTTCCTGTAGTGATGATTACTAAAAGTGAAGAAGAATATATTATGGAAGAGGCTATTGGTAATAAAATTGCCGATTACCTTATAAAGCCAGTAAATCCAAACCAAATACTACTTAGTTTAAAGAAAAACTTAGATCATTCTAGATTGGTGTCTGAAAAGACAACCTCTAATTATCAACAAGAATTCAGAAAAATTGCGATGGATATGTCCATGGTTAATAGTTATGAAGAATGGGTAGATCTTTACAAAAAGCTAATTTATTGGGAAATTCAATTAGAAGACATTGAAGACCCTAGTATGTTTGAAATTTTAGAGTCACAAAAAAACGAAGCTAACACACAGTTTGGTAAATTTATTGACAAAAATTACCCTTTATGGTTTGAGCCTAACACTGATGCACCAATTTTATCACATACCTTATTTAGAGAAAAAATTGCGCCAGAACTAAGCAAAGAGCAACCAACCTTATTAGTAGTCGTTGATAATTTAAGATACGACCAATGGAAAGCGTTTGAACCTTTTGTAAACAACCACTACAAAAAGCAAAAAGAAGAAGCCTTTTATAGCATCTTACCTACAGCCACTCAATACGCCAGAAATGCTATTTTCTCTGGGTTGATGCCAAGTGACATGGAAAAAATACATCCAGAATATTGGAAAAACGATACAGATGAAGGTGGTAAAAACTTACATGAAGCTGACTTTTTAAATGCCCAAATGAAGCGTTTAGGACTTACAAACCTTAAACATGAATATTATAAGATTACCAATCTTGCGTCTGGAAAAAAACTAGCAGATAACTTTAAAGGTCTTAAAGAAAACGATTTAACGGTTGTGGTTTATAACTTTGTAGATATGCTTTCGCACTCTAAAACAGAAATGGATGTCGTCAAAGAATTAGCCTCTAACGATAAAGCTTATAGAAGTTTAACTCAAAGTTGGTTTAAAAACTCACCTTTATTAGAAATGATACAGCAAGCCCAACACATGGGATTTAAACTTATAATTACAACAGATCACGGAACCATTAATGTTAAAAACCCATCAAAAGTTATTGGAGACAGAGACACAAGTTTAAACTTACGTTACAAAACAGGTCGTAGTTTAAGCTACGAAAACAAAGACGTCCTAGCTGCTAAAGATCCAAAAACAATCCATTTGCCCTCTATTAATATGAATAGCTCATTTATATTTGCAAAAAGTGATTTATTTTTTGCTTACCCAAATAACTACAATCATTATGTAAGTTACTACAGAAACACTTACCAACATGGTGGTGTATCTTTAGAAGAAATGATTATACCTTTTGTAGTATTAAGTCCTAAATAATATATTTTTGCAAAAAAAAAGTTTAAAGTGACTATACAATATAATATAGAACAAGTAGAAACAGTTGCAAAACAAGTCTTAGAAGCAGCAACCTCTAAAATAATATTGTTTGAAGGTGACATGGGTGTTGGTAAAACAACATTAATAAAAACACTTGTAAGCTTATTGGGTAGCGACGACCTAGTTAGCAGCCCAACGTTTTCATTAGTTAATGAGTATAAAGGTTTAAATGATAACATCTTTCATTTTGACCTTTATCGTGTTGAGGATGAAGAAGAGTTATACAACTTTGGTATAGAAACTTATATATACTCAGATCATTACATTTTTGTAGAATGGCCAAATCTTCTAAAACCCTTGCTACAAGACCAGTTTACCACCATTCAAATTGTATTGTCAGAAAATACGACTCGCGAGCTCACGCTAACCAATAATGATTAAAAAAATCTCTTTTTTCTTTCAATAAATAGTGTATTTTTGACCAAGTGTGGTTTAAACCACAACAAGAAATTAAAAAAAGCTTGATTTTAACATAATTTTAACATTTGGCCTATTTTTGATTAGAGATTTTATATACTTTAGAGGTATAATTAATTAAATCCCTAACAAAATGAAAACTAAAAAGTACGTAATAGCATTAGCTATTTTTGGTGGTGTATTATTCACTGCACAAGCAACAAATCTTATTGATTTAAATGGACAACAAACAACAGAAATCGACGGAAGAAAAATCAAAATCCCACCAGCAGGTTAATAGAAAAATAATAATTTCAGGTTCGATTATAGCAACATTCATTGCTTTAACTCCTTATCTGTTTTACATTTATGAAAGTGTTCCAGACCAACAAGTTTGGGACACTTTTTTTTACAAATTTAATAGTGTAGTTTACGAAAATGTTCAAATTGTTGTTTGGACAATAACAGGTAAGTTAATTCCATTACTACTGCTATTTATTTGGTTCTTTACCTGTCGACACTGGTGGTATCATGCATTATTAGTACCAATTATGATGTATAGTTATCAATTAATACATTTTGCCTTAAATAACACATATTATTTTGATGAATTTAATTTAATTCATATGCTACCATTTATGGCAATAATTATTCCATCAATATATTTAGTTAGAGCTAGAATATTTAATAGATTAAATACGGTTGACAAAACAATACAAGACCTAGAAGACGAATTAACATTTAAACCAAAAACGTTTTGGGGAAAGATTAAACAATATTTTTAATACCACCCTAAAAACCCCCATACTACCCTACTTAAAATGCTTAAAACCTACTATATTATTAATAGTTTTGTTCAAAATTTATTTAACAATGCTAAGGCTAATAAAACCTTAGAAGAACAAGAAGAAGAGCTTTTTAAAAAGCCTACAACCTTTTGGGAAAAAATAAGACTTTATTTTTAATGCTTTAATTACAATAATTTGTAATTTGTTTCAGTTTTAAAAACCACATTAATAATGTCTAAACCACTGTCTCCATTTTCAAAAGCAGAATTATTACCTCAAGAGGAAACTTTAGAGATTTTTAAACACAAAAGCAGTTTATTTATTGGTATTCCTAAAGAAACCGCATTCCAAGAAAAACGTGTTTGCCTTACTCCTGACGCTGTATCAGCAATTGTTAGTAATGGTCATCGTGTTTTAATTGAGTCTGAAGCTGGTAAAGGCTCTAATTTTAGCGATAAAGATTATAGCGAAGCTGGAGCTGAAGTCACAAAAGATACTGCAAAAGTGTATTCTTGCCCAATGATTTTAAAAGTAGAACCACCTACTTTAGACGAATTAGAATTAATTAATCCTCAAACCACCTTAATCTCTGCTTTACAGATTAAGACACAATCTAAAAAATATTTTGAAAAACTAGCTGCAAAACGAATCACTGCTTTAGCTTTTGAATTTATTCGTGATGCGGATGGTGCATATCCTGCGGTTAGAGCTTTAAGCGAAATTGCTGGAACTGCTTCCGTACTGATTGCTGCGGAGTTATTGAGTAATTCTAGTAATGGAAATGGTTTAATGTTTGGAAATATTAGTGGTGTTCCTCCTGTAGAAGTGGTTATTCTAGGTGCTGGAACCGTTGGCGAGTTTGCTGCCAGAAGCGCTGTTGGACTTGGTGCTAATGTTAAGGTTTTTGACAATTCTATTACAAAATTACGTTGTTTACAAGCTAATCTTGGACGCACACTATACACATCCACAATTCAACCTAAATATTTAAGTAAAGCCTTAAAACGCTGTGACGTAGTCATTGGAGCTGTAAGAGGAAAAGATAGAGCACCAATTATTGTGTCTGAAACCATGGTGGAAAGCATGAAAAAAGGATCTGTAATTATTGATGTAAGCATTGATATGGGAGGCTGTTTTGAAACTAGCGAAATTACGACACATAATAACCCAACCTATATTAAAAATGGCGTAATCCACTATTGCGTACCAAATATTCCTGCTCGCTACTCTAGAACCGCTTCTGCTTCTATTAGTAATATTTTTACGCCTTATTTATTAGAAATTGCAGATAATGGAGGTTTAGAACACGCTATTAGATTTGATAAAGGTTTAAAAAATGGATTGTATTTTTATCACGGAATTTTAACAAGTCGTGCAGTTGGCGAATGGTTTGACTTAAATCATAGTGATATAAACCTATTAATATTCTAAATTTGCAATTCAATTTATTAGAATGAAAATATTACACAGAATTGGTTACTATTTAGGTGGATTCTCTATTGGTTTAGTTTTATTAGCTTTTTTCCTAAACGGAAGAGGTGTCTCTTGCGAGTATAATTATGGTCCAGAAGGAAGAGTCTTAAAGAATATACGTACAAAAACACTACACTTCTCTGCAGACAGTCAAGCACTTTTAGACAAAAAAGCTATTGACACCTCTGCAATAAGTTACATCCTTAAAAAAGGAGATGTAGATTTTTCTAAAAGTGAACCTAGAAAAGAACCTTGTGGTATGTATTTTATTTATGGTGAAACTAAAGACAGTAAAAACTACGAATTTTATATAGAAAACTGTGATAGCATTGCAACCTTGCAAACTATAAAAGTTCTAGATTAATTAGATTTTCGTCTTTTACGCTCCTTTTTTAATAAAGTAAGCTCTCGTCCTGTTTGTCCAGCAACAGATGTGTTTTCTTCTGCACGTCTAATTAGGTATGGCATCACGTCTTTAACTGGTCCAAAAGGCAAATATTTTGCAACATTATAACCATGCGCAGCTAGATTAAAGCTAATATGATCGCTCATACCATATAATTGACCAAACCAAACACGATTATCATCTTTACTTATTCCTAATTCTGTCATTAGTTTTAAGGCTAATAAAGAGCTTTCTTCGTTGTGTGTACCAATAAATATTGAGATTGTATTTAAATTATTTAAAATATATAATAAGCAATCATTAAAGTTTCTGTCGGTCGTGATTTTGTCTTTACAAATCGGTGATTCATAACCTTTATCATTAGCACGTTCACGCTCTTTCTCCATGTAAGCACCTCTAACAATCTTATAACCTAAAGTATAACCTTCAGATTTAGCACGCTCATGCGATACTTTTAAAAAGGCTAAACGATCGTGTCTATACGTTTGTAAGGTATTATAAACAATAGGTTTATCTGTATTATAAACCTTCATCATTTCTACCGCTAAATCATCTGCAGCGTCTTGCATCCAACTTTCTTCGCCATCAATCAAAACTTCAACATCTCTTTCTTTTGCTATTTTACAAATGGCGTGATATCTAGCCACTACTCTATCCCATTCTTGCTGCTCAGCATCAGTAAAAGCTTTTCTTTCTCCTTTTTTCTGAAACAAAAATAAACGACCTAAACCTGTTGGTTTAAAGACTACAATTGGCATAGCGTCTTTCTTATCGCTAAACTCGACAAGCTTCATTATTTTTTCTTTAGCAGAATCAAATTGATTTTCGACAGCTTTACCTTCAACAGAATAATCTAAAACCGAACAAACACCTGCAGTATACATTTTATCAATAACTGGTAAACAGTCTTGTTCATTTATTCCACCACAAAAATGATCAAAAACAGTCGCTCTAATCAAGCCTTCTACAGGTAAATGTGCTTTTAAAGCAAAATTTGTAGCTGCTGTACCTATTCTAACTAAGGGTTGATTAGATATCATTTTAAACAAAAAGTAAGCACGATCTAACTCAGTATTGCTTTTAAGCTTGAATGCAACTTCAGTGTTTTCAAAAATAGTGTTGTCCAACATAATAATTTTAATTTTGACAGCACAAATATACTACTCATTAGTCTTATTTTTTAAAAAAACTATTAATTTTACCCATTAACGTTTTTACGCATTTATGACTCCTATTAAAACCCAAGATTACAGCATACAATTTAATCAAAATAGCTACTCTGCATTAAATACTTACATCTCTGAAAATACGTTTTCAAATATTTTTATTTTAGTAGACAGCAATACGTCAACCCTTTGCTTACCTAAGTTGTTATCAGAATTAACAACAGATTTGACTATTGAAATAATTGAAATTGAAGCTGGCGAAAAACATAAAAACATCGAAACTTGTTTGGGTGTTTGGCAAACGTTATCCGAGTTAAGCGCAGACCGAAAATCTTTTATGATTAATTTAGGAGGAGGTGTTGTTACGGATTTAGGTGGTTTTGTGGCGTGTACTTATCAAAGAGGTATACAATTTGTAAATATTCCGACCACACTTTTATCTATGGTTGATGCGTCAATTGGAGGTAAAAATGGTGTAGACTTAGACCACATAAAAAATCAAATAGGCATCATTAAAACACCTAATATGGTGTTAATCGACACTAGTTACCTTTCCACTTTATCAAGCAGAGAAATGCGTTCTGGTTTAGCAGAAATGCTTAAACATGGATTAATACACAATGAATTATACTACAATAAGTTAACAGCCTTATCTAAATTAACACTTGAAGATTTGGATCAGCTAATTTATGACTCTGTTTTGATTAAAAAAGCAATTGTAGAACAAGATCCAACCGAGCAAAATCTTAGAAAATCTTTAAATTTTGGACATACACTAGGTCATGCAATTGAGTCGTTTTATTTAAACCATGAGACTAAAGCTTTACTGCATGGAGAAGCCATAGCGATAGGTATGATTTTGGAAGTTTACTTATCTTCTAAACTAATTAACTTTCCTGAAGAAAAGGTTATCGACATTAAAAACAGTTTAATAAAGATATATGACAAAGTAGATATTCCAACAGAAGATCTCGAGGCTATTATTGATTTAATGAAGTTTGACAAGAAAAACGAAAAAGGTAATATAAATTTTGTGTTATTAGAAGCTATTGGTGAACCAAAAATCAATTGCATAGTAGATAATGACTTGATAATCAATTCTTTTAAATTTTACAACGAATAATACGTTTGCATCAAAATAATTTGTAATTTTAGTTAATTGCTATGTTACAGAACTATTCTAACCAGTTTAATTTAAAATATATTGGTATGCGAAAAGTTATTGTAGATTATAAAAAATTAACACCTGAGGTATTAAATTTACTTACTCAAAAGTTTCCGGATGGTTATGGCGATAAAGATATTATCACCTTTGACAATCATAACAATGAAACTATTGAAGCTGTTGAAGTCCAAACTAAAGATACGATCTATTTAGTCAAGGTTAGCTGTAAATTACATTACACGATGACCAATTTTGATTCTGAAATTAACTTAGAAACAAATAGCGATGGTCATGTTGTTGTAGATTTTAACCAAAAACAACTTGACAGCAATTTGATTTTATCTGATGAAGAAGAATAAAGCTACAAATAACGCTCTTTAATAATACGTATATGATGTTTTTCATGACCAATTATTAAAAAGCCTAATGCTCTAACAGATACATGTCCTGAGCCAGCTACACCTTTGGATAACAACGTTGTTTGACTAAAGCTATTATACAGCGCTATACTAGCCTGCCTAACACTTTTATACTCTTCTAACAAGCTATCAATAGTCCTATCATCTGCACCAGAATACTCCACATATTCATTTTCATCAAAGCCCGACAACACTGTTTTATCTTGTCTAGCAAAACGTAATGCTCTGTAACAAAATATACGCTCAGTATCAATTAAATGACAAATAATCTCTTTAATAGTCCACTTACCTTCTGCATATCTATAACTTAATTTATCTTCATCAATAGATTGAAAAAAAAGAAGAGCTTCATCAAAACTAGATTGCAATCCTGGCAACAACTTAAGTCCATTAGCATTATCAATATACCCTTTAAAATAAGGAATATATTCCGTGTCATTTAAATCTGATATGGTCATAATTTTAAAATTTAATCTAAATAAACAAAAAACGCTTCAATATTGAAGCGTTTTAAATTTTATTAAGTGTTTTTTTAATGCCTTATAATTCGTTAAAAATACTGTGCATTAAACGTTTTTTATCGTTAATGCTTTCTTCTAAAGATATCATTGTTTCTGTTCTGTAAACACCTTCTATGTCATCTAACATAAAGATTACATCCTTTGCATGCTCAGTGTTTCTAGCTCTAATTTTACAAAAGATATTAAATTTGCCTGTAGTAACATGCGCTACAGTCACAAATGGAATTTCGTTTATACGCTCCAAAACAAAAGATGTTTTAGAAGTATTTTGTAAAAACACACCTACGTAAGCTATAAATGAATACCCTAATTTACGATAATCAAGCGTTAATGACGATCCTTTAATTATCCCTGCATCTTCCATCTTTTTCACTCTAACGTGAACTGTACCAGCTGAAATTAATAATTTTTTAGCTATATCTGTAAAAGGAACTCTTGTGTTTTCTATCAACATATCAAGAATCTGATGATCAATTTCGTCTAGTTTAAACTTTGCCATTTTATGTTTTTATTAAATAATAGACAAAATTAAAACATTTTTAATGAATTTTATACATTAAAATTGGAAATTTTTAAAGATTTAATGATAATTTCACATTATTAATAACAACGAAATCGTTTTCGTAATCTATAGATATCAACTTATTATCGTGATTTAGAACCTTATTGTGGCTAGCATCTATTTCTTTATGACCATAAAATTTAGATAAATCTGTAATAGCAACAACTTTAGGCATAAACTTCACTGCATTATTAAGCAATCGTTCCTGATAATTAATACCAATATCTAATATCTGATCTTTAAATTGTGCATTACGTATAATTACATCATAAAATCGCTTTCCGTTTTCTGGGATAGCATTATAATGTGTCACATCAAACCGCTGCTTATCCTCACTAACTATATAATTCAAAGCTAGTAAAAGCGCTTTAAAAACAAAACCTCGTACTACTTCCCTATTGTAATCATCTTTATAATGTCCTGCTTCAAACAAGATTGTAGGCGCATTTAAGCTTTGAAACGCATCACCAACACAATTAATATTAAAACCGTCGTCATACCTCCCAATTTGATTAGGTAAATCATCTTGTAAACCCATATTAATAGCACTTATAACATGCATAGCTTTTTGCCTAGTTGTAGTAACACTTCTATGTTTATCCTGCGATGGAGATAAAAAAGATAAAGTCGCAGGTTTATTAGTATCACCAACACTAAACATAGTACGTTGTCCATGAAGATTAAAACAATAATCGGGTTTAAAGCGTTTAAAACAAGTGTTTAAAACAACACTTTCAGGCTGGGACAAATCCTGTGCATCCCTATTTAAATCTACAGCATTAGCGTTTAGCCTAGTATAAGCTGCAGAGCCATCTGGATTTAACATAGGTATGATTTTAAGTGTACATGCCTCTAAAAGTGATTGCATACTAGCATCACTAAAACTGTTTAACATATCAAATACCGCTTTTGTAGTCGTAGATTCATTTCCGTGCATCTGTGACCACATTAACACTTTAATTGGTCCATTACCAATTGTTATAGAAGAAATACTTTCACCTAAAACAGATTTACCAATAACTTCTACTTTACAAAATTCAGGTAGATTATTTATAAGCGGAGCAATGTCTTTTAACTGAATATAACGTCCATACAACGCAGACGCTTTATAGGTAGTATATAAGGTATTTAATAATTGATTATCCATAGTTGTTTTATTAGTTTACAAATGTAACCAAATAGTTATTTACAATTGTAACCAACAAAATTTACATTTGTAATTTACTTATGTAAACATTTATGGTGATTTAAAAGGCAAATACTATATCGCTAATAACCAATTAGTTCTGATTCTTACAAAACTATTTTAAAATACTATTTTTCAGGTAGTTAATGCATTATATTTAAAGTTTTAATTTAATATTATTTACACGATAGCTATGCTAATTAACTTTTAATAGTTACAATATTTACATTTGTAACATCGAGTATTCAGATTAAATGTTTACATTTGTATCGTTATGATAAACAATGCAGATTTTTCTAAAAGACTTCAAAAAGTCATGGATTATTACGGTGAGAATGCCTCTTCTTTTGCCGAAAAAATTGGTGTGCAACGCTCTAGCATATCACATATATTATCAGGTAGAAACAAACCAAGTTTAGAATTTGTATTGAAAGTGCTCTCCTCTTTTGAGGAAGTAGAATTGTATTGGTTGATGAATGGAAAAGGTGAATTTCCAAAAAGTGAAACTAAAAACCGACAAACACCAATTGCACCAATTTCTAAAAATGAAGATCAAGATTTATTTTCTAATACAAAAAATGAAAATCCAGTAGAAACTAAAAATTCTGATTTACTACAAAATTTAAATCAAAAATCTTCTAACGGAAAAATTATTGAACGCATCGTAATTTTTTATTCTGATGGAAGTTTTTCAAATTTTGAAAATTCTTAATTAAGACGCCTCTATTTTATTTTTCATTTTCTTTTGAATAAAATTTCTGTTTTGTGAATTTTAAAAAAACGAACGCAAACGTCATAAATTTTTAAAAATTTAAATTTGTTCACCTTTTCAACTTTTTGTCGCCATTTTCAAATTTTGCGAATTTGTAGTTAGGTACATAAAATTTTCAAATACGCGAATTATAGAAAGGTTGAATTTTTGATATTATAATCAAACTTTTAATTAATTTTGTTGTAAACCTTATGTGATGAAATTAAAACTAATATACCTTATCATTTTAACTAGCTTTTTTAGTTGCTACAAAGTGGAACGAAACTGCAAAGACTTTAAAACAGGTCAATTTTATAGCGAAGTTAAAGTTGGAGATGTAATTTATAAATCTACCTTTACTAGAACAGATAGTTTACAAATAGAAACATATGAAGGTAAAGTTGATAGTACATTGGTAAGGTGGGTAAATGATTGTGAAGTCATTTACAAAACTATAAATCCTAAAAATATGGCTGAACGTAAAGATGTACATCTTAAAGTTTTAGTCACTACAGATACTTCTTATACTTTTGAATATTCTTATGTTGGAGAGACCAATAAACAAAAAGGTGTAGCTTATATTAAAAAATAAACCATGTTAGACTTTCTACTTTCTAGTGATGCTATTTTTGCATTATTAACTTTAACTTTCTTAGAAATAATATTAGGGATTGATAATATTGTTTTTATTTCTATTGCTGCAAATAAACTTCCAGAAGACCAACGAAACAAAGTAACAAACATTGGACTACTACTAGCAATGGTACAACGTATAATCTTGTTGTTTTTTGTATCCTTTTTGGTAGGATTGTCCGAGCCTTTTTACAAAATAGATTTTAATTGGATGCATCTGGAATTAAGTTGGCAAGCGTTAATTTTATTTTTTGGAGGATTATTTTTAATATATAAATCTACTTCGGAAATTAGAGAGAAAGTAGAAACACCATCACATGATGAAGACGAAGTAAAAAGCAAACCAATTAAATCCTTGCAACAAGCTATTGTTCAGATTTTAATAATAGATTTTATATTTTCAATAGATAGTATTTTAACAGCTGTTGGTATGACCAATGGATTATCTACTAACCATAATCATAATTTGATTTTAATGATTATTGCTGTAGTAATATCCATTATTATAATGATTGCTTTTGCTAATAAAATAAGACGTTTTATAGACGCCAATCCAAGTATTCAAATTTTAGGACTATCCTTTTTAATCTTAATAGGGTTTATGTTAATTACCGAAGCTGGTCACCTATCGCACACTACCTTTTTTGACAAAACGGTTGGAGCTATACCTAAAGGTTATCTGTATTTTGCTATCGCCTTCTCGTTATTTATAGAGTTTTTAAATCAAAAAATTTCTAAAAAGAAATAAAAAAAAAGACCATCTAACGATGGTCTTTTTTTTATTTAATAAGTTTAAATTATTTAGACAAATATACTGCTGATGCAGCTGCTAAACTATTATTAATAAAAGGAGTAATGTTTCCTCCTGCTTCAAAATTATTGAAAGCTAAAATTCTTCCGCCTCCATTACCTGCTTCCGCAATGTAAACGGTTTGTGTTGACGCATCATAAGCAACATCTACAGGATTACCTAATAATGTTGAAGCGCCTGATACTCTAACTTGTTGTGACACTTCTAAAGTTCCACCATTAGCTACAGCATTAAACTTTGACGTGAAATTTTCGATGTAATGAAAACCTCCATCATCTTGACCATTTGCAGCATCTGCAATATCTGTTAATATCATAACATCAGAACTAGCATCAAAAGTCAAACCATGTGTTCTAACAATTCCTTCTACAATAATACGTTTAGAAGCTGTTAACGACATATCTGTTGTGTTAGATAAAAAGTCCGTAAACACTGCTAACTCATTTGTAGCATCCACTACAGCATATAGGTTATTGTTATCAAACGTTATTCCCCATAATTTAAACGACGTTGTAATAGTATTACGCAATGTAATGGTGTTACCATCTTTTGTGTAAACGTATAATCTTCCGTCAGGAGTTAATGGATCTCCATCCACATCTGCATTATCTGCAACCACAATAAAATTGCCATTAACAGCAACTTCTCTTGGACTTTGCATGTCATTGGTTCCATCCACATCTACTGTTAATGTAGCACCAGAAACCAAACTATTTGTATTATTATAACCTTCTAATCCTAAATCTGTTCTAGAAGCTTGCAATAAAAAATCGTTAGTTGCATCATAATATACTCCGTCTGCAGCAATACTAGTTGTAATTAAAGTTTTTGAAGTTACTGCAGATTGATCTGTAACATCATAAATTGTAATGTTACCATCTGCATTATTAGAAGTATACAACTTAACTGAAGTAGATTCGCCATCGTTTATTACTATTGCGTCGTTATCATCATCACTACACGATACTAGTGCTGCGGAAACGAAAAGGGATAACATTGTGTTTTTTGCTAAATTTGATGTTTTCATAATTTTAAAATATTTATTGGTTTATAAGTATCTACGTAAACACTTTAAAAGCAGTTTTTAATATTTTAAATTTTATGATATTTTAACGTACTAAAAAACATAATAACAGAATTTTTAACTCAAATATAAACTACTTATTTCCAAATTATAATTTAAATTGTGCTCAAAGACAAATAGAAATAATTGATCAATTAGAAATATACTTTAATGAAAGAAACTTTAAAAAAATTGCGCCAAAATCATTTATAAAATTGTATAAAAAAATACGTTTATACAAGTATGGTGAAATTAAAATTTCAACAAGCATCTCTGATAATCAAATCTACCCTGACTTTTGCGCTAAAGCAAGTTTAGATTCTAAATTATTTAATAATTTTAAAAGAGAATATGCCTACAATAGGATTTTGGAGCATGCCACAGAGTAGGATGGCCACTTATACATCGAAAAAATAGCAAGAAATAACAAGTCGTTAATTCAAGAAAAAAACATTGAACTTTTTAAACAAAATGACATTTGGGGAAATCCAAGGAGATTTAATTATGAAAATATAGGCTTAATTTCTCCATCAACTTTACGTTATATTAATGTTTATGAAGATTTACTAAGACTATTTAAAGATTTAAATAATTTTAAAATTTGTGAAATTGGTGTTGGTTATGGAGGCCAATGTAGAATAATTAATAGCATAAGTAAAACTGAAGAATATACCCTAGTAGATCTTAAAAAAGTTTTAATGTTAGCACAAACTTATCTTGATAAATACGCTTTAAATACTTCTATAAGATATAAAACAATGAATGAATTAAAAACAGAAAGCTATGACTTAATTATTAGTAATTATGCTTTTTCAGAACTCCCAGGTCACATCCAAGACGTATACTTAAATAAAGTCATTCTAAACTCTAAAAGAGGTTATATGATTTTTAATAATATTAATCCTATATCCTTTAATTCCTATACAAAAGAACAACTTTTAGAGATCATTCCAAATTCTCAACTAATTAACGAAGAACCATGTAGTTCAAGCAAAAATTGTATTATTGTTTGGGGAAAAAATTAAAACAAAGTCACCTGACCCTTATCATCTAACCCATATTCCTGATTATCATCATCTTTGCTAGATTTTTCATCTGTTTTAGATTCTGTTTTTTTAGAAATATTCTCCTCCTCCTTCACTTCTATGTCTTCTGCTGGAGTTTCTTCTGGAGCTTCATAAGGAATAGGCTCTAATAAATTAATGGCATTTACTTTGTCTTTGGTTAGTTGGTTTCCTAAAGCAGAAATCCCTTTAATAGCAATAAACTCTTCCAAATTCACTTCTTCGTTATCCTTTCTATCTTTACCTCTTTCTTTAGCAAAAACAATTTCGGCAACAGGTTTCCAGTCTGTAGATACAATTTCTAATTGCGAATTAGGATGATCTGTAATAAAGGATTCTTCTTTGTTTTCATTTTCAATTAAAAAACGTTTTACATAATATCGCTCCTTTTCTCCATCATAATAAATAGCAGATACAGGCTTTTTAGGCAACCATTTTTCCATGACAATCATATCATCATCAAAATGAAGCGTTACCTCTGGAGTAACCGTTTTTACTATACCTTTTTGATTTATTATTAACAGTTTATCCTCTCCTCTAAACTCGCCAACCAACTCACCTCTACCGTCAACATTTAAACGCTGTACAGTGTCGTCAAACCATATTTTTCTTGGCTTTAAAGTCGAAATTCCTTTTTCTTTTAACTCTACAGATTTAATAGCATGTTTAGTCACCACGTTACCTTTAGACGCACGACCTTTAATTAAAATATCCGCAAAATCTAAATCCCATTTTAACTTTTTAATACTTCCAACCTGACGTAAACTAATAGAAACTACCTCAGCTTCTCCATTTGGATTAGCAGAAAAATACCAAGTTTTAGACCCTTTGTTTCCGTTGGTTAAATCATAATCTTTATCTCGTGTAATAGACGTTACAGCAAAACGCTTAACATACGCTGGACCTTTTGTGCCATCACGATAAATTAAATTATAAATGGTACGCTTGTCTTTCTTTTTAAAGACTGCTACGTGTATAATATTTTTGCCTATAAAAGTTTTACTATCCACTTTGGTAACCATCATTTTACCATCTGCAGTAAAAGCAATGATATCGTCAATATCACTACAATCGCAAACATACTCGTCGCGTTTTAGTGATGTACCAATAAAACCTTCTTCTCTGTTTACATATAATTTGGTGTTTCTGATTACTACTTTAGTAGCATCCACATCTTCAAAAGCACGTAGTTCTGTTTTACGCTCACGACCTTCACCATACTCTTTTTTAAGTCTTGTAAAGTACGCTATGGCATAGTCAATTAAGTTTGCTAAATGATGTTTAACCTCAGCTATTTGCGCTTCTAATGCGTCAATTTTTTGTTGTGCTTTATCAATATCAAATTTAGAAATACGCTTGATTCTAATTTCTGTTAAACGCGTAATATCATCTACTGTAATAGCACGTTTAAGATGTTGTATATGTGGTTTTAAACCTTTATCAATAGCCTCAATAACACCATCCCAAGTTTCTTCTTCTTCAATGTCACGATAGATTCTATTTTCGATAAAAATACGTTCAAGACTCGCAAAGTGCCATTGCTCTTCAAACTCACCTAATCTAATTTCTAACTCTTGTCTTAATAAATCTACAGTATTATCTGTACTACGACGCAACATTTCTGTCACACCAACAAATAGTGGTTTGTTATCTTCAATAACACAACCTAAAGGCGAAATTGAACTTTCGCAGGCTGTAAATGCATATAAGGCATCAATGGTTTTATCTGGAGACAAACCAGAAGGTAAATGAATTAAAATCTCTACAGTTGCAGCAGTATTATCTTCAATTTTTTTGATTTTAATTTTTCCTTTGTCGTTAGCTTTTAATATCGAATCTATTAATGAAGAGGTTGTAGTACCAAAAGGCAACTCATTAACAACCAATGTGTTTTTATCTAACTGACTAATTTTAGCACGACAACGTACTTTTCCGCCACGCAATCCATCATTATAGTCACTACAATCTGCAATACCTCCTGTTGGAAAATCAGGAAACAATGTAAAGCGTTTACCCTGTAGATGTTTTACAGACGCATCAATTAACTCAATAAAATTATGAGGTAATATTTTTGTTGATAATCCTACAGCAATACCTTCTCCTCCTTGTGCAAGCAATAAAGGAAACATTACTGGTAAATTCACAGGCTCTTTACGACGACCATCATAGGACGCTTGCCATTCTGTTATCTTAGGATTAAAGACAACGTCTAATCCAAATTTAGAAATTCGGGCTTCAATATAACGTGCTGCTGCTGCACGATCTCCTGTTAGGATGTTTCCCCAGTTTCCTTGTGTATCTATTAATAAGTCTTTTTGACCAATTTGTACCATAGCATCTGCAATACTTGCATCTCCATGTGGATGATACTGCATAGTATGTCCAACTATATTGGCTACTTTATTATAACGTCCATCATCCAAATCTTTCATGGAATGCATGATACGACGTTGTACAGGTTTAAATCCGTCTTCTATTGCTGGAACTGCACGTTCCAGAATTACGTAGGATGCATAATCTAAAAACCATTCTTTATACATACCAGTAATCCTGGTAATGGTTTCTTGAGGTTCTTGATTGTCTAAGTTTTCTAAATTGTCGTTAGCTAGGTCGTCGTTTTCTTCTATCATCTATTTATCCTCCTCAATTAAATCAAGTTCAACTTTAAGATTATCAATAATAAACTCTTGTCTTGTTGGTGTGTTTTTACCCATGTAAAATGACAACAACTCTTCAATAGACATATTATCATCTAACATTACTGGATCCAATCTAATGTCTTCACCTATAAAGTGAACAAACTCATCTGGACTAATTTCTCCTAAACCTTTAAATCGAGTAATTTCTGGTTTTGGTTTCAGTTTTTCTATTGCTTCTCTACGTTCATCCTCTGAGTAGCAGTAAATGGTTTCTTTTTTATTACGAACTCTAAATAAAGGTGTTTGTAATATATACAAATGACCTTCTTTAATTACTTCTGGAAAAAATTGTAAAAAGAAAGTGATTAATAATAATCTAATGTGCATACCATCGACATCGGCATCTGTTGCAATAACGACGTTGTTGTATCTTAAATCTTCCAGCGACTCTTCGATATTTAAAGCAGCTTGCAGGAGATTAAACTCTTCGTTTTCGTAAACAATCTTCTTTGTTAATCCGTAACAATTTAAAGGTTTACCCTTTAAACTAAATACTGCTTGTGTATTTACATCTCTGGATTTTGTGATACTTCCTGATGCCGAATCTCCCTCTGTTATAAACAAGGTACTTTCCAGGTTACGTTCATTTTTAATATCACCAAAATGCACACGACAATCGCGTAATTTTTTATTGTGTAAACTCGCTTTTTTAGCTCTGTCTTTTGCTAATTTTCTAATTCCAGATAATTCTTTACGCTCACGTTCTGCTTGTAAAATTTTACGTTGTAGCTTATCTGCTGTTTCTGGATTTTTGTGTAAATAATTATCTAAATGTGTTTTAAGAAAATCTGAAACATAGGTTCTAACAGTAGGTAACTCCCCTCCCATGTCTGTAGATCCAAGTTTTGTTTTTGTTTGACTTTCAAAAACAGGTTCCATTACCTTTATAGCTACAGCACTTACAACGGACTTACGTATATCTGAAGCATCATATTGTTTTCCAAAAAAGTCACGAATGGTTTTTACCAAACCTTCTCTAAAGGCATTTAAGTGCGTACCTCCTTGTGTGGTATTTTGACCATTTACAAAACTGTTATATTCTTCGCTATATTGTGTTTTACTATGTGTTAAAGCGACTTCAATATCATCACCACGTAAATGAATGATTGGATATAACAAGTCTGATTCAGCAATTTTTTCTGCTAATAAATCTTTTAATCCGTTTTCAGAATAAAATTTTTCTCCATTAAAAACTATAGTCAATCCTGGGTTTAGGTAAACATAGTTTTTAAGCATTTTTACTACATATTCACTTCTGTATTTGTAGTTTTTAAATATAATATCATCAGGAACAAAGGACACCTTGGTACCTTTACGACGCGTTGTTTCTTCTAAAAACTCCTCGTCCATTAAATTACCTTGAGCAAAATCTGCAGAAGCACTTTTACCGTCTCTAGAAGACTCTACTCTAAAATAAGATGATAATGCATTTACTGCTTTTGTACCGACACCATTTAATCCTACGGATTTTTTAAAGGCTTTTGAGTCGTACTTACCTCCTGTGTTCATTTTAGACACAACATCCACTACTTTACCTAAAGGAATACCACGTCCATAATCGCGAACAATAACTTTGCTTCCTTGTATCGAAATTTCTATGGTCTTCCCTGCTCCCATGACATACTCATCAATGGAGTTGTCTAACACCTCTTTAAGTAGAATATATATACCATCATCTGGAGACGATCCGTCACCAAGCTTTCCAATATACATTCCTGGACGCATACGTATATGCTCTTTCCAGTCTAGTGATCGTATATTATCTTCGGTATATTTAGTTTGTTCTGACATAAAATTTTGATGCAATTTGGAGATACGTTGCTAATATAATATAACCCTTTAAAAAATGAAACACTGCATAGATAAAGTAATTAACAATGTATAACTATTAGTGTTAAGATTGTTGATTTTGTATGATTTCGGCCTTAATTTTTAGAAAATGATTTCTAGTTTCAAGCAAATTTTTCATATAACTAGTTAAAAATAACACGTTAGCCAATCTACCTAAAATGCCAAAAGGCGACTGAAAATAAAACATATCAATCATGATGGTATCTTCTCCTTTTGTACTAAAAATATGTTCGTGCTTAAAACTTTTAAATGCTCCTGAAACCATCTGATCAACAAAGTATTTAGGCGATTCAAAATGTGTTATTTTGGAGGTTAGTTGCTGACGGATTCCAAAATGGGTAGCTTCCCATGTTACCGATTCTCCTAAACCTATTAAACCAGAGGTTTTACCTGCAATAGCCTTCTCATTTGAGTGTTTTAATGAATCCTTATGAAAATCTATATCTCTGGACAAATCAAAACATGTTTTCAAACTCGCATGGATAACTGTTTTAAGTTGTATTAAAGGCATATTAATTACTTTACTGTAAAAATACAAAACGCCATAATGAAATGCATCATTATGGCGTTGTAAAAACTTTATTTTAGTGGGCTTACACGTTAAATAAGAAATGCATTACATCTCCATCTTTAACAGTGTATCCTTTACCTTCTACTCTCATTTTACCTGCCTCTTTAACTTTTGACTCGCTACCATAAGTAACATAATCATCATAAGCAATCACTTCGGCACGAATAAAACCTTTTTCAAAATCTGTATGAATTACTCCTGCAGCCTGTGGTGCAGTTGACCCGACATTTATAGTCCATGCTCTAACTTCCTTAACTCCTGCTGTAAAGTAAGTTTGTTGGTTTAATAATTTATAAGCAGATCTAATTAATTTTGCAGATCCTGGCTCTTCTAGTCCAATATCTGATAAAAACATTTGACGCTCTTCATAATCATCCAACTCATTAATATCTGCTTCTGTTCCAACTGCTAATACTAATACTTCAGCATTTTCATCTTTAACAGCATCTTTAACTAAATCTACGTAAGCATTTCCAGAGACAGCACTATCCTCATCCACATTACAAACATATAATACAGGTTTTCCAGTTATTAGTTGCGATGGCTTAACAAATTCTTCTAATTCATCTTCTGTAAACTCTAAAGCTCTAACAGACACACCTGCTTCTAAACCAGCTTTTAACTTTAGTAACACAGCCTCTTCTTTTTGAGCCTCTTTATTACCTGTTTTTGCAGCACGTTTAACTTTTTCTAGTTTTTTATCTACAGTTTCAAGATCCTTTAATTGTAATTCCATATCGATAGTTTCCTTATCTCTAATTGGATTTACATTGCCATCAACATGCACAATGTTATCATTGTCAAAACAACGTAAAACATGTAAAATCGCATCTGTTTCTCTAATGTTTCCTAAAAACTGATTACCTAAACCTTCACCTTTACTTGCTCCTTTTACTAATCCTGCGATGTCAACAATCTCAACAGTTGCTGGTAATACACGTTCTGGATTAACCAAGCTTTCTAACTTTTCTAATCTTGGGTCTGGTACATTTACTACACCTATGTTAGGCTCTATAGTACAAAACGGAAAGTTAGCACTTTGCGCTTTTGCATTTGATAAACAATTAAATAATGTTGATTTACCAACGTTAGGCAATCCTACAATTCCTGCTTTCATGTAAAGAAAATTTATTTCAAATTAAGGCTGCAAATATAGTACTATCTTATTTACTAAATTACAGTTGTATTATATTTAATTCACTTTAGAAAAACCTAATAATAATGCCTAATATTTAACAAAAATACTGATGAATTCATACAAATTTTATCAATTTTTTAATAAAACAGCACAGTTTTGTTAAAATTTTAACATAATTTAGCGTCTAATCAACTTAAAATCTTTAAATATGAAAAAACTTAAATTATTGTTTTTACTTCTGCTCACTGTAGGATTTGCAAGTGCACAAACCAATGTAACTGGTACCGTTAAAGGTGACGATGGTTTTGGCATACCTACAGTTAATGTTGTAGAAAAAGGAACCTCTAATGGAACAACAACGGATTTTGATGGTAATTACTCATTAAACGTGTCAAGCAATGCTACTTTAGTATTTAGTTACGTTGGTTATGAAAGTAAAGAAGTATCCGTAAACGGTCAGTCTACAGTTAATGTTACATTATCAAGTGGTGAAGCATTAGACGAAGTTGTATTGGTTGGTTCTAGAACAGCTCCCAGAAGTAATGTAGACAGCGCATTGCCTATTGACGTAGTTGGCACTAAAGAGCTAACATCCACTGGTCAAGCTACCTTTGACAAAGCACTACAGTACAGAATACCTTCCTTTAACACAGTACAAACACCTGTTAATGATGCGACTTCTTTATTAGATCCTTATGAAATAAGAAACATGGGTCCTAGTAGAACCTTAATACTAATTAACGGAAAGCGTAAAAATTTAAGTGCTTTATTATACACACAAACGTCTCCTGGTCGTGGAGAAACTGGTGCAGATATTTCTGCCATACCTACAGACGCGATTAAACGTGTAGAAATTTTACGAGATGGTGCGTCTGCTCAATATGGTTCTGATGCTATTGCTGGTGTAATGAATATTATACTAAAAGACAATGCTAATTTTGGATCCGCAACTTTAAGAAGTGGTATTACTAGTGAAGGTGATGGAGAAATGATTGGAATTGCTGTAAATAATGGTTCTACAATTGGAGGTGATAAAGGTTTTATTAATTACACTATAGATTTTTCTAAAACTAATTTAGCAAATAGACCAGGAACAGTAAATGCTGTAGCAGAAGCAGATGCTGATTTAGGATTTGATGCTGATTTAGGATTTGTTCAAGAATTTTTATCTCGTCGTCCAGATGCAGGAAATATTAATGGTTCTCCTGAAAATGCAGCTTCAAAATTCTTAATTAATAGTGGGTTAGATATAGCTGAAAACACAGAGCTTTATTTTAACGCAGCTTACGTTTATAAAAAAGTAAATAGCTTTGCTAATTACAGAACACCATATTGGAGGGCTTTAAACGATGACAATGCTTATTTAGCAGATTTTTTTCCTGGAAATAATCCAAATACAACTAATGGATACGATGGATATGTACCAACCTTTGAAGGTTTATTAAACGATTACAATGGTACCGTTGGAGTAAGAACTAAAATAAACGATTGGAACGTTGATTTAAGTTATACTACAGGAGGAAATACGCAAACTTATAAAGTTAATCAATCTCATAACGGAAATGAAGTTTATACAGCAAATTACAATCCTGAAACAGGAGAGTTTGAAGCTGTAGAATTATACAGAGCTAATAGTCCACAATCTTTTGATCCAGGAGGAACTAGATTTACACATAACGTTGGTAACATTGACATCTCTAGAGTATTATCCGATAAAGTAAGTATTGGATTTGGTACAGAGTTTAGAAACGAAACTTTTGAAGTAATCGAAGGTGGTGCTGCATCTTACGAAGGTGGTGGAGCAGATTCTTTTGCCGGAAATACTCCTCAAAACTCAGGTAAATTTAATAGATACAATTTTGGTGGTTACTTTTCAATTGATTATGACGTAAGCGACGCTTTTCTTTTAAGTGGTACAATTAGAACAGAAAATTATTCAGATTTTGGAAACACCTTTGTTTACAAACTTAGTTCTAGATTAAAGTTAAACGATCAATTTACAGCAAGAGCTTCAGTTTCTTCTGGGTTTAGAGCGCCTACATTACACCAAATTTATACACAAAAATCGCAATACTCTTTCCAACCAGGTGGAGCAATTGTTGTAGGTGGATTAGCTAATAATGTTTCCACTCAAGCAACTTTATTAGAAATCCCTAATTTAGACGCAGAAACATCTAACAACTTTACAATTGGATTTGGTGGTAAACTTGAAAACAATTTTAGCTTTACTTTAGATTACTATAATATTTCTGTAAAAGACAGAATTGTATTAGGTGCAGAAATTACTGGTACAGCTTTTGACGTTAATGGTAATAATATTGGTACAACACCTTTAGACGATATTTTAAGGGATAACAACTTATCAGATATAAGCTTTTTCTCTAACGCAATTGACACAAGAACATCTGGAATTGATGTAGTATTAAGCAAAAAAAATATTGAAATTGGTAATGGAGACTTGGATTTAAATTTATCAGGAAACTACACTTTCCAAAACGAAAGAGATGGTGACGTTAAAGACATACCTTTAGTGGCACAAGCTGGTCAATCTGTAGTAAACGCAACTCAAGAAGCTTTATTTTTTACTTCTAGACCAGAAACTAAATGGATCCTTGGTGCTAACTATGAAATTAACAAATTTGGACTTTCGTTAAACAACACCTATTTTGGAAAAACAACATTTAAACAACAAGGATTAGATAATAATTTACGTACTGAGTTTACACCTAAAATTGTAACAGACCTAGGTATCAATTACAGCGCTTCTGACAAATTAACTATTGCCTTAAACATTAATAACATTTTAAATGTACTTCCAGAGTGGAGCTTCAAAGCTGAAAATGCTGCTGGTGAAGCTATAATTAACGATACATCAATAACCTCTACTGGTCAAACTGAGATTCAAAATCAATCAGATTTAATAACATTTAACCAACGTTACTCTCAAATGACTTATGATGGTTACCATTTTAGTCAACTAGGGACAATGTTTAATTTATCTTTAAACTATAAATTTTAATATTTAAAATAGTTTTATCACAAAAATGCTGCTCTTCTCGAGCAGTATTTTTTTTTATCTTTAATTAGTATTATTCCATTAATAAGTTAATTAACACACTAAATAAATTATGCATAGTTTATACTTAATTGGATTTGAGAAGATTTATGATGCTATGTATTGAATATTTATTAATTATAAAAATGAGTGGAAACTTCTGCTATACCTTAATAATTTTAAGGTATAAGAGTGTATTGACAAGCCTGCTTATATGTTGATTGTTAAGCTGTAGTGGCTCAAAAAATAGCATAAAAAAAACCTAAGACAGTGCTTAGGTTTAATTTAGTTTATATCAAGTTTATGTTTCTAACAGATATTATCCATCAGGATGCATAAATTTTTGTTTTCCTAATAAAGTGTCTTTACTCTCTACATGATCATCATCAGGTACACAACAGTCTACTGGGCAAACTGCTGCACATTGTGGCTCTTCATGAAAACCTACACATTCTGTACACTTATCAGGTACAATGTAATAAATCTCATCACTAATAGGCTCTTGTGCTTCATCTGCATCAACTTCTTTACCATCCGTTAACACTAACTTACCGTTAAGACTTGTTCCATCCTTATATCTCCAATCATCAGCACCTTCATAAATTGCTGTATTTGGGCATTCTGGTTCACAAGCTCCACAGTTAATACATTCGTCTGTTATAATAATTGCCATAGCGTATTTTTAATCTTTTTTGTTTACTTAACTTTGTGGTGCAAAAATAAAGCCAAAAAAGGTGTTATACAAATAATAATGAGTAACAAAGATCACATAACGGAAGCATTTGTACAATTAGGCCATTTTATTAGTCAATTTACTACAGAAAGTCCTGAGAAAAAAGAAAACATATTACATAATCAATTGTTTTTTGATGGTTTTAAACATCAAATCAAGTTAGCAAAAGAACATAACGGTTGGTTTACACAACAAAATATTCAATATGCTTTAAAAGGTTGGAGTGAGCAATTAACTAAAGCAACGCTTCAAAATTGGTTAAAAAAGTACGATTTAACGACTACCAATCCTAAAACCGTTGCCATAATTATGGCTGGTAATATTCCGTTAGTAGGTTTTCATGATTTTTTGTGTGTTTTACTAACTGGACATTCCGTATTAGTAAAACAATCTTCTAACGACAAACACCTTCTACCCTATTTAGCCAAATATTTAGAACATATAACTCCAGATTTAAAAGGAAAAATAACCTTTACAGAAGATAAATTACAAAACTTTGACGCAGTAATTGCTACAGGAAGCAATAACACAGCACGCTATTTTGAGTTTTATTTTAAGAATAAACCTTCAATAATTAGAAAAAGCCGAAACTCGGCTGCAATATTAACAGGATCTGAAACACCAGAACAGTTAGACGCCTTATCTGATGATATTTTTAGATACTATGGTTTAGGTTGCAGAAATGTTTCTAAAATGTTTATACCTAGAGATTATAATTTTGATGCTTTTTTTAATGCCATGTATAAATGGAATCCGATTATTAACGAAGCCAAATACGCTAACAATTACGACTATAATAAAGCAGTATATATAATGAGTGAATTTGATATGCTAGAAAATGGTTTTTTAATGATTAAAGAAGACCAAAGCTACGCATCACCAATAGCTACTGTGTTTTATGAGTATTATGATTCTATCGAAACTTTAAAACAAAAATTACAACTTGATAAAGATTTAATACAATGTATTGTCGCTAATAATTTTGATGATTCAGAAGTTTCGTTTGGAAAAACACAACAACCAGAACTTTCAGATTACGCAGACGATGTTGACACAATTGCATTTTTATTAAAAATCTAAAGGATAAATTATTAAATTCTTAACTTAATTTAAATCAATAATTAGCACCTTTGTTAATTGATAAAATAAGATAATTTCTGTATAACCAGAAAACTAAATTTGTAACCATGCAAAAACATAATTTTAGCGCAGGACCATGCGTATTACCTCAAGAAGTATTACAAAAAGCATCACAAGCTTTATTAGATTTTGATAACGGATTATCCCTAATCGAAGTCTCGCATAGAAGTAAGTCCTTTGTTGATGTGATGGAACAAGCTAGAGCTTTAGCATTAGAGTTATTAGGCCTAGAAGGTAAAGGCTACAAAGCCTTATTTTTACAAGGTGGAGCAAGCATGCAATTTTTAATGGTCGCTCAAAATTTATTAGAAAAAAAAGCTTCCTATTTAAACACAGGAACTTGGGCAGACAAGGCTATTAAAGAAGCTAAAATTTACGCAGATATTGTAGAAGTAGCATCCTCTAAAGACGCTAACTATAATTATATTCCAAAAGGTTTTGATATTCCAGAAGATCATGATTATTTTCATTGTACATCCAACAACACTATTTTTGGAACACAAATGAAAAGTTTTCCTAAATCACCAATCCCATTAGTATGTGATATGAGTAGCGATATTTTTTCACGCTCATTAGACTTTTCTCAATTTGACTTAATTTACGCAGGAGCTCAAAAAAACATGGGACCAGCTGGTACAACCCTAATTGTTGTTAAAGAAGATATTTTAGGAAAAGTATCGCGTAAAATACCATCAATGTTAGACTATAAAGTACATATAGACAAAAGCAGTATGTTTAATACACCTCCTGTATTTGCAGTCTATACTTCTATGTTAACATTACAATGGTTAAAGGATTTAGGTGGTATTAAAGCTATCGAAAAAGAAAATGACAAAAAAGCAAGATTAATGTATTCTGAAATTGATTTAAACCCATTATTTAAAGGTTTTGCAGCTAAAGAAGACAGATCAGACATGAACGCTACCTTTACATTAGTTAATGAAGATTTAAAAGAAACTTTTGACACCATGTGGAAAGAAGCTGGCGTTAGTGGACTAAATGGACATAGAAGCGTTGGAGGTTACAGAGCAAGCATGTATAACGCCTTATCTTTAGATAGCGTTAAAGTACTTGTTGAAGTAATGAGTGAATTAGAAAGTAAAGCATAAAATTATTGAAAATGAAAATATTAGCAAACGACGGAATTTCACAAAGCGGAATTGACGCTTTAGAAGCTGCAGGTTTTGAAGTTAACACAACAACAGTAGCCCAAGAGCAGTTAATTAACTACATAAACGATAAAGCCATTAGTGTTTTACTAGTAAGAAGCGCTACAACTGCAAGAAAAGATTTAATCGACGCTTGTCCTAATCTTAAAATTATTGGACGTGGTGGTGTCGGAATGGATAACATAGACGTTGACTATGCCAAACAAAAAGGCTTACACGTTATAAATACTCCAGCAGCATCATCGCAATCTGTTGCCGAGTTAGTTTTTGCTCACCTATATGGTGGAGTAAGATTTTTACACGACGCTAACAGAAACATGCCTTTAGATGGTGACACGCAATTTAAAAAATTAAAGAAAAACTACGCTAAAGGAGTTGAGTTAAGAGGAAAAACGCTTGGTGTAATTGGATTTGGTCGTATTGGTCAAGAAGTTGCAAAAATTGGTTTAGGTGTTGGAATGAAAGTTATTGCTGCAGATAAATTTATAGAAGCTGCATATGTTAGTGTTGACTTTTTTGATGGACAATCAGTAACATTTAATATTAAAACTGAAACAATGGAGGATGTTTTAAAACAATCAGACTTTGTTACACTTCACGTACCAGCACAAAAAGACTACGTTATAGCTAAACCTGAGTTTGATGTCATGAAAGATGGATCTGCTATAATTAATGCTGCAAGAGGTGGTGTTGTTAATGAAGTAGATTTAGTAAGTGCGCTTGAAAGCGGAAAACTAGCATTTGCAGGTTTGGATACGTTTCAAAACGAACCTACTCCTGCAGTACAATTATTAATGAATGGTAGAATTTCTTTAACGCCACACATTGGAGCTGCAACTAATGAAGCACAAGATAGAATTGGTATAGAGTTAGCAACTCAAATCAAGAATATACTTTTAAACGGATAAATAATACGTTTTAACGTATACTTATTTAAAACGAAATTTATAAAAAGCCACATTGTTAAAATGTGGCTTTTTTTTGTACTTTTCAACTATCAAATCGTATTAACTATTAATTTTTATATAAAATGGCAGGAATTTTAGACCTATTAAACTCAGATTTAGGAAAAACAATTATCAGTGGTGTATCTGGATCAACAGGAACAGACCAAGACAGAACAGGAAGCGTTTTAACAATGGCTTTACCAGTGTTAATGAAAGCAATGGAACGTAACGCTTCAACACCAGAAGGTGCAGAAGGACTTTTAGGAGCAATTAAAGGAAAGCACAATGGTAGCATATTAGATAATTTAGGAGACCTTTTTGGAGGTGGAGTAAATGAAGAAGTTGTTAATGATGGTGACAAAATTTTAGGTCATGTATTAGGTGCTAAAAGAGATGGTGTACAACAAGTAATAGGACAAAAATCTGGCTTAGATTCTGGATCAGTTGCAAACATATTAAAAGTAGCAGCTCCAATTTTAATGGGTGTTTTAGGAAAACAAGCAAGTCAAAACAACGTAAGCTCTACAAATGACTTAGGTGGTTTACTTGGTGGTTTACTTGGTGGAAACGAAACTAAGAACGAACAAAGCTTTCTAGAAAAAATATTAGATGCAGATGGTGATGGTAGCATTATCGATGATGTAGCAGGAATGGTACTTGGTGGTGGATCTAGTAAAAAAGGAGGATTATCTGGTTTATTAGGTGGTCTTTTTGGAAAATAAACTTTTCATTTTATAATTTATATAAAGCCAAACCTATGTTTGGCTTTTTTTTTGTGACTTACATCAACTTATTTTTTTGTATTTTTAAGAAAAAGAAGCGCATGAAAAACATACTTTTATTTGCAATATTATTAATGATAGCTTTTAGCTGTAATACCAATAAAGTTGCTAGTTCCAAAGATTTATCATTGGCTCAACCTGGTGATACTATTACCATATCAAGTGACAAAACAGAATATGATATTATTATTATAGAGCCAGGTTTTAATACTTGGCTACAAACTGTAGCTAAACCGGAAGGCTATTATACACAACAATATCTAGAAAACAAAAATGTAATGTATGTCTCAGCCTGGAATAATCGTGCATTACAGCCACAACGCTACAACCCAAACTTATACGAACTCCAAATTGACTACCAATCTAACATAGATTATGGTTATGACGTAAATTATAAGTTGTATAATTATTTTGTTTATTTTCAAAACAGATATAAACAAAATCTTTTAGGTGGTCGTATTCCTCCTAATTAAAGCCTTTTCTATATCTTTGCAACGATAAAAATTGCAATGGAAAAATTTAAAAAACGTTGGGAAATCCAACAAAATTGGCAACTATTATTTCCTGTATTAGGATTTTTAGCACTAGCATATTCTAGCTATAAGCTTGCTAATAAAATGATTGACAACAACATATTCTTAGTTATTACTTCTACTATAATAACCACTTCAGTATTATTGAAGTTTGTATTATTTCTGTTTAAAAAACTAGAAAACAAGTGGGAAGTCACTTATAAATGGGAAATGATACGCATATTTATAGTATTTGCGGTTACTGGTAGTTCTTCTTTATTTGTAGGAAGACCAATAATATATTGGTTAGGAATTACTAAAGAAAACTTAAATATTGTGGTCTATTGGATTTTATATATTATCATTGGGCTAATTTTCTATCAAATAATGTTAGTCTTTTTTGGGTGGCTGTCAGGGCAGCACAAATTCTTTTGGGAATTTGAAAAAAAGATGATAAGACGTTTTGGTTTAGGTAAATTCGTAGATTAATTGAAACAACAACAGCACATAGCATTTAAATATATAGCAATAGTTTTACTACTTGCTGTAATGCTACCTTCTGCTGTAAAGTTTACACATGTTTTTGAAAACCATAAGCATGAAGTGTGTTCAGACAATATAACATCTCACATGCATGAGACTGATGTAGAGTGTGAATTTTACAAGTTTAAACTTAACACCCAATACTATACTTTTTTTGAAATTTCTTTATTAAATATAGAAGATAATTTCTTGAAAATAAACAATACATTATATAACTTTAAGTATAATCATCAGCAATTATCGTACTCGCTTCGAGGACCTCCTTTTTTAGTTTAACATAAGTAATTATTTAAACTAAATTTTTTTACAATGAAATATTATTTAATGGTTTTGTGCTGCTGTGTATTCAGTTGGGCACAAAGTCAAGATTGCAATGCTACTTTTTCAGGAGAAGTGCATGATTTTCATGATGGTACACCAATAGTAAATGCTACCATTTTTATTAAAAGCCTTAATAAGTATACCACTACGGATATTAATGGGCGTTTTAATATAGATAATCTATGTAATGCTCTAATAGTTGTGGAGGTTAGCCATCTTGCATGCGAAACCAAAACCGTGGACGTTAACATTATTAACGATACCTTTATCGAAATTAACCTAGAGCATCATATAGAAGAGCTAAATGAGGTTAAAGTTACTGGTGCTTCTGGCATTAAACTGACTAAAACTGCACAAGAAACTCATTTAAAATCCGATGTTATTGATCGTTTTAGTTCACTTAATTTAGGTGATGCTTTAAAACAGATTAGTGGTGTATCTTCCATAAATACTGGTAATAGTATTGTTAAACCTGTAATTAATGGTTTACATAGCAGCCGAATTATTGTAATGACTAATGGTGTAAGGCTTCAGGATCAAGAATGGGGAATTGAACATGCACCAAATATAGATTTAAATACTGCTGGTAGTATCAATGTGATTAAAGGTGCCAATGCACTAGCATATGGTGGTGATGCAATTGGAGGCGTAATCGTTTTAAAACCTTCTAACATCAGTTTAAAAGATTCACTTTACGGTAAAACAATAGTAAGTGGTAACACCAATGGTAGAGGCTATAATTTAAATACCTCATTAACAAAAACATACAAAAAAGGTTGGTATTTAGGTGCACAGGCTTCTTTAAAACGTTCAGGCGATATGGAAGCACCAGATTATAGTTTAACCAATACTGGCTTAAACACCAAAGGTTTTTCTGTTAATGGTGGTTTTAAAACTTTTGAAAAAGGCTTTAATGTATATTATAGTTATTTAGATAATGAAATAGCCATTTTAAGAGCAGCGCATATAGGTAATATTGAAGATTTAGTAAATGCGATTAACAATCCGCAACCATTAGTAATTGAAGATTTTAGTTATGATATTAACGCGCCTAAACAGGACGTTACCCATCATGTTTTTAAAACTGAATTCTATAAACGTTTTAAAAAATTTGGACGCGTAGACATACAGTATGATTACCAAAACAATCATCGTTTTGAGTATGATATACGTGTTGGTGATGATAGAGATAAACCTGCTATAGATTTAACTCTAAAAACACATACTTTAAAAACTAGCGTGACGTTGGATTCTAAAAACAATATTTCTTATAATTTTGGAGTAAATGCAGGATATCAAAATAATTTTGCAGCAAACACAGGTGTTAGACGCCTAATTCCGGATTATGACAAGTATGATGTAGGAGCATTTATTGTTACCGAATTAAAATTAAATAATGACCTATCTATGGATTTTGGTTTACGTTATGATTTTAATCAAATTGATGCTAAAAAATACTACTTAACTAGTCGTTGGAATGAGCGTAACTATGATTCGGATTTTGGAAATATTGTGATTGACGATTTAGGTACACAATTACTGACTAATCCAGTTTTTAATTACCACAATGTTTCAGCATCAGCAGGTATTGCTTATCAATTAAATGAATATAATAGTTTTATATTTAATTATGGATTATCTAATCGTGCTCCTAACCCATCCGAGTTATTTAGTGATGGCTTACATCACTCGGCAGCTAGAATTGAATTAGGAGATTTACGTTTAAAACAAGAAACATCAAATCGTATTTCTGGTAGCTATAATTTTCAAAAAAACAATTTATCATTAAACATTGAGGCTTTTTATAATTATATAAAAGATTACATTTTTATAGAGCCTACTGGAACAGAACAAACCATTCGTGGTGCCTTCCCAGTTTGGAGTTACAATCAAACAAATGCTGCTTTATATGGATTAGATCTTACTGCTAATTATAGCTTTAATGACCATTGGTTTTTAAATAATAAATCCTCAATCACAAAAGGAAAGGATGTTAGCCAAAATGAAGCGTTAATTGATATGCCTTCGTTTAAAACTGTTAACATCATAGGGTATTCTAACCCAAAATGGTTAGATCTTAAAACCGAATTACAAAGTGAGTGGGTTTTTACACAAAATGATTACCCAAATAATAATTTTGAAGTATTTATACCAACTACAGAACAAATGGAATTGGTAGATGTAAGTACTACACCTCCAGCCTACCATTTGTTGCATTTACAAAGTAATATTACATTGGAAATGTCCAAGTCTACAGACTTAAATATTGGGCTAAATATTACAAATATTTTTAATACAAATTACCGAGAAAACCTTAATAGATTACGTTATTTTGCTGATGATGTAGGAAGGAATATAATGTTACAATTAAAATTAAACTATTAACATTTAAAACATTAACAATGAAAAATTTAACACTAAAAACAATTAAACAATTATCGCTATTATTATTAATTTCAATAGCATTTACAGCGTGTTCAAGCGACGATGACAATACAAACAACCCAGAACCTGTTAATGAAGAGGAAGTAATTACAACCTTAACTGCTACACTTATACCTGTTGGTGGAGGTACAACTGTAACAATGCAAACACGTGATTTAGATGGTGATGGACCAAATGCTCCAGTAATAACAGTATCATCAGACTTATTGGCCAACACAGTATATAATGGTAGTCTAGTTTTGTTAAACGAAACTGAATCTCCTGCTGAAGAAATAAATGAAGAAATTGAAGAAGAAAGTAATGACCACCAATTTTTTTATAATGTAACAAATAACATTGCTACTTTTACTTACGAGGATTTTGATGATAACGGAAATCCTTTAGGTTTAGAGTTTACTTTAACTACAGCTGCTACAGCTATGAATGGAAATCTAACAATTACTTTACGTCATGAACCAAGTAAATCTGCTGTAGGTGTTAGCGATGGAGACATTACAAACGCAGGTGGAGAAACTGATGTGCAAGCTGTATTTCCTGTTGTAATACAATAATAGTTAACTAAGTTTACCACTATTTTTAATAAAAACATCCCGTAAATTACGGGATGTTTTTTGTTTTAAACTTAAATAGATTTAAAAAAAATGTAACAAATGCCTTGTTTAAACCACTAATTAAAAAACAACTTAAACTATTATGAAAACAGCATTTTACTTACTATTATTAACCTTTGGGTCTTCTTTTTTAGTATATAGTCAAGACCAACCTTTAAGTCCCAATAACAATACAGCAGATACATCACTTGTCCAACCAGAATCATCTAATATGAACTGGTATATTGTCCAAGACACAGTTAAAGTACTTATTGGAAAAGTAAATACTCAAATTAAAAAAGACAATAAAGACCTTTACGTCGTTACTACTGTGGACATGACCCAAGCCACAACTAAGTGGGTAGACACCACTATTGTATCTATTAAAAACTTTAAACCTATATACCACTCGTCATACAATCAGCAACGTGATATGGTATTACATTTTAACTCTAAGGTTACTGGTTATTATTTAGATAAAAAAACCGATACTAAAACAGCTATCAGTGAAGCTACATTCAAACCTTATTTTGACAGTAATTTTTACCCACAACTTATTAGGTTTTTACCGTTAACGGAAGGTTATCAAAATAGTATTGCCATTTTTGACTATAATCCTACAACTTCAACAGGTGTTATAACAGCTACTATTAAAAACACAGAACTAACAATATTAAACTTAAATGGTCAAGAAACTAAAGTATGGAAAGTGCAAACAACAGACGACATCTCTAAAAATCAAACCATTAGCACTTACTATATTGATGTTACTACCAGAAAAATATTAAAACATGATATTGCTTTTAATGGTAGATTAATGACAATGGAAATAATTGATTAGCATTCTGCATCTTAATAAAAGACTAAGTAAATTTTAACTTGATATTATTTCTAAACCTAAAAGCAACTCAATAATTTTCAATACTTTTGTTAGGCAAACTTTTAAAAATTTCCGCTTGACGGTAAAACAAAAATATATTTCATGAAAAATACAGCTTTAACAGCAACTCACGAAGCCTTAAACGCAAAAATGGTTCCTTTTGCAGGTTACAACATGCCTGTACAATATGATGGTGTAAATATAGAACATGAAGCAGTTAGAAAAGACTGTGGTGTGTTTGACGTATCACATATGGGAGAGTTTTTAATTTCTGGTCCAAAAGCATTAGATTTAATACAAAGCGTAAGCAGTAATGATGCGTCTAAATTGACAATTGGTAAAGCACAATATGCGTGTTTACCAAATGATGATGGTGGAATTGTTGACGATTTAATTATTTACAAATTAAAAGAAGAGCAATATTTACTAGTCGTTAATGCTAGTAATATTGAAAAAGATTGGAATTGGATTACCTCTAAAAACACAGTTGGTGCTGACATGCGAGATTTGTCAGAGGATTACTCGTTATTAGCTATTCAAGGTCCTAATGCTGTATCAAAAATGCAAGCTTTATCAAGTCGTGATTTATCTGCTATTAAGTTTTATAATTTTGAAGTTGGTGATTTTGCTGGAATTGATAATGTAATTATTTCTGCAACTGGATATACTGGTAGTGGTGGTTTTGAAATTTATTGTAAAAATGACGAGGTTAAACAAATCTGGGATAAAGTTACCGAAGCTGGTGCAAAACCAATTGGCTTAGCTGCTCGTGATACTTTACGTTTAGAAATGGGTTATTGCCTTTACGGAAATGACATTGATGATACAACATCACCTATTGAAGCTGGTTTAGGATGGGTAACAAAATTCACTAAAACCTTTACTAATAGTGAAGCTTTAGAAGCACAAAAACGTAAAGGTGTAGATCGTAAGTTAGTCGCTTTTGAATTAGACGAAAGAGGAATCCCTAGACAAGGCTATGACATTGTAGATGGACAAGGCAAAAAAATTGGTGAAGTTACTTCCGGAACCATGTCACCTATGCTTAATAAAGGTATTGGTTTAGGCTATGTACCAACAGTTTTTGCAGATGTAAACAGTAAAATAAATATACAAATACGTAAAAATGCAGTGCCTGCAACTGTTGTAAAACTTCCGTTTTACAAAGTGTAATTATACTTTATGTTAGATTTTAACACAATAATAAACAACATCCATAATAACCTAAAAGACAACGTTGTTAAGGGTGTTGTTGCTTCATATATACCAGAGTTATCAAAACAAGATGTCAATCAATTTGGCATTTACATGCAACACATGGACGGTCGATCGTTTAAGGTTGGTGATGCAGAAGTCCCATTTTCTATACAAAGTATTTCTAAAGTTTTATCATTATCTAAAGCAATTGCTTTTGAAAACAATGATATATGGAAGCGTGTGGATGTAGAACCGTCAGGAAACCCTTTTAATCATTTGTCTTTATTAGAGTTAGAAAATGGTATACCTAGAAACCCTTTAATTAATGCAGGTGCCATAGTGGTTGCAGATATTTTATGCTCTAAATTTAAAAATCCAAAAGCCGATTTTTTACAATTTGTACGTGATATTGCCAACGACCAAACTATTGATTATAATTATAAAGTTGCCGAGTCAGAACGTAAAACGGGATATAACAATTATGCTGCAGCCAACCTTTTAAAATCTTTTAATAATTTAAATAACGATGTAGAAGATGTTATGGATTTTTACTTCCATCAATGTGCTCTAGAGATGACTTGCTCTCAACTGGCAAAAGCATTTTATTTATTTGCTAATAAAGGTAAATGCATAAATAATAAGCAACATATTACAAGTAGTCAAGCCAAACGTATAAATGCAATCATGTTAACTTGTGGTTTTTATGACGAGTCTGGTGAGTTTGCTTTTGAAGTTGGACTACCTGGTAAAAGTGGTGTTGGTGGTGGTATTGTTGCCTTACTACCAAACCATTTTATAATTTCTACTTGGTGTCCTGGTCTAAACGCTAAAGGTAATTCGTTAATTGGAATGCAAGCGTTAGAACAATTTACAACTCAGACCAATTTATCTATTTTCTAAACGTTATCCTTACTAATGAAAGAGATAAATAACAAACATCGCATACTAATTTTAGGTGCCAGTGGTTTTATTGGACAAGCTCTATACAAAGAGCTATGTGGCTATTTTAGAACCTTTGGAACCTATTGCAGAGACAATTACGCCTTTAATAAAAACCAACATTACTTTCAATACAATATTGAAGAAGATGATATTTTTGAAATCCTAGATATCGTAAAACCTACCATTGTAATTTCTGCGATACGAGGTAATTTTTCGGCACAAATTATTGCTCACCAACATATTACCGAGTACATTATTGCCAACAACAGTAAATTAATATTTTTATCATCAGCAAATGTTTTTGATGCCTATAGTAAATTTCCTAGCTATGAAAATGACAAAACATTAAGTCATAGTATGTATGGTCATTTTAAAATAAAAATAGAGAACATGCTATTGCGTTTGCCAAAACAATATTATGCAATTTTAAGACTACCAATGGTCTTTGGAGCGCAATCTCCAAGAATACATGAGATTAAATTTCATATAAAAGAAAAAATACCTTTTGAAGTATTTCCTAATTTGATAATGAATGTCACCACAGATACTAAGGTTACACAACAAATTCATTATTTAATAAACCGAAATAAAAAAGGCATATTCCATTTAGGTAGTGAAGATTTAGTGCATCATGACGATTTTATTAAAGAAATTATCGCGTCGCTAAACATAAAAAACCCACTTTTAAAACAAGTGTACACAACCAATGACGACAGGTATTTAGCAGTCCTTTCTAAAGAAAATAAGCTACCTAAGCATTTACAGTTATTAAGTCAAGAAATTTTAACAGAATTAGAAGTTTAATTTATTATTTTTAAATAAAAAATATGGCACTACTTACACAAACAGAAATAGAACAACGTCTACTTAGACTACCAGAATGGGAACATTATGATAATGCAATCCATGCAGAATTTGAATTTGAAAATTTTAAAGACTGTTTTAGCGCAATGAGCAGAATTGCTTTTGAGTGCGAAGCATTAAACCATCATCCTGAATGGACTAACGAATATAATGTACTTAAAATTACAATAACAACACATGATGCAGGTGGAGTTACAGATAAAGATTTTAAATTAGCCTTAGCAATTGAGCATATTGTTGAAGAGGAAGAGGACTAATACCACTTTATTCACATATTTTTTTAAATTTGTGATTCAATAAAATAATCTAGGTTTTCGCTACAGCGAAACTATAAAAACATATAATCATGGGAAGAGCTTTTGAATTTAGAAAAGCACGTAAAATGAAACGTTGGTCTGCAATGAGCAAGGCTTTTACACGCATTGGAAAAGACATTGTAATGGCTGTAAAAGAAGGTGGACCAGATCCAGCTAGTAACTCACGTTTACGTGCAGTTATACAAAATGCCAAAGCAGTAAACATGCCTAAGGACAATGTTGAGCGTGCTATTAAAAAAGCAAGCGACAAAAGTCAAGGTGATTTTAAAGAAGTAATTTTTGAAGGTTATGCACCTCATGGAATTGCTGTTTTAGTTGAAACTGCAACAGATAATAATACAAGAACTGTAGCTAACGTGCGTAGTTATTTTAATAAATGTGATGGTAGTTTAGGTACATCAGGATCTGTAGTATTTATGTTTGACCATACTTGTAACTTTAGAGTTGCTGCTGAAGGTTTAGACCCTGAAGAATTAGAACTAGAGTTTATAGATTTTGGTGCAGAAGAAGTATTTGCAGATGACGATGGTATTTTAATTTACGCACCTTTTGAAAGTTTTGGAGCTATCCAAGCTGAACTTGAAAGACGTGAAATTGAAATTTTATCTTCTGGATTTGAACGCATACCACAAGTTACTAAAGCTTTAACACCAGAACAGGCTGCTGATGTAGAAAAATTATTAGAAAAATTAGATGATGATGATGATGTACAAAACGTATATCACACTATGGAAGAAACGGATAATGATGATGAGTAATCTAATCTTATAAGTATTAAAAAAGCGACCAATTGGTCGCTTTTTTTAATTTTATTATGTATCGATTTTATTACAACTCTAAAATTTGAGCTGCATGATCTTTAGTTTTAACCTTATCAATAACGTGAGCTACTACTCCATCTTCATCAATTAAAAAAGTTTTTCGGTGGATACCATCGTACTCTTTACCCATAAACTTTTTTAAACCCCAAACACCAAAAGCATTAATCACTTCTTTTTCTTCGTCTGCTAATAACGGAAACGGAAAACTGTATTTGTTTTTAAAATTAGTCTGTCTTTTTTCAGAATCTGCACTTACACCTAAAATCTCATAACCTTTATCTTGTAAGGCTTTATAATTATCGGTTAAATTACAAGCTTCTGCTGTGCAACCAGGTGTACTAGCTTTTGGGTAAAAGAAAACAATTAGTTTTTTTCCTTTATAATCGGATAATGACACAGGGTTTCCGTCTTGATCATTAACTGTAAAATTTGGTACTTTATCACCTTGTTTTAATGTATTCATAGTTGTAATTTTGGTTTCATTCAAAATTACAATTAATGACTAAGCAAGAAAAGGTAGATTTTGTTATAAATACGTTAAATACGCTATATCCCGAAATCCCTGTACCATTAGATCATAAAGATCCCTACACATTATTAGTTGCTGTTTTATTATCTGCACAATGTACTGATGTTAGAGTCAATCAAATCACACCTATATTGTTTGCAAAAGCAGATAATCCATACGATATGATTAAGTTGAGTGTGGAAGAAATTAAAGAAATAATCAGACCTTGTGGCTTATCACCAATGAAAAGTAAGGGTATATACGGATTATCAAAAATGCTAGTGGAGGACTACAATGGTGTTGTACCACAGTCTTTTGAAGCTTTAGAGACCTTTCCAGCAGTTGGTCACAAAACTGCAGGCGTAGTTATGAGTCAGGCTTTTGGTGTTCCTGCATTTCCGGTTGACACGCACATACATAGATTAATGTATCGATGGAATTTAACTAATGGTAAAAGTGTGCAACAAACAGAAAAAGATGCCAAACGTTTATTTCCAGAACATACCTGGAATGATTTACATCTTCAAATAATATGGTACGGACGCGAGTACTCTCCTGCCAGAGGTTGGGATTTAGAAAAAGATATTATAACCAAGACTATTGGGAGAGCATCTGTGCTAAAAGAATATGCAAAAAAGTAATATTGGCATAAAGCTTGTGACTTTTTTTAAATACAAATGTTTATGAGATCAACCATTATATGTATTCTTGTTGTACTACTAACCTCTTGTATACCAACCAAAATAGCGCCTAAAATTGAAAGTTATAAGATTACAACAGGTAAAAAATTTAATAAAGCATTACCAAAATGGCAATCGTTTATTTTTGAAGATCCTAAAAACGCAAACGAATTTTATAATTATATAAACACAAAGTTTAAGCTAAACCATAATAATGTTGATAGTAATGTCAAGATTGTAATAAATAATACAGACTACTATTTATCTTTTTATGAAATAGCAAGGGATACTGAAACATTAAATTTAATTCCTATAGTAATAGATGGTAAGAGAAATCAAAACGGAAATGATGCCTTATTAACTGAGGCGTATACAAGCCAATCTAGCAAATATTACATTGCTTTAACCGTTTTTGATGATGATTTTAAAAATTGCCTTAAAGAAGATTATAAGGATCAAAAAGTTATAATACAATATTTAGAAGCTTTACGTAAACAATATTTGTCGACATATAACTACCAACAATTACTCTTAAAAAAAACGTCCTGAGACTATCAGGACGTTTCCAAGTTTAGTTTTGAAGTGCTTCAAACTTCAAATTTTTATAATTTATAACACTTAAAGCCTTACTATAATTTAAGATAAAACTTATGGTTTCATCTTTAGGTTTTAGTTTAAAACCGTGTTTTTTTGGGGTATTAGAATGTTCAGAGTAAATTTTTGCCATGTATATTAGTTTAAGGTATAAACAAATAACGAGCAAAATTACACTTTATTGTCTTTTAATTAGTCAATACTATATTGTGCTTTTCAATAACCTTTCTCATATTAATTAATGCATAGCGCATACGACCCAAAGCAGTGTTAATACTAACACCTGTACGCTCTGATATTTCTTTAAAACTCATATCATTATACATACGCATTACTAATACTTCTTTTTGATCTTCTGGCAACTCGTCTATCAAACGTCTTACATCTGACTCAACTTGCTCTTTAACCATAACTTTTTCAGCATTTAAAGACGTATCACTAATAACAGAAAAGATATCAAAATCACCAGAATTATCAAATTTTGGCATTCTGTTATTTTTTCTAAAATGATCAATAACCAAATTATGTGCAATACGCATAACCCAAGGTAAAAATTTACCCTCTTCATTATATTTACCTCGTTTTAAAGTACGAATGACTTTAATGAAAGTATCCTGAAAAATATCTTCAGCAATATCTCTATCAAATACTTTAGAATAAATAAAACTATAAATACGTTGTTTGTGTCTAGTAATCAATACTTCTAAAGCAGACTCGTCTCCTTTAATATAGTTACTAACAAGAATAGCATCTGTGATTGTTACTTTTTGCATAATCATTACTTTTTGGACACCAAAAAAAGGTTCTGGCTTGGGGTTTATAAAAAAAAAAGTAATGTTGTAGTATAGGCAAAAATTAAGTTAGGTCATTGATATGCATCAAATATAACAACAATCATTCCGAAAAAGCAAAAAAAATCTAAAGTTTTAACATTTTATTGCACAATAATCTTTTTTACTAGATGATTAAGTTATGTTATCTTTGTAGTCAAGACGTAAAATGACTATGACAACACCGCTTTCTGAAGTAAATCCAAAAGAAAACATTATAATAAAAGGTGCTAAATTGCACAATCTTAAAAACATTGATGTTGTTATTCCGCGACGCAAACTAGTTGTTATAACGGGATTATCAGGATCTGGAAAGTCAAGTTTAGCTTTTGACACTTTGTATGCAGAAGGTCAACGTCGTTATGTAGAAAGTTTAAGTAGTTATGCTAGACAATTTTTAGGACGATTAAATAAACCTAAAGTAGATTATATAAAAGGTATTGCTCCAGCTATTGCAATCGAGCAAAAAGTAAATAGTACCAATCCAAGATCAACCGTTGGAACAACAACCGAGATTTATGATTATTTAAAACTGCTTTTTGCCAGAGTTGGGCGCACCTACTCGCCTATTTCTGGTCAAGAAGTAAAAAAAGATACGGTTACAGACGTTATTAACTACATAAAAGGTTTAGCCTTAAACCAAAAACTGCTGTTATTAGCTCCTATTGTATTGGAGGAAGGTCGTGAGTTACAAGACAAATTAAATGCTTTAAATGCACAAGGGTATGCTAGAATAAAAGTAAAAGATTCTGTAATAAGAATTGACGATGCTAAGGACTTAACGTCTATTAAAGATTTGTTTTTAGTAGTAGACAGAATTGTTACTAAAGACGATGAGGATTTTTATAACAGATTAGCAGACGCCATACAAACTGCCTTTTTTGAAGGAAAAGGTAATTGTTATATCGAAACTCTTGCAGATAACACCAGTCGTCATTTTAGTAATAAATTTGAATTGGATGGTTTACAGTTTCTAGAACCAAACGTGCATTTATTTAGTTTTAACAATCCTTATGGTGCTTGTCCAAAATGTGAAGGTTATGGCGATGTTATTGGTATTGATGATGATTTAGTTGTACCAAATACAGCACTTTCAGTTTATGAAAACGCTATTTTTCCTTGGCGTGGTGACAGCATGAGTTGGTATAAAGATCAATTGGTAAACAATTCTCATAAATTTGATTTCCCAATACATAAGCCATATTTTCAATTAAGTCCAGAACATAAAGCTTTAATTTGGGAAGGAAACCAATATTTTGAAGGTTTAAATAGCTTTTTTGCCGAGTTAGAAAGCAAAGCATATAAGATTCAAAATCGTGTAATGCTCTCTCGATACAGAGGAAAAACACAATGTAAAGTCTGTCATGGTAAACGCTTAAGACCAGAAACAAACTATATAAAAGTTGGTAATGCAACTTTAACAGAATTAGTAGAATTACCGCTAAGTAAATTAGCAGTATTTTTTGACACCATCACTTTAAATGATTATGATGCAAAAATTGCAGAACGTCTTTTAGTAGAAATTAAAAATAGACTAAGTTTTTTACATAATGTAGGTTTAGATTATTTAACCTTAAACCGAAAATCTAACACGCTTTCTGGTGGTGAAAGTCAACGTATCAACTTAGCAACCTCTTTAGGAAGCAGCTTAGTAGGATCCATGTATATTTTGGACGAACCTAGTATTGGATTACATCCAAAAGACTCTGAACGTTTAATACAAGTATTAAAACAACTTCGCGATTTGGGTAATACAGTAATTGTGGTGGAGCATGATGAAGACATCATGAAAGAAGCCGACCAAATAATAGATATTGGTCCAGAAGCTGGGACATTAGGAGGTCAAGTTGTTGCTGTTGGTACGTATGCTGATATTTTAAAATCAACATCATTAACTGCACAATACTTAAACGAAACTTTAAAAATTGAAGTACCTAAAACACGTCGAACTAGCAAGTACAGCATAGACATTATTGGAGCTAGAGAAAATAATTTAAAAAACATAGATGTGTCTTTTCCATTAGAAATGCTAACGGTTATTACTGGAGTTTCTGGAAGTGGAAAAAGTACTTTGGTTAAAAAAATATTATTTCCTGCCATACAAAAACACTTAACTGGCTTTAGTGATAAAGCAGGACAGTTTACTGAGTTAAAAGGAAACTATACTATAATAAAAAATATAGAGTTTATTGATCAAAACCCTATTGGACGATCCTCTAGATCTAATCCTGTGACATACGTTAAAGCCTATGATGATATTAGAGCGTTGTATGCTAAACAAAAACTTAGTACTATACGCAATTACGCTGCTAAACACTTTAGTTTTAATGTGGATGGTGGACGTTGTGAAACTTGTAAGGGAGAAGGTGAAGTAACTATCGAAATGCAATTTATGGCTGATGTCCATTTAGAATGTGAAACTTGTAAAGGAAAGCGTTTTAAAAAAGAAGTTTTAGAGGTCACTTTTGCAGATAAAAATATTGATGATATTTTAAATCTAACTATCGATGACGCTATTGACTTTTTTGATAAAAACGGAGTCTCCAAGATTAAAAACAAATTACAACCTTTACAAGACGTAGGTTTAGGTTATGTTGCCTTAGGACAAAGCAGTTCTACCCTATCTGGTGGTGAAGCACAACGTATAAAGTTAGCAACCTTTTTGGGTAAAGGAATTACTAAAGAAAAAATGTTGTTTATTTTTGACGAGCCTACTACTGGTTTACATTTTCATGACATACAAAAATTATTAAAATCCTTTTATGCGCTAATAGCAAAAGGACATTCTATTATTGTTGTGGAGCATAATTTAGAACTTATTAAATGTGCAGATCATATTATAGATTTAGGTCCTGAAGGTGGTGAAAATGGTGGTCATTTAGTTGCTTTTGGAACTCCAGAAGACGTTATTAAAGTTAAAAATAGTGTGACTGCTAAGTATTTAAAAGACAAATTATAACCGTTTTAGTATTTGATTTTTATTTAATAAGACAAAAACGAAATAAAACCTAAGACCAGAAAAGCAATAGGTACTAACACTACTAAAAAAACTAAAGACACAATTCCGCTTTTTAAAACACTGTAAAATAAACGTTGATTATAAAACCGTTTAACAGCAATTACTAGATATATAAATGTGGATAAGGCTATTAAAAAGTCTATCCAATTAGGTACATCAATAATAAAATTGCTGATTAATAAAATACTAAACACTGTGAAAATAAAGGCGAAAAAGTAAAAAGAAAATACCAAGTGGTAAGCATATCGTCCTTTTTTCCAAAAAAATAGTTTCAAAAAGAAAGCAAAAATTGGTAATAAAATAAATAATGCTATTGGTGTTGTATTTATCATGGACATCCAAATCGTACCAGCTTTTCTATCCTGATGAAACTTTAAAAGTCTAGGATATAACATCCTATCAAACCATCCTGGATTATCATCCATTCCCATAGCTATGTAAATAGATTCCTTTGATGCTCCAACAGTCAATAATGAGTCTATTTTTTGACTCTCGTACCCAAATAAAACGTTATTACTTGATTTAATTTCTTTTTGATTTACAATAGAGTCTATCTGTTTATCTGTCATTCCGGATAGCAACTTATTACTATTTAATGTGGCTCTAATTTCACTTCTTTCAATAGAGTCCATTTCTTTTCTTTCAATTTCATTTAAAACTTTAGTTGATTGCGCTTTAAAATCCTCATTTAAATTTTCTTCTACTTTATTCATTTGAAAGGAAAACAAAAAGAAAAACACAAACGTAACAAATAAATATAATTGTGCAGGATGCAAATAAGATAGACGTTTACCTTCAATAAATCTTTTAGGCAAAAATCCTGGTTTACTCATTAAAGGAATAAAACTCTTTAAAAATTTAGAATCCCACAGCAGATAATTATTTAAGGTATTGTAAAATAAAATTCCAAGTGTTAATTCCTCTTTATCTTTCATTCCACAATGTGGACAAAATTGGAATCCTGATTTAAAATCGCTATCGCAATTTTTACACTTGGTATACTTTAAGGACATTAGTTAGTAGTTTTTATAAAAGTAAATATTTTAATCAATTATATACTTTTCAATATAGAATTAAATTAAAATATACTAAAAAAACGTCTTGGACATACAGTAAAATCAATGCATAACAACTTTGGCACAGCTATTGAAACTACTTAATCAAAATAGCGAATGCCGAAACGCTTAAATAGTAGGCAAAATCTAAATCCTTAATACTATGAAAAAACTAGTACTATTAATTACAGGTATGTTAATTGGATTAACGACTGTAACAGCAGAAGCTAAATCTGCATCGCAAGGTGAAGATTTAGTAATAAACAGAAATTATTACGCACAACCAATCTTGTTTACAGAACGTGGTGTGGAATTTTTAATTTTTCCTGACGGAAGTTTTGATTTTAACACAGCAATAAATCACACGCAAGGAGACTATTATTACAGACGCACTAACACCAATACAAAACGAAGATCAATAAATGTTACAAATGGTGCTCCAGGTACACAAGTAACTTATAATAACCCTAGAGATAGAGGTATGATTATTACACATGATCGTGATGGTAAAGTTAGACGCATAGGAAATGTATTTTTAAATTATAACAGGAGTGGTCAAATTAAGCGTTTAGGCTCTGTTTACATTAGTTACAACCGTCAAGGTTTAGTTAGTCAAATTGGAAGTATGCGTTTATACTACAATAGACAAGGACAATTAATTAAAACTATTGGTCAAGTTAACAGAAGTAATTCTAATCATTACATAGGTCAAACTAATAATGGTCATTATCAATACCAAACAAGTAATAATAATGATACAATGTATTACAGAAAAACTGTCGATACACAACCTACTCAGTTAAAAAAATAGGTAGTAAATCAAATTTATAAATATTATTTAAAGCCATAAACTTTTGTTTATGGCTTTTTTTATGGCCTTCAATAAATTAAAAAACAACCATAATCCCTTGTGAATATTGAGTTTTTTGTTTTTGGCACGATGCTTGTAATTATGTAAGTGTTCAATCTTAAAACAAATAATTATGAAACAAGTATTCCTATTATTATCAGCAATTCTCCTTAGTGGGTTTTCTGTTAATGCAGACACAAACACAACGATAGATAATGGTGTGATTAATAACTCTTATGTCAAAGGTTATGGTAATTCTTTCATTTTTACTGAAGCAGGAATTGAGTTTTCTATTTATGCAGATGGTCAATTTGACTTTTATATGCCTAGCTATGGACCTCAAGTTAGCGTAGAAATTAATAATAGAAACACAAATATTAGCTTTAATACAGGATATGATTATGGCGCATATGTACAATATGACGAGTTTGGAGCTGTTATTCAAGTTGAAAACACACCTATTTATTATGACTATTACGGTCGCGTTAATCAAGTAGGAAATGTTTATATTAACTACAATAACAGAGGCTACATTAGTCGTGTTGGAGGATTATATGTGCACTACAACCGCTACAATCGTTATTCTCATAGTACTGGCTTTATAAATATTTACAACAGAGCTTATGTTTACAGACCTTGGCATGCATATTATGTAATTCCACCAGTAAACTACTGTGTACTTTATACAACACCATATAGAAGACATTATACACCAATTAGATATAGATACGACAGACCTTACGTTAATAATTACAGACGTACTACTGCTGTAGCAAGTCGAAGAGGTAATACGATTTCAAGAAATAGAGCTTTAGCCTCTAGGACAGAAGGAAGAGCACCAAGAGCTACTACTACACCTAGAACTAGAAACAATAGGGCTACTGCAACACCAAGAACAAGAGGTAATGCAACAACATCTAGACCTAGAACAAATAATACTGTAAATACTAAACCTAAAACAAGAGGTAATACGGTTAACACAAAAACTAGAGACAACAAAGTGATTACTGCAACACCTAGAACTAGAGGTAACACTACAAGTATACCTAGAACTAGAGGAAATCAAACAACAACCTCTAAACCTAGAACCAGAACTAATACTAAAGTAAATACAAGAACAAATAGAAGTAATACGCAGGTTAATAAACGTACGACTTCTAAACCTAGAACTACGACTTCAAGAAGTACAACGTCAAGACAAAATACTTCCTCTTCAAGAAGTACTAGATCTAGAAATTAGAAAAGACTAATAACTAGTCGATTGAATAGAATTCCTACTAAGGTTGTTTGCCCTAAAGCAACTTTAAGTAGGTTTTTTTTATGGAATAAAGCGATTTAATATTTTTGAAATATCTTCTGATAAATTAAATTTAAAAACAGTTAATCCATAGATTATAATTAAAATTAACGTTTTAGCGACAATGCTAATAATGGGATTAAAATTAAATTCCCAAAAAAACAAACTTAAACCACAAATCAATATTAGTAGTGTTGTTTTTATGGTAGCTAATGTAAACGGTTGAATTTTAAATTTTTTATACACAAACAATAGTTTGATTGTATTGTATGTAAAAATAGTAATACAACTTGCGTATGCAGCTCCATTTATTCCATACAACGGAATAAAAACAAGGTTTAAAACTACGGTTAGTATTGCTAATAAAATCCCAAAGACTAGCACTACCCTATAATAATCGCTATTAAAAAGTATGGCATTATTATTTCCAATAAGGTTGTCTGATAGTTTAGCAAGACCAATCACTAAAACCACCAAAAAGCCTTCGCTATAATTTTCCGGAATTAAAAGATATAACTTATTGATATTTATTATAATACATAAAAATATAAATCCGCTAATTATAAATAAGTTAATAGAACTTTTTTGATAAAGTGTTTTAAGTTCAACCTTGTGACCTTCATTTAAAAGTTTAGAGGTTAAAGGGTTTGCTATTTGATGCATTGCTCTAGCAGGAACACCTATAACCGTAGCAATATAAATAGCTACACCATAATAGGCAACATTATTAAGCGCCTGAAACTGACCAAGCATAAACTTATCTATCTCTAATATTATATTAGCCACAGAGCCTGCGATTATAATTAAAGCAGAATATTTTAAAATACTTCCAACATTAGGGATTTTAGTTAATTTAAAAACTGGCATCCTAAGACTAAAAGCATATAGTTTCATAATTAAGGCTCTGACAATGTATGTAATAACAATCCCATAAATTAATTGATCTACATTTAGGTAACCAAAATAAAGACTTAAAAGTAATAACGTGGTAATAAATCTGTGAAAGACCTCACTCATAAAATTACCAAATACGCTTTGTAATTGCACCTTACTCCAAGCGTAAAACACTTCAAAATAGGCAAAAGCTGCTGCACAAATGTATATTAACCAAGTATAGTCCTTTATAATAGTATTTTCTTTAGATAGCCAATTGGCAATCAAATCATATGCAAAATGCGTAATTAATCCTAACGGAACTATTAGAAGTAATGGTAAAAGCAACATTAAACTTAAAAAGCTATTTTGTGATTGTCTGGTTTTAAAGGACGAATAAAACTTAACAATTGTATTATGCACGCCAAAAGCCATAAAAGGCATTAAAATACTAGCTGTAGACAAGATAAAAGTGATTAAACCAAAATAAGCTTCGCTTACAAATTGAGTATATAAAAATATAACGTTAACAGCACCAATACCAAACCCAAAATAAGTTATTATAGTATTTTTAATAGATTGATTAACGACTATTCCCATATATTTTATACCATTTATATTTTAGGACTGATTAATCAAATCTGCTAACTTTTTTGTTAACTGTTGTCTTGAGTAACCTTGTAATCCTATTGGATTAGTCTTTAAATTATTTTCAGTGTAAGCTTTATAATACTGCTTAATACTATTTTTTAAAGCATCATAATCATCATAATTAAAAAATTGACCAGTGTTAGTTTTTGTAATAATTGAAGCTACATCTGCTCCTTTTGGTCCAATTGCAACAATTGGTCTATTAGCAACCATATACTCAAACAATTTACCAGGAATAATTGCTTTTGTATCTTCCGAGTTTATTTCAATCAACAATAATAATTGTGATTTTTTCTGAAACTCAATAGCTTTATTGTGAGGCACATATCCAATACAATTTAAACTACCACTTAAACCATTTGTTTTAATAGATTGTATAACATCTTTACCTACTTCTCCAATTAAATTCAACTGAAAATCCTCTGCAAATCTAGTCTCCTCAATCATCAATTCGCTAAGCACTTTCCAAAGTACTTCTGGATTTCGTTTAGATAGTAACGACCCAATATGTGACAATGTAAACTTTTTATCTAAGGTATTTACAACTACTTTTTCGTTATCATAACCATTAGTAATTACATGGATAGGTTGACTTGTAATACCCTCAAATTCGGTTTTAGTACTTGGGCTAGTTACAATAATTTTGTCAGCATTATTAAGCACTTTTTTTTCTAATGCCTTATGTTTATTTTTAGAAGCTTTAGTTAATTTTAGTTGCTTGTGATAACCTATTGTAGTCCATGGATCTCTAAAATCTGCAATCCAATTGACACTATGGTTTTCTTTTAATTTTAAACCAATTAAATGTAAACTATGTGGTGGTCCAGACGTTATAATTGTATCAATATTAAAATCTAAAATGTAAGTAGATAAGTAGTTGTAGGACGGTTTTACCCAGTTTTTTCTGGCATCAGGAATAAAAAAATTACCTCTAACAAACAACATCAAACGCTCCATAAGGCTTTGCTTGCTTTTTTCAGCAATAATCCCTTTACTAATGGTTTTACTTTTTTTAGAAAACAATTGTGCCAATTTGTAAGGCTCCTTTATTGGTTGCTTAAGCACTGTAACACTTGGATTAACTTCACTTTGCAAAGTTGCATCTATAATTGGGTAATTAGCATTGGATGGACAGTATACAACAGGCTCTATATTAAATTCTGGTAAATATTTTACAAATTTTAACCAACGCTGTACACCTGGTCCTCCTGCAGGAGGCCAATAATACGTAATAATTAGCACCTTTTTTTTATCCATAATGTAACGCTTTCGCGGAAATTGAGCCTAGTGTGATTACTCCTCACTAATCTTATTCATGCTTTTTACACCATAAATCAAACCTCCAAGAACTAATAATACCAGTAAAATAGAACTAGCTAACGCTATCGTACTACCAGATTTAACAACATCAGGTTCAAACTTAAATTCAATAATATGTCTACCCTTTGGTACTTCTAAACCTCTTAACGCATAGTTTACTTTAGCATGTGGTTTTAACACACCATCAATATAAGCATTCCATCCAGAACCATAATACATTTCTGAAAACACAGCAAAACCATCTTTTACATTATCCGACTGATATTTAATATAGTTAGGCTTGTAATCTAAAGTTTTTATTGAAGCTAAAGAGTCCACAACTAAAGTTTTAGGAAGATTAGTTTTATCAGAAACACCTTCAGAATAAATAGCTGTTTTTTTAGTATTTAGTGTGTCTAGAGCCAAAATTTCTGCATCAGCAGAACTTACTTTTTTAGTGTTTTCTACAAACCAAGCATTACCATTTGCATCGTTATTTACAAACGGAAACGGACTTCCATCTTCTCCTTGACCAATTATGTATTTCGCGTTAAGCATACTTAATACATTAATATTGTTTTTAGAGATATAAAATTCGTATAAATCTTGATATCGTTTTGGTTTTGCAGCATGATAACCACCTAAAGCATTATGAAAATAGCTAGTTTTAGCTCCTCCAGACGTTAAGTCATACACGCGATAATTAGTATTATCCTTAAGTATCTCTAAATCTGCTTTATTGGCTTGATAAGGACGCTCCATTTGTAACTTAGATACAAAATCTTCGTTATTAACGTAACGTTTATCTACGCTAACTAAATCTATTATAATTAATAATCCAAGAATGACTACAACCTTAGTTTCGTTAAGTTTCTTTTTCAAAAAGAAATAGATAACGCCTGCTGCTAATAGAACAAACAACAAGGTTCTAAGCGTATCTTGTGTAAAAAAGCTAGCTCTATCTTCTCTTAAAGCATCCAAAAACGCTTGTCCATTACCTTCTCTAATACGACCATCAATACCTCCAACAAAATCGATTATTCCAACAGCTTTTCCTAATAAAAATAGGATTGCTAAACCTGCTGTAATAATTACTGTGTTTTTTAAAGCCTTAAGTTTTTCTTCGGTTTTAACAACATCATTAAACAACCTAACTAGAGCAAAAACTGCCAATACAGGAATACATAATTCTAAAATTACTTGTATTGAGCTGACAGCTCTAAACTTATTATATAATGGCACATAGTTAATAAATAAATCTGTTAAGAATTCTAGATTTTTACCATAAGACAATAATAAAGACAGTATAGTTCCTCCTAATAACCACCATTTTAAACGACCTTTAACTAAAAACAAGCCTAACACAAATAAAAATATTACAACTGCTCCAACATAAGCTGGTGCTTCTACTATGGTTTGGCTTCCCCAATATGTTGGTAGACCTTTAGTATATTCTCTAGCGTCTGCTGGTGGTACACCTTGATCAACAATGTATTTATATACTGCAGAATCTTCACCTACATCTTCTCCGCTTCCACCACCTAAAAATCTAGGTACAAATAGGTTAAAAGTTTCTAGTTTACCATAACTATATTCTGTGATATATTCTTTACTTAAACCGTTTGTGTTTTCTCTTTTAGACCCATTGGCATTGATAGTTAACTCACTTTTACCACGTGTACTCTCCTTAACATAATCTTGTGTCGCTAAAATATTAGTTGCATTTAAACCTATTGCCAAGATTACTGCAGCAAATAACACACCTACAGCTTTAAAAAAGTGAGGCAACATATTTTTACGATAAGCATCTACCAAATAAGCGACACCTAAAACTAAGACTAACAACATTAAATAGTAAGTCATTTGGTAATGGTTAGCCACCAACTCTAATCCCATAGCTATGGCTGTCAGGATAAAACCGTAAACGTACTTACCTCTAAACGTTAGTATAATACCACTTAAAACTAATGGCATATAAGCTATTGCATGTGCTTTGCTATTATGTCCTACACCCAAAATTATGATTAAATAGGTAGAAAAACCAAATGCCAAAGCACCTAATCCTGCCAATTTCCAATCCACTTTTAAAACCAAAAGCAGTATATAAAATCCAGCAAAATAAAGAAATAAGTAATCAGCTGGTCGTGGTAAAAAACGCAACGACAGGTCTAACTTTTTAATATAATTGTGTGGGTATTTTGCTCCTAATTGGTAGGTTGGCATACCTCCAAATGCACTATTAGTCCAATAGGTTTCTTCTCCAGAATTAGTTTTAAAATCCTTTTGTTGTTTTGCCATTCCTGTGTAGTGAACAATATCACTTTGGTAAATGACTTTTCCTTGTAAAACAGGACTAAAATAGGCTAAAGAGCAAACAATAAATCCTACCAAAACTAAAAGATGAGGTAAGATTTTTTTAAAAGAAAATTGCATAAAAAGTTTTAAAAAGTATGAGGTTGAAAATTACTCAATTTCTTCGTAATCTACATATTCTCCTACATTTTTATTTGAAGATTTATTATTAGGCATTTTATCTATAGTTATCTCGCCTTCTTTTTGAGCTGGCTCTTGTCTTTGTTGGTTAAACGCACCTCCAAAACGCTCGGTTGCTTTTTTAGCTGCATATTTAAATAATGCAGGTGCAAACAAACGAGATAAGATTTTTAATCCGTAGTAAATTAATGCTATTATAAGTATGGTTCTTAATAAAGCCATGTTGAAATAAAAGTTAAATTATCAATACTTTAACAAAAATACAATTCTTCAGTTTTAAATTGAGTTTTAAATACTTAAAAAAAATATAAAATCTTATATTTGACTTTAAACAAAAACATATGCTTAACCCAAAATTAATTGTAACGTATATTCTCTTATTAGCAAGTTTTACTGCTAATGCCCAATATACTGAAGTAATCAACTCTAACAGACCAGGTGTATCTAGAAGTGCTTTTGCAGTCGGAAAAAATGTGGCTCAGCTTGAGGTTGGACCTTACATTCTTAAAGAAGAGCACACACCATTAAAAAATGAAGCTTCAGGTTTTGGTATTGACTTTGCAGCGCGTTATGGTTTAGTCTGGGAAGAACTAGAATTAAATATAGAAGGTACTTACCAAAATGATACATTTACAGATAATCGATCTACCTTATTTCCATTAGAAACTGATCGTGCAAATTTTAAATATTTAACATTAGGTGCAAAATACTTAGTGTACGATCCATATAAAAAACGTGGTGAGGAGAAACCTAATATTTACAGCTATCATGCTAACAAAAAATTTAAATGGAGTAATTTAATTCCAGCTGTAGCTGTATATGCTGGTGTAAACTATGATGCTAAAGATAATGTTTATGTGCCTTATAGTAATCCGTTTTCAAGCCCAAATTACGAAGGAGGTTTTACACCTAAAGTAATGGTTGCAACACAAAACAACTTTAATAGTGGTTGGGTTTTAGTTATGAATTTTGCCAAGGACAGGATTGGGTCGGATTTTTCAGATTTTCAATACATAGTTACTTTAACCAAGTCCATTACTGACCAATGGGTTTTATTTGGAGAAACTCAAGGCATAAAAAGTGATTATTATGCAGACAATTTATTTAGATTTGGTGGAGCATATTTATGGAGTAAGGATTTTCAGTTAGATACTGCAATTACTTTTAACACAAAGGACACACCTTCGGTTTTTAGCTTGAACTTTGGCGCATCTTATCGTTTAGATTTCCATAAAGATCCTGAAGCTGATATAGATAATGGTACTGATGTACTTGAAGAATACGAAAGAAAAGCGAATAGAAAGAAAAATAAGAATAAAAAAGATAATGATTCTGACACACCAGAAGATTCAGGTAAACGAAAAAAAGAAACTCAAGAGATTGATTTTGATGACGAAAACTAACCCTTTCTTTTTTATATGATTACAACCAAAAAAGTAGTATCAAAAGCAGATTATAAAGCGTTTGTTAAATTTCCCTTTGAAATATACAAAGACTCTAGATATTGGGTTCCACCTATTATTAGTCAAGAATTAGCAACATTTGATGCAAAGAAAAACCCTATTTTTAATGATGCCGAAGCAACACTGTTTTTAGCCTATAAAGACAATAAAGTAGTTGGTCGTATCGCTGCAATTATAAATTGGCTAGAAGTAAAAGACCAAAACATAAAAAAAATGCGTTTTGGTTGGTTTGATTTTATTGACGATCTAGATGTTAGTAAGGCGCTTTTACAAGAGGTTTACACCATTGGTCATGCAAATAAGCTAAACTATACGGAAGGTCCAGTAGGTTTTTCTAACTTAGATAAAGTTGGAGTTATTACAGAAGGATTTGATGCGATAGGTAACATGATTACATGGTATAATCACGACTACTATGTCAACCATTATCAGTCACATGGTTTTTCTGTTGAGAAAAAATATTCTGAAAGTCGTTTTCCTTTTAAAAACGTAAAACCCGAATTTTTCTACAAAGCACAAGAATTAATAAAAAGACGCTATCAGCTTAAAGCTTTAGACTTAAAAAAAACATCCGAAGTCATGCCTTATGCAGATCAAATGTTTGATTTATTTAATGAAAGCTACGCCTCACTATCTTCATTTGTTGCGATTACAGATATTCAAAAAGAATATTTTAAAAAGAAGTTTATAAGTTTTATTAATCCAGAATATATCAAATTTGTTATTGACAAAGACAACAAATTGGTAGCATTTGCTGTAGTTATGCCTAGATTTGCGGATGCATTACAACAAATGAAAGGTAAATTATTACCATTTGGATTTTTAAAATTATTAAAAGCTAAAAAAGAAAGCAAAGACGTTATGTTTTACTTGATAGGTGTCCATCCTGAGTATCAAAATAAAGGTGTACATGCTGTTATTTTTAACGAATATTACAACACGTTTACTGAAAGAGGAATACAAACCTGTTATAGAACACCTGAATTAGAGGATAACGAAGCTATACATAAAATTTGGAAACACTTTGATCCAGAGGTATATATAAGACGTTGTACTTTTAAAAAAGAATTATAAATCATCAAGAGCTTATTATAAATAGATAAGCTCTTTTTTTTTAATAATTATTTTAAGCTATACTCTCTAAGCCTTAATCATAACCTTTAAGAAATAACTATATTTAATCAAAGATGAATTATATAATGAAACATCTGATTATTAAAACAAAAAAATCCGATTCAAATGAATCGGATTTTTAACTAAATTTTATTTTTGTTACTCTCCCATTGCTTTCATTAAAGCAGCAGACATACGCTTGTAAGTACCGTTTTCTAAACGTTCTCTAATAGCATCAAAAGCATCTAAAGTTTCAGTCACATCTTGTAATGTATGCGTTGCAGTAGGAATCATACGTAAAAGTATTAATCCTTTTGGAATTACTGGATACACAACAATAGAACAGAAAATACCATAGTTTTCTCTTAAATCTCTAACTAAAGCCATAGCTTCTGGAATACTTCCATTTAAATATACTGGAGTTACACAACTTTGTGTTGTACCAATATCAAAACCTCTGTCTTTAAGTCCAGATTGTAACGCATCTACAATTTTCCATAAGTTTTCTTTTAACTCAGGCATTGTGCGCAACATATCTAAACGCTTTAATGCACCTACAACCAATTGCATTTGCAATGATTTAGCAAACATTTGCGAACGTAAATTATATTTTAAATAGTCAATAATTTCTTGATCAGCAGCAATAAATGCACCTGTACTAGCTAAAGACTTAGCAAAAGTTGCAAAATACACATCAATATCATCTTGCACACCTTGCTCTTCTCCTGCTCCAGCACCAGTTTTACCTAAGGTACCAAAACCATGTGCATCATCTACAAACAGTCTAAAGTTATATTTTTTCTTTAAAGCAACAATTTCTTTTAATCGTCCTTGCTCACCTCTCATACCAAATACACCTTCAGAGATCACTAAGATTCCTCCTCCAGTTTGTTCTGCCATTTTAGTAGCACGACCTAAGTTTTTCTCTAAACTTTCAATATCGTTATGCTTATAAGTAAATCGTTTTCCGTGGTGTAATCTTACACCATCAATTATACAAGCATGTGCATCCACATCATAAACAATAATATCGTCTTTACCAACTAAGGCATCTACGGTAGACACCATACCTTGGTAACCAAAGTTTAATAAGTAAGCTGCTTCTTTATGTACAAACTCAGCAAGCTCGTTTTGTAGTTGCTCGTGTAAATCTGTGTGACCAGACATCATACGTGCTCCCATTGGATAAGCAGATCCGTATTGTGCTGCAGCTTCTGCATCAACCTTACGGACTTCAGGATGGTTAGCAAGACCTAAGTAGTCATTGATACTCCATGTAATTACATCTTTTCCTTGAAATTTCATACGATTAGAAATTTCACCTTCCAATTTAGGAAACACAAAGTAACCTTCTGCTTGTGCAGCCCATTTACCTAGTGGTCCTTTATCTTTGTATATTTTTTCAAATAAATCTTTCATTGTAAAACGCGATTTTTAAGCTACTATTGTTAGATATATTAGCTTAAGCTATTAAAATTTAGTTAGATGCTACAAAATTATGCATTTTTATTATACGTGCATAACAAATAACCTATGTATTATTAACAAAAAAAGTTAATCTTAATACAACTAAGATTAACTAATCTGTCTATTATTTAATTATTTACTTAATATATTGAATGCTTTGCGCAGCCTCTTCATTTTTACTATCAAAAAAGCCTTGATCACTCATCCATTTGTCACTGTAAATCTTACTCATGTATCTAGAACCATGGTCAGGAAAAATAACAACAACATTATCTGTATCCTTAAATGTGTTAGATTCATTAAGTTGTTTTAAGGCTTGCATTGCAGCACCAGATGTGTAGCCAACAAACAACCCTTCGGTTTGTGCTAACTCTCTAGCAGTATGTGCGCTTTCTTCATCTGTGACCTTGATAAACTCATCTATTGTGTCAAAATCTGTCGCAGTAGGAATTAAATTTTTTCCTAAACCTTCAATTCTGTATGGATAAATTTCTTTATCATCAAACTCTCTAGTTTCGTGATATTTTTTTAATACCGAACCATAAGCATCAACACCAATAACCTTAATGTTTGGATTTTGCTCTTTTAAATACTTAGCTGTTCCAGAAATTGTTCCTCCTGTACCACTACATGCAACTAAATGCGTTATTTCACCTTCTGTCTGGTTCCATATTTCTGGTCCAGTAGAATTGTAATGTGCATCAATATTTAGTTGATTAAAGTATTGATTAATATAAACAGATCCTTTAATTTCTTCGTGTAATCGTTTTGCTACTTGATAATAACTTCTTGGATCATCTGCACTAACGTTTGCTGGACAAACATATACTTTAGCTCCCATGTTTTTTAACATGTCAATCTTATCTGCTGAAGATTTTGAACTAACTGCCAAGATGCAATCATAACCTTTAATTACACTAACCATTGCAATACTAAATCCTGTATTACCTGATGTAGTTTCAATTATTGTGTCTCCTGGTTTAAGTATACCTTGCTTTTCTGCTTGCTCTAATATGTATAAAGCGATTCTATCTTTTGATGAATGACCTGGATTAAAGGCTTCAACCTTTGCTAGATAATTCCCTTTAAAACCTGAAGTAATTTTTTTTAGTTTTATCATTGGTGTATTACCTATTAGGTCTAATACACTATCAAAAACTTGTTTATTTTGTTCCATAAATGCTATTTAAAAGCTACTTATTTTGAGTTTTGAAACTCAAAACCTCGCAAAAATAAGCATTTTTTTTGATTATTTATTGATTCCTTCCAATTCGAATAAAAATACATATTCTAAAGCGACTTCCTTTAATGCTTCAAAACGTCCAGAAGCTCCACCATGTCCTGCATCCATGTCTGTTTTAAGTAGTAAAATATTTTTATCTAATTTACAGTCTCTTAATTTAGCTACCCATTTTGCAGGTTCCCAATATTGCACTTGCGAATCGTGCAAACCTGTAGTGACTAACATATTTGGATATGCTTGAGGTGTTACATTATCATATGGCGAATATGACTTCATGTAATTGTAATAATCTTCTTCATTTGGATTTCCCCATTCGTCATATTCTCCTGTAGTTAGTGGTATACTATCATCTAACATAGTCGTTACAACATCTACAAAAGGTACTGCAGCAATAACACCATTGTATAATTCTGGATTCATATTAATTATTGCTCCCATTAATAATCCTCCTGCACTTCCACCCATTGCATAAAGGTGTTGACTAGAGGTATATTTGTTTTCAATTAAAAATTTAGAACAATCTATAAAATCTGTAAATGTATTTAATTTGGATTTTAGTTTTCCGTCTTCATACCAAGGACGACCTAAATATTCGCTACCTCTAATGTGAGCAATTACATAGATAAAACCTCTGTCTAACAAGCTAAGTCGTATTGAAGAAAAATAAGGGTCTATTGTTGCTCCATATGAGCCATATGCATATTGTAATAACGGACTATTTCCGTCAAGTTTTGTTCCTTTTCTATACACTACAGACATTGGTATTTTTACGCCATCTTTAGCTGTTGCCCAAACCCTTTGTGATATATAATTGTCTTTATTAAATGAATCATCTAATACTTGCTGCTCTTTTTTTACCGTTTTTGTTTTAGTCTTTAAATCATAATCAATTATCGAGCTTGGTGTTGTTAAAGAATTAAAAGAGTATCTTAAATAGTTGCTATCAAAATCTGGATTATTACCTATGTCTGCTGTGTAGGTTTCACTTTCAAAATCTAAATAATAGTCTTCTTTACCATCCCAACTAATAATTCTTAATTGATTTAAACCATTTTCACGTTCGTTTACAATTAAATAATCTTTAAAAATCTCAATATCTTCTAATAATACATCTTTACGATGCGGAATAACATCCTCCCAATTAACCTTATCTGTATTGGTTTCGGCTACTTTTTGAAGTTTAAAATTGGTTGCTTCATCCTTATTTGTAATGATGTAAAAATTATCTTGATAGTGAGCTATTGAATATTCAAGGTTTCTTTCGCGCTCTTGAAAAATTTTAAATTCACCATCAGGTGTATTGGCATCTAAAAATCTATACTCGGTTGTTTGCGTACTTGAACTTCCAATTACTAAATACTTTTTTGACTTGGTTTTATACACAAATGTATTAAAGGTGTCATCCTCTTCATGAAAAACGACAGTGTCATCAACACTATTTTGACCTAGTTTATGCTTATATATTTTATCCGATCGTAAAGTAACTTCGTCTTTTTTAGAATAAAACAGTGTTTTGTTATCATTAGCCCAAGTTGAGCTTCCTGTGGTATTTTCTATTTTATCCTCAAAAACTTCATTTGTAACTAAGTTTTTAATAAACAATGTGTATTGTCGTCTACTAACAGTATCAATAGAATAGCTTACTAATGTGTTATCTGGACTTATTGAGATACCACCTAGTTTAAAATAGCTATAGCCTTTAGCCATTTTATTACAATCAAAAAGAATTTCTTCTTCAGCGTCAAGATTATCTTTTTTTCTAGTGTAAATTGGGTAATCCTTTCCAATTTCGTATCTAGTTATATACCAATACCCATTTAATTTGTAAGGCACACTTTGGTCATCTTCCTTAACTCTTGACTTCATCTCTTCAAATAAAGACTTTTGAAAAGTTTCTGTATGTTTTAAAACAGATTCAGTATAAGTATTTTCAGCATTTAGATAATCTAAAACCTCTTGGTCCTCTCTTTGGTTTAACCAAAAGTAATTATCTACTCTGACATCATTATGTATACTAAGCTTTTTTTCTATTTTTTTTGCAATAGGTGCAGAAACGTTAGTGCTAACTTTCATCATTTTAAATCTTATTTTTCTGAAGAGCACAAATGTAAAACTTAAAATTAGTTTGAATTATACTTTATTGATATTTAATTGCACTTAATATTTACTTATAATTAATAAATTTGCAGGATTAACTTTAAAATCAAATAAAATGTTTGGAGATTTAATGGGTAAATTAAAAGAAACCCAAGAAAAAGTAGAGGCTACAAAAAAAAGGATGGATACCGTTTTAATTGACGAAAAAAGTACAGACGATTTACTTAAAGTAACATTGACTGCCAATCGCGAAATTAAATCTATTACAATTGATGATGCTTTATTAGAAGATAAAGAACAATTGGAAGATTATTTAATTTTAGTACTTAATAAGGCTATAATTAAAGCTACTAATGTAAATGAAGCTGAAGTTGCTGCTGTCGCTAAAGACGGAATGCCTAACATTCCAGGAATGGATATGTTTAAATAATTTATTTTATACAAAGTAAAAAAGGAAGCCAAATTGGCTTCCTTTTTTTTATTTATGAAAAGTATTTACTAAATATTATTCAGCATCGATAACTCTAAATTGAGTACGTCTGTTTGCTAAATGCTCTCTTTCTGTACAAGATACACCATCAGAACATCTGTTAGTTAATCTAGTTTCACCAAATCCATTTGATACAATTCTTGAAGAATTGATTCCTTTAGAGATTAAGTAGTTAGTTACAGCTTGAGCTCTTCTTTCTGATAAAGATCTGTTAGACTCTTTCGAACCTCTTGAATCTGTATGAGAAGCAATCTCTACTGATACACCATTTTGTAAAACTGGTAATAATTTAGCATCGATTTCTCTTTTTGAAGCTGCTGTTAAAGTAGCAGAACCTAATTCCCAGTTTACATTAAGATCATTATAAGCTACTAACTTACAATCTACTTCTGCCCAAGATGTTAATCCACCTTTAGTTTGTAGTACTTCTTTAGTTACAGTTTTGTTAACCGCAGGAACAGTTACTTCTTCTACTCTAGCATCGCTAGCTAAAACCGTTTTCTTGTACGTAGCAGTTTTTTGAGGCACTTCAATAACTCTTGTTGTTGGAGGTGTTACCATTACTGTACGCTTCATTGTAGTAGACGTTGAAGGAATATCAACAACTCTTGTAGATTCTGGAGTTATAACAGTTTTTCTGATTGTAGTCATTTTTGCTGGTACATCTGTCGCTCTTGTTGTTGGAGGTGTAGCCATTACTGTACGCTTCATAGTAGCAGTAACTTCTGGAATAGCTGTTACTCTTGTTGTAGCTGGTTCTAAAACCACAGTACGCTTCATTGTTTTAGTTACAGCAGGAATTTCAATAACTCTTGTTGTTGGAGGTGTTACCATTACTGTTCTCTTAACTTCATTAGTTACAGCAGGTATAGTAATAACTTTTGAAGTTGGAGGAGTTACCATTACAGTTCTCTTAACTTCTTTAGTTACAGCAGGAATATCAATAACTCTTGTTGTTGCTGGAGATACTAAAACTGTTTTTTTGATTGTTTTAGTAATAGCAGGAATATCAATAACTCTTGTTGTAGGAGGTGTTGTCATTACAGTCTTTTTAACTGTTTTAGTTACAGCAGGAATATCAATAACTCTTGTTGTTGCAGGCGTTTGAACTACACGTCTAGTGTAAGTACCCATACCACAATCTTCAGCATTGTTCTCACCTTGATCACATCCTGGTTTAGTAATAACTTGAGCATCATTAGCTAACTCTGTAGTGTTAACTGTAATGTTTTGAGCTGGTATGTTTTTATAACACCAGTATCTACAATCGTTAGGATCGTTTGATTGACAATCAACAGCTGGAGTATCACTCATTCCCCATTTAGCAGTTGCAGGCTTAACTTCGATAGTTTGGTAACCAGAAGTAAACTTAGCAGGTACTACAGTTAAAGTAGAACCAAATTGTTGTTTCTTATAAGATAATGTTTCAGTTCCCCATTTTGCAGGTATAACTTCTAAACGTTGGCTAGCATTTTGTACTACAACTTCAAAACTTTCAGATCCATATTGAGCAGGAACTATCTCTACTCTAGAAGATGCAGGTTGTACAACAACTTCAACATTTTCAGTTGTCCATTTAGCTGGAACAACTTCTAAACGTTGACCTCCAGAATTTACAACAACAGTTTCTGTTCTTGTTTCGTATTGTGCTGGTACAGTTTCTAACTTAGTGTAAGCAGCTTGTACAACTACAGTTTCTGTTCTTGTTTCATATTGAGCTGGTACAACTTCTAAACGTTGACTAGCTTCTTGAACAACAACTTCAAAACTTTCAGATCCTAGCTTAGCTGGAATAACTGATAAAGATTGTGCAGCATCATTAGATACGATTTGAAAATTCTCTGTAGCATATTTTGCAGGTACTACTGATAATTCTTGATAACCTGGTTGAGTCATCATCTCTTCTGTAGTAGTATCTGTAGATCCAGCAACTTTCTCTAATCTCTGAGAAGCTTCTTGCGTCACTACTTCAAAAGATTGAGTTTCGTATTGTGCAGGTACTACAGATAATTCTTGTCCTGCAGACTGTACAACAAACTCCTCATTCTCTGTTCTGTATTGAGCAGGAACAACTTTTAGCTTCTTGTACGCAGGAGCAACTTGCACTGTTACATCTTGGTTAACCCATACATCTGGAGTCACACAACGTTTGTAACATTTTCCTGGTTCAGGATTTGTTGGTAAATCTTGTGCGAATGCAATGGTGCAGACTACAAAAGATAAAAATGTTAGTAATACTTTTTTCATTTTTAATAATTTAAATGGTTATTTGATAAATATATAGCCGAACTAATAACGACTGTTCACTAATTTCAAGCAAAAAAAATACATATCAAACTATTATTACTTTTAATTCTTAATATTTAGTTAAAATTCGCCAAAGAGTAAATAAAAGCGTTAAACAACAATTGTTTTTTAACATATATTAAATCAAAAAAATTACTAAAAAATAAATTTTACAATTTACTTATCACTTCTAACACTCTATCGTGCTGATTATCATCATAATTTAAATGCGTTACCAATCTTAACTTATTGCTTCCCATTCCAATTATCTTAATATTTTTGTCAGAAAGTGCTTCCAAAAATATTTTTTCTGAATATTTATCATTAAGCTCAAAAATTACAATGTTTGTTTCAACAGGTTCTACCTTTTTAACAAATGAAGATTTGGTTAATGCAACTTCTAATTCAATTGCTTTTTTATGGTCTTCAGCTAATCTATTAATATTATTTTCTAGAGCATATAATCCTGCTGCTGCTAAAAAACCACCTTGTCTCATTCCACCACCTAAAATTTTTCTAATTCTAATTGCATTGCTCATTATAGTTTCATCTCCAACTAAAACAGATCCTATTGGACACCCTAAACCTTTACTTAAACAAACCGAAATAGTATCAAATGCTTCTCCATATTGTAAAGTCGTTTCGTTTTTAGCAACTAAGGCATTCCAAAGCCTTGCTCCATCAAGATGAAAACCTAAATTATGATTCTTACAGACTTGTTTGATTTTTAATATTTCATTAAAATCCCAACAGGCTCCTCCTCCTTTATTTGTGGTGTTTTCAATTTCGACTAAAGTTGTTAACGGACTATGGTAAAAATCGGGAGGATTAATGGCTTCAATCACTTGTTTTGCAGTAAACATACCTTGTGTACCATCTAACAAATTACAAGATACACCACTATTAAAAGAGGCTCCTCCACCTTCATAATTATAAATATGTGCATACTTATCGCAAATAACTTGGTCGCCTGGATTAGTATGTAATTTAATGGCTGTTTGATTAGCCATAGTACCACTAGGAAAAAATAAGGCATGAGACTTGCCAAATAACTTAGCAATTTTATCCTCAAGAGCATTTATGGTTTCATCTTCCTTATATACGTCATCTCCTACTTGTGCAGACAACATTGCTTCCAACATTTCTGGACTAGGTTTAGTTACTGTATCGCTTCTTAAATCTATAGTCATATTAAATATTTTATTACAGTATAAAACTATTAAAAATTGTTGGCAAATATTTTTAAATGTTAGTAATAATTCTATTTTTGTTGTAAACCAAAATTAATATATGATCACTTTAGAGAATATAAAAGATCTTAATACTCGCCTGACATCGTTAAGGCAATATCTTTGACATTGATGCTAAGCTAATTGCGCTTCAAAATGAAGAAGAGCAAACTTTTGATCCCAGTTTTTGGAACGATTCTAAAAGTGCAGAATTGGTAATGAAATCCATCCGAGAAAAGAAAAAGTGGATCAATGATTACAACCAATCAAAAGTTTTAATTGAAGATTTAGAAGTTATTTTTGAATTTTTTAAAGAAAACGAAGCTACATTGGCAGATGTAGAAGATCGATATACCAAAGCACTAACTTTAATTGAAGATTTAGAATTTAGAAACATGTTATCTGAAGAAGGTGACAGTCTAAGTGCTGTATTACAAATTACAGCTGGAGCTGGAGGAACAGAAAGTTGCGATTGGGCTAATATGTTAATGCGTATGTATTTAATGTATGCCGAAAAAAATGGTTTTAAAGTAAAAGAACTAAATTTTCAAGAAGGTGATGTTGCTGGAATAAAAACAGTTACCCTTGAGATTGAAGGAGACCATGCTTTTGGATGGTTAAAAGGTGAAAATGGAGTGCACAGATTGGTGCGCATATCTCCTTTTGATAGTAATGCAAAACGACATACTAGTTTTGCTTCAGTTTATGTATATCCTTTAGTTGATGATACTATTGAAATTGAAATAAATCCAGCAGATATAGAAATTACAACTGCAAGATCAAGTGGTGCAGGTGGACAAAACGTTAATAAGGTTGAAACCAAAGTACAATTAACGCACAAACCCTCTGGCATACAAATTTCTTGCTCAGAGACTAGATCACAACACGATAATAGGTCTAGAGCTATGCAAATGCTAAAATCGCAATTGTATGAAATTGAATTACAAAAACAATTAGCACAACGCGAAGATATTGAAGCTGGTAAAATGAAAATTGAATGGGGAAGTCAAATCCGTAATTACGTGTTACATCCTTACAAATTAATAAAAGATGTTAGAAGTGGTCACGAAACAGGTAATGTTGACGCTGTTTTAGATGGTAACATCGAGCCCTTTTTAAAAGCCTATTTAATGATGATGGGACAACAAGAAGTAGATAACGAAAACCTTTAAAAATGATTAAAATTTATCATAATCCAAGATGTAGTAAATCTAGACAAGGATTACAATTATTAGAAGATTCTAATAAAAAATTTGAAGTTATTAAGTACCTAGAAACCCCTTTAACAGAAAAAGAATTAAAGGAAATCTTATCACTTCTAAAAATAAAACCAATAGATTTAGTGAGAAAAAACGAAGCTATTTGGAAAGAAAACTACAAAAACAAAACCTTAACAGATGCCCAAGTAATAGAGGCTTTAATTAATAACCCTAAATTAATTGAAAGACCAATCGTTACTAATAACGACAAAGCCGTTATAGGTCGACCAACAGAGTTAATCTCTAGCATTTTATAGTATATAATTATTAATAGCAACCAAAATTTCCCTTAAACAAATGATAGTAATATATCACAATCCTGAGTCTTCAGACTCAAACGCTTGCTTAAAAATACTTGAAACACATAAACACGATCACGAGGTCATAAAATATCAAGATAAGCCATTAGATAAAATTAAACTTGTTAAAATAATTAACATACTTAACATTAAACCTGAAGAGCTTATTAGAAAAGAAAGTAAAATTTGGGTAGAAAACTTTAAACATTTAGAAGATGATGGTCACCTGTTTAATGATGACAGCTTGATAGATATAATGATTGAGTATCAAGACCTTATTGAAAGACCAATAGTCATAAATGGCGAAAAAGCTGTAATAGGCAAACCTGCAAAACGTATTTTTGATATCATTCCGCAGCAAAAAGCAACGCTATAATTACTCGTTTTTTATTTAACAAACCTTTAACCAAACCTACTTAAACCTATCGGTATTTTTGCGGTCATACTAAGAAAACCAAACTTATGACTAAAAAAATTATTTCATTTTGCGTATTAATTTTATGCCTGAATCTTGCGTTGGCACAAAATAATGATCAAAAAATGGTAACCATTAAAGGAAAAATACTTGAAAAAGATACCAATGCACCTTTAGAGTATGCCACTGTAGTATTTAAAAACACAACTAATCCTGCAGATCTTTCTGGAGGTATTACTGATGCTTCTGGTAATTATTCAATCGAAATTAAATCAGGAACCTACAATGTTAGTTTTGAGTATATTGGTTTTAAAACCGAAATTTTACCAAACAAATCCATAACAGATAATCAAACCTTTAAAACGCAATACTTATCTATTGATGCTGAAGCTTTAGATGAAATTGAAATTATTGCTGAAAAGACAACAGTTGAAATTAGACTGGATAAAAAAATATACAACGTAGGAAAAGATTTAACTGTACGTGGTGGAACTGTAAGTGATGTTTTAGACAACGTACCATCAGTATCTGTTGATGTTGAAGGTAATGTTGCTTTACGCGGAAATGATAACGTACGTATCCTTATTAACGGTAAGCCATCAGGATTAGTTGGATTAAATTCTACCGATGCATTAAGACAATTACCAGCTGAATCTATTGAAAAAGTTGAAGTTATTACTTCGCCTTCTGCTAGATATGAATCCGAAGGAACAGCAGGTATACTTAATATCATATTAAAAAGAAGTAAGTTAGAAGGATTAAATGGTGCCATCACAACTAATGTTGGTTACAATCCTTCAGCAGGAATTAATGGAAACATAAATTACAGAACTGGAGATATTAATATCTTTAATACTACTGGTTACAGCTATAGAGAAGCTCCAGGAAACTCGTTTACATCAACACAATACAAATCAACTGGAAATTTTTTAGACGAAACAAATACTTTTGATCGTATTAGAAAAGGACTTACTACTAATTTTGGTGTAGAATGGTATGTAAACGATTCTGCTTCATTAACAACATCTGTTTTGTACAGAGATAGTGATGATGAAAACAGCACGACCAACCTATTAGAACAATTTGACACAAACCGAAACTTGCTGTCTACAACCGTTAGATTAGATCCAGAGTTTGAAGAAGACAAAACAATACAATACGCTTTAAATTTTCAAAAAAATTATAGCGATAGTGGACACGTTTTAACTTTTGATTTTCAATATGAAGATAGCTCAGAAAACGAAAACTCATTAGTACAAGTAGATAACGTAATATCAGAACGTGTTGCAACTTTAGAAGATCAACAACAAATTTTACTGCAAACAGATTACGTTTTACCTATTGGTGAAAATAGCCAATTTGAAGCAGGTTATAGAGGTAATTTTAACACCACATCTACAGACTTTCAAGTAGAGTTATTAGATACAGATACTAATCAATTTGAATTAAGTACAGATCTTACTAACCTTTTAAACTTTAAAGAATATCTTAATGCTGTATACACACAATATGGTACTAAAATTAATAAATTTTCATTTTTATTAGGTCTTCGTTTAGAAAATACACAGTTAACTATTGATCAACCTACAACAGGAGATTACAACAAAAGAAACTTTACAGGATTATTCCCTACCGTTAATCTTAATTACGAGTTTAGTGATAGAGAAAATTTAACTTTAGGTTACGCAAGACGTTTAAGACGTCCTCGTGGATTTTTCTTAAATCCTTTTCCTTCTAGATCAAGTGTAACTAATTATTTTCAAGGTAATCCTGGTTTAAACCCAAGTTACTCTGGTCAATTTGACTTAGGTTACTTAAAACGTTTTGGAAAATTTACATTTAACTCGTCATTATATTATGCACACGCTACAGATGTATTTAATTTTGTAAGTTTTGATACAGGAGATTCTGCTATAGTAAATGGAGAGTCGTTACCAATCATACAACGTACACCTATTAATTTAGCAACAGAAGACAGGTATGGTTTTGAGTTTACACTAACTTACAACCCATCTAGAAATTGGAGAGTTAATGGTAACTTTAACTTTTTTCAAAACGACACAAAAGGAACAACTCCAAACGGATTATCTTTAGACAACACAAACAACAGCTGGTTTGCACGTATTAATAATAAATATACATTACCAGGAGAAATTGATTGGCAAACTAATTTAAATTATAGAGGTCCAAGTGAAGATGCCCAAACTAAATCTGAAGGTATATTTACAACAACTATGGCTTTTAGTAAAGATTTATTTGGAGATAGCGCTTCAATAGCCTTTAACGTTAATGATTTATTTAATAGTAGAAAACGTCAACAAAACACTACTACTCCAACTTTTGATGCTTACAGCGAGTACCAATGGAGAGAGCGTAGTTTTAACTTAGCCTTTACATACAGATTTAACCAGAAGAAAAAACGTGTAGAACGTGGAAGCTATGGTGGAGACGATGATTTTGAAGGATAGTATATAGTACTTTTACAGAAAAAAAAATGTTGCTAATAATTATTAGCAACATTTTTTTTTGATTGAGTAATTAGTCTCTAAAATAGATTGTAAAAACAAAAAAGGGAAACTCGTTAGAATTTCCCTTTTTTTATATAATTGATTAAAATTAAGCGTTACGCTTAGCTTTTTTCTCTTCTTTAATCTCGTTTAAACGCTCTATTAAACTTCCTCCAATCCAATAAGGAACTACAAAAGTTATTAAAAATATCATTAACCAAAACCCTATGGTTAAGATAGTTAAAAATGCTAAAAAGCCTAAATATTGGTCAAATTCGAACATAATGTGTTTAATTTCTAGTTTATTATTACTGCAAAGATAAAGTAAACTTGTTTTTTATACAATACAAAGTCAAAAATTATTAACATAGTTGTTAATAACCTTTTAAATTATCCTTTGTTACATCAGATATTAGTCATTTTTACTTAGCGTATGCACCTGATGAGTAAGTTAATTCGTAACTGTGTGTGTACACTTCAAACACAATACCAAATGGATCTTCAACGTAGCACATTTTAAATGGTTTGTCTTCTGGATAATAGGCTCTAATTGGCATTCTTTGTTTTCCTCCATACGCCACAATTTTTTCAACTAGCGCTTCAATATTTGGGTCCTGAACGCAAAAGTGAAATAAACCAGTATTAAAAGGACTAAATTCTGGAGCTTCCTTTACACCATTTGGAAAAGAAAATAATTCTATTCCTATTCCATCAGACGTAGCTAAATGTGCAATTTCAAAAGTAGACCAATCATCTCCAAAAACATCTATACACATCTGCCCTATTGCTGTTTCCTTTTCTTTTTTAACAATAGACGGTTCCATAATTACATACCATCCCATAACTTCAGAATAAAATTTAACAGCTTCCTTAATATCAGGAACCGTTATGCCTACATGAGAAAATGATTTTGGATAATTTTTTATTGTTTTCATATTTTATATTTTTTTTCAAAATTACTATATATTTGCCTTGCAGGCAATAACTTACCTAAAAGTAATATAGTCACCCAAACGAGTAAATTATTGATTATTAGAAACATATAACTAATATTTAGATTATAATAATGAAATGTCCTTTAAATTATACCATGGGTTTGATTGGTACTAAATGGAAACCCTTAATATTGTTTCACTTATTAGATGGTGGTTTACGTTCTGGAATGTTACAACGTAAAATTGAAGGCATCTCTAACAAAATGTTTACTCAAACGGTTAGAGAGTTGGAAAAAGATGGCTTAATAATACGTACCGTTTTTCCTGTTGTTCCTCCTAAAGTAGAGTATAAACTTAGTAAACGCGGACAATCTTTAGAGTCTATTTTAAAAAGTATGGATACTTGGGGTTTAGAAGATTGTAAACACGTCGTGTAACTAAAATTAATCAATAAAAAAACTAGCAATATTGGTCTTTTTTCTACTTTAATTCACCAAAGTTATTTTTATTAAAATTTTATAAACAGAGGATATTAAACTCTACAATTTTCGTAATTTCGTAATCTTAAAATTAATCAATCTTTATAATGGAATATAGAATAGAAAAAGATACCATGGGCGAAGTTAAAGTACCTGCAGATAAGCTTTGGGGTGCACAAACAGAACGTTCTAGAAATAATTTTAAAATTGGTAACGTAGCCTCTATGCCTTTAGAAGTGGTATATGGTTTTGCGTATCTTAAAAAAGCTGCTGCTTATACCAACTGCGAACTTGGCGTTTTACCAATTGAAAAAAGAGATCTTATAGCTAAAGTTTGTGATGAGATTTTAAATGGTCAACATGATGATCAATTTCCTTTAGTAATATGGCAAACTGGTTCTGGAACGCAATCTAACATGAATGTTAATGAGGTGATTGCAAATAGAGCACACCAAATTGCAGGAAAAACTGTTGGAGAAGGCGAAAAAACTATCCAACCTAATGATGATGTAAATAAATCGCAATCATCAAATGATACGTTTCCAACAGGAATGCATATTGCTGCTTATACTAAGATTGTAAAAACAACAATTCCAGGTGTAAAACAATTGCGTGATACTTTAAAAAAGAAATCAGAAACTTTTAAAAACGTTGTAAAGATAGGTCGTACCCATTTAATGGATGCAACACCTTTAACTTTAGGTCAAGAATTTTCTGGTTATGTCTCTCAATTAGACCATGGATTAAAAGCTTTAGAAAACACATTGCCTCATTTAAGCGAAATAGCTTTAGGTGGTACTGCTGTTGGAACAGGTTTAAATACACCTAAAGGGTATTCTAAACGTGTAGCAGAATATATAGCAGAATTTACTGGACAACCATTTATAACTGCTCCTAATAAGTTTGAAGCATTAGCAGCACATGATGCAATTGTAGAAAGTCATGGTGCTTTAAAGCAATTAGCTGTATCATTAAACAAAATTGCAAATGATATACGTATGATGGCTTCGGGACCAAGATCCGGAATTGGCGAAATTATTATTCCAGCAAATGAACCAGGAAGTTCTATCATGCCAGGAAAAGTAAATCCAACACAATGCGAAGCGTTAACAATGGTCTGTGCACAAGTAATGGGTAACGATGTTGCTATTACTGTTGGTGGTACACAAGGACATTACGAATTGAATGTATTTAAACCAATGATGGCTGCAAATATTTTACAATCTGCGCAATTAATTGGTGATGCTTGTGTTAGTTTTGATGTAAACTGTGCAGCAGGAATAGAGCCTAACCATGAAGTTATTAAAGAATTACTAAACAACTCATTAATGTTAGTAACTGCTTTAAATACTAAAATTGGATATTATAAAGCTGCTGAAATTGCTAATACAGCGCATAAAAACGGAACAACTTTAAAAGTAGAAGCTGTTAACTTAGGCTATGTAACTGCTGAAGATTATGACGAGTGGGTTAAACCAGAAGACATGGTTGGTGCTTTAAAATAGTACATTACAATATATCTTAAATTAAAAAACCGATAAGCTTACTTATCGGTTTTTTGTTAGTTAGTTATTAATTATAAATAGGGATGGTTTTAAATAACCATTACAAGTTTATAACTAATTAAATTTCTATTCATTAACATATGTTAATAAATACTATAGTTTTGATCTAATCCTACTTAATTGCACTGGAGTGATACTTAAAAATTTTGCAATTTGATATTGAGGTATTAAATTATCTATATTTGGTATAACTTTTCTTAATTTTAAATAACGCTGCTTCGCATTCATTGTTAGTAGCTCAATATGTTTAGCATCATTCTGACACAATAATTGTTCTAAAAACTTAGCATGAAAGCCAAGTACCTCTGCATTAGTTTCACAAAGAGCTTTATACTTAAAGTAGTCAACCTCGTAAATTTCGCAGTCGGTTAAAGACTCATAAATACACTCAGAAGGCGTTTGATTTATTAACGCACGAAATGACGCTAAAATAATTCTAGGTACAAAAATTGATTTTGTTACCTCTTTCCCATTTTCTAATCTAACATAGGAGCGCATAACCCCTTTATTTATCATATATATTTTATTAGGAACGTCTCCTATATTTACTAAAACAGTTCCTGATTTAACTTGCTTAATTTGAGCAATTTCATAAACCAAATTAAAAGACGCTTCGGATATTGGATAAAATGATGTTATATAAGATTTAATTTCATTGTAATACATTGGCTTTTCAGCTACCATAATAATTATTTACACACAGGTTAAATGTATCATTTTAAATGATGGAGCCTATAAGTTTTCGATGTAGCGCATTTATATTAATATAATAAGTAATGTAAAAAGAATTATTCAGTACTATGCATTTTATCTATATTTGAACTTAAATTATTGCCCAATTATGACCATACTTATTACAAATATCAAGGAATTACTTCAAGTAAGAGATGAAACTATTTTAAAAGTTTCTGGTTTACAAATGAAGGAATTACCAACTATAAAAAACGCTTACTTATTAATTGATAATGACACAATCGTAGATTATGGAGAGATGTCTGTCGTTACAGGTATAAATGCGGACCAAATTATTGATGCGTCAGGTAAATTGGTATTACCTACTTGGTGTGACTCGCATACACATATTGTGTACGCTGGCGACAGATCTCAAGAGTTTGTAGACCGTATTAATGGTTTAAGTTATGAAGATATAGCTAATCGTGGAGGTGGTATTTTAAATAGCGCTAAAACACTGCAGGAAACTAGTGAAGATGACCTGTATAACCAATCTGTTGCACGACTTAAAGCTGTTATGAGTTTGGGTACAGGTGCAATCGAAATAAAATCAGGTTATGGTCTAACTCCTGAAGCAGAATTTAAAATGCTACGTGTTATAAAAAGACTTAAAAAAGATTTTCCAATAAAAGTTAAAGCTACCTTTTTAGGTGCTCATGCATTACCATTAGCGTTTAAAAATAATAAACAAGGTTATTTAGATCAGATAATTAATGACATGTTACCTCAAATTGCTAAAGAAAATTTAGCCCAATATATTGATGTATTTTGCGAAAAGGGATATTTTGATTTAGACGATACAGCACAAATACTTAAGGCAGGACAAGACTATAATTTAATTCCTAAAATACACGTTAATCAATTTAATGCTTTTGGAGGTATTGCTTTAGCTGTAAAACACAATGCCATAAGTGTTGATCATTTAGAAGAATTAAATAACGAAGACATTAATGCTTTAAAAGACAGTAATACAATGCCAGTTGCGTTACCTTCTTGCTCTTACTTTTTAAGTATACCATACACACCAGGAAGACAATTAATTGATGCTGGACTACCTTTAGCTTTAGCAACAGATTATAATCCTGGCTCAACACCTTCTGGAAATATGAATTTTGTTGTAAGTACTGCATGTATAAAAATGAGGTTAACACCTGAAGAAGCCATTAATGCTGCAACACTAAATGGTGCTTATGCAATGGGAATATCAAATCAATATGGTAGTATTACCAAAGGAAAAAAAGCTAATGTAATAATTACTAAACCTATATCTAGCTATAATTATTTACCCTATGCTTTTGGTGATAACCATATAGAAACAGTAATAATTAATGGTGAAATAATCTAGCAAAACATAAGTGCCTTATGTTTTAAATATAAAAAAACCTGAACGCATTTGCCTTCAGGTTTTTTGTTATGGAATAAACAATTAATATTAGTTCAAGCTATTATCTAAGTGTAAACTCAGAGCTTGAAACCAATTCGTTTGAGTTAAAAACGTTTACTTGGTAACGTCCTTTTTCAAAATCATCATCTGTACTATTTACTATAAATTCACAGATATCTAGATTTCCATTTTCGTAATTAAACTTACTTATAATACTATAATTAAGTGTTTGTTCACCAAACTTAATTTGTTGATTTACACCTAATATATTGTTTTTAGGATCTATAACTTGTACATACAATTCTTTATCTCCTGACTGTACTAATTTATTTTTAGCAACTGTGTAGCATACTCTAATTTTATCGCTTCTTCCTGCTCTTTCTGTTGGAATAAGTTTACCATTATTACGTTCAATAACTCCAAATCCCTTTAAGTTTGCTGTTGTTAAAACTGCAGCATTTTCTACTACTTCTGCAAGCGCTGTATTTTGTACAACTAGAGAATCATTAAACATTCTACTTTCTTCATATCTAACATTAGTACTATCTAAAGTAGTCGCTAAATGCATATTTTCTACTTTTAATCTATCGTTTTCAGATAATAAAACATCCATTTCATCTTGTAATGCTAAATACTTCTTTTTGTATTTCCATAAACTACTAACGTTGTTTTCAGATACTTTTAACGAGTCTATTAAACTTTGAATACGCTCTCTAGCTTCTACTAAATTTTGATTAGTCACTTGACTTTCGCTTAAAGCGACATCATATTTAGCAACCATTGTATTTAAGTCGTTTAAAACGTCATTTTTTTCTTGTGTTAATTGCTGCTCAGTTTGTTGCTTGTCTTTATACAAAGTCGATGTATAAATTCCGGTTCCGATAAATAAAGCTAAGGCTATACCTAATGCAACCTTCAAACCTGTACTTGCTGTTTTATTTGCCATAATTATTTGTTTTTAAATTGTAATCGTTAATTTTCTAGTTATTCTTTAATAATAAAAACGTAATTTTAATTTTTCAAAACTACATAAAAAGTAAATGGATAAATTAGTTTTATTTGATAACTCAATTATAAATAATCTACTAAATACTCGTCTTGGCGAAACTAAATTTGGAGAACATACTAACACGTTAACCAGCGTTTCAAATATATACGATTCTCTTAAACCTTTGGACGTCAAGTACGTTATTTTTGGTATACCAGAAGCTATTGGTGTTTTTGCAAATCTAGGTAGATCAGGCACTTCAACCGCTTGGGATGCTACAATTAAAGTTTTGTTAAATATCCAAAGTAATGCTTTTACTAATGCCAAAAATGTTTTGGTCCTAGGCCATTTAGACTTTACCGAAGAGCAAAAACAGCTTTCTAAATTAAATCAAGATGATCCTAAGCATATCTCTAAAGCCAGAAAATTAGTGGCTCAAATGGATACACATGTTGTAGATTTAGTGTCCAATATTGTAAAAGCAGGTAAAATACCCATCGCAATTGGTGGTGGACACAATAATGCTTATGGAATGATAAAAGGTACAAGCCTAGCTTTAAAACAACCCATAAATAGTATTAATTTTGATGCACATACAGATTTTAGAGCATTAGAAGGAAGACATAGTGGTAATGGTTTTAGTTACGCTTACGCTGAAGGTTTTTTAAAACGCTATTTTGCATTTGGGTTACACGAAAATTACACATCGTCACAAGTATTTACTCAATTTAAAGACAATAAACATTTAGATTTTAATACTTATGAAGCGCTAGCTGTCAGACAAAATTCAAAATTTAAAAAAGAATTACGACGTGCCAAAAAACATGTAAATACAACCCATTTTGGAATTGAAATAGATTGCGATGCAATTATAAACACTCCTAGTAGTGCGCAAACATCTAGTGGCTTTTCAGCAGAAAAAACAAGACAATTTTTACATTATTTTGCAGCACTTGACAATGTTAAATATTTACATATCTGTGAAGCTGTAGCTAAAAATAAAAAGGCCACACAAGTTGGTAAACTAATTAGCTATTTAATTACAGATTTTATACGCTCAAACTCTAATAAAAATGACTAAATTACAAATAGAATACATTAGACTAGCATTAGCCTTACTAGTCTTTGTTTTTATAATTACACTACTTTTTTTACATATTAATCAAGTTAATTTAAATTGGTTTACAACATTATCAAGTGTTATGACCTTACCTGCTTTAGGATTAAGTATTGCAATTCCTATTTGGATGATTGTTGATTTATTTAGAAAAAAAGTAGCAGACAAGTCAATATTTAACCTGACCTTTTTTATATCTGTAATTTCAATTTTATTGTTATTATTTGCAATTTATATTTTAAAATAAAAATGAAACCTACTATTAACATTATCCCTTTTGATAAAAAATACGCCAAGGATTTTTACGTACTAAACAGAGAATGGTTAGAACAATATTTTTATGTTGAACCTTTTGACGAAGAGGTTTTAAGCAAACCTGACCAATACATCATTGATAAAGGTGGTTATATATTTTTTGCCAAATTTGAAGATCAAATTGTTGGTACCTATGCCTTCATGCCCTTAAAAAATGAAGCTGGTTATGAATTAACAAAAATGGCTGTATCACCAAGTTTAAGAGGTCATAAAATTGGTCAACAATTACTAGAGCATTGTATTAATTTTGCTAAAGCCAAAAACTTTGAAAGACTTCTACTCTACTCTAATCGTAAATTAGAAAATGCTATATATTTATATCATAAGTTTGGTTTTAAAGAAGTCGTGTTAGAAAAAAATACACCATATAAACGTGCTAATATAAAAATGGAATTTGACCTAAAGGAATAAAAAAAGCACTAAAAAATTTAGTGCTTTTAATTTATAAGATATTAAGTAACCGTTTACTTTTTAATAAACTTTAAAGTATTACCATCTTCTAATTTAAATAGGTATAAGTCAATAGATAAATTTTGAATATCTATACTTTCATTTTTTTCAACTTTACCCTTTAACACTTGTTGTCCTAAACTATTATAAACAGTATAATTTAAAGCTTTTTCCATGTTAGACACTTTAATAAAGTTGCTAGAAGGATTAGGATATAATTGTAACGATTTGCTTAAAACAAACCCATCTGCAGATAAAGTCGGTAAGTTATATTTAGAAATTTTATTTGCATCAAATTCAGCTATATAAACTTCGCTAGTGTTAGCTGCTAAACCAATCGGAGTTTGTACTCCAGACACTAAATCTTCCTTAGTTGGTACTGCTGCTAAAATATCAACTTTTGAAACTTTATTTGCAGTATACTCTGCTACATATAACGTGTTTCCGTTTATAGTTAAATCGATAGGAGAATTAAAGCCTGTAATAAAATCTGTACCAGTTGTTGCACCTGATGCGACATCAAGTGTAGACACTTTATTACCTGAAAACTCAGCGATGTACAGTATATCATTTTTAAAAAAGATTCCGTAAGGTGCATTAAATGCGTTAGCAACTAAAACAGCGGTTGGCACTGCATCTGTTAGGTTTATTTTAAAGATTGAATTACTACCTGTTTCTGCGTAATAAAGTTCGTCTCCTTTAATAGCTAATCCTGTTGGATTATTTAAACCAGAAATTATTGTTGACATTGTTGCTGTTGGTGCAGAAATATCAATTCTAGATATTTTATTACCAAAATGTTCTGCCACATAAATATAGTTACCTGTTGCAACAATACCCATTGGTCTATTTAATCCTGTAATAACATTTGATTTGGTCGTTGGTAATGGAGCAGTAATATCTAATTTAGAGATAATACCACTATTAAACTCTGATATGTACAAGTCGTTACCAGACAATGATAACCTATAAGGGTTAGTTGTACCAGTTGTCACAACAGTTGTTTGAGCATTGATTGTAAAGATACCAAACACTAAAAATAATAAATTGTAAATTTGTTTCATAAGCGAATTTTTAAGCCTTAAAAATTAATTTTCGGCAAAATTTAGGAAAGGGGTTTTTAATTAGATTTTGATAAAAATTGAAATAATAGCTACATTATAGCAGTTGCAAAAATATATCTAAAAAGGTTAAAAAAAGTTCCATTTATACCAATTTAATTACCATTGGTCGTTTTTTTCCTACAATAAAAAACCTGTTTACAATAGTAATATTATAAACAGGCTTAATATAATTAATTAGTTTTTTACTTATTTTCCAACGAGTCTATTTTGCGTTTTAATTTAGCAATATCGTCTGCTTCTTTTTGCTTGACCATAGAGTCATATTTACGCTGTAAAGCCTCTAGGGATTCTTTTTCTTTTATTGTGTTACCTTTTAAATCTGTAGTATCAATAGCTATAAATTGATCGTTTAAATCTTTCATTATAGCTTCTACTGCTTTTTCATCGTCCATATAATAATTATCAATACCTTCACTTGCTCGCCAAGCTTCATTTAATTGATCGTAAACAGATTTTTCCCATTGGCTTGGGTGTTTTGCATCTATCCAAACAACATCTCTATATTCGCTATCAATTAAAGCTAAATCTGGTGTTGCAGAACCATCAAATTGTGCTCCTTCTGCTTTTATTGAAGATATAGTCCCTAAAAAGAACATACGTTTACGACCTGCTATATTTTTAATATATGGTCTAAATTCGACAGGCTTATTTACGGACCAATCATATTCTTTTCTGGATTCAATAACCTTTAAAGGCATTGCCGAAACACCAGCATAACCTTGTTTTTTTGAGGCATGATCATAATAATATAGTTTGTTTGTTCCATCAGCTGGTACAAACACGCTAAAGGTTAGACTTGTACGCTCATCGCCAACAGGCTCTAAACCAAACCAATGATACAAACCACTATAAGCATCAGATTTTGAGTCTGAAAAATCAAAATCCGTCACAAATGGTTGTTGGTTTTGATCATCCGGAAGATTAGGTATCTTAACAGCTGTTTCCATGTTCCAAGGTAATGGATCACTAAATCCACCTAAAAACTTAAGCGATTCGGCTTGTAAACGTGATACTTTTTCTGATAATGTGTTTTGACGTGTTAAATAAGGATGATTCTTCATATCTTCTGGTGCTATAAAGGTTCCTTTACCTATCGTAACACGCTCAATATAATCGCTAAAATCATGTGCACCACTATCTATTACCATTACACCTCCAAAGGTTGGATAAGGAAAGAAAAAACCTTTCCATTTAATTAAACTTACCACTTCTACCCATTGACCGTTATCATTTTTCATATAAAACGTGTCACTTGGTTCGTAATTAAATAGCATCCAAGGATTAAAACGTTGTACTACTGCATTGTATGTGTTTCTGCTAAATTTTAAAGACTCACCAATAGAAAATGTGGTTGAAATACGGTTTTCGTTAGAGAAACGAGGAAAAGGTGTCGTACTTGACACTGAAAACACTTCTTCAGTATTATCACTAATGCCTTGCCACACATATTTTTCAGTAGGTTGAATCGCCATAGTCCATTTGTTCTCGTCATCCACTCTTACTAAATGTGGTAATGAGACATCTTTGGTTTCTCCGACGCTTTCATTAGCCATAGAAAAAATGTTTCGTAAAGGCTGAATGCGTTCGTTTTGGGTTAAAGGTAGTTCGTTAATTTCAACTTTATTTAAATTATTAAATACGTTATATGTTTTCATATAATCATACAATTGATAGTGCCAACCTGCTGTGTAAAGCACTCCAAAAAAGACCAATAATCCTGCAAGAATACCTAGACGTTTACCTGTAGATGCCGAGTTTCGGAAGCTACGAAGTCCAAAAAACAATAGTATCGCACTTAATAAAATGACAAAAATATATTTACGGATAAATAACAATACAGGTTGATAATCGTCTCTTAAAAAAAACAATAATGCAATTACAATTATTGCTACAATAATTACAACTGCTTTTTGTTTTCCGCCTTGATTCCAATACTTTTTAATCATATATCTATAATTTAGGTAATTAGCTTTTGCTAAAAACCGAATTGTGTTTTATTTTTATTTAATTTCTAAAAATTACATTAGTCCTTTATCCTTAAGACGTTCTCTAGCGCTTTTTTCTGGTGCTTTAGGTGTTTCTTTTATTTCTTTTTTAGCTTCTTCTACGACTTTAGCATCTTTATTTTTAAAGTCTTCTAAAAACTCTTTCCCTTTATTTAAACCATCTTTTACTACATCTTCTATTGAGTCTGATTGCTGCTCAATCACCTCTCCTGATTTAAGCACAAAGTTTGCAACATAAGTTCCTATTAAAGTTCCGAAAATAGCAGAAGCAAATGCTGAAATACCATAATATGTACTAAAAATAGCTATTGGAGTTAAAAACTGAATGATTAGCGCTGCAATTAAAAATGTAAATGCAACAAACAATACTCTAGGCAAAACAGCTTGCTTGTAGATAAATCCTTTTGGATTTCCTGGTCTCATTTGTAGTTCTTTACTATTAAATACTTTGTTAAAAAAGCGATACACTGCATTACTTTTAGACTCTGTCCAATAAATAAAAATCCCAAAAAGAATTGCTCCAAAAAATATTATAATTTCTAAACCCATGGTTTTAATTGTGTTTTGGTTAATAAAAAGGTGTTTGATTGAAACCTTTACTAAATTAGTCTATAATTTTTAAATATTGTTACTTATGGTTTCTATAACCCAATCTTTAAATGAGTCGTCCCATGTGTTATATTGTCTATAAAACTCTTCTTTATCATACCAATACAAGAATAAAACATCTTTAGGAGCCACATTAATTAATAATTTCCATATTAAATCTTGATGCTTTGCTATTAATGAAGAGTGTGGTAAATGCAATGCATTAAACAAATTAGAATCTACTATATCTGCTATTTTGTATTGGTTACTAACTTCAAGTTTATCCAAATACAACTCCACACCCATGATGCGTTTTCTGGTATTAATATCTAGTTTATTTAGGTAACTTTTAAATAATACTGCATCATTTAAAATATCACGTAATGGATGTTGCGTATCTTTTAACGCCATAGCAAATTCCATTTTTTTAATACGTTGGTAACGATCTGTGTTTAAAGCTTCTTCCAAATCGTGTTCAATAATAACATGATTACGCAATTTGTCCATTAATTCTGGCTGCTCAATATGAAAAATAGTAATGTCGTGAATCGTGTCCTTAATAGCTTCTTTGTACCATTTAAGATTTTCAAAAACAATAATTGGCGAAATAAAATCACGCAAAACATAAACACCTCCAAACGACTTTGTGTAAAATGAATCTGTTTGATATTGTAAACTGTGCAAACTTAAATCGCGTCCACGTAAATCGCCATATGTTTGGGCTGATTCTAAAAGTTTTGCATGTAAATCTTCATCAATAAAATTATTACCTTGTTTAAAAGTATCAATTAATTGCTGTTGTTGCTTTTGTATTTGATCTAAGTTATTTATTAAATGAAATTTGATATAAACCTTATCGTATTTAAGCACATCTAGTGGTTCATAAAAAGCATCAATATCTTGGTCAAAATCTATACATATAGCAGAATCCCTTGTAATATCATTGATTTTTTGACCATGAACTTGAAACACCTGCTTCATCATCTCTCTATCAAAACTATGAAAAGGAGAATAGACAGGTTTTCCTTTTTGTAAAGGTGAAATAATTATGGCATGTGGATTAGCTTCGCCATTATTAAGGTACATTGTTGTTCCTTTTTCTTCTGCAATCTCTGGACTATAACCAATACCATCAATTGAAAAATGGGTTAGTTTTGTTGGTGTAAACCCTAATTTTTGAAGGCATAGATTATAACGATCTACCAACTTACCACTAATGGGAATAAGCTCACTTCTGTAAAGGTTTGCTAATTTTAGTTTATTCATTACACCTAATTATTTTCTTTCTTAATTTTTTTAATCATTTTAATATTACCTTCAATAGGAGATATAATCACTTCTTTATCATCTTTAAGAACATAAAATACATACAAACTGTTTTTACCTAGCATTTTAATATCTTGAGTTAATCCGTCTTCAAAGATTAATTTATGAGTTATTTTATAATTGTTAGTTTCTACTCGTTTGTTAGTTTTATAACCACTTCCTATACCTAAACCTATAAAAACAGAGAATACGTAAAAAGCTATCATTGTAATAACAGCGTCTTTAGCTTTGATTTTGGTTTGTGCTTTTTCTAATTTTAATTTATTTTTACCTGATTGATACTTTGGTTTTTTACTTAACCATTTATAATATTTAGGTGTAATTTTAACCATAAAATAAGCCATAAGCATGCTAAATATGACTGCTAAACCTAAGATTAAATTTCCTGTCATTACAGCTATTGGGCTAATTAACACATCTAAAACGGAGGAATATTCTAAAATGTTAATTCCTAAAAATTTATAATAAATAGACTCGTATACAACACCTAAAATTAGTAAAAATAAATAACCAATAGACAAATAGTCTTGTAATCCAATTTGCGATAATTTACCATCATTTGTATTATTGCTCATATACTTTAATACTAACTGTTGTTAAATATCTTATTTATCTGTGCATACTGCAACAAACAAATGGTTTTAATATCTACTAGTTGACCTGTTTTAATCATTTGTAAAGCTTCTGTAAATGGTATTTCTAAAACTTCAATATCTTCATGCTCACTATCCAAACCACCTCCATCACTAACTTTCATGTCATCTGTATATTCTGCAGTAAAATAATGTAAAATCTCAGTCAAAGCTCCTGGAGAAGAATAGGCCTTAAATATTTTAGTAACTGTGTCAACTTTATAACCAGTTTCTTCTTCAATCTCTCTAATAATACAAGCTTCTGGTTGGTCATTATCCAACATCCCAGCACAAGCCTCTAGAACAAAACCAGAGTCATTTCCGTTTAAAAACGTTGACACTCTAAATTGTTTTGTTAAAATAACCGTTTTTTTAATCTTGTTATATAACAAAACTGTTGCTCCATCACCTCTATCATAAGATTCGCGCTTTTGATTTACCCAAGATTCATTTTTCATTTTATATGAAAACGATACCTCGTTTAACGTTGCCCAACCTTTGTATAAGGTATTTATTACTACATTTTTTAATTTATTGGCCATTACTAAATAAATCTCTTGCTTTAGTTTCTATGTTTAATTGGTTGATTCTAGCGTCTACTTTACGTTTAAAGTCTGTATCTGCAATAGTTGCAACGTTGTCTAAATATCTTACCACTTCTTGTCTTCTAATTTCTGAAAAGTTTAAACCTTTCATGTTAGATTTCATTAATTCTTGTAACATATTGAATTTAGTATCATAATCTTTTTTGAAATACGTTTCTGGATTATCAAACCAGCTTTGTTCTAAATCAAAATCTGTTAAACGTAGCGACACTGCACTTTGGATATTACGCACATCTCTGGAAGAGAAAAATGGAAATATCTTCTGAATCTCTTTATATAAAGTCGCATAAAATTGGTGCGAGTTTGTTTTATGTTGTGTTTCTGCTTTATCGTAAGCTTCTAAAACACGTAATTCCGTTGGTTTATCTGACACGTTTAAGATTTCTCCCATATTGGTTGCTAGTCCTTGATCTTGTAAATATTTATAATCTGCAGGTCCTTGCATGTTAACAAACTCTGGCATAGTCTTATCCAGTTTACTCCACCATAAATGATCTTGATCTAAAAAATCATGTTCACTACGTGCACCATCAATTTTAAAACGACCTTGGACACGTGATATAACTGCTTTATCTAACATTTCTGGAAGGTTAGTAAACAACCCAATCGAGCTGTTACCATAGTTAACTGCGTAAGCTCCTTCTGTATATCTTAAAAAGACACCAATGACCTCTTTTACACCTGCAGACACACCTTGTGCTGTACGTTCTTGTAGGTTATTTTCAGCATCATCGATAGGTGCAAAAATTAATTTTGAAGGATCTTGCATTGGTTTCATCCAATCCACCATCTTCTCGGCAGATCCACCTTGAAATGTACTAATTAAAGTATCTGGCATTGGGTGGAATAAAAACGGAATGTCTAAATGATCACAATGTTCTTTTAATCTAGTTGCTATTGCAGCAATTAACATACTTTTTCCTGTTCCAGGAATACCGTAACCCATAAAAACTGGCATAAAACCACCAAGCTCTTGAAAGGGGTTTTTCTTTGCTTCAAAATCGTAACTCAACATACGTTCCGTCAAACGTCTTGCAAAGTGTTTTGCATCTCTGTTACCTACAATTTGCTCGAATTGAATTTTATTAAACTCAACACTTTTTGCGGTACCTTGAAAGGTGTTTTCCCATCCTGAAATAGCAAAATCACTGTTCTCTAGTTTATATGTTCTGTCAACGATAGTCTCAGTATATTCTAAGTTGCTTCTGCGTAAACTGATTTCGGTTAACAAAGCTTCAAAATATACCACTGTAAAATCTGCAACGTCTTTGTCAGATTTTACAATATCTGGATGTGCTAAATATTTATCATAATAAAATAACGCACAAGAGACCCCTTTTAATGGTGATAGTAATGAGACTTCTGGAATACCAGCAAATTTTTGCTTCATAACACTTAAATCGTCAGAAGCATGAGGTTTTAACAAGTGTAAAATTTTATAAGCAGTCGCAAATAACATAAACGCACTTGCTGTTTGCATCTTACTTTCATACTCACGTCTACCATCATTATCCAAAGCCGATTTACGCTCGTTTAGACTAGATAAACCTGAGGCATCATAATAACTGTCTTTTATCCAAATACCTAAAGTTAGTCCTTCCTGTACTGCGTATAATGTTTGATTTAAAAGAATTGGTATGGCTACCGAATCTGGCAATAATCGTTTTTTTAATGCTAAAATGGTTTTTGAAACCGAAGTGATTGATGCAGACGATCCGTTATTTGCTTTAGACAAGTATAATAATATTGACTCATCTTTAGCGTCTTTATCTTTATTTTTTGCTCGAGAACCTTGTTCCCAACTGATACTTTTTAAGTATGATGAAGCTTCGTCACGTAAAACGTCTAATTCTGATTTTTTTATAGGGAAGGTTGAGTTGTGTTCCATGTAATTTTAGTTTTCGGTTTGTAGTCGCAGTATACAGTGATTACTCAAAATGCTTACGCTTCTTAAACTTTGAATATTTATTTATTTTTAAAATCGCAAGACTACAAAACTGAGACTGCGATGGTAAATTCTTTTTAATTTTTATCAATTTTTAAATCAGATACCTGAAAAGGTGGTTTTGCCAACTTATTCATAATCTCTGGATTTTTATTGTATAGTAATTGGATGATACGATGTGGTGCAAATACGTAACCTTCTTTTATTGGTGTACTCCAATTTTGGAGTGTTTGTTTGCTAAAATATCCACCTTCTTTAAATTGGCCTCCTGTAAATACTTCGTGCACTTTAAAAGACAAAGCATAAGCTTCTAAAGGAATTTCTTTTTTACCTATTGCTTCTAGTATGGTGTGCGTTAAATCGTTATCATCTTTTGCAAATACGTTATGAAAAGCACCTATATCCAAACGTTTTATGTGTTTTGGAAATACATTTTTTAATCGTCTATCAATACCATAAGCCATCGTATCCATATTCATTTTACGATCTGCTACTGTTTTTAAAGTGTCATATATGTCTTCTTTTTCTTTTAATGGATCTTTACCATCATAATCAAAGTACATATAGCAAATAAAGGGACGGTTTAAGGAGACATCGTAAAAACTCCAACTGGTCATGTAAGTTGCCTTACTACCTTCTGGTGCTTTTATAATTTTACCTTGTACAAAACGGTTAAAAATATATTGTTGCTCTACTGATGTGTAATATACTATTGATGCTGCTTGAAATAATTTATCACGCCTAACAGGTTGTTTTTTGCGTAATAATTGGTCCAGAAATTCGTCTTGAAGTTCTGACACATCTTTTAATTTGTTTAAATAGTTGTCGCGTAAAGACAGGTCGTTATATAGGTATCTAAACTCTAAATAATTAGGAAAACCAGAATCTGTAACGTCTACCTTCATGTTGTCTTCCTCATCGTACATGTATTTGACACGCATGGCTTCTATGGAGTATAGTAGTAAGTCGCAGTATTGTTTAAAGAAAACAATTTCTTGTGGAGTACATAAGCCATTTTGTTGTACGCCAACAATTAATTCTTTTAAGGCAAAATCTACCTTTTTGTGATAAAACACATATTGATCTTTACTATCTAATATAGATGAATCTAATGGTGTGACAATGTGGTTTATACTCATTTTAAATGTTCAATATTCAGTTGTTATAGTCCGTTTTAAGTCTGTTATAACTTGATTGTTTTAGTTGTGATTAACTTTTTTATTGGTCATATATTTAATGAAAGCCCAAACTAGAAAACCTGAAAAAAAGATAATATTTGACCAACCTATTATTTGACCTGTAATTGTATTACTGATTTTTAGGATGTAGAAACCAAGTAAAACAAAACCTATCATGATTATGATTGCAATTACTAGTCTTAATTGTTTTGACATTTTACTATTGACTTTTATTTTTGATTTGCACTTTAGGGTTTGAGTAAGCGCGTTAAGGATTGAAGTGGCATCCTTTTGCTTTTTTGCAAAAGATATAACGTAAAGCCTGACCTACTTTAGCCCTTAAAAGCTAAAGTAGGTAACGCTAAACTAATTTTAAGACAATAAATCGTCGTTTGATGCTTCTGGTTTTGGTGCTCCTGCTGGTGCATCATCTCCTGAAGGTGTTGTGTTATCTGAGTTGTAATACTCTTCAAAAATCTCTTTCATGTCAATACCGTAACGGTCTGCAAAATTCTTTTGGATATCCACATCTTTTGCTCTAATCTCATGCAACGCCTCTGCATAACTGCGATAAACGCCTTGCATAACTTTTTCGTGCACTGGAATGTTGTCCATCATTTCTTGACGTGCTCTTGCACTTGCGGTATGCATTGATGCTAAGGTCTCTCCGATATGCTCATCTGTTTTAACTCCTAAATGCTCTAAAATAGCAGCAAACTCTTGATCTGTACGTGCTTTTAAAGCCACGACATAACCGTCGTAATATTTAAGACGCTCTTCTGTGTCTGACTTTAATTTAGCACGATGCGTTTGCAAATTACTACGTAATGAAGTCAATACTTTGATTGTTAAATTATGCTTGTGTACAAAACTATCTTTAGAGGCAGCAAGGGTTGTATAGGCGTTTTTAAGTCCTTCTAACTCTTCAACTTCTTGCTCTAGTTTTGTTACTTTTGATAACGCTTCAGAGTATTCTGTAGATTGTTTATCTGCAACTTCTTCTAGCGCTTGACGTGCTTGTTTAAGTAATGCGTATTGAGTTTCTAATTTAGCTTCAGTTTCGGCTTTTTTCTCTAAAGCTTTGGTATGGTTTTTAGATGCTTCTACGATTGCATCTTGTAACTTATCTTCTACTTCTTTGATTTCTACCTCACGATTTTTAAGACGTGTTACTGCTGCTTGAGATTTGTACGACAACTCACTTAATAGTGTTTGTATATCTGCACTCTCGATACGTTCTTGAAACATTGCTTTTGCTTTGTTGTCTGCTCCTGCACGTACTTTTTCCGCTGCTTCTAAAGCTTTTTCAGCAGCTTTAATTTTGCTTTTACGTCCCCAAAGGTTATTCCACCATGTATCAGGTTTGTTTTGCGCGTCTTCTAACTCGATTTTAGAACGCTCTAATGCTTTTTGAGCATCGTCAATTACTTTTTGTTCTTTATCATTTAATGATGAAAAACGCTCAAATAAAATACCAACCTCGTCTTGGTAATCTGTTAAGTCTTTAATAGCATCTAAAAGTGTGGTACGATCTTTTTCTGCCATACCAACAACGTCGTCCAACGTTGCGTTTAAGATTTTTTGACGACTTTCTGGATCGTCCTCTTGCGCTAATTTGGATTTCATGGTATCAATTGCTTTTCCCCAATTGACATCTACTTTCTCTGTTTTTTCGTTAGCGTTTGTTTCTAATAAATCAAAATCATCAGACATATATATTCTTGTTTTTAAGGTTGGACAAATTTTGTGTAAGCAATTTCGTTAAAAAATATTAGTTGTGGAAATATTTGTTGCTCATATTATAAGTATTAATTGTTATAAAAATGTTACAAATAATTTTGACCAATAAAAAGTAAGTATCTTTATAATAAAATTTTTAAAATGACAAAATTAGCACTACCTATATTAACAATAGCCTTACTATTAGCAAGTTGTAAAGGTGAACCTAAAACGGAAATTGTAAAAACTGAGGTTGACACTACAGAAACTGTTAGTAAAACTTTAGAAATTACACCTATTAGTCACGCAACAATGGTATTAAATTATGGTAACGAGACCATATATGTAGATCCTACAGGAGGAAAAAAAGCGTTTGAAGGTCAAAAAGACCCAACTATTATTTTAATAACAGATATACATGGTGATCATTTAAGTATTGACACTTTAAAAGAGTTGCAACTAAACAATGCCTTGTTAGTTGTACCTCAAGCAGTAGCTGATACATTTGAAGCAGATTTTAAGCCTATGATGCGAATTATAGCTAATGGACAAACTGCTGTGGTAAAGGATATCCCGTTAGAAGCAATTGCAATGTATAATTTACCAGAAGACGAGACCTCTAGACATCCTAAAGGACGCGGAAATGGTTATATTTTAACTTTTGGTCGAGAACGTGTTTACATCTCTGGAGATACTGAGGATATTACTGAAATGAGAGCTTTACAAAATATTGATAAAGCATTTGTATGTATGAATCTACCTTACACTATGACTGTAGATAGTGCTGCAAGTGCTGTTTTAGATTTTAAACCTAAACAAGTATATCCATTTCACTACAGAGGGAAAGATGGTTTGAGTGATGTTGCTAAATTTAAAGCGTTAGTTAATGAAGGTAATCCTGATATTGAGGTTATCCAATTAGAATGGTATCCTGAAGAAAAATAATTATTATATTTGGAATTGTTATATCCCCAAATTGATAAAACATGACTTTAAATGTAATTATATCAGAAATTGATACTATTTGGCTACAAAAATTAACCACAATATTGTCCATAGCCTTATTGATAATGATTGTTTTGTGTGCCCTGAATATTTATAAAGTATACCAACTTAAGAAAGAGATTAAAAGACTTAAAACTAAACAACCATGATCCAAGCTTTTCAAATAATATATGGTATACTGTTTTTTACATTAGTGTTTTTATTACCTATTTACAGATCTTATATTTTAAGAAGAAAATGAAAAAAAGCATTACACCAATTTGATATTAAAAACAATGAAATTGAGAGCATAGATTTATTCAATTACAAAACTAATAATAATCATATTTATTAAAGTGAATACCCACTTAATGCTAAATTAAAAAAAATATAAACATGGATTTGTGGATGATACTTACTTTTTGGATGCTTTGTTTTGCATTTGTTTTGATTATTGTTTTATTAATGAAAAAACAAATGAAAATAGATAGAAAAGAAATTGCGCTTGATCTAGAGAATAAAAAAATAGAAACGTTATTAAAACCACAAAAAGATAGCAATAACTATACAGATTTTACTGATGGTCATTTATATCAATAAAAAGAAGAGATAAAAAAAAGCAGACTAATTAGTCTGCTTTTTTTATGCTTAAAAATTAATAACCTTATCTTACCAATTTTTTATACTTGATACGTTTTGGCATTAAATCTCCACCTAAACGTTTTTTCTTATTCTCTTCATACTCACTAAATCCACCTTCAAAGAAATAGACTTGAGAGTCGCCTTCAAACGCTAAAATATGCGTACAAATACGGTCTAAAAACCATCTGTCGTGAGAGATTACTACTGCACAACCAGCAAAGTTTTCTAGTCCTTCTTCTAATGCACGTAATGTATTAACATCTAAATCATTGGTAGGCTCATCTAAAAGTAAAACGTTACCTTCCTCTTTTAGTGTCATTGCTAAGTGTAAACGGTTACGCTCTCCACCAGACAATAGTTTTACTTTTTTGTTTTGCTCACCTCCTGAGAAGTTAAAGCGACTTAAATAAGCTCTAGAATTTACTTCTTTTCCACCCATCATGATCAACTCTTGCTCATCACTAAAGTTTTGCCAAATGGTTTTTTCTGGATCAATATTAGAGTGTTTTTGATCTACGTAAGCAATTTGAGCAGTTTCTCCTACTTTAAACTCACCTTTATCAGGCGCTTCTTCACCCATTATCATTCTAAAAATTGTGGTTTTACCTGCTCCGTTTGGACCAATAACACCAACAATTCCTGCTTGAGGTAAATTAAAATTTAAATCTTCGTATAATAATTTATCATCATACGCTTTGCTTACACCAATCGCATCAATCACATTAGTTCCTAGACGTGGCCCATTAGGTATATAAATTTCAAGTTTTTCGTCAAGTTGTTTTTGATCTTGACTCATTAACTTGTCATAATTTTTTAAACGTGCTTTTTGTTTTGTTTGACGACCTTTAGCTCCTTGTTTAACCCATTCTAGCTCACGCTCTAAAGTTTTTTGTCGCTTAGATGCTGTTTTGCTTTCTTGAGCCATACGTTTAGATTTTTGATCTAACCAAGACGAGTAGTTTCCTTTCCATGGGATACCTTCACCTCTATCCAATTCTAAAATCCATCCTGCTACGTTATCTAAAAAGTATCTATCGTGCGTTACAGCAATTACAGTTCCTTTATATTGTGCTAAATGGTGCTCTAACCAATGTACTGATTCTGCATCCAAGTGGTTAGTAGGCTCATCCAATAATAAAACGTCTGGCTCTTGTAGTAATAAACGACATAAAGCCACACGACGTCTTTCTCCTCCAGACAATACACCTATTTTTTTATCACCATCTGGCGTACGTAACGCATCCATAGCAATTTCTAACTTTGTATCTAATTCCCAAGCATTAGATGCGTCAATTTGATCTTGAAGCTCTGCTTGACGATTCATAAGTTTTTCCATTTTGTCTGCATCACTGTAGACTTCTTCTAAACCAAACTGATCGTTAATTTTATTGTACTCATCAAGAATAGCAACAGTTTCTGCAGCACCTTCACGCACCACTTCCATAACTGTTTTGTCGTCATCTAATTGAGGTTCTTGCTCTAAATATCCTACTGAATAACCAGGTGAAAAGACAACATCTCCTTGATAATTTTTATCTACTCCTGCTATAATTTTAAGTAATGTAGATTTACCAGAACCGTTTAGACCTAAAATTCCAATTTTAGCGCCATAAAAGAAGCTTAAGTATATATTTTTAAGTACTGGTGTTTGAGCACTTTGAAATGTCTTGGTCAAACCAGACATTGAGAAAATTACTTTTTTATCGTCAGACATATAATTTTTAATTTATTTTTTAATTGCTATTTATTTAAGTCAAAAAGCTTTAAACGCGACCTTTAAGTGCATTAAATACCCAAGCTACAGCGAAAAAACCGACACCTACAGCTGCAAAACCCCATCCAGCAACATCGTCATATCTAAAAGCACCTAATGCTATTAATGCTAATCCTACCATTATCATTATTGTGGTAGCCCAAGCTAACACAGTATTTTTATTCATTGCCATAATCTGTTTTTAGTAAAATGTGAATTACAAATATCGTTTATTTTAACAAAAAAAGCATCCTATTTAGGATGCTTTTTTGATAATATTTACACAAAATTAAGCCATAGGGACTTCAATAAAAAGTAATTGTGCACTGCTTTTAGTATTAATTGTAAAACTATCTGTATCTGATACACCTAAAGCATCTCTGCTAGATAAATCATTATCGTTAATAACAACATCTCCAGAGATTGTCATTATGTATGTTCCGTGTGATTTACTTATGGCTTTATAAGTGTAATCTTGACCTTGGGCTAAATCTATTCTGGACAACTTAGCATCTTGGTGTATTTTCAAACCTTCGTCTTGATTATCAATAGATGACACTATGGTCTGTAACTTACCTTGTCTATCTTCCGCATTAAAAAAACGTTGATCATAACGAGGAGTAACATTTGTTTTGTTTGGTATAATCCAAATTTGAAACAAGCTTAAATACTCGTCTGTTTTAGCATTCATTTCTGAATGCATTAATCCACTACCAGCACTCATAATTTGTACTTCTCCAGATTGAATGGTTTCCCATTTATTTCCCATAGAATCCTTATGTTTAAGCGTCCCTTTTAAAGGTATCGTGATAATTTCCATATTATCATGTGGATGCGTACTAAAGCCCATACTTGGTGCGATAACATCATCATTTAATACACGTAAGGCTCCAAATTGAATTTTTTCGGGATTATAAAACTGTGCAAAACTAAAACTGTGATTAGCTTGCAACCAACCATGATTTGCAAAACCACGATCTGATGCTTTATGTAGTATTGTTTTCATAATTAAAAACTTATTATCTCATTTTATCTAGTAAATCGCTTAGTAAACCAGCTTCGTCTTCCGTTAACTTATCAATTAAATTATGTGATGGATTGTTGGGCTTAATTTTATCCAATAAATCCAATCCACTTTTAGTAATTTCAATTAAAACTACACGTCTATCCTCTGGAAAAGCAATACGACTAATTAATTTTTTATCACAAAGTTTATCCGTCAAACGCGTTAAATTTGGTGCTCGTTCCACCATGCGCTCCTTTATAGTTTGCACTTTTATTGGCTCCTTTGCTCCTCTTAATATTCTTAAAATATTATATTGTTGGGGAGACAAACCGTAGGTTTTAAAAAAGTCGTTTTGATAACTAGTAATATAATTTGCTGTATACAGAATATTTAGCATGGCTTTTATTCTGTTATTTTCAAATTTAGAATTAATGTCTTTGGCAAAATCACCCATGACTTTTAATTTATTATTTATGTATTAAAGACGATCTGATAAAATATTAACAGCTTCTAGTAGTGATGTTTTCAGGTCTGCATCAACAATTTTGTCTTCTTTAAAATTATCATTAAATGATGGTAAGCTAAATTTAGCAACAATGTTTGCATCATGAATTGGGAATCTGTTTTCTGCAATTTCAAAGACTGATTGTCCTCCTCTTGCTCCTGGAGACGTGCTCATTAATAACATTGGTTTTTGCTTAAATAATTTAACATCAATCCTAGACATCCAATCAAACAAACTTTTAAATATTGCAGTATAAGCACCATTATGCTCTGCTAACGAAATGATCAAACCATCCGAAGCAATTATTTTATTTAACAATTGTTGCGCATTGTCTGGAATTCCAGATTTACCCTCTAAATCCACGCTGTATGTTGGTACATCAAAATCGTTTAAATCCAAAACTTCAACTTCTGTGTTTTTTAATAAAGAAGATGCGTATGTTGCTAATTGTTTGTTGATTGAAGTCTTACTATTACTTGCTCCAAATGCTATTATATTTTTCATCTGTAAATTTATTTTATACAAATATACAAAACATATGTTACATGGAAACTAATTCCTTGTTTAATATTTAAAACGAAACAAATTAACTTAAATAGTGTTAGGTAATTAAAAGCAGAATTATTGAATAGAGCGTACAATTAAAAAATTGTAGTTTTATTAGACTATTTTCTTTTGTATTTTTACAACAAACAAAATAACTACAATGGATATTAACTTCAATAAAAACGAAGATCATAACAAATTATTACTTTCTGAACTTAAAACCAAACTAACCAAAGTCAAGTTAGGTGGTGGAGAAAAACGTATAGAAAAACTTCATGCACAAGGTAAAATGACCGCAAGAGAGCGTGTTAATTACCTTTTAGATAGCAACAAAAAAAGTATCGAAATTGGTGCTTTTGCAGGAGAAGATATGTACGCAGAACATGGTGGTTGTCCTTCTGGAGGTGTTGTAGTTAAAATGGGTTACATTAAAGGTAAACAATGTATTGTTGTTGCCAATGATGCTACAGTAAAAGCTGGAGCATGGTTCCCTATTACAGGAAAAAAGAATTTACGTGCTCAAGAATTAGCAATTGAAAACAAATTACCAATTATATACTTGGTAGATTCTGCTGGTGTATACTTACCAATGCAGGACGAAATTTTTCCAGATAAAGAACATTTTGGACGAATTTTTAGAAATAATGCCATAATGAGTAGTATGGGAATTACCCAAATTGCTGCAATCATGGGAAGCTGTGTGGCTGGTGGTGCCTATTTACCAATAATGAGTGACGAAGCTATAATTGTAGATAAAACTGGAAGTATTTTTTTAGCAGGAAGCTATCTAGTTAAAGCTGCAATTGGTGAAACAATAGATAACGAAACACTTGGTGGTGCAGACACGCATTGCGAAATTAGTGGTGTTACAGATTATAAAGCTAAAGATGATAAAGATGCTTTAGAGAAAATTAAACGTATTGTAGATAAAATAGGAGATTACGACAAGGCTGGTTTTAACCGAAATGAGCCACAAAAACCAAAAGAAAATCCACAAGACATTTACGGAATTTTACCAAAATCTAGAGCAGATCAATATGATATGAAAGAGATTATCAAACGATTAGTTGATAACTCAGAATTTGATGAATATAAACAGGACTACGGAAAAACTATTATTACTGCTTACGCAAGAATTGACGGTTGGGCTGTAGGTATTGTGGCTAACCAACGTACTTTAGTTAAAAACGCCAAAGGAGAAATGCAATTTGGAGGTGTAATATATAATGATAGTGCAGATAAAGCGACACGTTTTATTGCTAATTGCAACCAGAAAAAAATCCCATTAGTCTTTTTACAAGATGTCACTGGTTTTATGGTTGGAAGTAAAAGTGAGCACTCTGGTATTATAAAAGATGGTGCCAAAATGGTTAACGCTGTTAGTAATAGTGTTGTACCAAAATTTACTATAATTTTAGGTAATAGTTATGGAGCAGGTAATTACGCTATGTGCGGAAAAGCTTATGACCCTAGATTAATTGCTGCTTGGCCAAGTGCAGAACTGGCAGTTATGAGTGGTAATAGTGCTGCAAAAGTTTTATTACAAATAGAAACTGCATCGCTTAAAAAGAAAGGTGAAACGATTACTAAAGAAAAAGAAGACGAGTTATTTAATAAAATTAAAGCTAGATACGATAACCAAGTATCACCTTACTATGCTGCAGCACGTATTTGGACAGATGGTGTAATAGACCCATTAGATACAAGAACTTGGATTAGCATGGGAATTGATGCTGCAAACCACGCTCCTATCGAAAAACCTTTTAACATGGGTGTTTTACAAGTATAGGTAAATGAAAAAACGTAGTTTATTTTTACTAATTATCACTTTTATAATCAGCTTTGGACTTTACCAAGTCTATGTATTTTATTTTGATAATAATGACAACATACAGTCTATTTATTTAGTACCTAAGGATGCAGTTTACATTATAGAAAGTCAAAAACCAATAAACAATTGGGATGCTATAAGTAAAAATGATATTTGGAAACATTTAAACACAAACACATATTTTAATACCCTTGCCACAAACTTAAATAAGTTAGATACTATATTTAAGCAAAAGCAAGGGATTTTTAATCGTATTGGAAACAGAGAAATATTAATTTCGGCACACGTTTATGCTCCAAAGCAATATGGCCTTTTATATGTAGTCGATTTACAAAAAATAGCAAAGCTAAATGTTATTAAAAACAACTTAAATACTGTTATAAATAGCAATTATAAAGTTAGTAAACGCTATTATAAGGAAAATGAAATCACGGAGATTTACGACGTTAAAAAACACGAAACCCTTTATATAAGCTTTATTAAAAACCAAATGATTGCGTCCTATACGCATACTTTAGTTGAAGCCTCAATTGATCAATATAGTAATCCTGAGATTGGTAGAAATCTTAATTTTATTGAAGTCAAAAAACATGTTGGTTATAACGATATGTTTCGTTTGTACTTTCAATATGATTATTTAGATGAATTTGTTAATGTCTTTTCTGACACACCTGGAGATTTAACTAAAACACTTAGTCAAAGTTTAGAATTTAGTGGTTTTAGTTTTGATATAGAAAAAAACGCTATTGTAGCTAATGGTATTACAAATACTAATGACCAAGCTTCAACGTATTTAAAAGCGCTTCAAAAATCAGGACAAGGTAAACGTACCATTAAAAACGTAGTTCCTAATAATACTGCAATTTACTTCAGCTTCGGTTTTAAAAGTTTTGAAGATTTTTATTCTAATTTTGAAACTATTCAAAAAGAAAATCCTGAACAGTTTAAAAGTTATGCTGAAGGTACTTCTCAAATAGAAAGCTTTTTAAAAATAAATCTCAAAACCCATTTTATGAGTTGGATTGATGATGAGATTGCTTTAATTCAACTTCACTCTAATGTCTCTGACTCAAAAAAAGATGTCGCTTTAATATTAAAAACAAAAGCAATTGACGATGCTAAAGACAACTTAGATTTTATATTAGAACAAATTAGAAAACGTACACCAGTAAAATTTAAAGAAGTTAATTACAAAGGATACGCCATAAATTTTATGTCTATCAAAGGTTTTTTCAAAATCATTTTAGGCGATTTATTTTCAAATATTGAAAAACCTTATTTTACAATTATTGACGATTATGTAATATTTAGTAATGAGCCCAATACCTTAAAAAGTATAATTAATGCTTACACAAACAAAGAGACCTTAAACTATTTTAAAGCCTTTAATGACTTTGATAACAGGTTTAATAATAAGTCTAGTGTGTTTGCTTACATTAATACACCTAATTTATATAATACAGCTTATGACTTTGTAGATATTGCAACTAAAAAACAGCTAAAAACTAATAAAGATTACTTTATATGTTTTCCGCAAATAGGCATACAATTAACACCAAGCAAAAACGACTTTAAAAGCCAATTAATACTAGAGTATCAAACGCCTGAAAAAGTTAAGTCTAGCTATAATTTTGAGGATGATAAACCAAAAACAATTATTACTAATTCTATTAATCTTACAGAAGAGAACATTAATAAAGCTACCGTTTTTAGCATCCCAGAATTATATCCTTCTGATTTAACTGCGCAAATTTTTACAAAAAAATACTCTAACGGAAACCCACGTTTTTCTGTTGAATTAAAAGATGGATTAAAACATGGTAGCTACAAAGCGTATTATCAAAATGGAAATTTAAAAATTTCGGGTAAATATAGAAAAGACAAACAAGTTGGCACTTGGAAAGCGTATGATATTAATGAAAATTTAATTTTTAAAACACGTTTTTAAATACTAACTTTAAAAACAAAACCACCACTTTGATTTATAAAAAAATAGTTTTTCTAGTTACGCTACTTGCTTTTGCTATAAGTTTTTCTCAATCTACAGATTTTAAACCACTTTTAAAAACGGATTATACCATTAAAAAAAATGTAGATACACTTCATATCAAATATCCGTTACACGCTAACGTTACTAGAGACAAAACCATAAAAAGTAAGGATACCAACGCTTTAAGTTTTGTTAAGGATTTTGATTTATTTAAAAATAATTACTTTTTAAGACAATATAAAAGCTTAATTTTTAAGCAAGATAGTAGTGCAATAATTTACCAATGGAAAGATCCTATTGTTGTATACTTTGATGACAACATTCCGCAGAAAATCACAAAAAATATAAGTCAGTTTATTTTATCAATTCCCGAAATAGATAATTTAAACATAACTATTAGCAAAGATATAAACAAAGCTAATTATTACATCAAACTAGCAAATCAAGAGGTATCAGCTTTAACCGACAAGCAAAAAGCAGAAGTGCCAAAAGACCTAATTGACACCTATCCTTTTTCTAAAATAATACACGATTGGAATGGTGATTATAATTATAAAATGTATTCTGGTGTATTACAAATTAGTCCATCCTATATTAACGATCCACAATTATTGGATAACGTTAAAAAAGTGTTTTTTATCTCATTAATACAGTCTAAAGACTATCGTGTTTATGACAACACCTCTATATTATCATCTTCCAACTCCAATTTTTCAACTCTTGGTGCAATTGATATTGTGCTGCTTAAATACCATTACAAAAACTTATATAAATTTAAAGTAGACTATACTGTTTTTACAGCATTAGAAAACTATTACAAACAATTAGCCAATGACTAAATCACTACTTATAGCCATTATATCACTAACTTTAGTGCAATTAGTACAGGCACAAACACCACACCAAACTAAAAACGTCCAATACAGGATGTCTTTAAAACAGTTTAAGGCTAAACATAAAACGCCATTAACTGCAAAAGACACTTTAAACTTTGTTTATGTAAATAATGACACCATGGTTATTGTAAAGGATTATGTCCGTAAACCTGGTGCTAGTGTACCTTACCAATATAAAGACTCTACATTTTTAGACGTGTATAAAACCATAGCATTTAATCATTACAAGGATTCTGTTAGCAAAAAAACCACCATGAAATATTGGAAAGACGATATTGCTATTTTCTTTTCCAATTCTGTAGATAAAAAAGTTAAAAAAGAATTTATGGCTTTTGCCGAAAAGACTTTACAACACGTTGATTCTTTATCCATAAAAGAAGTCAAACATGTCGAAGACTCTAATTATATTGTTTATTACAATGATGGTTTTGAGTACGAATCAAGAATGAGCAATTATAGCAAATCCGACTTCTACATGCATTGGAACAATAAAAATCAAATTTATAGATTATCTATTAGACTTATAAAGGAAGACTTTTTCACACCTAAATTACGCTTAAGTGAATTAAAAAAATATTTTATAAAATCATTAGGGCATTTTGAGTTTAACCAAAGTATAGACAACAAGCACTTTTTTTCTGGTAGTCATGATAATGATTATCAATTATCAGATTTTGATACTGAAATTATTAAATACCATTATTCCTACGGAATATGTAAAGGTACCAACTTAGAAACATTTGAAGACAATCATAAAAAAGCAAAAGAGTTATTAAAAAACAAGCAAATATTACTGACCTTTTATCATGAGTTTGAATAAGTTTTAAAACTGTAATCATAAAAAAAGGAACACTAAATAGTGTTCCTTTTTATTTTAAATAATCCAGAAATAACCAAAAATAAGATTACTTAAAAGTGCTTATTAATCTAACAAATTCTGCTCTGTAACCAGACCTATCTTCACCTCTACCTTTGTTAGCTAAAGCTATAACATCTTGTACATTGGTATTATTATAAAACTGAGACTCTCTTAACTGCATTCCAAATAACGCAACAGCACTAGCAAAATTCATATCTTCAGTAGCTTCTGTTGTTTCATTTTTTTGTACGTGTATCATTTCAATACTTTTATCTTCATCAGGTTTCTTATATCTAAATTTAACGGTAAACAACTCATCATTATATTGGTTTGTAGCAGTTTCATTTTGCGTGTATTTTAAATCTATAGTGTCTTTTGCGTACTCACTTTCAATGCCAACCGGAAGTACTTCATATAAAGCAGTAACTGTGTGTCCTGCACCAAGTTCTCCAGCATCAATGGTATCATTAACAAAATCTTCATCTGCTAACAACCTGTTTTCATAACCAATTAAACGATAAGCTTGTACATGATTAGGATTAAATTCTACTTGTATTTTTACATCCTTAGCAATGGTAAACAAAGTCCCACCAAATTCGGTTTCAAAAATACGTCTTGCTTCTTGCATGGTATCGATATACGCATGATTTCCGTTACCTTTATCTGCTAAAATCTCTAACTTATCATCCTTGTAATTTCCATAACCAAAACCTAAAACTGATAAAAAGACACCTGATTCTCTTTTTTTAACAATCAATTTTTCCATAGCATCATTACTAGATACACCAACATTAAAATCTCCATCAGTAGCTAAAATTACTCGGTTATTTCCTTTTTTATTAAAATTTTCTTGTGCCAATTTATAAGCTAACTCAATACCTTGACCACCTGCTGTAGATCCACCAGAATTTAACTGATCTAAGGCTTCAATAATTTTTGTTTTATGTTTCCCTGATGTTGGCTTTAAAACAACTCCAGCTGCTCCTGCATACACTACAATAGCGACATTGTCCTGTGGTCTTAATTGATTAACTAATAATTTAAAAGCCTCTTTTAAAAGTGGTAACTTGTTTTGATTTCCCATTGATCCTGAAACATCTATTAAAAAAGTAAGATTGGCAGCTGGTAAGTTTTCATTATCATAAATTTTACCTTGTAAACCAATTTTAACCAACTTAGTATCCTTATGCCAAGGGGTTTTTACAACTTCTGTATTGATAGAAAATGGATGTTCATCCGTTGGTTGTGGGTAATTGTAGTCAAAATAATTAACCATTTCTTCAATTTTAACCGCATTTGCAGGAATTAATTGTCCATTGTTAATCATACGTCTTACATTGCTATAACCAGCCTTATCTACATCTATAGAAAAGGTTGACAAAGGTGTTGTAGCTGCTATTTTAAATTTATTTTCATGTATTTTAGTATAGCTTTCGTTTAAAAATTTATGTTGCAATTCTTTATTTGTCTGTACAAATTTTGAAATCTTGGCATTTTCTTTACTACCATCTACTGTCGTGACTATAATTACACCATTGGCACCTTGTGACCCATATAAAGCTGATCCTTCTGCGCCTTTAACAACATGAGTAGCTGTTATTTTTTTTGGTGCTAAATTAACTAATTTTTCAGCCGAAGATATTTTACCATCAATAACAATAAGTGCCTCATTTGTACCTGTTAAAGATCTATTACCTCTAAGTACAATTCTTGTGGTTTGATTAACACCATGATTTTTAGTTTTGATTTTTAAACCAGATACTTTACCTGCTAAACTATTGACTACATTTGGGTTGGAAGCTTGTATAATTTCCTCTGATTTAATGGTTGTCACAGATTTTTTTACTTCGTCTGTTGAGCGTGAAATCCCTAAAACAGTAATTACGACTTCGTCTAAACTACCGTTTTCTTGCAGAACAACATTAATGGTATTAGCATCACTTACAACAACTTGTTCTGACTTGTAACCTAAATAGCTAAATACTAAAACATCATTAACTTTAACAGAAATACTATAATTACCATCAAAATCGGATGTTGTCCCATTTGCTGTTCCCATTTGTAACACTGTAGCAGATGGTAATGGCAAACCATTTTGATCTGTAATAACACCAGATACCGTTTTTTGTTGTGCATGTAATTGTACTACCATAAATAGTGCAATTATTAAATTTAATCCTGTTTTCATGATAAGGTAGTTTTAAAGTTTAAAACAAACCTATAACCAAACTAAGGATTATAAAACCAGTATTGAGGGAAGCGCTATTTTGAATTAGGCAACGCTACTTTTTAAGTAATTTAAGTGTTTCATTTCTGTTAACTTTACCAGAACTTGTTTCAGCGAAAGCAGGAATAGCATACGTTTTTTTAGGCATTTCAATTGCTTTTAAGTCAGAAAACACATGAGCATCTAAAGACGTATTTTCTGCTTCAATTACTAATATTGCAACACTACCAAAAGTTTTATCATCTTCTGAAGTTATAAAAAAACGAGACTTTATTTTTGATTGCAATTTTGCTTCAATCTGTTCCGGAAACAATTTAACACCTCCAGAGTTAATAACATGATCTGCACGTCCTAACCACTCAAAAGTGGTTTTAGAGTGTAATTTAACCACATCATTAGTTACAATTTGGTCCTTGGTTAAAAGTGGTGCGTCTATGACTAAACACGCTTTGTCATTTTGTGAAATTGTAATATTTGGTAATATATTAAAGTATTGTGGTCCATTACTTTTTAATTGCTTAAGTGCAATATGCGTAATAGTTTCAGTCATACCATACGTCTCAAAAACACCTGTTTTTAAGTTTTCTAATTTTAATCTTAAGGGATTAGATAATGGAGCTCCACCAATAATTAGAGTTTTAATATTGCTGAGTCTGTGTACCGTTTTTTCTGCTTGCGCAGGAATCATAGCCACAAAATCATAATGCTTTTCAGGATCAAAAATAGGGTTTGTAGTGGGTTGCACGCTATCTATTTCTAAACCTAAAACCATAGCACGAACCAACATCATTTTACCTGCAATATAAGTTGCTGGTAGGCACAACAAAGCAGAGTTACCAGGTTGCAACTTAAAAAAATCACCTGTTGCAATAGCAGAATTAACCATCGCTTGCTTTTGTAATTTTATGGTTTTTGGCTGACCTGTAGAGCCTGATGTTTTTACTAAAATAAAATTGTTATTATCTAACCAATGGGATAAAAAGTCACCAATCTCTTGCTCAAATGGCAAGCCTTCTTTAATAAAACTATAGGCAACCTCTTTTAGTTCTTCAAAAGAATAATGATTACCATTTAATTTAAATTTACTGTGTACTTTATTAAAATTTGGTATCATTTTTAATCTAAAACTTTATAATCTTCAGTGATTGGTGCTTCTATCGTTCCAAATAATTTTTCTTTCCAATTAGTCCATTTATACACCTTTGCAAAAATTACAAGTAAAATAGGGAATACAACAAACACAGGAATAAAAATATCACCATAGCCTTGTCCAGGCTCTGACACATCTTTTAAAACAGAATGTGTTTGTAATACGGTCCAATCTGCAGATACTAATAAAGCACCAAATAAATTATTAGCAGCATGAAACCCTAATGCGAGCTCCATACCATCGTCCATTAAAGTTAAAATACCTAAAAATAATCCTGTACCTATGTAATATACCATTACACCATAACCTAGCTTACCTACTTCTGGATTAAAAACGTGCATTCCTCCAAAAATAACAGAAGTCATTATTAACGGAAACCATCTGTTTTTTGCCAACATTCCAAAACCTTGCATTAAATATCCTCTAAAAATATACTCTTCTAAACTGGTCTGAATTGGTATTAAAAGCACAGCCACTACTAGTAAAATTAAAAAACGATTTAACTCAAAATTCCATACATAACTCTCTGGACTAGCAAAATAATCTATTAAAATCATCGTAGCAGTAATCACACCCCAAAACAAAAAAGCAAATAGTACACGTTTCCAATCTATTTTTTTTCTGGCAGTCGTAACGGATTTCATTGTTTGATTATGTAAATATTTTACAACAATAATTAGTCCTAAAAATCCAAAAGCAAAGGATAATAACAATAAAAATAAATTTAAATTAGGCTCTAAAACACTCATTAATGCTTGCTCATCCATAGCATCAATAGAGCCTCCATTACTAACATATTTAATCATTGCAGCGATAGCAAATGGAAATTGTCCAATAACTGCAAAAATTGCAATAATTAAAGACCCTACTAAATAACGCCAAAACTCGTGCTTTACATTAAAGGCTTGTTTTATAAAATCCATAGTTTAAAAATTAAATTCCCAATTAGTATTTAAATTATATTGTAACGTTCCATTTTTCACCTTTAAAGGCGACGTAATATTATTAGTAAAAAGGCTACCTGTACCTAAACCTTGAGGTAAATCACTCCCTTTTGTAAAAGTATATTGTGCAATTGCATTTAATCCCACATTACTCTCCAAAGCACTAGTAATCCACCAACCAATATTTTGTTTTTTTGCTAAATTTATCCAAGTATCACTGCCTTTAAATCCGCCTATAAAACTTGGTTTTAAAATAATATATTGTGGATTAATACACTCTAACAGTTGTTTTTTATCATGATCGTTAAAAACACCAATCAGCTCTTCGTCCAAAGCAATTGCTAAAGGTGTTGTCTCACACAATTTAGCCATGTCTTCCGGTTGACCAGCTTTAATGGGTTGCTCAATGGAATGTAAATTAAAGTCTGATAAACGCTTAAGTTTCTCCAAAGCTTCAGTAGTACTAAAAGCGCCATTTGCATCAACACGTAGCTCTATATCGCTTTCGCTGAAATTTTGCCTGATTCCCTTTAAAATATCCAATTCAGTTTGAAAATCTATAGCTCCGATTTTTAATTTAATACAACTAAATCCTAAAGCTATTTTATCTTCAATTTGTTGTTTCATGAAGGCTTGATCACCCATCCAAATCAAACCATTAATATCTATAGCAGCATTTCCGTTTGTAAAATCAGAAGGAAATAAAACAAAAGGATTAGTGCTCTCTAAACTCTTAAAGGCCATTTCTAATCCAATTTGGATACTAGGAAATTGATTATTTTTAGCATACAAATAATCTAAACCTTTTTCAATATCTAAACAAGTGGACTTAAGTTGTGCCTCATAATCAGGTCTATCATCTGCACTTAAACCTCTTAAAATACCACATTCTCCAACACCGCGTTTTCCATCTTTATCGATAATTATAAACCAAGTTTCCTTTGTTTTTAATATACCTCTAGAGGTTCCGCTTGGTTGTTTAAATTCTAATATATGTTTGTAATACGATGCTTTCATAAGGATTTCAAAAATACTTAAATATTTTCGTAATTTCACCTAAAAAACTACGATTACATGACCTTTAAAAATAAAGTTGTTTGGATTACAGGTGCCTCTAGCGGAATTGGAAAAGGGTTAGTTTTAGCCTTATCCAAATTAGATTGTCAAATAATAATTTCTTCAAGAAAAGAAACCGATTTAAATCTAATCAAACAGTTATGTCCTAAACCTGAAAACATTGCTATCTTACCCTTTGATTTGGCTAATTATGACAACATGAAACCTATTGTAGCTAAAGCCATAAGTCTATTTGGATCTGTTGACCTACTAATAAATAATGGTGGAATTAGCCAAAGATCGCTAATAATAGACACAGACATTAGTGTAGACAAAAAATTAATGGAGATTGACTATTTAGGAACCATTGCTTTAAGCAAAGCCTTATTACCACACTTTATTAAAAACCAATCTGGTCACTATGCAGTAGTAACTAGTTTGATGGGTAAATTTAGTTCGCCTTATCGTTCTGGGTATTGCGGAGCAAAGCATGCTTTGCATGGTTTTTTTGATGCAATGCGCATGGAACATGAAAAAGATAATGTAAAGGTGACTTTAATTTGTCCTGGTTTTGTCAATACCAATATTGCTAAAAACGCTTTAATTGGCGATGGATCTTTACAAAACAGTCAAGATAAGGCTACTGAAAATGGATTATCCATTACTGAGTTTAGCACACGCATGCTTAAAGCTATTAAGCAAGAAAAGTTTGAAGCTTATATTGGGAAAAAAGAGATACTTGGAGTTTACTTAAAACGCTTTTTTCCAAGACTATTACATCGTTTTGTGATAAAAAGTCAGGTTAGATAATTATAATAATTGACCTATACCTAATAGTAAACTAAGTAATACCGTTGTTAAGGCTAATTTTTTAAGCTCTGGATCAAAATCCTTTGGATTAGTAACCGACTTCACTGTTTTAAGATGCAATATTAATGGTATATAGGCTATAAAATAGATGAGATTAAATGGTGATTTGTAATACAATACACCAAATAATGCAGATAAAACAATAGCAGTAATAATTAAAACATAGTGATATTTTTTAGCCTTAACAGCTCCTAATTTAACTGCTAATGTAATTTTGTTAGCAGTAACGTCAGACACGATGTCTCTCATGTTATTAAGATTTAATACAGCTGTACTTAGCAAACCTATTGCTATTGCTGGCAAAATAACGATATAGTCAATTTGTTTAGCAAACAATACATAGCAACCTAAAACACTAACTAAACCAAAAAACACAAATACAAAAACATCTCCTTTACCTTTGTATCCATAAGCGTTATTCCCTACAGTATATTTAATCGCTGCATAAATAGATAAAGATGCCAATATAAAAAACACAAAAGCTAATAGAAGATGTTGCGCCTTAAACGAAAAAAATATAAGCCCAATAGTTAAAGCTATACTTATTAAAACATTAATTTTAATAGCATTAAACATTTGCTGTTTAGTAATTGCTCCAGATTGTAAAGCTCTTACAGGACCTATTCTTTGATCATTATCTGTACCTTTTACACCATCACCATAATCATTAGCCAAGTTTGATAAAATCTGATAACTTAATGTTGTAAGTATAGCAAATACAAAAATTATATAATCAAATACACCATTATATTTTGCTAAACAAGCTGCTGCAATAATACCTGATATGGATAAAGGCAAAGTACGTAAACGCATTGCCGACAACCACTTTTTTAAGTTTTTCATATATTATGGAATCCATTGTTTTGGAAAGTTAGGCTTACGTTTTTCTAAAAACGCATCTCTACCTTCCTTAGCTTCGTCTGTCATGTAAGCTAATCGTGTTGCTTCTCCTGCAAACACTTGTTGACCTACCATCCCATCGTCTGTTAAATTCATTGCAAATTTCAACATTTTGATTGAGGTTGGCGATTTTTCTAAAATTTCCTGAGCCCATTGATAAGCTGTGCTTTCTAGCTCATCATGCGGAATAACAGCATTTACCATTCCCATATCATAAGCCTCCTGAGCAGAGTAATTTCTTCCTAAAAAGAAAATTTCTCTTGCTTTTTTCTGTCCTACCATTTTAGCCAAATAGGCAGATCCGTAACCACCATCAAAACTAGTAACATCGGCATCTGTTTGTTTAAAAATAGCGTGTTCTTTACTTGCTAAAGTTAAATCGCAAACCACATGTAAACTATGTCCACCACCAACAGCCCAACCTGGCACAACTGCAATAACAGCTTTAGGCATAAACCTAATTAGACGTTGTACTTCCAATATATTTAGTCTGTGATAACCATCCTCTCCAACGTAACCTTGATGACCTCTTGCTTTTTGATCTCCACCAGAGCAAAAACTATAAATACCATCTTTAGACGATGGACCTTCTGCAGATAATAGCACTACACCTATTGATGTGTCTTCTCCTGCGTCATAAAAAGCGTCATATAATTCTTTTGTCGTTTTTGGTCTAAAAGCGTTTCTTACGTCTGGTCTGTTAAATGCAATTCTGGCAACTCCATTGCATTTGCTATAAGTTATATCCTCATATTCTTTAGCCTTTATCCATTTAATTTGCTCCATAAGATGTCGTTAAGTTTTAAGAGCATAAAAATACGCAAATAAAAATTTTTATCAGAATTAAAATTGATTTTAAGAAACCGAATAATTATGATTATCTATGATGATTAATGAGGATGAAAAAACCCTACAAAAGAAGTAAATCTCTGAATAACAGTATTTAAGTGAATTAAAAATTATTCAAAGACATGTTTTTTAACAGACTTATTTACTTCTTGTCTATTTGAAAAATAAAACACTATATTTGGTTTCAGATTTTATGACCACTTATTATCTTTGATTAAGAATTAATAATCCCTCTATAATGAATATAATAAATTCTGAAATTTATAATCAAATAAAAGAAGTACATAAGTTTCCTATGGGTGATTTATTTTTCTTCGAAAACATGATTATTACACAAGTTAATGAAGGCGAACATGTAAGTTTTAATAGCACAAAATTACCTTTTAAATGTATTTATGATTATTATGAAGCATTAAAAAAACCATTTGGTATAATTTCAAATAGATTAAATAAGTACTCCTTAGAGGTTTTAGATTTACCTAAGTACAGTAAAAATTTACCTAATTTAAAATTTTATGGCGTAGTTGGAAATACTAATTTTAATAACGTAAATATTAGCTTAGAAAAACAATTTAGCAAAATACCTGTATTAGATTTTGATAACATTTCAGAAGCTTATAATACAATTAATGATTATATATTAAATTCAACCAATGATAGCGTGACATTTGATATACCCTAAGGCATTTTAATTAGATGCTTAAATAGCTACCTTTTAGAGCCCTAACCTCTTTTAGGTGGCTTTTTTTTTTGTCGTTTGACCTATTTATACAATTTTTTGTCGAAAAAACTGATTAAAAATACCCAACAAATTGTATGTCAACTAGTTGTTATATAGTTTAGCCTAAACCTACTATACTTATGACAATCATCGATTCAACTTTAGCAGATTCTATTCTTGATGTTCACATCACAGATCAAGGTAATTTTTATTTTCTTGATGGTTTGGTTATATCAGAAATAAATGAAGGCATTACTTACTCCTGGGAAGAAGCTAAAAAAGTGATTCAGGCTGTACATAAATTTTATGGACCAAATATAAGTGTTTGCTATATCTCAAACCGCGTAAACAACTACTCAGTCAAACCATCTGATTGGCTAAAGTTTTATAAAAATAATAACGTGTTAAATGGTTACGCTGTAGTCACAAAAAGCGAACAAAGTTGGTTTAATGCTCTAATGGAAAAGGTATTCTCTACAGTAGAAATCAAACGTTTTGAAGACTTATATGAAGCCATAGAATGGGCTAAAATTAAAAACAATTTGGTAAATAATACTAATCTTGCTTCTTAAGATAAATACCATCGTCTTTTAAATCAACCAGTTTTTGTTTATACAAAGTCCCAATAGCCTTTTTAAAGGTTTTCTTGCTCATTTGTAACACCGTTTTAATTTTTTCAGGATTAGATTTATCTGTTAATGCTAAAAACCCATTGTTATCAGTAAGTTCTTGCATAATCTTATCAGCATTTGGTTCAATATTTCTGTAACCAATTTCTCCTAAGCTTATATCCAATTTGTTACCAGGTCGTATTTTTTTAACAATCCCTTTTAATTTATCACCAACACTAATATCCTGAAAGATATTGTCTTTATAAATTAATCCAGTATGTCTGTTGTTTACAATAACATTCATACCTAGATCACTTGGATGCGACACAATAATATCAACTTGATCAAATTGATCTACTGTTAACTCCTTATTATCTAAAAAACGATTGGTTTTACTAGACGCTACCAAACGCTCTGTAACCTCATCTAGATAACAACGTACCAAGTACCAACCTCCTTTTTTCATAGGGAAAGCTTGTTCTTTAAAAGGACAGAATAATTCTTTAACCAATCCAAAATCCAAAAAGGCTCCAAATTTGGTAACTTCATTACATCGTAACATAGCAAACTCACCATCTAAAATATATGGTTCTGTAGTTGTTGCGATGATACGCTCTTCATTATCTAAATATACAAACACCTCTAATTTATCACCAATTTCAAAATGTTCTGGAACATATCTATTTGGTAATAAAACCTCATTATTATCTGCATCGCCTAAAAATAATCCAGGTTCTGTATCTCTTAAAATCTCAAGTGTATTGAATTGTCCTATTTGTATCATTTTGCAAATGTAAGCATATAAAAAAAACGTTACAGAACTGTAACGCTTTTTTTATGTATTATTTTATAATTTTATTTATAAACAGATTCTTTTTTGAAATGTTTAGCTAATAAATAATAAACCACTGCTCTGTATTTATTTTTATTAGACCTTCCATAAGTTTCCATTACAGAATCTATAGCTTTATCTAAATCATCGCTATCTGCTAAGCCTAATTTTTTAATTAAAAAATTGTTTTTTACAGTCGCTAATTCTGATGCATCAGAACCAGAAACAGTTGCAGAATCTTTGTTATATATTGATGGACCACAACCTATAGTTACTTTAGTTAAAAAATCCATATCTGCAGTTACACCACACTTATCTTTTAGGTCTGTTGCATACTTTGCGATTAATTCATCACGTTTACTCATAATTTTAAATTTAGATTAATATTTTTAGCTTCTTAAAGGTACAATTTTTTTATATCTCTTTTTAAGCGAAAAAAAATAATATTACAATTACGATAAACGTCCAATTTTTTCGTTGAAATTATTTAACAAACTTAAAATAATCTAATAGTATAGCATCATTATCTCTTGAAGGTGTAAATATTTCTAATAATTTAGGTGTTATTGAAGTGTTGTAAAAATCAGACAATGCAACTGAAAGCTCACTTTCTGAAGACGCTGTAGCATATTCAAAACCATACATGTCACATAATTGCTTAGCAGTTAAATGATGCTTGGTTTCGAAAAAATAATCAAAGTTATCTGTGTTTTTATGTCCTGGCAGAATTCTAAAAATCCCTCCTCCTTCGTTATTAATAACTATAATCCTAAAGTTTTTAGGTATGTAGTTATTCCACAATGCATTACTATCGTAAAAAAAGCTTAAATCTCCAGTAATAAATACGGTTGGATTATCTCTTGTTATTGCTGCTCCAATTGCAGTACTTGTACTTCCATCAATTCCGCTAGTTCCTCGATTACAAAAAACGTCCAACGTTGGATTAATATCAAAAAGCTGTGTATATCTAATAGCAGAACTATTACCAACTTGTAATTGCGTTTGATTTGGTATACTTTTTAGTAACACGTCAAATGCTTTAAAGTCGGAAAATGGAATCAACCCCATGTATTGCACATGCTTTTCGCGTCTAATATCCATTTGGTTTTTCCAAAATGGATTATAATCACTTTTTAAAGCTTTAGTTAATGGTATAAAAGATTGAAAAAATGAGTTTATTGATTGCTTAAACACCTTGTTTAGCACAAAAAAGGTGTCATTTGCCCCATTTTCGGACACATGCCAATGTTGTGTTGGTTTATGGGTACGTAAAAATTTCTTTATTTTTTTAGATACTATTAAACCTCCAAAGGTTAATAGTATTTCTGGTTGCAAGCCTTGCAACTCCTGTTCCGTTAACGCACCAATTAATTTATCAATGCTCGGACAAATATTATTGTGATGTAAGTTAGAGGTACTTTCGGTTAATATCAATACACTTTCATCTTCTGCTAAAACGTCAATAAAGTGCTGCTCCACACTGTTTGGAGCCAAAACACCTACTAATACTAACTTCTTTTTGGAGTTATTCCAAATTTCAGCGAAAGCGTTATATTCTTCACTACCTATATTAGGTTTTGGTATCGCCACTACTTCTGGAGTTACCGTAAGCGCATCCACCATTTGGTATAAAGGCTCATCAAACGGAATATTAACATGTACAGGGCCTTGTGTTGTTATTGCAATATTAAAGGCTTTATTAATTTCGGTTTCGTTGTATTGTTGGATCCCTTGTTGTAACCCTAAAAAGCGTTCGACTTTATTCTCAATACTCTTCATTATTGGCAGGTCTTCCGCGAAAGCGTTTTCTTTTTCAGGATTTAAATCTTGCTTTAAATTAGCCGAATATTGAATGTGGTTTTTAAAAACGTTTTCTTGATTTATAGTCTGTCCATCTCCTATTCCGACCAAGTACTTAGGTCTGTCAGCACTTAAAACCACTAACGGAACATGGCTATAATACGCTTCGGACACCGCTGGATAATAATTTAACAACGCACTACCAGAAGTGCAAACCACCGCTACGGGATGCTTTATTTGTTGTGCGATACCTAATGCGAAAAAAGCTGCGCAACGCTCGTCCACAATACTATAACATTTAAAAAAAGGATCGTGAGTAAATCCAATGGTTAATGGCGCATTTCTGCTTCCTGGAGACAGTACAATGTGTTGGATATTCTTGGCTTTACAAAGCTGAATTACCGTTTGTGCTAAAGGTATTTTTGGGTGTTTCATGTGTTATACAAAAATACGAAACCCAAATCCTAAATAAAACCATTATAAGAGGTTTTTAACAGTCTTAGATTTTGCAACGGTTTCTTCCCATTCGTTTTCAGGTACAGAATCTTTTGTAATTCCGCCACCTACATATATTAATGCTTGGTTGTTCTTAATTTGAAGACATCTTAAATTAACAAACAAATTTGATATTGTTTTAACAGATCCGTAAGCGTTATTCTCTACGTTTCTACGATTGGTATTTCTTGTTTTGGCTTGTTTAATATTTATTTCGCCTAAAAAACCGGTATAATATTCACGATTATAGCCTTCGTTTTTTAATATAAACTGTTTAGCGTTTTCTTTAGGTAAACCGCAAACTGCAGGCGTTGGATGTAATTTAGCAATAACAGACTGCAATCCATTTTCAGGCTTTAATAGTCCAGAAATCTTAGTTTGCAAATGCAATAAATTCCCCGCTTTGATAGTTTCTGTAGTGCCCAAATTAATACTACTGACTGACGACTCTAAACTACTTACTATAAAATCCGTAACTAATTGCTGCTCCTCTTGTTCCTTGGATTGCCACTGGACATCAACTGTATTTTTGTATTGTTGCGTACCTGCAAGAGACATGGTTAAAAAGCGGTTACCTTCTACTTTTAATAAGGTTTCAGGCGTTGCGCCTAACCACAGCCCTACTTTTGGATGATACCAACAATATACCATTGCTGTTTTATAAGTCGCTAACAGTTTTTTAAATAGTAAAAGTGTATTGTCTACAGGAAAAGCTTCGGTTTCAACTCGAGATATCACTACTTTTTTAAAACTACCATCTTCAATTTCGGCAATAGCTTTCTCTACTATTTTTATATGTTTCGCTTTCGCTGAAAGATTTATAGCGCTACTTAATTGGTTTTTAGAATCAACCGTAGTACTATCATGCAAACATGAAATTGTTTGACTTTTATTTAAAGGAAATAGTACCGTATTATCTTCGTTTTTAAAAGCTGAAAACACAAAACCACTCTCCTCAAAATTAGTTGTAAAATGAAGCTGATTGCTATCCTGAAGCATTGCTTTTACCGCTACTTGATTGGGCTTTTTATAAGCTACAAAAGGAAGTTGCTTGTCAAATTGTTGAGCAAGCTGATCAAAAAAAATGGAAGAGGTCATAACTTACTTCTTTTTAGGTAAAGAAATGGTTGACAATTTGCATAACGAAATTAGGTTGTCATCTTCATCCGTTACTCTAATATCTAACAATTGCGTTGTACGTCCTTTATGTAAAAAAGTAGCCTTAGCATAAACATAGCCAGAGCTAATACTTTTTAAATGATTAGCTGTAATCTCTAACCCTCTAATCATTAAATTTTCTGAATCTAAAAAGATATGCGACGCAAAACTACCAACACTTTCTGCCAATGCTGCTGTTGCGCCTCCATGCAACACTCCATCTGGCTGATGCACACGTGGTGTCACTGGCATTCTGGATACTAAAAAATCCTCGCCATAATCTACAACTTCTATTTCTAAGGTTTCCATTAAAGTGTTTTTACTTGCCTTATTTGCTATAGCTAATACTTGTGCTTTAGAATACTTCATGTATCTTTAATTTTAATGTAAAAATACAAAACCTAGCGCTAAAATGACAGCTCCAACTCTTGAAAACAATCGTGTAAAACTAATTCCTTTAGACTTAAGTAATTATAAACAATTAACTACTATTGCTAAAGAGACTGATTTAATTTATTATTCGCCTAATACCATTTCTACTCCAGAGACTCTAAAAAATTATGTACAAACTGCAATTGAAGGTTTTTATAATAATACTACACTACCTTTTATTGTTTATGACAAGCAAAAACAAGCTTTTGCAGGTAGCACTCGTTTTGGTTTAATTAACCATAAAAACAAAGTCTTACATATTGGTTGGACTTGGATAGGACATGATTTTCAAGGAACAGGTCTAAATAGCCATATGAAATTTTTAATGCTACAATATGCTTTTGAAACGTTACTTTTTGAAAAAGTAGAATTTAGAATTGATGAGCGTAATATTAAATCTAGAAAAGCAGTCACAAAATTAGGAGCAACACTAGAAGGCATATTACGCCAAGATACAGTAATGACTGATGGTTTTAGACGAAGCACTTGTTGTTATGGTATTTTAAAAAGCGAATGGCTTACTATTAAAACCAATACGTTTAAAGAATTTAATATTTAGTATAACACTCAAAACATGCCTGAAGTTGTTCTGGAAGATTTAAATCTTCAGAGCCTTTTAGACGCTGTGTTACCAAACCTTTTTTATCTATGGTTGTTTTAAATAATTTAGCATAGGACACTAAATTATCTCGTCTTGTTTTTATTTTACTAATGATTTCTTCTCCATCAATATCTAAAATTTGAGAAGGCCAAACTTTTAAAGCTTTTAGTAAAGCCTCATCATTAAGAAGTAATTGCAATTGTTTCGCTTCTTGTATAAATAAATTTTCTTCTGTGTTTAATAAAAAATATTGATCAAATGGATAGACTAATCCTGGCATAAAATCTATTTCGTAATCAAATGGTCTTAACTGTTCAACAACATTTTCATTGGATAAAATAGATGGTATAATACCTTCTAAATTTATAAAAGCATTATCCCTATCTCCTGCAATTGGAATAGCTGTGTAAATTTGATCTGTTTGCTGTATAGCCCAACCCCATTGTTTTGTATGCCTATCCCAATCACCAACTAATAGATCAAACAGTCTAGCTCTAATAAGTGCTGATTTATCAATAAATATATTATTGGTATTACTTAATTTTAATTCTTGAAGGTTTTTAGTGTCAACGATTTCAGAAACATTACTTAAGTTTGTCCAATTGGTCTTACTTTCTGTTTCGTACTCTAATAAAAATAGTCTATTCCCATACTTGTTATTATAGTCTCCCAATAGCGTTTGCTTTGGAAGAAATACCACTTTAGGTTTGGTATTAATTATAGCGGATTTATTAGCTAGCTCAGCAGCCAATATAGCACTATAAGGATGTTGCGCAGAAATACCATCTACGATAATATTTTCTAATCCTAATGTTTTTACAAATTCGGGAATAAGTGGTTTTGGATCTTTATTAATACCTCTAAGTGTTAACTCAACACCTACTTTAGTTTCTAGTTTTAAAGAATGGGTTTGCTTACCACCACCTTCCTTAGTAATTGTAACACCTCCAAATAAAGTGTCTAAAAATAATACAGGTGCTTTAATTGGTGTTGCCCAAGCAGCACGATATTGCTCTCCTTGAAAAAGTATTTTAATCTCATCTGCTTTATATAAAGCGCTTGCTGCTACTAATACAGAATCTAAATCATGAAAATTTATGGCATTAACATTATCAATATTAACTAACTGAGACGTTTTAAATGTTTGATCTGTTGAGGAAGTAGACCAATACACCATACCTATAAATAGTACAAGTATCACAATTAAAAAGTAAATTACTTTTTTTAACAATAGAAATGAAGTTTTGGTTAATATGCTAGCTTTAAAGTTATAACAACTCTTTAAATTTTAAAAACTTGAATTATAAAAATTAAGTTAAAATATAGTCGCTGGATAATTAATGCCTAACTCTTTTTAAAAATTCTTTTTCCGTTTCCCATATTTCTGGAGAATAATCTGAAGCTGTATAATATTCAAATTCTATAATATCGCCATTATTTAAAGTGTCTTTACCTATTAAGTAAAAGTTTTCTCCGACATGCATACTTTTATAGGATTTAGCTGCATAAAAATATATAGTATCACCAATTTGATATTTTTTAACAGACTTAACATCCTCTAAATCATAGTTAGAGTCTTCGTTTTGATTAAGAGTATAATGTTTAAAACGAATATTATTTTTATTCCATCGTATTGTACTTGTACTTCTAACTTGAATTGGTGTATTTAAAAGTTTTGAAAATCTAAAATCATCAGACATGTCTTGTCTCGATTCATATATAACTGATATAAATATGACTACACCTAATACAATAGTAGTTGCTAAGGCAACCTGCAAAACCTTTCTAATAGATTTAGGTTGAATTATCATTAACTTAATTTAGGCTATTAAATTAGCTACAATAGCTTTAACAGGTAAAATAGCTTTAGTATGTTCAATACTTGGTCCTGCAACCCAAACGGTTTTGTACGTTGCTTTTTTAGCTGCATTTTGAGTAGCTTTCATACCTATTGAAAAACGAATCATTTTCACCCATTTTTTCAATTTTTTATTTTTGTTTAATACGCGTTCTAGCCAAGTTTGTTTAGTACCAATTTTTTGTACGTAAGGTGTATTAATTACGGTACATGGAGTACCAGAGATACGCTCTGTCATGATAATATCTTTTTCGCCATAATCCACACATGCTTGCTTATACTCATCTGTAACACCAGCTTCAACAGATGCAATAAATGGACTTCCTACAGATACGCCTTCTGCTCCATAACTTAACATTTTATCAATATCTGCTTTACATCCTACTCCTCCAGCTGAAATAACTGGTATATTTAAAGCTTTACTTAGTTGATTAGTTAATTCTTGTGGCGATAAATTACCTCTGTGTCCTCCTGCTTCATTATTAACTGCAATTGCAGCATCAGCACCTAATTGTTCTACTTTTTTAGCAAAACGTAGGTCTGTCACATCACAAAATACTTTAATACCTGCTTTATGAGCTTGATTAATGGTTTCTTCTGGACTCCCTAAAGACGTTATAATAAAATCGCAACCTTCTTCACATAATACTCTAAGTTGCTCTTTATACTTAATATTAGATTTATTAACTATTAGGTTAAACCCAAAAGATCCACCTTCTACTTTATTAGCTTTTAACTCTTGTATTGCTTCCCTTAATTGATCTAAAGTACGGTAATTAAGTGCAGGAATACAACCAGCAATACCAGCTTTCATACCTTCCGTAACCATTGCTACATTAGACACCAAAAACATTGGCGCTTGGATAATTGGGTATTTTATATTTAAAAGCTGAGTTAATTTAGTTTGCATAATTATAATGTTATTTAAACAAATATAACAATAAATTTATTATGCATGCATAGTTTATTAAAATGAATTATTGTCCTCTATATAGTATTTAACCCTAAAATTAAAACCAATAATAGAACGGTTATAAACAAAAAAACGCAACCAAATTAATGGTTGCGTTTTTAATATTATGAAATTCTAAACTAGTTTAGATATCTATAATTATTTTACTTCTTCAAAATCTACATCTTCAACATCACTACCTTCAGTTGAATCCGCTCCTGCTTCTGGTCCTGGTTGTCCACCTTGAGCATCTGCTTGTGCTTTGTACATTTCTTCACTAGCTACTTTCCAAGCTTCGTTAATTTTTTCTAACGCTGGCTCGATAACTGCTACATCTTTGCTTTCGTAAGCTGTTTTTAACTCTGCTAAAGCTGCTTCGATTGGTGCTTTTTTATCATCAGATAATTTATCACCAAATTCTTTTAATTGATTTTCTGTTTGGAAAATCATAGAATCTGCTTCGTTTAATTTCTTAGCATTATCTGCTGCTTTTGCATCTGCTTCAGCATTTGCTTCAGCGTCAGCTTTCATTTTCTTAATTTCTTCTTCAGTTAAACCAGAAGACGCTTCAATACGAATATCTTGTGTCTTGTTAGTTGCTTTATCTGTAGCAGAAACTTTAATGATTCCGTTAGCATCAATATCAAAAGCTACCTCAATTTGTGGTACACCTCTTTGTGCTGGTGGAAGACCATCTAAATGGAAACGTCCAATAGTTTTATTATCTGCTGCCATAGCACGTTCACCTTGTAATACGTGAATCTCTACTGATGGTTGGTTATCTGCTGCTGTAGAGAAAACCTGAGATTTTTTAGTTGGGATTGTTGTATTTGCTTCAATTAACTTAGTAAATACGTTACCCATAGTCTCAATACCTAATGATAAAGGAGTTACGTCTAAAAGTAATACATCCTTAACATCTCCAGTTAAAACTCCTCCTTGGATACCTGCTCCTAAAGATACAACCTCATCTGGGTTAACACCTTTACTTGGTGCTTTTCCAAAAAATGCTTCTACTGCTTTTTGTACTGCTGGAATACGTGTAGATCCACCTACTAAAATAACTTCGTCGATATCAGATTTTGATAAACCTGCAGCTTTTAAAGCCGATTGACAAGGCTCAATAGTACGTTTTACTAAATCGTCAATTAATTGCTCAAATTTACTACGTGTTAAAGTACGTACTAAGTGTTTTGGTCCACTTGCAGTAGCTGTAATGTATGGTAAATTGATTTCTGTTTGCTCCGAAGATGATAATTCAATCTTCGCTTTTTCTGCAGCTTCCTTAACACGTTGTAAAGACATTGGATCTTTACGTAAGTCCATTCCTTCTTCATTATTAAACTCGTCTGCTAACCAATCAATAATTTTTTGATCAACGTCATCACCACCTAAGTGTGTATCTCCATCTGTAGATAATACTTCAAATACACCATCTCCTAATTCTAGGATAGATACATCATGTGTTCCTCCACCAAAATCAAATACTACTATTTTTTGATCAGTCCCTTTTTTGTCCATTCCGTAAGCTAAAGCTGCTGCTGTAGGCTCGTTAATGATACGACGTACTTTTAATCCTGCAATTTCACCAGCTTCTTTAGTTGCTTGTCTTTGCGAGTCATTAAAGTAAGCTGGTACAGTAATTACTGCTTCAGTTACATCTTGACCTAAATAATCTTCAGCAGTTTTCTTCATTTTTTGAAGAATCATTGCAGATAATTCTTGAGGCGTGTATAAACGACCATCAATATCAACACGTGGTGTGTCATTATCTCCTTTAACTACTTTGTATGGTACACGTTCTGCTTCGTTTTTAGATTCAGAATATTTGTTACCCATAAAACGTTTAATAGAATAAACTGTTTTTGTTGGGTTAGTTACTGCTTGTCTTTTTGCTGGATCACCAACTTTAATTTCGCCTCCTTCAACAAAAGCGATAACTGAAGGTGTCGTACGTTTACCTTCTGCGTTTGGGATGACAACAGCTTCATTACCTTCCATTACAGAAACGCAAGAGTTTGTTGTTCCTAAATCGATTCCAATAATCTTACTCATAATTTTATATAATTTTAAATTTTGTATTGTAATTGTTACGATGACAATAAGTCAATGATTATGCCATAACAAGTTGACTGACATGATGGCAGAAATCTATCAAAATTGAAATGGTTTTAATTATTATATCTGCAACAAAAAACTATATTTGTCGCTCAATACTAAAACGATTTAGTGATATGGAGTGTATTTCGGTTTTTGACATGCTTAAGATTGGTGTAGGACCTTCTAGTTCTCACACTTTAGGACCATGGAGAGCTGCAGAACGATGGATTTATGAACTAAAAGAAGCTAACCTTTTTGACAGTATCCAAAAGGTAACCATCGACCTATACGGTTCTTTATCATTAACTGGTAAAGGTCATGCTACAGATTTAGCAGTCATGTTAGGATTAAGTGGTGCAGATCCAGAACGTATACCAACGGATACTATTGACATAATTATTGCATCCATTAATAATACCTCAAAGTTAGTTTTAAATAACGAGCGTATTATTCCGTTTACTGCCAAATCAGACATTATTTTTAACAGAGCATTTTTACCGTTTCATGCAAATGGAATTAAGTTTACCGCTTTCGCGGAAACCGAAATTCATACATCTACCTTCTACTCTATTGGTGGTGGTTTTGTTATAAAAGAAGAACGTACGGTCGATGCCGAAAATAAAGAATTAAAAAAAGAGTTTCCATATCCAATAGACAAAGCAACCGAGTTGCTAGCGTTTTGTACAAACGAAAATAAAAGTATTTCTGAAATAGTTTTAGAAAACGAACGCTCTCTTAGATCCGATGAAGAGATTGACTTCGAGTTACATCGCATTTGGGACACCATGCTTGAATGTATGTTTATTGGTTGTCATACCGAAGGTAACTTACCTGGAGGATTAAACGTACGACGTCGTGCTTTTGACACACACAAGCGTTTAAACATTGAAATGCCATACACTACACCTCAAGAATGGTTAGAAAGCATTAGAAACAGTGAAGTTAAATTTAGACAAATATTAAAATGGGTAAGCTGTTTTGCTTTGGCTGTAAATGAAGTAAATGCTTCTCTTGGTCGTGTGGTTACTGCACCTACCAATGGAAGTGCTGGTGTTATACCAGCTGTCCTTATGTATTATATGGTTATAGAAAACCATGATGCAGATTTTGAAGACATTAAAAAATTCTTGTTAGTAGCTAGCGAGATTGGTAGCATCTTTAAAAAAGGAGCCACTATTAGTGCTGCAATGGGTGGATGTCAAGCCGAAATTGGTGTGTCTTCCGCTATGGCTGCAGCAGCCTTATGCGAATTGCTTGGAGGTAGCCCAGAACAAGTCATGATTGCAGCAGAGATTGCTATGGAACATCATCTTGGATTAACCTGCGACCCTATTGGAGGATTAGTACAAATCCCTTGTATAGAGCGCAATAGTATGGGAGCAATTAAAGCTATTAATGCAGCCGAATTAGCTTTAGACACCGATCCTAAAAACGTAAAAGTACCTTTAGATAAAGTAGTCGATACCATGTGGGAAACTGCAAAAGACATGAACACTAAATATAAAGAAACTAGCGAAGGTGGATTGGCTGTACGTGTTAATATGGCGGATTGTTAACCGTTTATTCTTGGCATTTTGATCTAGTATCTACTAAATAAAAGATTTTCCACTCTTGATTAACTTTTAGCAATTGAAACGAGTTTATGCCACAATGACTAAGTTTGTCATTGTACCAAAACTGATAAGGCGTCCAAACATTTGCCATATTGCCATCAATTTGCACACTATAGCTTAATAATTTTTCAGAAAACGTTTGGTCTTCTGGAATAGCAACAATCTGTTTTATAAAATCAGAAAAATTAGAGGTCGTTAATTCCAAATTGCCATTAGTGTTTTCATTTATTGATTGCATAACAACAGCTTTATACACAACGCTTTTAATTACCACAGAATCCTGATTATGAAACCCTTCAAAAAAAGTAGTAATAGTTTTAATTGCTTTTTCTTGTTCATCAATTTGAGAAAAACTAAAACTACTACACATTACAAAAAGTACAAGACTAAATAATTTCATAAAAAAATATTATAATTATTAGCTAAATATAAGTCTTTCAAAATAAATTAAAATTCAGAATAAGCCTTTAATTTAGTACATTTACATTCTATAATAAAATTACAAAACATGTCTGTAGCAAAAAAAGAATATAAACGCGTTACCGTTAAATCATTAGTAGAAATGAAAAAAAATGGAGAAAAAATCTCCATGCTGACTGCCTACGATTATACTATGGCTAAAATAGTAGATGGTGCAGGTACAGACGTTATTTTAGTTGGTGATTCTGCTAGTAATGTAATGGCTGGACATGAAACAACATTGCCTATTACTTTAGATCAAATGATATATCACGCATCCTCTGTAGTACGTGCTATTGACAGATCTTTAGTTGTAGTAGATTTACCGTTTGGTAGTTACCAAAGTGATCCAAAAGAAGCTTTAAGAAGTGCTATTAGAATCATGAAAGAGTCTGGTGGACACGCAGTAAAATTGGAAGGTGGTAAAGAAATTAAAGACTCTATTAAACGCATCCTTAATGCTGGAATACCTGTCATGGGACATTTAGGTTTAACTCCTCAATCTATATACAAATTTGGAACTTACACTGTAAGAGCTAAAGAAGAACAAGAAGCAGACCAACTAAAGGAAGACGCACTTATGTTAGAGCGCATTGGATGTTTTGCTATTGTACTAGAAAAAATTCCTGCAAAATTAGCACAAGAGGTTGCACAAAGCGTATCAATACCAGTGATAGGTATTGGAGCCGGAAATGGTGTTGATGGTCAAGTACTAGTCTTACATGATATGATAGGTATGACGCATGAGTTTAACCCTCGTTTTTTACGTCGTTACATGAATTTATATGAAGAAATGAGTCAAGCAATTGCTCAATATGGCGAAGACGTTAAAAGTGGAGACTTCCCTAACGATAACGAGCAGTATTAATAACTTTTAGCTATTAAGACTAATTTGCAATACTATTATATATCCTAATGTCAAAAGTTTTATCTAATAAAGACAACCTTCAAGTTATTTATGAGGACAACCATATTATTGTCGTTAATAAACGTGCTGGAGACCTTGTGCAAGGTGACAAAACAGGAGACACACCTTTAAGTGACGTTATTAAAAATTACATTGCCTTAAAATACAATAAACCAGGCAATGTGTATTTAGGGACTGTCCATAGATTAGATAGACCAACAACAGGCTTAGTCATATTTTCTAAAACTAGTAAAGCCTTGCCAAGATTAAATAAGTTGTTTGTGTCCAAAGACATCTCTAAAACCTATTGGGCTTTAGTTAAAAATAGGCCAGAAAAAGATGCTGATACTTTGATCCATTGGTTAAAGAAAAATCCAAAAAACAACAAGTCTACAGCTTATATAAAAGAAGTACCAGATAGCAAAAAGGCAATCCTACATTACAAGATAATCAAAAAGCTAGACAACTATTTTTTACTTGAAGTTAATCTAGAAACAGGACGTCATCATCAAATACGCTCGCAACTGTCTAGTATAGGTTCTCCAATTAAAGGCGATTTAAAATACGGATTTGATCGCAGTAACAAAGACGCAAGCATAAGCTTACACGCAAGAAACATACAATTTACTCATCCAGTCTCTAAAGACGATTTAAACATTACAGCACCTTTACCTAAAGATCCTATTTGGGACGCTTGTTTGTAATATTTGGGCGTTACCACAAGGGTCGTGTCATCCATTATATCTTTTTTTGCCATTTATGGTAGCAAAAAAAGGATGTCATTACTACCACTAACGCATGAGCAGCAAATCAATAAAATAGTTTATCTTTAATTTTAAAACACCACTATGATTCCTGAATTATTAAACAATCAAAAAGCGTATTTTAAAACAGGTAAAACTTTAAGTGTTCCCTACAGAAAAACACTTTTAAAATCGTTGTTAAATCAATTAAAAACCAGAGAGCAAGAGATTATAGATGCGTTATATAACGATTTTAAAAAACCTGAATTTGAAAGTGTTTTAACCGAAACAGCGATTGTAATTCAGGATTTAAAACACACTATAAAAAAGTTAAATAAATGGGCAAAACCAAAGCGCGTCTTGCCAGCGTTATTAAACTTTCCGTCCACTGATTATTTGTATGCAGAACCTTACGGAAGTGTTTTAATAATAGCACCTTGGAATTATCCCTATCAATTAGCATTGGCTCCACTTGTTGGTGCAATTGCAGCAGGAAATACAGCCATTTTAAAACCTAGTGAGTTAACACCACACACCTCTGTATTAATTAACGATATTATCAATACTGTTTTTAACCCTGAACATGTTGCTGTTGTGCAAGGTGGTGTAGATACCTCTACCAAATTACTAGAGCAACATTGGGATTATATATTCTTTACAGGCAGTGTCGCAGTTGGTAAAATAGTAGCTAAGGCTGCTGCACCAAATTTAACTCCTGTTACATTAGAGTTGGGTGGAAAAAACCCTTGTATAATTGATAATTCAGCAAATATAAAGCTAGCAGCAAAACGTATTGTTTGGGGTAAATTTGTAAATGCAGGTCAAACGTGTATTGCACCAGATTATGTTTTAATACATGATAGTAAAAAAGAAGCTTTTTATAAAGCTATGCAGCATGAAATACAATTAGCATACTCCTCTACTCCAAAACAATCTAAAGATTTTGCGCGAATTATAAATGCCAAAAACTTTGAGCGTTTAGCAAAAATGTTAGTTAATCAAAAGTGCATTATTGGCGGACAAACTGATGCTTCTGATTTGTACATTGCGCCAACTATTATTGATGAGCCACAGCTTGATAGCGAAGTGATGAAAGATGAGATTTTTGGTCCGATTCTTCCTGTGATTTCTTATCAAAAAGATTCGGAATTAGACACTATTATCATGTCATACAATAAACCTTTAAGCTTATACGTATTTGGCTCAAATTCCGCGAAAGCGAAACAATTAATACAAAAATTCTCGTTTGGAGGAGGATGCATTAATGATACCATTGTACATTTTGCTAATCATAGATTACCGTTTGGAGGTGTAGGTAATAGTGGACTTGGTGCTTATCATGGACAGTACACCTTTGACACGTTTAGTCATAAAAAGGGTGTTGTTAAAAAAGCTAATTGGTTGGATATACCTGTACGTTATGCACCTTATAAGAATAAGTTAAACTTTGTTAGAAAGGCTTTAAAATGGCTATAAAAGCAGTCTATTAAGCTTGTTTTATTAAGGGATACTCTAATTGCAACTTAACACCATTTCCTGGTTTTGAAGTTAAATTGTAGTTGGTATTAATAAGTTGGGCACGACTTTTCATGTTTAATAAACCTGATCCTTCTTGTACTGTATTTATATCAAATCCTTTACCATCATCTGTTGCTACTAAAATTAATTTATCTGCCAGATAATTTAAGGTTACAGTCAAGTTTTTTGCTTCAGAATATTTAACTGTATTGGAAAAAAACTCTTGTAAAATTCTGAATATAATAATCTCGTGCTTTTTATCATTAAAAGGAACTACTATCCCTTTTACTTGTAATTCTGCAGAAGCAAATTTCATTTTTTTAAGTCGGTTTAACTCATTGGTAATGGACTGTTCAAAACCAATATTTAGTATCACCTCATTATTTAACGATCGTGATAACATCCTAACTTCTTTTAAACTCTGTTTTACAAAATCTGAGGCTTCAGCAAAGTTTTCGTTTCCTTCAACATTTAATTTAGTTTTAAGGATATTAAGTTGCATGCTAGCTGCTGCTAACAACTGACCTACGTTATCGTGAAGCTCCCAACCAATATTTTTTAGGGTTTGCTCTTGTATTTCGGTTTGTGCATTTGATAGCTCTAAATCAAAAGCGCGTTGTTGTAAAATTTTATCTAACAGTAGTGTGTTTTTTCTTTTTTGAAATACTATAAAAAACAATACTACCAAGGTGGTAACCACAATAAGCACACCAATCATATAAATTAGCAAATAACGTTCTGACTGTGTAGAGGTTGCCTGTGTTTGTATAAAATTTAAAGTATTAATCATTTAATTTTTTTGAGGTTTAGAAGCTATTAGACCCAATACAAAACAAGTATACATAAATATATTAGCAAATAGAAATACGCGACGTTTTAAATTTGCAAAACCCCAGTCTGCAGTGGTATTATAACTTTCGTAAAAAATAATTGGAGTTGTTACTAGCCACCATAAAAACAACCCAAAAGTAGCGTACACGCTAAATGATTTTGAAACATTTAAAAGGTAGTCACTTTTAAGTAATTCTAAACAAAAAAGCGTTACACATATAAAAATTATTGAGGCGTCTAAAATAAAATAAAACGTATGATGCGCATTAAAAAAGGCGTCGTAATTAAAGACTACATGTATAGTAAAAATTAAAACATATAATAAGCTTATATATTTAATCGTAGTCTTAAACATCTTGATTTTAAACAAATTATAATAGTAAAACAAGATAAAAACGACACTTCCAAATAACCAAAACACATTATACCATAGACGGGTTGTTACCCCTAACTGTCTTACAAATTGCACTATTGCGTTGGCTTTAAGATAAGTTAAGATACATCCCACAAACTCGACAAAAACTATGTAAGCTAAAAAAAAAATAAAAATCTTTGTTGCTTTACTTTTATGCTTTTTAAATAAAATAACGCCTGTTATAAACGCAATTAATTCAAAAAAATACACAATAAAATTAAAATGTTTGGTTATAAAATCTATCATCTAATCGTTTTCATGAGGCCTTGAAATTAATAATCCAAAAGTAAAAGTTAAGTACATCATGATATTTGAAAACAAAAATATTTGCCATTTTAAGATTACAAAATTCCAATCTTCATCAGAATTGTAAATACCGTAAAAAATAACTGGCGTTGTAATTAACCACCAAAAAAGCAACGCTATACTAATATAAAAGTCTAATATTTTATAAAACCTAAGCATTTTATCACTTTGTAACAACTCGATAAAATAGCATGTTGTAAATGTTATAATAGAAAAAGCAGCTAACACACTTATTAAAGGTAAAAAGCCATTAAAAAACTGAGCTGTATTACATGCCATATAGATTATTGAAATTACTAAACTTAATATACCTACTGCCAATACTATAATTTTATGTGTTTTGTTTTTTAAAATCTTATGATAATAAAACATATAAAACACTATGCTTCCTAAAATGTAAAAAACTGTAAACAGCCAATAATTATATCTAAATACAGAATTTTGTACAGTAGTTAACCACTCAAACGTATTGTAAAATGAAGGATATTCTCCTAACAGGTCAATAACAAAAACATAGAATAGAAAATATATAAAATACTTACCAGAAGTTAACTTGTATTTTTTATAGCATAATAAAGCAATAAGCACAGCCAATAACTCTATACTGTGGGTTATTAAACTATAATTTTGTTTCAAAAATGTTTCCACAATACGGAATTAATGAGGATAATTAGAATTTGGAGGATTACCAGCAGTTCCCATATTTAAAGGACTAGCTCCTTCAATATCAGTATTAGCTGATGCTGCAAAACCTTTACTTCCATCAACCATTTTAACATCTCCTGTTGGTACCATAAACATGGTAGTATATCCAACCTGATTTTTACTTGTTGGATAGGCTCCTAAATAGACTCTTAATCCACTCATATTATAACCTAAGCTGTCAGATTGGTTTTTAGCATAATCTATATAATTAGTAACATCATCCAAGGACCACCAGCTTGAGCGATTATCGGGTTGTTTTACAATACTGTCGCTAATTAAAGTATGTCTAGAATTGTAGGTAGAATCTAACACTATTGCTTGATTTGGTGTAATGACACCTCTTGGTTTTATAACTGGGTTAATAACGTGAGATCCCTTTAAATTGTTTGAATAAAAATACATTACCAATGCGCCAATAATTAATCCTAAGATTAAGCTGCCTAAGTTTTTCATTTGTTTTAAAAGTTGGTTAATAGCAATTTAAAAGTAATAAAAAAAAATTAGCTAACTATCTTTTACAAAGAAAACTATCTAATAAGAAAACATATTAAATATTATATTATAAGGCTAATACTAGTCTAGTTTAATCAAATTTTCTGGCTCAGAGATTAAAAAACCAATAGCAAATGATATATACATTATAAAGTTTAGAGATAAGTAAATTTCCCACTTTAATAAAATATAATCCCAATCACCATTTACCATATAAACATCATAAAACGTTAATGGTGTCACGACAATCCACCATATAAAAATGGCTATAGCTATGTAAAAATAAAGAAACTTATAAAATTTTATAATTTTATCATTCAACAATAATTCTATAAAATAAAAGACACTACAACTAAGTATTATTAAGGCTCCTGTTATCTGAATTACGGGAAAAAACTGAAAGAAAAACAAATCACGATTATAAATAATATATAGTATAGAAAAAAGAACAAACCCATAAGTACTATATTTTAACACCTTATTATAAAGCTTATTAGGAATAATTTTTTGAAATAAAAGTGAAAATAATACAATACCAATAATATCAAAAGCAATAGTATACCACCAATAATTTTGTCTAAATAATGAGTTATATATTGGCTCTAAAAAGCTAAAATTTTTGTACAACGAAGAGTAGGTACCTATTAATTCTACAATTAAAAAATAGATTAAAACTTTAACAAAAAAAGTAGCAGGTGTTCCTTTATGTTTCTTGTAAGTTACAAGACCAGAAACAACTGCTACTAAAATGAAGAATTTAGTTAAAATACTATAATTGTCCTTTAAAAATTCTTCCATAATAATTAATTTGGATAACCAGCTCCTGGAGGCATTCCTCCTTGTCCTCTATCAATACCATCAGCATCTTTTATATCCATGTTTTTACCATCAACATCTTCTGTTGGCACCATAAATATAGTGGTTAATCCTTTAGATGTTTCCTTATCGGACTGCACACCTAAATAGCATCTTACACCATTTACATTAGGATTTTGTTCTTTAATCATTTCAAGAAATGCTTGCATATCTTCAAGAGAATACCACGAAGACCTATTATCTTCCTGACCTGCAGCAGTATTGTTAGCATCTTGACGTAGTTTAGTCCACGCGTTACTTAGTGTTTCGGCTTCAGTAGCCGAAATTTTTCCAGTTGGTTCTGACATTTTAAAATATGGTTTATAGTTATTAATAGCTGTTTACGAAAGTACAGAAAATCTATTAAACTTTAAACATTTATCCCAACCAACCATCTCTATCTAAACTTCTGTATTGGATTGCCTCACTAATGTGATTACCTTTAACATCTTCACTACCTTCTAAATCTGCTATGGTTCTAGATACTTTTAATATTCTGTCGTACGCTCTTGCGGAAAGATTTAAGCGTTCCATTGCTGTTTTAAGTAATTGCTTTGAAGCCTCTTCCAACTTACAATACACCCTAATTTGCTTGGTAGACATTTGTGCGTTATAATGTACATTTTCAAAAGTTTCAAAACGAGTGGTTTGGATTTTTCGTGCTTTAGTAACCCGTTTTCTTATGTCTACAGAAGATTCGCCTTTACGTTCTTCAGACAATTTTTCAAAAGGTACAGGAGTTACTTCAATATGAATATCAATTCGGTCTAAAAGCGGTCCGGAAATTTTACTTAAATAACGTTGCATTTCGGCTGGACTACTAGTTACAGGAGCATCAGGATCGTTAAAATATCCACTTGGACTAGGATTCATACTAGCAACCAACATAAAAGATGATGGATACGTTACAGTAAATCTTGCTCTAGAAATGGTAACTTCTCTGTCCTCTAACGGTTGTCGCATCACTTCTAAAACACCACGTTTAAATTCTGGTAATTCATCTAAAAATAAAACACCATTATGTGATAGTGATATTTCTCCTGGTTGTGGATATGCACCACCTCCAACAAGTGCAACATCACTAATGGTGTGGTGAGGACTTCTAAAGGGTCTTTGAGCCATTAAGCCAGTGTCCTTAACACGACCAACTACACTGTGTATTTTGGTAGTCTCTAAAGCTTCATGTAAAGTCATTGGTGGTAAAATACTAGGCAAACGCTTTGCTAACATAGTCTTACCTGCTCCTGGAGGACCTATCAAAATAATATTATGTCCACCAGCTGCTGCAATTTCCATGCAGCGTTTTATACTTTCTTGACCTTTTACATCACTAAAATCAAACTCAGGAAAGTCTAAGTTTTTTTCAAATTCTTTTCTTGTATCAATTATGGTTTGTTCTAAAGCTTCTCCTTTATCAAAATAATTAATGACTTGTTTTATATTTTCTACTCCATAAACCTCAAGACCATCAACAATAGCAGCTTCTTTAACGTTTTGTATAGGTAGTATAAAACCTTTATAACCTTCCTCTCTAGCCTTTATTGCAATTGGCAAAGCCCCTTTTATAGGTTGTAAAGTACCATCCAAGGACAACTCGCCCATGATTAAAAAATCCTCTAAATTATCTGCTGCTATTTGTTTAGACGCAGCCAAAATACCCATAGCCAAAGTCAAGTCATAAGCAGAACCTTCTTTTCGAAGGTCTGCTGGTGACATATTTATAATTATTTTTTTACCTGGAATTTTATACCCATTATTTTGAAGTGCAGCAGCAATCCTAAAATTACTTTCTTTAATAGCATTATCCGGAAGTCCAACAAGATGATAGCCAATACCACTATCTACGTTAACTTCAACGGTTACTGTTGTGGCTTCGACACCAAAGACAGCACTTCCAAAAACTTTTCTTAGCATAAAATGGTTAGTTTAGATACTAAAAGTAGGAAAAAAGTTTCAATACTCTACTTTAATACCGTAAACTCTATTGCCGAATCGTTGTAAACTTTGTGTGTTTGCGCTTTAAAATCAGATGCTTTAGCTTCAAATATATTATCAACGTACGTTTGTGGATTGATATCTATGTAAGGAAAAAATGTACTTTGTACTTGTACTTGTATTTTGTGTCCTTTTTTAAAGGTGTGTAGCACATCTTGTAACGTAATATTTACCGCAGTTTTTTGATTTGGAACAAATGGTTCTGGATTAGTCATACTATTTCTAAAACGTCCACGCATCGTTTCGCTTCTAATTAGCATGTGGTAATTACTTAATTTTAAGTGGTCTTGTACGTCTTCAGTATTTTCTGTGTCAGCAGGAAAAACATCAATAACTTTAACAATCCAATCTGCAGATGTACCTGTTGTAGACACCTGTAGTTTAGCTAAAATATCTCCTGCTAAAGTCACATCATTTTCTAAAACTTCAGTTTCAAAAGTTAAAACATCTTGACGTCTTGATGCAAAACGTTGATCGTCGGTCATAAATTTACGTGGTGTAAATACCACTTTTATATCTTCTGTATATGGCACTGGCTTTTTGGGATCACTAATAAAATCGCTAGTAGCAATCATACGATTTGCTTTTTGCGTTAAACGTTGATCTGGTTGCATAAAATAGCTTTCCTTAACACTGTTTTCTGGTGGCCAAGCTGTAAAATCTACCCATTGTTTTGTTCCTGTATTAAAAAAGTGCGCTTCAGGTAAGTCTAAAGTCCCTTCGCCATTATCTTTTAAGAAATGATTAAAGAATTTAGTTTCGATATTTTTCTGGAAGTCATCCGAAATATTATCTCCAAAATGAATATTCCCAATCACTTGACGTTCTTTATTTCTAGCCCAATCACCATGACTCCATGGTCCAAAAACAACACCATTATAGTTTTTGCTGTTTTTCTCGATAGTTTTATACGTGTTAAACGGTCCGTATAAATCCTCTGCATCAAACAAACCTCCAACAATTAAAGTGGCTGGTTTGATATCGTTTAAATGCTGAATAATACCTCTACCCTGCCAAAACTCATCATAATTGGGATGGCTCTTAATTTGATTCCAAAACACATTATCTTCTCCGTAATATTTATTTAAATTACTAAGTGGTCCTGCATCTAAAAAAAACTGGTATTGATCCTCTGTACCAATCTCCGGAAACTTATACCACGCTTCCTTTGTTGGTTGGTCTTTCATGTGTCCAAAAAGCGAAGTTGCTCTCCAATAGCTTAATAAAAAAGCGCCATTATGGAAAAAATCATCAAAAAAGAAATCACTAATACAAGCTTGAGGCGACGCTGCCTTTAAAGCAGGATGTCCTGATAATGCAGAATAAGTTGTGTAAAAACCAGGGTAAGATATTCCCCAAGTCCCCACATTTCCGTTATTATTTTCTACATTATTAACTAACCAATCAATGGTGTCATACGTATCACTAGCCTCGTCAAACTGTTTACCTGTTTTGTTAGGGATAAAGGCTCTCATGTTATCATAAACGCCTTCACTATTCCAACGTCCACGTACATCTTGATACACCACAATATTACCTTCTTTCATTAAATATTGATTAGGAGCGATTGTAGATTTAAACTCGTTTTCGCCATAAGGTCTGCAACTGTAAGGTGTACGTTGCATTAAAATAGGATATTGTTTTGAGGTGTCTTTTGGCGAGTAAATTGTTGTATGTAATTTTACACCATCACGCATAGCAATTGACACTTCTTTTTTATTGTAATGCTCAGCAACAATAAATGTGTCTTTTACAACCTGAGAAGTTGCGGTGTCTAATTTTAGTTGGTCTTTACAAGACGAAAATACTAGCGTTAAAGCTAGTAAAATAAGAATACGTTTCATTAATTTTTAATTTAAAAAAACTAAAGATAGGTATTTTATTACTAAATTGAAATTACATTACTATACTATAAATTAGTAATAAACTGAAGCATTCGTTTTTCAGAATAATAGACGTTTTGTTGATCATAAAAACCAACATGCCCACCATATTTAGGCATTTCTAAATAAAAATTAGTGTTTTCTTCTGCTTCTTGAATTGGGTAACATTCCTTTGATAAAAAAGAATCGTTTTGTGCGTTTATTAATAACGTAGGAATTGAAATGTGTTTTAAATACTGAAGACTACTTGATTGCTCATAATAATCATAAGCATCTTTAAATCCGTGTGCTTTTGAGGTATACACATCATCAAAATCTTTTAATGTTCTGACAGCACTCAAATCTTGATTGTTTATTTTTTGAGGAAATAAGTGTTGTTTCTCTACTAATTTAGTTCTTAAATTTCTTAGAAACTTCTTAGAATACACATAGTTTTTAGAGGACATTAACTGCTCTAAAGACCCTCTTAAATATACAGGAACAGATACTGTTACTGCTGCTTTAATTTGTTTTGGCAAATCTAATGTTTCACCTAAATACTTTAAAATAACATTACCTCCTAAGCTAAATCCATTTAGGTAAATGGTATCATAATCAAATTGGGATGTAATATGTTTTATAACTGAAGCTAAGTCGTCTGTTTTACCAGAATGATACGATTGAAACGTTTTGTTTACCTCTCCACTACATCCTCTAAAATTAACACAAACCGCATCCATATTATTTTGGTTAGCGATTTTAGCCGACCCTAGCATATAATGGCGTTGTGCATTACCTTCTAAGCCATGCAAAACCACAAGTAATTGTTTTGTTTTATTTCCTGCATAACTCCAATCTAAATCTATAAAATCGGTATCTGGTAAAATAATACGTTCTCGTTTCTGAGTCACGCCTTCTACTTTACGCATTACACCTGAATAAATAGTAGAAACATGTCCATTTCTGAACATAAATTTGGGTTTATATGTGGTTTTTAGGATTGGCAATTAGTTCGTTGTTTTAAAAGGCTTTTTATATTGAAACATTTGATCAAAGATAAGTAACAAAAAACCTTTCAGATTTAAAACTGAAAGGTTTTTATTTAAAATTATGTAGTAAAAATTACTTTTTTATAAACTTTATTGACTCTGTATTATTTCCAGATTTAATCTTCAAGAAATACATACCTTGAGATAAATTACTAATATCTAGATTCCCTTTTTCACTTGTAAAAATGACAGTTTTTAATTGTCTTCCGTTTATATCGTAAATAGTAATAGATTCTATAATTGTTTTTCCTTTTATGGTTAGCTCCTTATTTGCTGGATTTGGAAATATTGAAATATCAGTGGTCTCAAACGCACCTACAGATAAACTAGCAACAATTTCTGTAGTCACTGTATTAGTTACAATTGCAGGATTAAAATCGAAATAAATATCTGCTGTGCTATTAAAAATATCACCAACAACAACATTAGTTTTTGGCTTTATTTTATAAGCTATAAAACCATGAGAATTAACTTCATCACTTGTACTATTTACAAGATTAATATCATCGAATACAAAATTAACCAAATTTCCATTTGTAATTTCTACTCTTCCGTTGTGGCTTAAACTTTCCAACTGTATTGTTGTCCAATCTAACTTGCTATCTAACACATTTTCTACATTTAAATTAATGGCACTCGCTGTACCAGTGTTTTGGAAACGAATAATATAATGTAAGTATTTATCTGCGTCTTCAAGTAAAATTTGATCTCCTTCTAAAACTCGAATATCGTTTGGGTCGTACGAACCGATAACAGTTTGGTTTAATGTAAAAACATTATCATCTGCTGTGTTATCTCCTGTAACAGGATTTACTGTTGCAGTTGATACTAAAACATCGTCAATATTTGTAGTTGGTGGTGCAAATACATTAAACTCTAAATCTATTGTTCTTGTTTCGAAAGGATTTAAGTCTGTAAAATTAAACGTTAATGTGTTTATAGTTTGAGAGGTTACTGTTTCGCTTGCGTTTAAGAAGTTCAGTTTTGCATCATCAAACTGGAAAGCAACATCTCCACTTAATTGTGTTGTACCAACGTTATTATAAACTATTTGATATGTGGTGTCGAAACCTGGTCTTGGATCATTAACTGATGGATAGACTACGATGTTTAAGTCGTTACTAGCTGTTGCAGCTGTTAAACAAAAATCAACAGAATTATCAACTTCGCCAACATTAGTAAATTCGGAAATAAAAAAATCTGGAGTTGAAGTAAAATTTGTATTGGGTGCGAGGTAAGTGTACAATTGTCCTTGGCTTACATCTAATTGAAAAGTACCATCCGGCTGAGAAAAAGTTGCAAATGAAAAACCATTACCACCAACAGCTACTAAAGTATTATTCGCTGGAATATCACTTATATCACATCCATCATTATTAAAGTCGTAAGTTACAGATCCAGATATTTGATTCTCTAAAACTCCTAAATTTCTATACCAACCAATTTTACCAATTTTATTACTAGATTCTGAAACAGAATAGATTATATCATTTTTATCATTACCATCTAAATTACCTGCAAATAAAGCACTAAATCTATTACTCTCATCTATATTAATTGGTCCACTAAAATTGCCTTGATCGTTTCTATATAAATTAACCTCTTTATTCTCTGTAGCACTTGAATAATTTTGGTTAACTACATCTAAATCGCCATCATTATCAATATCAATTAATAATTCATAAGTAGAAAAAGTATTATCAATAGAATGGTAATTTGCAAAATTTGCTTGACCGTTTGTATTTTCGAACCAACCTAATTCGTAATTAAAGTATACTAAAATATCGTTATCACCATCTGAATCAACATCATAAGTTTTTAATCTTCTTATATTTTCTGAAGTTTGTATATTTTGAAGAGCACTAAAATTACCACTACTTCCTAAATTTTCTAACCACGAAAATGGTGTGTTTATTACAATATCTAAATCACCATCGTTATCTAAATCTGAAAACTTATAATCGTCTAAATCATCAATAGCTTCTGTAATAATTTGTTCTGTTCCAAAATTACCTAAACCATCAATATTTTTAAACCAGACCAATTTGTCTCCAAAATTTTCTAGCATAACAATATCTATATGACTGTCATTATCTACATCAAAAACATTCATGTTTCTAGAACTTCCGGAACTGTTTACAATAGATTGATGCAAAGTAAAATTACCTAAACCGTCTGTGTTTTTATAAATCCAAATTTTATCATCTAAGCTAGAATTAACAATAATGTCTAAACTTCCATTACTATCAACATCTGCTATCTTTAGAGTACTAAATTTATTTCCTTGTACAGAAATTATTTGTTGCGGTCCAAATACTCCATTTCCATCCAAATTTTCAAACCAACCCAATGTATCATTTAAACCAGAAACAAAAACAACATCTTCATCTCCATCGGAATCTATGTCCGCAGATTGCATGTTATTTATTCCTGTTATATCATTTATTATAGATTTAGAGTTTCCAAAAATTACACTATTATTTTCATTTTGAAACCAGCTTACTTCATAGCCATCTAATCCAGAACATACTAGATCTTGGTAACCATCTCCATTTAAATCTGCTGTATTAAATTTTAAATAAGCTATGGCATTATTAATAACATCTTCACTTGTAAAATTTACCTGCCTTATTATTTGTTCTGTGCTAAATGTACCTAGTCCATCAGTATTTTCAAACCAAATAATTGCACCTTCATTATTGTTGTTAGAAAATGTATCAAAATTATCTACAAAATATAGCATATCCATATCAGAATCTCCATCTATATCTATTGCTTTACCTAAACTACTATTTTCATAAGAAGAATTAAATGTGAATTCCCAAGTAAATATACCAATACCATCATTTTTTAAATAAATATTATCAAATGAGCTACTTCCATATAAATCTAAAACGCCATCTTGATTAAAATCGACCAAGTTAATATCATACATACCTCCAAAGACATCTAACAATAAGTTTGTAGTAGTAAAAGCGCCATTACCATCTGTATTTTCTATCCAATAAATTGATTGATCAGGGCTTCCATAAGGCGCATAAACAATATCTATATCATTATCGTTATCAATATCTCCTGTAGTTATACTTAAAATTAGAGTTGAAGATGATGTGGAAGCATTGGTTATTAACTGCTCCGTTCCAAATGCTCCAGATCCAAGATTTTTGTACCATGCAATTTTTCCATCGAACTTTGAAGAAATAATAATATCCAATTTAGAATCTCCATCAAAATCATTTATATCTAAATCATTATAACTATTAGTACTAATTGTTTGAATATTTCCAAAATTCCCAAGTCCGTCTGTGTTTTCATACCAAGCCAATACAGAGATATTTGTAATAGAATTGTATCCTAAAATAACTAAATCTAAATCTCCATCATTATCTAAATCTCCAATCTTTAATGTATTTACACTAATACTAGCATCTATTACATTTATAACACCCATTGTTCCTGCGCTATCTGTATTTTTAGACCAACTAAAAGGACTAGACTCATAAACTAAGTCTTGATCTCCATCTCCATCAAAGTCAACAGCATATGCTTTACTAATTTCATATTTTGTAGAATCTATAACACTTTCATGAAATGATATTTGTCCACTAACAATTTGTAGACTAAAAAGAGTTACGATAAATAATAGTAGTTTTTTTGTCATAAGAAGTTAAGTTAAGTGTAAATTATAAAGTTACAATAAAATAATTGTAAAATATAAGTACTCTTTTTTGGAAATTATATTAGCAATCTAATTAATTCCCAACTCTACAAACTCAAACTTTCCGCCATCAAACAAGCCTTTATCACTTAATTTTATTGAAGGGATAACTAATAATGCCATAAAAGACAAGGTCATGTAAGGTGCATTTAATGTTGTACCCAATTGTTTAGCAAACGTATCCAATTCCGCGTAAGCGTGACCAATAGTTTCAGCATTTTTATCACTCATAATTCCCGCAACAGGAAGCGATACTATTTTTTGATCTGTATCAGAAACTGCACAAATACCTCCTTTATTTTCAATTATTAAATTAACTGCTTTACAAATAGCTTCGTCGCTAACACCAACCGCAATTATATTATGAGAATCGTGTCCAACAGAACTAGCAATTGCACCTTCTTTTAAACCAAAGTTTTTAATAAACGCTAACGCTGGCTCGTCGTTTTTATAACGGTTAACTACTGTCATTTTTAAGACATCAGTAACTGTGTTTGATACTAAATTTCCGTTTTGGGTTGTTGCTTCTTCGATTAATTGATTAGTTACTAATTGTCCTTCTAAAGCTTCGATTACTCGTATTTGTTTGGCTGTACTTTCGACTTTAAAGTCTTCAACCGTTTTAATTTCTGTATCAAAATTATTAAGATTTTCAAAATCTACATGCTTAATTAAAGACGTTCCATTGTCAAACACTAACTCACCATTTATATACGTTTGTAGTGTTTTAAAATCTTTTAAATCTTCAACAATAATAAAATCGGCATCATCACCTTTTTGTAATAATCCAACTTCTAAATTATAATGTTTTACAGGGTTGACACAAGCTGCTTGCAACACTTTAAACACATCAATATCTTTTGCTACTGCTCTAGCGCAAAGGGCGTTTATATGGTTTAATAATAAATCGTCAGGATGCTTATCGTCACTACAAAACATCATGTTTTGATAATGCTCAGGTAATAAATCTATTAATGCTTCAAAGTTTTTGGCAGCACTACCTTCTCTAATCAAGATTTTCATTCCCTTTTGAAGCTTTTCTAATGCCTCGTCATAGGTAAAACATTCGTGATCTGTGCTAATTCCTGCATTGATATATTTAGTAACGTCATCACCTCTTAAACCTGGTGCGTGACCATCTACGGGTTTATTATAGTGTTTTGCCCAAGCTATTTTTTTTAGTACTTCTTCATCATCAAACAACACACCTGGATAATTCATCATCTCGGCTAGATACTTAATATCTGGATTAGCCATAAGGGTTTTAATGTCGTCAGAATCTATAACTGCTCCTGCCGACTCAAAAGTAGTTGCTGGCACACAACTTGGTGCACCAAAATTAAATTTAAACGGTGTTTTCTTACCGTTTTTAATCATAAACTCCACTCCTGCTGCACCTAATACATTCGCAATTTCATGCGGATCACTAACTGTAGATACCGTACCGTGTTTAACTGCTATTTTTGCAAACTCTGATGGTACTAACATCGAGCTTTCAATATGTATATGCGCGTCTACAAAACCTGGTAAAATATAATGTTTTACATCGTGCTCTTTTTCTGTGATAGACTGTATTTTACCTGAATCCACAGTGATTTCTCCACTAAAAATACGTTTGTTTTGTATGTCTACTATTTGTCCTTGTATTGTTTTCATGTTGTACTATATAACAGTAAAAAAAATCCTGCAATTGCAGGATAGTTTTATTCAATTAAAAATTATTAATTCCTTCTTGTAACCAATTGTAATAGGTGTCGGAATCTGGAGTATAAGCAACTGGAGTATTTAAATTCTCTTCGTTGTGACCCATCAAAACATAATATGGTTGTGTATTAGATTTGTATTTAATGGTTTGAAATTCGCTCCACTTTTGACCAATATACTTAAGTTTTTTACCTGGTCTTAATTTAGAGTCTACAATTTCATCTGCTTCTAATTCTCTTTTATCATCTACGTATAATGAGATTAAAACCACGTCATTTTTTAAGATATTTAAAATATTCCCTTTTGGCCAAACGTTTTGTTCCATTTTTCTACAGTTAACACAAGCCCAACCTGTAAAATCTAACATAACTGGCTTATTCACTTTTTTAGCATAAGCTAAACCTAAATCATAATCATTAAATGCTAATATGTCATGTGGCGCTAATAAATGTGCACCTTCTGGTAAATCATCGTGAGAGTTATTAGCACTGCTTCCTCCTTTTGAGTTACCTACTCCGTAAGGCGACTCGCTGTAATCTAATGGTGGTGGAAAAGCACTAATTAGGTTTAAAGGTGCTCCCCAAAGTCCAGGAATCATATAAATAGTAAACGTTAAAACAATCAATCCAAGACTTAATCTACCAACTGAAATATGTGGTAAAGGCGAATCATGTGGTAATTGTATTTTTCCGAAAAGGTACAAGGCTAAAGTCCCAAAAATAGCAATCCAAATAGCTATAAATACTTCACGCTCTAGCAAATGTAATTGCAATACTAAGTCTGCTTGTGATAAAAATTTGAATGCTAATGCTAACTCTAAAAATCCTAATACGACTTTAACAGTATTTAACCAACCACCTGATTTAGGTAACGAGTTTAACCATCCAGGAAACGCTGCAAATAGTGCAAATGGTAACGCTATAGCGGAAGAAAAGCCAAGCATACCTATAATTGGTGCAATACCACCTTTAGAGGCTGCTTCCACCAATAATGTTCCAACAATTGGTCCTGTGCATGAAAAAGAAACGATTGCTAAAGCTAATGCCATAAAAAAGATACCAATAAAACCTCCTCTGTTAGCTTGCGAGTCTACTTTATTTGCCCAAGAATTTGGCAGCATAATCTCAAATGCACCTAAAAACGAAAACGCAAATACAACTAATAATCCAAAAAAGATAAGGTTAAACCAAACATTAGTCGCTAATGCATTTAATGCATCTGCACCAAAAATAGCTGTAACCGCTGTACCTAAAAGTAAATAGATAGCTATAATACATAACCCGTAGATTATTGCATTTTTAATACCTGACGCCTTGCTTTTACTTTGCTTTGTAAAAAAACTAACTGTCATTGGTATCATAGGAAACACGCAAGGTGTTAACAACGCTGCAAATCCTGATAAGAACGCTATAAAAAAGATACTCCATAATCCTTTATTGTCATTACCTTCTTCATCAATATTATTAGTTGCTTTGGTGTCCTCTGTGGCTAAACCATTTAAATTAATATCTAAATCTATAAAAGCTGGAGCCAAACATTTCTCGTCATCGCAAGCTTGATAATACGATTCGGCTTGAATAGTGTTTAACGTTGGATTTAACACTTCAATTACTTGAGTAAAAACTGCTTGTTTTTCAAAGTATTTTACATTCATTTGAAAAGCGTTTTCAAACTTTTCAACCGTTTCAGATTCTTTTAAATCGCCTATTAGTTTAAAATCTTTATTATCATTTTTAAATGTAATCTCAGTAGGTATTGGACCCATTGGCTCTTTATTATCCTGCGAATAAATATGCCATTTTGAATCTAAAACAGCAGTATATGTTAATTCATATTGCGTGTCATTTAGTTTTTTGACTCCCGTTTTCCAACTTACAGGATCAAATATTTTAGATGTTGGATTAAAAATGTTTTCAGTGGATATTAAAGCGTTAACTGTTTCTGATATTGGCTTGGCTTGCGCAATATTAAAAACAACTTCTTCAAACTCATAAATGCATTTTGAGTCATCGCATGCTTGATAAGCAACCTCACTTTTAATTGTTTTTTGCTCTGGATTTAATAATTTGATTTTTTGAGCAAAAGTTGCTTCGCCATCAAAAAAGGTTAAATCCATTTGGAACACCTTATCAAATTGCGTTATAGATTCGCTTTCAAACGCTTTTCCAATCAATTCATAATTATTGGTTTTATTTACAGAATCGTAAACAAACTCGGTTGGTAACGCACCACCTTCATCTAAATGTTGAGAATATAAATGCCAATGCTCCTTAATGCTTGCTGTATACACTAAAACATACTCTTGATCTGATATTTTCTGAACTTCGTTACTCCATTTTACTGGTTTTAAAACCTGTGCATTAACACTTAAAATAGTGATAAAAAATAGTATAAAAGCGGTTATATGCTTCATTATGATAATTTAATTTTTAGTATTGATTTAGTTTGATTGGTTACCTTAAATCTATCGTCTGCACGATGATTAATAACCCAAACAATTTTATCTTGGCTGCACAATAATAAGACCTTCTCTTTTTCTAATAACGATAACTTTTGGTCTTTAAAATATTTGCTTAACTTCTTTTTACCTTGCATGCCTAAAGGGTAAAAATAGTCTCCTTCTTGCCAATGTCTTACAGTTAAAGGCAATTTTAACGTTTCTTTATCAATATATATCGTAGCGCTGTCAGATTTTTCAATATTTGCTACTGTTTCAAAAGTTAAAGCACCTGACAAAACATTTACTTCGTTTTCAAAATTGTTGATTATAACAGACGCTTCATTTTGATGCAGACTATCCTCATTTTTTAATTCACTTAAAATTAAAGTCTCTCTATTTTTAAGTAATTGATGCGTTGCAGAAAACACTTGCTTCCCACTTTGTGCTGTCAACAAATTAACAATATCTGTCCATTGCGTAAATCCAAAATCTTTAAAAACTTCATATAAATAAGCTTTAGGATTGTTGACTTTAATAAACTCTGATATTTTATAACTAACCTGAGTACCATCAATATCGATAATTGCTCGTTTTAAAACCGCTTGCACACTTTCTTCAACAATATCAGCTGTATCATTAAGATTATTTAATGTGTTTTTAAAATTGGTTAAAACATTATTATTTAGTTCTTTTAAAACGGGAATAACATCATGTCGTAACTTATTACGCAAGTATTTTGTAGATGCATTGCTACTATCTTCTCTCCAAAGTATTTGGTTTGACAACGCAAAATCTTCGATAGTTTCTCTAGAAAATGGCAACAATGGTCTAACTATGTTTTCATTTATTTCCGGAATACCTTTTAAACCTTCTAAACCTGTTCCTCGAGTCAGGTTAATTAAAAAAGTTTCTAAATTATCATCTGCATGATGCGCAGTTAAAATATAGTCAAAATCTAGATTTTTAGCTAAATCCTGAAACCAATCATAACGCAAAGTTCTTGCTGCCATCTGGATAGATTCCTTATTACTTTCGGCGTAAGCCTTAGTATCAAAACTTTCAGTAAACACCTCTAATTCCAAGCTATCAGCTAAATCTGTTACAAATTTCTCGTCACCATCACTTTCAATACCTCTTAAATTAAAATTACAATGTGCCAATGTAATATCTAAACCAGATTTTTTACACAAATGCGTTAAAATAACACTATCCAAACCTCCTGAAATAGCAAGCAGTAGTTTGCTGTTTTTAAGAAAAGGAAGCGTGTTGTTAATGTGATTTTGGAAGTGTTCTATTAAGTTATAAGGCATAAGTAAAAAGGCATAAATTATACTGCCAACTTTTTGATTAAAGCGTTAAGCATTTTTTCTATTTGTAAAGACAGGTCATTAACATCATTTAAATCGTTGCTTTTTAAAAAATCTAAATTAATTGCAATTTGCAACTGTGTCTGCATTTCGTACAATGATCCTCTAGAAATATTTAAAAACCGAATATATTCCTTGGTGTAATTACGCCCATAACCTTCTGCTATATTAGATGAAACAGAGATAGCGCTTCTTTTTATTTGCGAAGTTAATCCATACTTTTCATCCTCAGGAAATAGCTTCACTAAGCGATAAACATGAGTTACCATATCTACTGATTTTTGCCAAACTATCAAATCTCTATAACTCTTCATTTAACAAATTTACGTTTTTTTGATGTTTCTGTAATACTTAAAACATTTGTCTTTTTTTTGCCTAATGCCTTTTCCCTGATATCAGCTTCACCCTTCTAAAACCGTTCTCATAGCTTTGGCTTTAAGCAAACACTCTTCATATTCGTTTAAAGGATCTGATTTTGCTGTAATGGCACCTCCAACTGAGTATGACACGTATTTATTACTGGCATTATATAAAATACTGCGGATAACAACATTAAAGTCAAAGTCGCCTGTTGGCGAAATATAGCCGACTGCTCCAGAATATAAACCGCGTTTGGTTTCTTCTAAAGTTTCAATAATTTTCATTGCCGAAATTTTTGGTGCTCCAGTCATACTTCCCATAGGAAACGTACTTTTAATAATATCTATTGGATGTGTCTTTTTATCTACCTGAGAGGTTACTGTAGATATCATTTGATGTACTTGATCAAAGGTATAAATCTTACATAATTCTTCAACTTTTACGCTCCCTTTTGTTGCGGTTTGCGATAAATCATTACGCACCAAATCTACAATCATTACGTTTTCGCTACGTTCCTTTTGATCCGATACTAAATTGTTTTTTAAAATAGAATCTAATATAAAATCAGCCTCACGTTTTGCGGTCCCTTTAATAGGTTGGGATATAATTTTAGTGCCTTCTTTTTTAATGTAACGCTCTGGAGACGCAGACAATAAATATTTATCATTAAGCTTTAAAAACGTCGCAAATGGTGGTTTTGATATGGCGTTAAGTTTATTATAAATCTCTAACGGATTTATAACGGTGTCCTCTGCATAAAACTCTTGACAAAAATTAGCTTCGTAAATATCACCTCTGTGTATGTGACTTAACATGGTTTTAATCTTATCAAAATACGCGTCTTTATGTATTCTAAGTTTTATTTTAATAGGGTCGTTTTCGATAGGTAAATTGTTAATTTTATCGTCCTTGTAACAATTTATTGTATTTAAATCGGTTTCCACTTCATCATCAACCATTTTTAAATACTGCAGTTCCACAGTGTCACCTTTAATTAAAAAGATTTTTTTAGGTTGAAAAAAATATAAATCAGGAAATGCTAAACCATCATAATTAGCAGATTTTAAAGGCTCTACATCATTTTTTAAATCGTAAGATAAATAACCAAAAACCCAGTCATTAGCTAATGTTTGGTATTCTTTAAACTGCTCAAAAGCATCTTTATAATCCGTTTGAAATCCTGTAAAGGCATCGACAGCTAAAACAGCATCATAGCTAGAGTATTGTTGCTTATACTGGTTAGAATCCAGCCAAACAACATCGTCAAATTGCTGACTCCAAGACAATAAATTTTGCTTGAAGTCCTCAGGATTAGTTAGTTTATGTTTTGTCGTTGTTCTCACTTTAAAAAATGTTGCGTAAAGTTAAACAGAAATGTTAAAAAAACGAGTATTTTAGTCATGAGATTAAATATAAGACAGATGTTTCAAGTATCAAATGAGGTATTAAAAATTTCGGTTAAACCGAAAGGCGCAGAATTATGCGAAATTGCTTCCGTTAAAAACGACAATCAATTTATGTGGCATGCAGATCCTGACATTTGGGGAAGCTACGCACCCAATTTGTTTCCAATAATTGGAGCTTTAAAAAATGACCAATACACTTTTGAAGGTAAAACCTACAACATGCCAAAGCACGGTTTTGTTAGGCATAATGACGATATAAAACTAATTGATCAAAGCAAAAATAGTTTAACTTTTAGTTTAATTTATAATGAAGACTTATTAAAACAGTTTCCTTTTAAGTTTGAGTTTTTAATCACTTACACTTTAGACAATAACACTTTAAATATTAAACACACGGTTAAAAACTTAGATAATAAAGCAATCTATTTTAGTATTGGTGGACATCCTGCTTTTAAATGTCCTATTTATAAAGATGAAAATTATACGGATTATAGTTTGGTTTTTGAACACGAAGAAACAGCACAAACCTATTTATTAAATATAGATAATGGTTTAGTAACCAATCAAACTAAACCTGCTTTTAATACTAAAAACAGTATTAATTTAAGACCAGATTTATTTAATGAAGATGCGCTTATTTTTAAGGATTTACAATCCAGAAAAGTGGCTTTAGTGAGTAAAACTCATGGCGAGATATTAAATATCACCTACAAAGACTTTAATTATTTGGGTATTTGGGCTAAACCAAACGCACCTTATGTTTGTGTAGAACCTTGGCTAGGTATTGCTGACGCTGAAAACACAACACAAAAACTAACCGAAAAAGAAGGGATTATCAAATTACCACAAGATGAAACCTTTAATGCAAGCTACAGTATACAAATACATGAGCATCATTTAGGGTAAACAAAATAATAGTGGTAATTTTGTAGGCTAAAATAACACGTTTTGAGCTTTAGAGATTTAAATTTAAACACCCCTTTATATAACGCAATTGACGACCTAGGGTTTACACAACCAACTCCAATACAAGCAGAAGCTTTTAATGTAGTTGCAAGTGGTAAAGATATGGTCGGTATTGCACAAACTGGTACTGGTAAAACTTTTGCCTATATGTTACCAATACTTAAAAACCTAAAATTTTCTAAGCAAGATAATCCTCGTGTTTTAATTTTAGTACCTACTAGAGAATTAGTAGTGCAAGTTGTTGATGAGATTGAAAAATTAGCAAAATACATAAACACGCGTGTTCTTGGTGTTTATGGAGGCACAAACATTAACACACAAAAACAAGCAGTTGCACAAGGTCAAGATATTATTGTTGCAACGCCTGGACGATTGTATGATTTAGCAGTTAGTCGAGTACTACAACTTAAATCTTTAGAGCGCTTAGTTATTGACGAAGTAGATGTCATGCTAGACTTAGGGTTTAGACATCAATTAATTAATATTTTTGATATCCTTCCAGAACGCAGACAAAATATTATGTTTTCTGCTACAATGACAGAAGATGTTGACGAATTAATTACTGACTTTTTTACTGCACCACAAAAAGTATCTATTGCTATTTCTGGTACACCTTTAGAAAACATAGCACAAACAAAATATAGTGTCCCTAATTATTACACTAAACTTAATTTATTAGTACACTTATTACAAGACGCTGAAACGTATAATAAAGTATTAGTTTTTGTATCCAACAAACGTATGGCAGATAGACTTTTTGAAGCTTTAGACGAGTTTTTTAAAGAAGAGTTATGTGTCATCCACTCAAACAAAACGCAAAACTACAGACTACGTAGTATCGAGCAATTTAGAGAAGGTATAAATCGTGTTTTAGTTGCTACTGATGTAATGGCACGTGGATTAGATATTGATAACGTAACACACGTTTTTAACTTTGATACACCAGACTATCCAGAAAACTACATGCACAGAATTGGTAGAACAGGTCGTGCAGAACGCGAAGGACAAGCAGTTGTTTTTAGTACCAAAAAAGAACAGGACAGTCTTGAAAAAATTGAAAGTCTAATGCAAATGGACATTCCGGAATTGCAAATTCCAGAGGAAGTTGAAATCTCTACAGAGTTGATTGAAGAAGAACGCACTGTAATTAAAGAACGTAACAATCCAACCAAACGTAAAGACATTGATGCACCTGGACCTGCTTTTCATGAAAAATCAGAAAAAAATAGTAAAGAAAATTTAGGTGGTAGTTATAAATTTAAAATTGCTGCCAAGTATAAAAAGCCAAAAACTAGAGGTGATAAAAATTACAATAAACGTAATAAAAAATAAAAAAAGCGAGCTAAATAGCTCGCTTTTTTTATTTCTAAAAATCTTATATCCTAATCCATATTATCTTGACTAACAATATTTCCTTGTTGATCATAAGTTGTTGATCCAGTTTCTTCGCCATTCTCATAATTGATTTTATACTCTACACCTCCATTTTCAAAATATTGTGTAAACAGACCATGCTGCTCACCATCCTTAAAATTAGTGGTTACAAATAATTTTCCGTTAGGATGATATTTTTTCACTTCTCCAACAAAATTATTAGTTCTTAAATCTATGCTACCCTCTTGCTGTATTGTGCCATCATCAAAATATGTCACTGTTTTTTTTGGCGTTTTCAAAATCAAACCTCTTATCTGTTCTGATATGTTTTTTATAGACTCTTCTCTCTTTAAACTTCTACTTTCCAACTCGTCCCTTACACGATCAATAACTCTATTGGTATTACTTCTTTCATTCTTGTAATTTTCTTTAACTTCTATACATCTAGTACGTGAATTTAAATATTCATTTTTACTACGTATTCCCTCGTTAATTGCATTATTATAAAGTTTTACATTGTTAGAATAATTATTATACTCTTTGTTACAATTGGATTTATTATAGATGTTATTTTTACATAAATTATATGTCGTTTCACTTAGTGTCACCATCGCTTTTAAAGTGGACAACCTCCTATCTAATTCTTTTCTTTTATTGTGATTAGCTTCAAAAGCTTTGCATATAGCAGTATCATCTGGATTTTTGTTATTGATCTTAAAGCTTACATTTAAATGATTCATTTTACTTTCAGTTTCCATTAAATCTAATTCATGCTCCACCTCCAAGTCTTGCCAATCAATTACCAATTGTACTGCATTGTTGTCTTCTATTACTTTTTTTATAAAAGCAACATTTTCAGGATTATGATTATTGAAATATTGATCTGCCAATTCTGAATAGTCTTGACTAAAAATTGAATTGATAAAAACTAAAAAAAAGACTACTAACAATTTGATTTTAAGAATACTATTCATTTTATAAATTTTAACATTTAACCAACAAGATAGAAAATTATGTTAAAAATTAAAATCTTCCGTATTAAATATGCGTCAATTTTATGTAAACATGTCTTGGTAAAGACATTTATTACTCCTGCTTTAAATACTGTAATTTAATGTAACGGTATTATATAAATTTTAATGTAAACTAACCACACGACTCATTTGCCATATATTTGCTTCTTTTTTCCATATCACTATAAACTTGCTAGGCTTGGATATGGCATTAGGTTCTTGATTATTATAAAATGTATGCATACCTATTTGCACTGCTCCAAAATTATTAATTGGATATACCTCAACACTTCCCATTACCAATTGTCTAGTTACTTTACCGCAAATATTATTTTTTAAGCCTTCCATATAATCTGATTTAGAAGTCATTAAGCCACCATTATCGTGATAAAATTCTAAATTTTCAGGAATCATTTTATTTTGTAAGATTAAATCACATGTATTATAAGCTTCAAAATAAATCCGATCTTGCTCTAAAATTGTATTATACAACGTTTTATTTACAATCTCCTGAGGCTTTACGTTGTCTACTTTTATAACGGTTTTAATTTTACAGGAACTTATTAGTACTAATAATAGGAAATAAATAAGACTTTTAGTTTTGCTGATTTTCATGATTAATAGTTATTGGTTAAGCATTAATTAATTAATTGATTAGTTACTTAATAAAGAGACTGTATAGTATTATATGTTACAGTTTTAACAAAAAAAAGCGAACCAAATTGGTTCGCTTTTTTTTATTTCCGCGAAAGCGGAATATTAATTTAATTTTTAAACATGCAAAGCACGATCATCAGTTGCAGCTAAAGCAGCTTCTTTTACCGCTTCTGCAAATGTTGGATGTGCATGTGACATACGCGAAATATCTTCGGCAGATGCTCTAAATTCCATAGCAACTACTGCTTCTGCAATTAGATCTGCACAACGTGCACCAATCATGTGTACACCTAATACTTCGTCTGTCTTTTTATCTGCAAGGATTTTTACAAATCCATCTAAGTCTCCTCCTGCTCTAGCACGACCTAACGCTCTAAACGGAAATTGACCTACTTTATAATCTACTCCAGATTCTTTTAACTCTTCTTCTGTTTTACCAACAGCAGCAACTTCTGGCCATGTATAAACAACACCAGGAATTAAGTTATAATCTATATGTGGTTTTTGACCTGCTAAAGTTTCAGCAACAAAAACACCTTCTTCTTCAGCTTTATGCGCCAACATTGCACCTTTTACAACATCTCCAATTGCGTAAATGTTAGATACATTAGTTTGTAAATGCTCATTAACTTCTACTTGACCTCTGTCTGTTAATTTAACTCCAGCAGCTTCAGCATTTAAACCACCAGTAAAAGGCTTACGTCCAACAGACACTAAACAATAGTCTCCTTTAAACTCAACAACTTCTCCTTTTTTGTTTTCTGCTTTAACAATTACTTCATCTCCAACACGCTCTACTGACTGTACTTTGTGAGATAACATCATGTTAAATTTAGCCTTTTTAAAGACTTTATTCAACTCTTTAGACAAAGCTCCATCCATTCCTGGAATAATTCTGTCCATATACTCTATAACAGTAACCTCTGCACCTAAACGTCTGTAAACTTGACCTAACTCTAAACCAATAACACCACCACCAATCACAATCATGTGCTTAGGGATTTCTTTAAGTTTTAATGCTTCAGTAGAAGTAATAATACGCTCTTTATCTAAAGTAATAAATGGTAAAGTAGATGGTTTACTACCTGTAGCTATAATCGTATTTTTTGCTTCGATTGTAGTTGTTTCTTCACCTTCGATAACAATGTGTGTAGCATCTTTAAAACTACCAACTCCTGTAAAAACGTCGATGTTGTTTTTCTTCATTAAAAAGTCAACACCACCAGTAGTTTGATCTACAACTGCTTGCTTACGACCAATCATTTTTTCTAAATTCACTTTAATATCTCCCGGAATTTCGATCCCATGATCTTCAAAGTGTTTGGTTGCTTCTTCATAATGATGCGAAGAGGCTAATAGTGCTTTACTTGGTATACATCCTACATTTAAACATGTTCCACCTAAAGTAGAATATTTTTCAATAATTGCAGTTTTCATTCCTAATTGTGCGCAACGTATTGCTGCTACATATCCACCAGGACCTGAACCGATAATTGCTACGTCGTATTGACTCATATATTTTGTTTTTTCGCTTTCGCGGAAATTAATAATTGTTATAATATTAAACAAAAGTACGATTTGTGTCTGTAATAATGAAGTAGAAACACCTAATTTTATTATACGCTTAACAGTAAGCCATAAAAACATAAAAGTCCATAAAAATCAAATTATTATTTGACTAGTTACAGACTTGTTATGAAGGTCTCCCTTAAGATTAATAGCACTGTAAAATTGCACAATACTGATAATTAACACAATACTTAAATTGAGTAAATTTAATTTTAAATTAGATTTTTATTAAATTTTAGCATACCCACTAACTCGCCAGTGGAAGAAATTTTTAATTTTTTTAGAATATTACGTCTGTGCGTGTCTACGGTATGCGAGCTGATATTTAATTTTTCTGAAATCTCCTTGCTTGTTAAGTTTAACACTAATAATCTAATAACATCACGCTCTCTATTACTAATAGACTCTTTTAATAATTTCTGAGAAAAATTATTAAAATATATAGTTTCATACTCATTATTAGCGTTTAGTAATTTAGCAGTTGCTGTGATATGCATTTTAATTTTTGGATCCAAAACCGTATAATGTGCCAATCCTATTATAGGCTTCATATCTAAATCAAAAGACAAAGGTGTGGTGTTTTGCACAATGTTAACATAGGTATCGTTTCCGTTTTTAAACCTGTAATTCCAAGTGTAATTAGTCTTACTTCTGTCTGTCGGTTTAATTTCAGTCAAGGTAAACTCCATTAATTGGTTCATGGCACTTAACCAGACCTCTATATCCTCTGGATGAATTCGACTCCAAAAATAGCGCATCCCTTGTGTTTTTAACACGTTAGGATCTATGCCTAAGCAGGAACTAAGATTTTTACTGATATACTCAAATTTTAAATCCTGTGTATTGGTTACGCAAAAAAAGGTGGAACTATAGGGTAAGTAACTATCCAATTCCATCATTTTTTTTATATGTGTTTCTAGTGACGGTTTTTCATAGGATTTAAATATATTTTTATATAATTCCTTGATTTGTGAATACTTCATTTAAAAATTATTAATAGCGATTAATTTTTAAACAAGTTATAAAAAAAAATTAAATTGGTATGGCAGTAGTACTTTTTACTTCACTGATAACAAACATACTATGTGTACTTCCAATGTGGTTTATATTGGTAAGTTTTTCTACCATAAACTCCCTAAACGCTTCCATATCTTTAACCATAACTTTTAATAAGTAGTCATAATCACCACTAATATGATGACATTCTAAAACCTCTGTTAAGTTGGTTACCTCCTTTTCAAACTGTACTACATATTCTTGGATGTGTTGCGATAGTTTTATGTGACAAAAGGCTACAAAACTTTTTTCTACCTTTTCCTTTTTAACTAAAGCGACATATTTATTAATTACACCATTGTTTTCAAGTTTTTTAATACGCTCAAAAACAGCAGTAACGGATAAATTTAACTTGTTAGATAACTCTTTATTAGTCTGTTTACTATCATTTTGTAACAATTGTAGTAGTTTTTTGTCAATGGCATCAAAGGTCATAATGGAAAAATTTTCAGTGGAATTAAATTAAAATCAAATATACATAATTTATTTTCTGTATAATTAGTAATATTTAGTTTTAAAATCTAAATTTAACCATATCTATTGATTATTAATCTAACATCATTGATATTTGATGTAATCATTACTAAAAATAATACAAATGAAATTTAAACCAGCAGATAATATTCAAGACTTACAATATTTTGGAGAATTTGGAGGAGTAAACCCTTCAATATCAGACTCGTCTACCTACACTTTTTTGAAAGCAAAAACCATGTTTGATACTTTTGAGGGTAATACAGATGGATGCTATTTATACTCAAGACACTCTACACCTTCAAACCTTTATTTAGGTGAAGCATTAGCTGCTATGGAAGGAACAGAAAGTGCCAATGTTGCAGGATCAGGAATGGGAGCAATAACACCTACCCTTTTACAATTGTGTGGTGCTGGTGATCATATTGTATCTAGCCGAACGATTTATGGTGGTACTTACGCGTTTTTAAAGAATTTTACGCCAAGAATGAACATCCAAACGTCGTTTGTAGATATTACAAAATTAGATGTTGTTGAAGCTGCAATTACTAAAAACACAAAAGTTTTGTATTGCGAGTCTGTAAGTAACCCTTTATTGGAAGTTGCAGATATTAAAGGTTTAGCTACTTTGGCTAAAAAGCACAACTTAACCTTAGTTGTAGACAATACGTTTTCACCCTTATCTATTTCGCCAGCACAATTAGGTGCAGATATAGTAATACATAGTTTAACCAAATTTATAAATGGATCTTCGGATACTATGGGAGGCGTTGTTTGTGCTAGCACTGAGTTTATTAATTCTCTTAAAAGTGTCATTGATGGTGCAAGTATGTTACTTGGTGCTTCTATGGACAGTTTACGCTCTGCTTCGATTTTAAAAAATATGAGAACACTGCATATCAGAATGAAGCAACACAGTAAAAATGCGTCTTATTTAGCCGAAAAATTTGAAGGACTAGGTATTAAAACAGTATATCCAGGATTAGCTTCTCATCCATCTCATGACGTTTTTAAATCTATGATGAATGAAGCTTATGGTTTTGGAGGTATGCTTACTATTGATGCAGGATCTTTAGATAAAGCCAATGCGTTAATGGAATTAATGCAAGAAAAAAACGTAGGTTATTTAGCAGTAAGTTTAGGATTTTATAAAACCTTATTTAGTGCTCCAGGAACCTCTACCTCTTCAGAAATACCACAAGAGGAACAAGCAGAAATGGGATTAAGCGAAGGTCTAATTAGATTTTCTATTGGATTGGATGACGATATAGAGCGTACTTTTAACATGATAAAAGCATGTATGATTGAAGTTGGTGTTTTACAATTAGAAACAGCATAAATTGATAAGTATTTTTTTTAATAAAAGCCTGAGCAAATACAATGTTCAGGCTTTTATATTTTCATTTAAAAAAAGCACAAAAACCAAATGCATTAAAGCTTGTAATTATACTTCAAATTAACCCAAATTCAATGCTAAATTATCCTTTCCAAATTCACTTAAATATTAATCAGAAGTTAGTAGAATAATTAATTTTGACACCAATTACATTTAACTTACTAATTTTCAGCACATAAATCCATTTGCATAACTTATTGTAAAATCGTAACATTACAACACTAAAAAAACTAACTAACATGCAAGACGACAATATTTCAGAATTTAAAGCAAACGATCAAAATATAGTTGAAAATAAAGAACTTAATTTTATTGAAGCTCTAATTCCTGTCGTGATACTTATGGCAATGTTGGCTTACAACATTTTTTTTGTAGAAGGTCAAGAGTGGTTTGGAACTTATACTAACCAAATTATACTGCTTTTAGGTGGTGCATCTGCAGCTGTTGTAGGATTATTTAATAAAGTTTCTGTTAAACCTATGATTAAAGAAATCTGGGAAAACCTACAAAGTGTTTTTGTTCCTATCATGATTTTATTTTTAGTTGGCGCTTTAGCTGGTACTTGGTTAGTCAGTGGTGTAATTCCTGCAATGGTATATTATGGACTACAAGTGTTAAGTCCTGCTATATTTTTACCAGCTTCTGTAATTATTTGTGCTATTATATCCATAGCAACAGGAAGTTCTTGGACAACCTCTGCAACCGTTGGTATTGCTTTAATAGGTATTGGAAGCGCGTTAGGTATTAGTCCTGGTATGATTGCTGGTGCTGTAATATCTGGAGCCTATTTTGGAGATAAAATGTCTCCTTTAAGTGATACCACAAACCTTGCTCCTGCTATGGCTGGAACAGATTTATTTACACACATTAGGTACATGACCTTTACAACTGTACCAACTATAATAATTACTCTAATTGCTTTTGGAATTATGAGCGCGACAATAGATACCACAGGAAGTGCTGATATAAGTGGCTTATTAACCAGTATCGATGGTACATTTAATATCACACCTATGTTATTTATTGTACCATTGGTTGTCATTGTTTTAATATTATTTAAAACTAAACCTTTAGTCGCCTTAGTTACTGGAGTTATACTAGCAGCTATTTTTGCTATTATATTTCAATCAAACGTATTAAATGGATTAGCAGACTCAAACTTTACTGCCATTATAAAATCTATTTTAACAGACACGCAAATCACTACAGATAACGATAAACTTAACGACTTATTTAGTGCTGGTGGTATGCAAGGTATGCTTTGGACCATCCTTTTAATTTGTTGCGCTATGGTTTTTGGAGGTATTATGGATGCAATTGGTGCATTATCTAGATTAACTAAAGCACTTTTAAAATTAGCTACTACAGTTTTTGGATTGTTTGCTAGTACTGTTATTAGTTGTTTAGGTTTAAATGCTATTGCTAGCGACCAATATTTGGCGTTGGTAATACCTGGTAAAATGTTTAAAAAAGCATATCAAGATAAAGGACTTGCGCCAGAAAACTTAAGTCGTACTTTGGAAGATTCTGGAACTGTAACCTCTGTACTTATCCCATGGAACACCTGTGGTGCATACCAGTCGGGAGTTTTAGGTGTTGGTGTTGGTGAGTATTTTGTGTATGCTATTTTTAATTGGCTTAGTCCATTTACAACCTTACTTTTTGCTGCTCTTAATCTTAAAATAAGAATGCTAAAAGATAAATCATTATAAATTATACCTTTTTATATAAACTATAATTAAAACTTATAGCCTAATAAGATTTAAAAATTTTATTAGGCTTGTTTTTTTAATATCATACTGTACTTTTGCATACTGTAAAAACAAAGTAATTAATTTTAAAATTTTAAACAAATGGCAATAGTAGGAAAACAGTTTCCAGATTTAAACGTAGACGCAATGAACGAGTTGGGAGATACTTTTAAAATCAACGTTCTTGAAGAAGCAAAAAACAACAATAAAAAAGTAGTTTTATTCTGGTACCCAAAAGATTTTACTTTTGTTTGTCCAACAGAATTACACGCGTTTCAAGCTGCTAAAGAAGAGTTTGCAAAAAGAAACACAATCGTTATTGGTGCATCATGTGATACTCCAGAAGTACACTTTGCATGGTTAAGCCAATCTAAAGATAATGGTGGTATCGAAGGTGTAACCTACCCAATCCTTGCAGACAGCAACCGTAACTTATCTAGTATATTAGGTATTTTAGATATCAAAAACGAAACTTACGATGAAGCTACTGGAACTGTACAAGTAGAAGGTGACAACGTAACTTACAGAGCAACTTATATTATTGATGAAGATGGTATCGTACAACACGAAAGTATCAACAACATGCCATTAGGTAGAAACGTTGGAGAATACTTACGTTTAGTAGATGCTTTAACGCACGTACAAGAAAAAGGTGAAGTTTGTCCTGCAAACTGGGAAGAAGGTAAAGATGCAATGCAAGCTAACGCTAAAGGTACTGCAGCTTATTTAGCAAACCACGTAAACTAAATTATTATGTTACAAGAACTAAGTCAAGATAACTTAAGCGAAATTATAGCAAACAACGACACTGTAGTAGTACAATATTCGGCTACATGGTGTGGTAACTGTCGTATCATGAAACCAAAAGTTAAAAAATTAGCTGGCGAGTTAGAAAATATAACGTTTGTTATCGCTGACGCGGAAAAATTTCCGGAATCAAGAACATTAGCTACTGTAGATAATTTACCAACATTCGCAACCTTTAAAGGCGGAAAATTTGTAAATCAAACACAGACTAACAAATTTGACGTTTTAAAAGAGTTAGTTGACGAAGTAGCATAACAACAAATAAGTCAGGTTGAGTATAGTCGAAGCGTAAAATACTTCGGCTATTTTCAATCGGATTAAAAAAAATAATTATCAATGAAATTACCTGTAATAAAACATTTAGCTCAATTTATAGAAGACAATGACGAGGATTACATCGTTGAAACTATTGAAACTCTAGAAGCCCTAACCGAAGTACCATCTTTAAAAGATGAAGAGTTAGACGTTATTGGAGAGCTAATCTCTAATATGTATGGCGCAATTGAAGTTAATAAAATGATTAAAGATGGTACACCTAAAAAAGAGGCTGTAAACAACTTTATGAAACGTGTTTTAGGTTCTATTGATAAGTAAGCTTAAGAGAAAGAAAAAGAATTATTAAAACCACTTTATATACTAAAGTGGTTTTTTTATACCTAATAATTAATTGGTTAACCAATTTTTATTACCTTACAAGGTATTACCAACCTAAACAACCAATACCATGATCAAAAATCACTTATCACAAGTATTTTACTGCTTTATAATTACTATTATTTTAGTATTTAATAGCTGTAAAGACAAAATAAATAGTGAAAACCAAACTAAAACAGAGCAAACAGAAGTTTCTAAAACAGTATACGCTAGCAGTGTTATTCCGTTTTTTGACCAATGGAAACTTATTTTAGGTGATGGTTCAAATGCAGGAATAGCAACTGAGTTTGAAAACAAAGATTTTTTCTACACTCAAAACGATGGAAAAGACAACTGGGTTGTATTTAAATCGCCAAATGGTGGTGATACCCACGGAACATCAAATAACACAAGAACCGAATTAGCACAAACAAAAAAATGGTATCCAAAAACTGCCAATGATAAATTATCTGCAACATTAAAAGTAATGAATGTATCTGCAACAGGAGATGCAACTGTGGCTGCATCACACTCCGTAGTAGTTGGCCAAATACATAGTGCAGATGCTTTTGAAAACGAACCATTAAAAATATTTTACAAAAAATACCCTGGTCATACTAAAGGTTCTGTATTCTGGCATTACGAAATTAATACAGCAGGAGATGACAATGCAAAACGTTGGGACTACTCCTCTGCTGTTTGGGGTAATGACTTTTCTGTTGTTGGTAGTGACGTCTCTACTTTCCCTGAAGAACCAAAAGAAGGAATAGAATTAGGAGAAGAATTTAGTTACCAAGTCGTAGTAAAAGATGGTATAATGAATTTAACTTTTACAAGTCCTAATCATGAAACCAAGACCTTTACAAAAAACTTATTACTATCAGAATATACTACTAAATCAGACATACCAGAGCAAACTAAAAAGTTGTTTTTTCCAATTGGACAAGATGGTGTAGAACGTTCAGAAGCCTATGCAGGCGAAGGTTGTTTCTTTAAACTTGGCTGTTACAACCAAACAAATGGTAAATCTCCTGAAGTAAATAAAAACTGGTGTTCTGGTGCAGAGACACATGGTGGAGACATACAAAAGCAATATGCTGATGGTAACTATGCAGAAGTATGGTTTAAAACAGGAAGTATATCTGTAAGTGATACTGCTGTTTCTAACGATGGCTATTTTGCTAAAAACGATTAAAATCACTTAGTGTAATATTTTTCAAAACCACTTTACAAATGTAAAGTGGTTTTTTGTTTTTATACTACAACTACCCAAAAGCAATCTGTAATCCCATAAGGACAAATACAAAACCACTAACCCGATTTAGCCAAATCCCAGAATTAGGATTACCTTTAATTTTAGTTGAAAATGTACTAGCAAACATAGTTAACGTCACATACCAAATCACACCAATTATTGCAAACGTAACACCCAATAAAACAAAAGGAACTGGATCTTCTAATTTTGAAGGTGTTATAAACTGCGGAAAAAATGCCAAAAAGAATAATGCAACTTTAGGATTTAAAGAATTTGTAAAAAACCCAGACCAAAAGTCGTTTTTAGAACTGTTTTTAACTTCACTTACCCTATTTTCTATAAATAAAGCAGAAGTATCCATATATTTTTTCATACCAATATAAACCAAATAGGCTGCACCAATATACTTAATAACCATAAAGGCTATTGCAGATTTTGCAATTAAAACCGTTAAACCAATTGCAGACAAAAACGTGTGCGTTAAAATACCTGTATTAATACCCATTGCTGACACTATTCCAGATTTACGACCTTGACCAATAGATTTATTTAACACAAATACAGTATCAATTCCTGGTGTCATTACAAAAAATAAAGCGGTAACCATAAAGGTCAAAAAATTCTCGATGCCTAACATATTATTTCAGTTTACGGATTATAAAAAAATGTTATACAAAGAAACCATGATAATAAGTGCTAAAAAATACATATTTTTGATTCAGTAATGCAAAAAACGCATTTATCATGACCACACAGCAAATAAAATATTTTTTAGTTTTAGCCGAAGAGCTTCATTTTTGGAACACTGCCGAAAAAGTCTTCATCTCTCAATCCTCATTAACTAGACAAATACAAGCGTTGGAAGACGAGCTTGGTTTTTCACTTTTCGAAAGAAATAAAAGAAATGTAAAACTAACCGATGCTGGTAAATTCCTGCAACAACATTGGAGCAAAACCATGAACGAGTTAGACCACATTTACCAACAAGCCAAAAAAATTAATCAAGGTGATGCTGGTGTGGTGTCTATCTCTTATCCTGGTTCTATCACCTTTAGTTTGTTGCCTAATTTTCTAGATCTTATTAAAACCAATTTACCAGATCTTAAATTAGAATTAGCCGAACTTACCGATGAAAACCACGAAAAACTACTCCTAAATTACAAAACAGATATTGCGTTTAGTCGGGATTCTATTTCGCATATTAATATACAATCGCTTAAATTATTTACAGAGCCTATTTGCATTGCTGTTCCCAATGACCATTGGTTAAATACAGATACCATTAACAATATAGACAAACTGCAACACGAAAACTTTATACTTTCAGGCTTACACCAAACCACCTATTTTTCGTCTTTATTACGTAATTTGTTTAATCAGTATGGTTTTGAACCTAAAATTAGCATCGAATCCGATTTTGGTGGTATGATTTTAAATCTGGTGTCCAAAGGACTTGGTATTTCTATTTTACCCCATTCTTTTAAATATTCAAAATTTAATAATGTGCGTTTTATAGATTTAGAACAAACCATTGATTTATATATTCATTGGCGAAAAAACGAAGTCAACAAAACCATCACTAAAGTTATAGATTGTGCTAAACAGTTGGACACAAGCGTCTATTAAACAAAAACTAATTCCTGAGAATTAAACCTTTTTTCATATTTTAAGTCCAAATAGTGCAACCTAATTATTTTCAATTTATGAAAACCGACCATTTATTATCTTTTGGATTACTCGCTTTATTGTTTTTTGCTTCATCTTGTTCCAATTCAGATTCAGAAGAATATATTCCTATTCCAGACAGCAATACTATAACACAATTAAACCTACCTGACACCTATTTTAACTACGCAAACATTGCATTACCTAGTTATTATACCGCAAGCGAATTCCCGCCACAATTTCAGTTTCAAGCAGTAACAGCTTATGACAATACACCTGCAGACAACCCAATAACAGATGCAGGTGCAACCTTAGGTCGTGTTCTTTTTTACGATAAAAAATTAAGTGGTAATGGCACAGTTGCTTGTGCTTCTTGTCATCAAGCGGAACATGGTTTTTCGGATGCCAATACACTAAGTCAAGGATTTGAAGGTGGATTAACCAGAAGACATTCCATGAGCATTGTAAATGCTAGATTTTATGCTGGCGGAAAATTCTTTTGGGACGAGCGCGCCAACACTTTAGAAGATCAAGTCTTAATGCCTTTTCAAGACGACGTAGAAATGGGTTTAACGCTTCAAGAATTAGTTAATATAACTAGTAGCCAAGACTACTATCCGCAACTATTTCAGGATGCATTTGGCGATCAAACTATTACAAGCGATAAAATCTCTAAAGCCTTAGCACAATTTATACGCAGCCTAGTTAGTGTCACTTCAAAATATGATGTTGCCAGAAGCGAAGTCTCCTCTCCTATGGCTAACTTTCCGAGTTTTACAGACCAAGAAAACCAAGGTAAAACCCTATTTTATGCACCACGTACGTTAACCAATGGTGTTAGCGGAAACTGTGTTGGTTGCCACCAAACCGAAGCCTTTATTGGACCTTTTCCAAACACCAATTTTCCACTTACAACTTTTGCAACATCCAATGGTTTAGACGCTACCTCTACAACAGATTTAGGTGTTAGTGAAGCCACAGGAAACACCAACGATACTGGTAAATTTAAATTCCCATCGTTAAAAAATATTGGTGTGCGTCCACCTTATATGCACGACGGTAGGTTTGCCACTTTAATGGAAGTTGTGGAGCATTACAGTTCTGGCATTCAAAACCATCAAAATTTAATTACGCCTTTAGTAAATGATGCTGGCGAAGTTGGACAATTTAATTTTAATCAAGAAGAAAAAAATGCATTAGTCGCTTTTCTAAATACATTAACTGACAACGACATGCTTACTGATGAAAAATATAGCAATCCATTTATAGATTAACATGAAACACCTTTTTATAATCACCATCCTATGTACACTATTTAGCTGTAGTAGCGATAATACCACTTCCGTAGAAACGCAAAACCCAACACAAAACCCAACACAAAACACACCTAATATTCTGTTTATTATTGCTGACGACTTAGGTAAAGATGCTATAAATGGTTACACGGAAGGCAACATAAAACCCAACACACCACATATAGACGCTATCCGTAATGCAGGATTAACATTTAATAACTTTTGGTCGTATCCAACCTGCTCGCCAACCAGAGCCTCTATTTTAACTGGAAAATATGGTTACCGTACCGATGTAAAATGGGCTGGAGACGTTATTCAAAATTCCGAAACCAGTTTGCAACAATACATTACCAACCAAACCAATACTAGTTATGCAACTGCAATTGTTGGTAAATGGCATTTGGCAGGCAACAGCAGCACTTTTAATCCCGAAATATTTGGTGTCGATTATTACGTTGGATTACTTAGAGGCGAACCACAAAGTTATTACAACTGGTTATTAACAGAAGATGGAAGCAGTACTTTACAAACGGATTATAGCACAACTGCCTTCACAGATTTATCCATAAACTGGATACAACAACAAAACAAACCTTGGTTTATGTGGTTGGCTTATAATGCGCCACACACACCGTTTCATGTACCTCCAAGCAACATGCACTCGCAAGGCAATCTACCAGAATATGCTAACGGAATGGACGAAACACCCTATTACATGGCAGCTATTGAGGCTATGGATTTCCAAATTGGTCGTTTATTAGATACTCTATCGGAAACAGAAAAAGCTAATACTACCATCATTTTTATTGGTGATAATGGCACACCAAATGAAGTCGCACAAGCACCTTATTTAAGTACAACTACCAAAGGAACCTTGTATCAAGGCGGAATAAATGTACCACTTTTTGTCTCTGGATATGGTGTAACCAGAACAGGAATAGATCAAAATTTAATTACAAGCACAGACCTATTTGCAACCATTGCCCAATTAGCAGGTGTTAACACAAGTCAAATTAACGATAGTAAAAGTTTTAAATCCTTACTTACTGAAAACACTACGGTAAGAGATTTTCAATATGCCGAAAAAGACGATGGAAACGTTAATAATTGGACCATAAACAACGGAAACTATAAGTTGATAACATACGCTAATGGCTCACAAGAATTTTACAATCTTAACAACGATGCTTACGAAAGCAATAATTTATTAAACAACACATTAACTGAAGAGCAAGCTAGTGCTAAAGCCACTTTAGAAACCGAACTTAGCGTTATTAGAAACTAAACCTTTAAATTAAAGTTAAACTTTGGAATAATCATTCCAAAATAGATACCTTTGGCTTGTGAATAAAAAAGAAGCCATACTAAACTCTGCCATTACGCTACTAACTCAACAAGGCGTACACAAAACACCAATGTCTGCTATTGCTAAAGCTGCAGGAACAGGAATGGGTACTATTTACAACTATTTTCCTAACAAAGACATATTAATAAATACCATTTACATTAGTATAAAACACCAAGAAAAAGAGCTGTTTTCAGATTTTGATGCTAACAAATCTATTAAAACCCAATTTGAAACGTATTACACTGCTATGATCGATTTTTTTATAGCAAATCCTACCTATTTTAAATTTATGGAACAGTTGCAAGCCTCTCCTATTATTACAGAAGAAAGCAGAAACGAAGGTGTAAAATCTATTATTCCAGTTTGTAAATTACTAGCCAAAGGACAAGAAGAAGGCCAAATTAAAGCCATAAATATGGACGAATTACTCATGTTTATTGGTGGTTCTGTTTTAGCCTATTTACGTTGGTATTTTAACAAAAAGGAAAACAACAACACATCAATCTACAACCAAATGCACATGCTTTGGGATGCTATAAAAGCATAAAAAAATTTAATATTAATTTGGAATGAACATTCACTCCAACAAAACAACCATTATGAAAAGAAACGTATTAATTACAGGAACATCAACAGGAGTCGGTTTTGAAAGCGCAATCCTTTTTGCTAAAAATAATTTTAAGGTTTATGCAACGATGCGAAACCTAGACAAAGCCACAAAATTAAAAGAACAGATAGAAAACGATAATTTAGACATCCACCTATTGCCTTTAGACGTTACAAAAACCGAAACTATAAAAGCTGCAGTAGATACCATTATTAAAAACGATGGTAAAATTGACATCTTGTATAATAATGCAGGAGCAGGATTCGCAAAAACCACAGAACAAGCTTCTGAAGATGAAATTAAATGGGTAACAGACGTTAACTATCTTGGTGTGGTATATTGCACGCAAGCGGTTTTACCACACATGCGCAAACAAAAATCGGGACAAATAATTAGTATTACTTCTGTTGGTGGTTTGGTTGGTCAACCATTTAACGAGTTATATTGCGGAGCAAAATTTGCGGTAGAAGGTTTTATGGAAGGCTTAGCCACTTATGTTAGCGATCCGTTTAATATAAACATTACGTGCTTAGAACCAGGAGGAATTTCAACCGAATTTATGACTTCTGCTATAGACAAAACAGCAACCGAAGGGCAATTTGCAACTGGAGAATACGCTCCTATTTTTGAGGCATACATGGCTGGAAACCAACAAAGAGCTAAAGAAAGCGACGTACAAGTCTACCAAACCGGATTAGAAGTTGCAAACGTGGCTTTACAAGTCGCACAAAACAGCAATCCACCTTTACGTTTACGTACCTCACAATGGGCTGAAGATTTTACAAATCTTAAAACAAAAGCAGATCCAGATGGTACTAAATTAATTAGTCAGGTAAGAGCTAGTTTTTTATAATATTTTAGAAACATGAATAGGAAAACCACTTAGCAAAAGCTTGGTGGTTTTTTGTTTGGAATAACCGTTGATTTTCATTCGGTTTTTGGTAACTTCGATTTAGAATATAACTTTTAATAAAATATACTCCACATATTCCTCTATATTTATGCGATATTAATAATCAGAGTTTTTATAAAATGAATTGAAAAAAATACGAAAAAAAACTAAATGGATGATGTAAATGGAATATTAAAAAAAGTTCAAAATAAATATATTGAAATTCTTTATTACGTTTCTGAATACAAAATAATATTTGTAGATGATAAAGAAATGGAAAATGTGATTGAACAAATTGATTCTAGATTTTTCTACGACTTATATTGGTTGTATTGGAATTTCATTACAATTCGAATATGCGCAATAATGGAACGAAAAGAAACTATGAGTAAAAAAAACCTTTCTATTCCACTTTTGATTAGCATTGCTGAAAATAAAAAACTTAATTGCCTTAAAAATTTAATTATCAAGAAAGATAATATTGAGAAAAAATTAAAACCTTTTAAGGATGCAAGAAATAAAGCTTTTGGTCATTACGATTTAAAAAGTAATATTGAGAAATCAGTATTTGAAAGACTTGAATTAGATAATCTAAAAATTATATGCAGTGAAATTGAAGATATTTTAAATTTAATTGAACTTGAATTAGGAGGTACACAAACATTATATGGAGCGCGAATTTCACATGGAGCTTTGAAAGTAAATAAAGTATTGAAATTAGGAATAAAAAAAAGAAACGAGTTAAAAAAGTAAAAGTACAGTTTGCAACAAAGTATATAATTTATTGATAGGTTCTAGCCTGCTTACGAAAATACTCGCGTATTTTCTATTCGGTTTTTATTTGCTAAATTTAGGTGCTTAAACATGTAACAAACCATATACAAAAACTTAACCAAACATTAATCTCAAACTCTAAACTTAATCTCATTGGGAATTGAAAGAAATAAATTAATTGGTTTTTTCGGAATTGGAATATTTACTTATAAGACAATTTCAGGTTTAAGTTATAGTTTTTCTGACCTTGCGAAAGATTTATTGATTTTATTAGATTCTAAACCTTCTTGGACTTTTTGGATTTCGGAATTGTTTGGACTTATTCTTTTTGTAATTTTAATTAATATTATAATTAATCGGATTTTTGAAAATTTTAAAACCATTAGTGAAAACGTTCTGAAATATTTTATTTGGAGTTTTTGTGCTTATTTTATTATTCAAGTTATTCAAATTTCTTATCCTTCAATAAAATCCTTTTTCGTTTTTGAAGTAGAAAATCTCGGAATTAAAGATTACTATGGCTATTTAAGAAATAACTATATGTTATATTTTACACAATCAATTTTCTATTATTTAGGAGAGATAATTGCAATTATTTTGATTTATAATAAAACAAAGAACGAATGAAAACGATTTGCTAAAACCGTGTATAATTAATTGCTCTTTTTAGCCTGCTTACGAACATTCCTGCTGAGTATAACATCAGCTATTTATTCGTTACAGTAGTTCTTAAACCACGCAACAATCCACACAGAATCAAGTTTACAGCCAATACAAAATCAACTTCCTTAATGAAATTTGAATTAGACCGTCAAACAAAAAATGATTTAGAAATTTTTAATTCTGAGGATAACTCCATCCTTAGTTATTATGATATGACAAAAACTAAAGGTGGTAAAAACTGTCTTTTTGAAATAATGAATACCCCATTGTCAGACATTTCTAAAATTAAAAATAGACGTGATAGTATTCATTTTTTTTACAATTCCGATTTTAAACTCTCTATAAATTATAATCAGTTAGAATATATTGACTATTATTTAAAATTAGGCACAACACCTTTAAGTGCCAATATATTTAGTGCTTTAATAAACCACTTAACTTATAAAGTAAGACCAAATAACGATTACTATTTAATTACAAAAGGTATTGAGCAGCTATTATTACTTTTTAAAACATTAGACAATACACTACAAATAGATCTGGAAAACTGCCCAGAATTATTAAAAAAAGAGATCAAAACCATAAATAATTTAATAAAATTACCTTTTTTAAAAATATTCATTGAATCCAATGTCGCCTTATCTTTTAGTGATATTAATAAGCTAGATGCTTTTTTAAGAAATAGCAATTTTAAAGCGTTAGAAAATGCAATAGCAGCTGTGTATAGATTAGATGCCTTTATTGGGGTAGCTGATGCTGCCAGAAAAAACAATCTTACGTTTCCGGTTTATGTTGATACTAAAACACCGGAATTGCAGGTTACTGGACTTTTTCATCCATTATTAGAAAAAGCAAAAGCTTACGATTTTGAAATTAATAAAAAATCAAATATGGTGTTTTTGACAGGCCCAAATATGGCAGGAAAATCAACCTTTCTAAAATCCATTGGACTGTCCGTTTTTATATCGCATTTAGGGTTTCCGGTACCTGCTACTGCCATGACAACATCTGTTTATAATGGCGTTGTGTCTACCATAAATTTGTCAGATAATTTAAATAAGGGATTAAGTCATTTTTACACGGAAGTCAAACGTGTTAAAGAAACAGCCCTTAAATTAAAAGAAAACAAAAATTTACTTGTTATTTTTGACGAGCTATTTAGAGGTACAAATGTAAAAGACGCAGCAGATGCCTCTTTGTTAATTATTGACTCGTTTTCTAAAATTAAAAAAAGTACGTTTTTTGTATCAACACATATTACAGAAGTAGCATCGGAATTATCTGGTGCAAATAGTATTCAGTTTAAATGTTTTAACTCGCAATTGGTTAATAACACACCAGTTTATGATTATAAGTTAAAAGATGGTATTTCTCATGAGCGTTTAGGACTGCTTATTGTAAAAAACGAAAAGATTGTTGAGATTTTAGAATCCATAAAATAAATAGCAAATACAGTAAAGTAATATGGTTTATAAAACCACTATCTAAACAAAATTTAAATTATACAGTCAAACAATAAAATGCCCAACAAAAAAGACCTAAAAGAAGTTGCAAAACTGTTTTTCAAATTAGGAAGCATTGCTTTTGGTGGTCCTGCAGCGCATATTGCGATGATGGAGGACGAAGTAGTTAAAAAAAGAAAATGGATGACACCGCAACATTTTCTGGATTTGGTTGGTGCTACTAACTTAATTCCTGGCCCAAACTCCACCGAAATGACCATGCATTGTGGACATGAAAAAGCAGGTTGGAAAGGACTAATTGTAGCCGGTTTTTGTTTTGTATTTCCTGCAGTAACTATTACCATGCTTTTTGCTTGGCTGTATCAACAATACGGACAACTCCCAAAAGTAGAACCTTTTATTTATGGTATTAAACCAGCTGTAATTGCTATTATTTTAGGAGCAGTGTATAGACTTGGTAAAAAAGCACTTAAAAACGTTCAATTGGGTATTTTAGGCGCATTAACTTTGATTGCATGTTTACTTGGTGCAAACGAAATTGTAGCGTTGTTTGCCTGCGGATTTCTAGGATTACTATTATACTTTTTTGAAAACAATAAAAATAATCTAAACAGCTTTACACCTCTTGTAGTGCTTCAAGTAGCATTAACTCCAAGCACATTAAAAATACTTTGGACCTTTTTTAAAGTTGGTGCTTTATTATACGGAAGTGGGTATGTGTTATTTGGTTTTCTGGATGCCGAACTAGTGTCTACTGGCTTACTGACTAGACAAGAATTGATAGACGCAGTTGCTGTTGGACAATTTACACCAGGACCAGTATTATCTACTGCGACCTTTATTGGTTGGCAATTAGGAGGTTTTTGGGGAGCAATAGCTGCAACTGTTGGTATTTTCATACCTTCTTTTGTGTTTGTTGCTATATTAAATCCGTTTGTGCCTAAAATGAGACAATCTAAAGTTATTTCTGCTTTTTTAGATGCGGTAAATATAGCTGCAGTTGCTGTAATTATAGCGGTTTGTGTAGCTATGGGACAAGACACACTAACGGATTGGCGCACTATAGTCATTGCTATGGTTAGCATACTTTGTGTCTTTATATTTAAAAAAGTAAATAGTGCTTTTATTGTTATTGGTGGTGGATTACTTGGGTTTTTGTTAATCTTGTTTTAGTTCATTCTAACATTATAAAAACTGTTGAAACATTTTTTACTCGTAAAAACCGAATCTTTAAATTGAGTTTAAAATAGCTAAATTTGTCAATAGCTGTTTAAAATAAGCCCGAAAAAAAAACACTACAAAATGGCAATAGAAAACATTCCTGAAATTTACTTTAAAAATCCTACCAAAAGCAAAGACATTTTTGTGTACGATTTTAAAATGACCAGCGATGTTGTTAAAAGTAAGGTAAATTTAAGCATGAATATGTTTAGCTTTTTACAAGTTGGAAAAAAGCAAGTCCATTTTGCAAACACCTCTAAAGCAGTTAATAGCGAACAGTCTTTATTATTAAAAAAAGGAAATTGGCTTTGGACAGAATTGCTTGATACCGAAGCGATTTACTATTGTAAACTCTTCTTTTTTTCAGAAAAAAAACTAACCGATTTTTTAAGTAAATACACCAAAAACATTAAGCCTTACCAAGAAAAGGTGCCTTATTTTGTAATTGAAAACGATGCTTACATTGCGTCTTTTATAAGCTCATTGTCTTCTAAAACTTTTGAAGATTCTCCGTATTGCGATGCAATATTAGCGCTTAAATTTGACGAAATATTACTGTATTTACTAGACAAATATGGTAGTGAATTTGAGCATTACTTACACGCATTAATATCTAAAGAAGTGTCGCCTTTTAAAAATATAGTAGAAGATCACGTGCATTCTAATTTAAAATTAGAAGAAATTGCCTTTTTATGCAACATGAGTTTATCTACATTTAAAAGACATTTTACTGCAGAATACAAAGAAGCTCCAGGAAAATGGTTAAAAAATAAGCGTTTACAAAAAGCAAAAGAGTTACTACAAGGTGGCGATTTAAAAGCGTCTGATATCTATTTAGACGTTGGTTATAACAACCTTTCTAACTTTAGTGTAGCGTTTAAAAACAAATTCGGAATTAGTCCAACCGAAATTTAAATATTTCCATTTTATTTTAAACTATTAAAAATCAATGTTTTAATAATTGATTAAGATTTAACTAACACTGAATTTTACTATCTGGACTGTTTTCATAAGTTATTGAACCGTATCAATAAATACAAAGCCTCTCCTCCATTCTATCTTTGTACCATAATTAAAATGCTTGTCGCAAAGCATTGATTCACACTAAAAAAAACTTATAATTATGGCAAATGTAACAAAACCCGAATTTAAAGAAAGATATGGAAACTTTATTGGAGGAAAATTTGTAGACCCAGTAAAAGGGCAATATTTTGAAAACAGATCTCCTGTAGATGGTAAAGTATTTACACAAGCAGCACGATCAACACAAGAAGATATCGATCTTGCTTTAGATGCAGCACACGAGGCATTTCCTGCTTGGAGTAACACGTCGGCAACAGAACGTAGTAACGCGTTATTAAAAATTGCTCAGGTTATGGAAGATAACTTAGAGTATTTAGCATCTTTAGAAACCATTGATAATGGTAAACCAATCCGTGAGTCTCTTGCAGCAGATATCCCTTATTGTATTGATCATTTCCGCTATTTTGCAGGTGTAATTCGTGCAGATGAAGGAAGTATTTCAGAACATGATAAAGATACAGTAAGTATCGTATTACACGAAGCTGTTGGTGTAGTCGGAGAGATTATCCCATGGAATTTCCCAATGTTAATGCTAGCCTGGAAAATTGCTCCAGCTTTAGCAGCAGGTTGTACAGCAGTTGTTAAACCAGCAGAACAAACACCTACAAGTGTTATGATGTTAATGGAACTTATTGGTGATATTTTACCAGCAGGTGTATTAAATATTGTAACTGGTTTTGGTAAAGAAGCTGGTGCAGCATTAGCAACATCAAACAGAATTGCTAAATTATCATTCACAGGTTCTACAGAAACTGGACGTATAGTATTACATAATGCAGCAGAAAACATTATTCCTGTAACTATGGAATTAGGTGGTAAATCGCCAAACATTTTCTTCCCATCTGTAGCAGCTCAAGACGATGAATTTTTTAGTAAAGCTATTGAAGGTGCATTAATGTTTGCTTTAAATCAAGGTGAAATTTGTACCTCTCCTTCTCGTATTTTAGTACACGAAGATATTGCAGATCGCTTTGTTGAAAAAATGCAAGAACGTTTAAAATTAGTTAAACCAGGAAACCCATTAGATCCAGAAACAATGATTGGTTCTCAGGTATCTAAAGCGCAATACGAAAAAATACTAAACTATATTAAAATTGGTATTGAAGAAGGTGCTGCTGTTTTAGCTGGTGGTGAAGCTGGTAACTATGAAGGTGAATTAGCCGAAGGTTACTACGTACAACCAACCGTTTTAAAAGGAGATAACAAAATGCGCGTCTTCCAAGAGGAAATTTTTGGACCTGTTGTAGCCTTAACAACGTTTAAAACTACAGAAGAAGCTATTGCTATTGCCAACGACACACCTTACGGATTAGGTGCTGGTGTTTGGTCTAGAGATGCACACGAATTATACCAAGTACCACGTGCTATACAAGCAGGTAGAGTTTGGGTAAACCAATACAATACCTATCCAGCACACGCACCATTTGGTGGAGTTAAAGAATCTGGCTTTGGTCGTGAAAACCACAAAATGGCATTAGACCATTACCGTGTTGTAAAAAACATGTTAATCTCTTATGATAAAAAACCAATGGGCTTCTTTTAATTAAGAAACAACTATAGATTTTTATATAAAACCTCAGATTTGTCTGGGGTTTTATTGTTTTACAAACTAGACACAAGCCTCACAAACTCCCGTTAAAACACAATTAACCGCTTTAACTTTATCTCTTTTTGATGCTGTAAAATTTAATATTACCTTTATAACAACACACTAACATACCACAAGATTTAAATTGTGAAATTATAGAACTTGACTATATTAAAGTGGACGAGAAGCAAAAAAACAAAAACACTAGGAATATATGCTTGTGCTGACAATACTAACAGATTTAGGTCTGTTACCAATGCAGTATCCTCTGGTAATATTGCTGGATCGATGTTAAATATGGAATTGTCGCATGAAGATTTTTAACTAAAATATTTCCGTTTAGAATATAAAAAAACCTCAGATGCGTCTTAGGTTTTTTAAATCAATATGTTCTATTCACTATGGAAATATCTACTTAAAGCGCATTGTATCACTTTAAAAGATCAACAATCTCGATGAATCCTTTTTCTGAAGCATAATCCAAAGCAGTTTTACCTTCATTATCTTTTATAGTAGCATCTGCTTTATGTTCTATTAATAATCGTACAATGTCTATTTTATTGTATTGTGTTGCAAAAGTTAATGCTGTTGTTCCGTTATTGTTTACTGCATTTAAGTCTGCTCCATTTTCAATTAAATATTTCGCAAAAGCTACATTTCCTTTAAAACTAACACCAATTAAAGCAGTATTTCCAGACGCATCTTTAGCGTTAATAGGCGCATTATGTTCTACTAAAACTTTGGTTGCAGCTTCGTTATCAAAATAGGTTGCCAGAATTAATGGTGTAAATCCACGCTGGTCTTTTGCTTCGGCTAATTGTGGGTTTTCATTTAATAGTGCTTTTAAGGTAGCTGTATCATTATTTTTAATACTTTCAAAAACTTTATCTGTATTCATTTTGTTTCATTTTTACTGTTATTAAAAGCTGTCTGAATCTATATTCTTAATGTGATTCAAAATATAAAACCTTAGGTTTCAACTTAAAAAACTTCATTTAAATTATTAATAATCAATAAAAAAGGAATGGATTTTACATAAATCCATTCCTTTATATTATATATCATCGTCTTTTATTTCACGTCAAAACGATCTAAATTCATCACTTTAGTCCAAGCTGCAACGAAGTCTTTTACAAAACGATCTTGACCATCATTTGCACCATAAACTTCTGCTATTGCTCTAAGCTCTGTATTTGAACCAAAAATTAAATCGGCTCTAGTTCCTTTAAACTTAACTTCACCTGTATTACGGTTACTACCTTCAAAGAATCTATCGTCTGAAGACGTTGCTTTCCAAGTGTATGTAAAGTCTAAAATGTTTTTGAAAAAATCGTTAGTTAAGCTACCAACATTATCTGTAAACACACCATTGTCAGAGCCATCGTAATTAGCACCTAACACACGTAAACCACCAACTAAAACAGTTAATTCTGGCACAGAAAGCGTTAGTAAATTAGCTTTATCAATTAGTAAATCTTCGGCAGCAATTTTTAAGTTTCCTTTAATGTAGTTTCTAAAACCATCTGCTAAAGGCTCTAAATACCCAAACTGCTCGATATCTGTTTGCTTTTGTGTAGCATCTCCTCTACCTTGTAAAAAGTCTACTTCCTGATTGTATCCTGCATTTTTTAACGCTTTTTCTACTCCAACATTTCCTGCAAGCACTATTAAATCTGCTAAAGAAACAGTACCTTCAAATTTAGTTTTAATACCTTCTAGTACATCAAGGACTTTATTTAATTCGGTTGGATTATTTACTTCCCAGCTACGTTGTGGCTCTAAAGCAATACGCGCTCCATTGGCACCACCACGATTATCTGATCCTCTAAATGTTGATGCTGAAGCCCAAGCGGTTGTTACTAATTGTGAAACTGTCAAACCAGAATCTATAATCATAACTTTTAAGTTAGCGATATCAGCATCACTTAATGTATAATCCACTGCTGGAATTGGATCTTGCCATAATAATTCTTCTTTAGGCACTTCTGGTCCTAAGTATCTAGACGTTGGTCCTAAATCACGATGTGTTAATTTATACCAAGCACGCGCAAATGCGTCTTCAAATGCTTTATGGTCTGCATGAAAACGTTTAGAAATTTCTAAATATTTAGGATCAACTTTTAAAGCAATATCTGCAGTCGTCATCATTAAATCTTGTCTTCCGTTAGCGTCACCTGCTTTTGGAGCGCGTTTGGCATTGGACTCTGCTGTTGGTTTCCATTGGTGTGCACCAGCTGGACTTTTAGTTAATTCCCAATCGTAATTTAATAATACATCAAAATAATCTGCATCCCAACGTGTTGGATTTGGTGTCCATGCACCTTCAATACCACTAGTAATAGTATCGTCTAAAACACCTGTACCAAAACTATTTTTCCAACCAGTACTCATTTCTTCAATTGATGCACCATGAGGTTCTTTACCAACATATTTATTTGGATCTGCAGCTCCATGCGCTTTACCAAAAGTGTGACCACCAGCAACTAAAGCTACAGTCTCTTCATCATTCATTGCCATTCTACCAAAGGTTTCTCTCACATCATGTGCTGAACCCATTGGATCTGGAACTCCGTTTGGACCTTCTGGGTTAACATAAATCCAACCCATCATTACAGCTGCTAAAGGATCTTCTAGATCGCCTTCTTTATATCTGTCTTCATTTGCTCCCCATTCTGTTTCACTTCCCCAATAAATATCTTGTTCAGGCTCCCAAACATCCGCTCTACCTCCTGCAAAACCAAATGTTGGAAAACCCATAGACTCTAAGGCGCAGTTACCAGCTAAAATCATTAAATCTGCCCAAGAAATTTTATTTCCATATTTTTGTTTGATAGGCCATAATAATAAACGTGCTTTATCTAAGTTACCATTATCTGGCCAACTATTAATTGGTGCAAAACGTTGGTTTCCAGCTCCTGCTCCTCCACGACCATCACCAACTCTGTACGTTCCGGCACTATGCCAAGCCATACGTATCATTAATCCTCCGTAATGTCCATAATCTGCAGGCCACCAATCCTGAGAGTCTGTCATAAAAGCTGTAAGTTCCGCTTTTAAGGCCTCATAATCTAGACTTTTAAAAGCTTCGGCATAATCAAAATCGTCTCCCATTGGGTTTGATTTTGAAGCATTTTGACGTAAAATATTTAGTTTTAATTCGTTTGGCCACCAATCTCTATTTTTTACTCCACCACCAGAAGTGTGTTTAACTGTTCCACTTAAAAAAGGGCAATTTGCTGAACTTTCATTAATATCAAAGTTTTTACCATTTGGCTGATGACTTGAATGAGGATTATTTTCCATAGTATTTATTTTAGATTTAATTTGAGATAAAATTAGATATATACCTTATAAATTTACTATTAAAAAAATTGATTGTTACTATTTTAGAATAGGTTTTGCTTATCGGATGTATAAAACTCAATAGTTTAAAATTATTTGATAATATTTTGCTAACATTGATTGTGACACCTCATTATTACTTATTTTTACTTGCTTAACAAAAAAATCAATAAAAATGGCTAAAATAACATTAGGAGGCACTCCTGTTGAAACTATAGGACAATTACCAAAAATCGGAGAAAAAGCTCCAGATTTTACTTTAACACTTAGCGACTTATCGATTCAAAAATTATCGGACTTTGAAGGCCATAAAGTGGTATTAAACATTTTTCCGAGTGTAGATACTGGTACATGTGCAACTTCTGTAAGATCATTTAATAAAGAAGCTGCTGAGATGGATAATACTAAAGTACTTTGTATCTCTAGAGATTTACCATTTGCTCAAGCACGTTTTTGTGGTGCAGAAGGTATTGATAACGTTATGATGTTATCTGATTTTAAAACGGGACAATTTGGTAAAGATTATGGTTTAGAATTTGCATCTGGTCCTTTTGAAGGGTTACACTCTAGATGTGTTGTGGTTTTAGATGAAAATGGAATTGTACAATATACAGAGCAAGTACAAGAAGTGGCTGACGAGCCTAATTATAAAGCGTCACTTTACGCATTATTAGATGAGTAAAAAAGAACCATTTATAATTAATCGTTTAAAAAGTGTTGGGTATGCCTTTAAAGGCATGCTCTTACTTTTAAAAACAGAAGCCAGTATACAAATACAATTTTGTATTGCTATTATTGTTACTATCACTGGTTTTGTTTTAAACATCACCTCTACCGAGTGGATTATGCAATGCTTTGCAATAGGCTTGGTCATGAGTGTAGAAGGTGTAAATACTGCTATTGAGGCTATTGCAGATTTTATACATCCAGAACATCACGAAAAAATTGGTTTTATTAAAGACATTGCTGCAGGTGCTGTTTTTATAGCATCCATAGCTGCTACAATCATTGGTTTGATTATTTATATCCCAAAGCTATTTTAAACAATTATCCATTAGGATAAACGTTAACTATTTGTATTTTTACGCAAATTAAACCCAAAAATGGCGAAAGCAAAAAAACAAACTAAAACAAAAAAGAAAGTCGGTTTTAAAAAACCTGACTTAACCCTAACTAGTCAGCAAAAACTAGTCTTAGGTAGCTTTTTAATAATTTTAGGTGTCTTGTTTTTTATATCCTTTTTATCCTATTTATTTACAGGTAAAATTGACCAAAGTGCCTTAACCGAATTTTCTTCTAGAGAGGTAGAAACCCAAAATTGGTTAAGTAAACTAGGTGCTTGGATTAGCGATCTATTTATCCAACGTGGTTTTGGTATAGCAGCTTTTATATTTTCTGGTCTTACCTTTTTGTCAGGAGTCTACGTGCTTACTGACTTAAACAAATCTAAATTACGTAAACATTGGTTTTGGGGCATTTTAGTTGTTATTTGGTTTTCAGTTTTATTCGGCTTTTTTGCTCATAAAAATGATGTATTAAGCGGAACCATTGGTTTTGAAATTAATAGCTTTTTCCAAGATTATATTGGTGAAATTGGAACTATATTATTATTAGCTTTTGCTTTTATTAGCTATTTAGCCATTCGTTTTAAATTTACACCACAACGCATAGCAGCTATCTTTAAAAATGCTAGAAAGAATATTAAGGACGATTTTAAAGATGATTTTGTTCCTGTAGATAATTCGTATTCAGACGAAGCTGAAGCTATGAAGTCTGCTTTTGAAGTAGATAAAAAAGTAGAACCTACAATTTCAAACCATTCAAAAATAGAAACCACAAATAATATAGAACTAACGCAAGAAGTTAGTACGCCTGAGGTCTCTTCAAAAGAAATAAAAACAGAAATAACAACGCCTGAGATTGAAATAGAAGAACCTCAAGTAGAAATTGAGGTAGAATCTGTTACAGAAGAAATATCAGAAACTGATAATCTTGCCAATAAGTTAGTAGAAGATTTTGGGCAGTTTGATCCTACTTTAGAATTGGGTAAATATCAATTTCCGCCTTTAGACTTACTTAAAAAGTATGATAACGAAGGCGTTACAATCAACCAAGAAGAATTAGAAGAAAATAAAAACCGAATTGTTGACACTTTAAATAATTACAAAATTGGAATTGCTAGTATTAAAGCTACCATTGGACCAACAGTCACGTTATATGAAATTGTTCCGGAAGCTGGAATCAGAATTTCAAAAATCAAAAATTTAGAAGATGACATTGCTTTATCACTGTCTGCTTTAGGTATACGTATTATTGCACCAATTCCTGGAAAAGGAACCATTGGTATTGAAGTGCCTAATAAAAATGCAACCATCGTTTCCATGCGCTCTGTAATTGCATCTCAAAAATTTCAGAAAACCGAAATGCATTTACCAATAGCAATTGGTAAAACAATTAGTAATGAAACTTTAGTCATTGATTTAGCTAAAATGCCACACTTACTAATGGCTGGAGCAACAGGTCAAGGTAAATCGGTAGGTTTAAATGCTGTATTAACATCGTTATTATACAAAAAGCATCCTGCTGAAGTCAAGTTTGTTTTAGTCGATCCTAAAAAGGTAGAATTAACCTTATTTAATAAGATAGAACGACACTATTTAGCAAAACTTCCGGATGAAGCTGAAGCTATTATAACAGACAATACCAAAGTGATACACACATTAAACTCGCTGTGTATAGAAATGGATAATCGTTACGAAATGCTTAAAAACGCACTGTGTCGTAACATTGTTGAATATAACACCAAGTTTAAAGCGCGTAAATTAAATCCAAACGAAGGTCATGCTTACCTACCTTATATTGTGTTAGTAGTCGATGAGTTTGCAGATTTAATTATGACCGCAGGAAAAGAGGTAGAAACACCTGTTGCACGTTTAGCACAATTAGCTCGTGCAATTGGGATTCACTTAATTATTGCAACTCAACGTCCTTCTGTAAACGTTATTACAGGTATAATTAAAGCTAACTTCCCAGCACGTATTGCTTTTAGAGTATCTAGTAAAATAGACTCTAGAACCATTTTAGATGCAGGTGGAGCAGATCAATTAATTGGACGTGGAGACATGTTATATACACAAGGTAATGATATGATACGTATCCAATGTGCTTTTGTTGACACTCCAGAAGTTGAAAAAATTGTAGATTTTATTGGTAATCAAAAGGCTTATCCAGATGCTTATTTATTACCAGAATATGTTGGTGAAGAAAGTGGCACAAGTCTTGATATAGATATATCTGAGAGAGATGTTTTATTTAAAGATGCTGCCGAAATTATTGTGACAGCTCAACAAGGGTCTGCTTCTTTACTACAACGTAAATTAAAATTAGGTTACAATCGTGCAGGTCGTTTAATTGACCAATTAGAAGCAGCAGGAATTGTAGGCGGATTTGAAGGTAGTAAAGCAAGACAGGTTTTAGTTGTAGATTTAGTAGCTCTTGATCAACTATTAGAAAACGAAAAAAAATAAATTACACTTAAAATGAAAAAATTATTAGTATTATTTTTATTAGCTACAAGTAGTATTTTTGCGCAGGATGACCAAGCAAATAAACTGCTAAACGAAGTTTCAAACAAAGCTAAAAGTTACAACAATATTTCTATTGCTTTTAAATACGTTTTAGAAAATACTGAAGAAAACATAAAACAAGAAACCAAAGGTGACGTTGTCATGGAAGGTGATAAATACCGTTTAAATATTTTAGGTATTACGCGTATTTATGATGGTCAAAACATTTATAGTATAAGTCCAGAAGATGAAGAGGTTACCGTATCTAAAGGAAGTGATCAAGATGAAAGCACGATTACACCTAGTAAAATGTTAACGTTTTACAAGGAAGGTTTTACTTTTAAAATGGATATTGTACAAGATGTTAATGGTAGAAAAATCCAATACATTAAACTAACACCAATGGATTCTAATTCCGAAATTAAATATGTTTTGTTAGGTATTGATACTAAGACGAAGCACATCTATAGATTAATAGAAGTTGGAAATAACGGAACAAAAACAACTTTGACTGTTAATTCTTTTAAAACTAATGAGACTTTATCAAAATCCTTATTTACCTTTGACAAAAATAAATTTAAGGACTATTACATCAATAAACTGGATTAATTCTAAGTGAAAATATTAGATAGGTACATATTAACTACATATCTTAAAACCTTTATCAGCGTGTTTGTAATACTCATGCTGATTTTTGTTTTACAGGCTATATGGCTATACATTAAAGAGTTAGCAGGAAAAGACTTAGACATTGTTACCGTCTTAAAGTTTTTAATGTATATCACTCCTACCCTTATTCCGTTAATTTTACCGCTTACAATTTTGTTAGCATCCATTATGGTTTTTGGTGATTTTGCTGAAAACTATGAGTTTGCTGCAATGAAGTCTACAGGGATTTCATTACAACGTGCCATGTCTGGATTAGGTCTATTTATTGTCGGCTTAGGTGTATTAACCTTCTTTTTTAGTAATAATGTAATTCCGTGGGCAGAATACAACAGTTTTAATTTAAGGAGAAACATTGCCAATGTAAAACCTGCAATGATTATTGCTGAAGGTCAATTTAACGATATTGGTGATGCTTTTAATATTAAAGTTGAAGAAAAGTCTGGTAAAAATGGTAAATTTCTTAAAGGGATAACCATACATAAAAAAGGCTCAAGTCGTATGTCAGGTAACTTTACCACAATTGTTGCAGACCATGGAGAATTGGCAAGCCAAGAGGATTCAAACGTGCTTAATTTAGTTTTGTATGATGGATATTATTATGATGATACACCACCTAGAAAAGCTGAAGAAAGAAATAAAAAACCTTTTAGTAAAGCCGAGTTTAAAAAACACGTTTTGGCAATTGACTTGTCTGAATTAAATAATATTGATTTAGATGAAAAAAATGTAGAAAACAAATATACGATGCTTAACGTATCAGAGTTAAATTACACAATTGACTCGCTTAAAACAGAACGTAATGGCGTGGTTAGTGAGTTTTCCAACACCATATATAATAGGACTAATTTACCAACTTTAAATTTGACCATCAAATCCATAAAAGATAGTATTTATGGTGGAGATATTTTAGACATTTTTAATACCAAACGTAAAATACAAGTATTAGATTATGCGGTTAATAGCGTATCTAGTACTCAACAAATATTAAAATCTAAGACCACAGCTTTACAAATAAAGAACTCCAATATTTATAAACATGGTATACAATTACACAAAAAATTTGCATTAGGTATAGCCTGCATTATTCTATTTTTTGTTGGAGCGCCATTAGGTGCCTTAATACGTAAAGGAGGTTTAGGATTACCAATGGTTATTGCTATAGTCTTGTTTTTAAGTTATCACTTTATAGGTTTATTTGCCGAAAACAGTGCTAAAAACGGAAAACTAAACCCTGTACTCTCTGCTTGGTTTTCAACGTTAATCATGTTACCATTAAGTATATTTTTGACTAAACGCGCTACTCAGGATAGAGGTATTTTTGAATTCGATCATATTACAGTTCCTATTAAAAATTGGTACAATGCCAAATTTGGTAAAACTAAAATTACAGCTGATACATTAAGCTCTGATACAATCTATCTACCAGAAACTGAAAAAGCTAGCTATAAAACATTATCAACACTTAGTATTACTTTTTACATAATTAGTGTTGCTCTATTTATTTTATACTTTGTATTTAAAAACAACAAATTACCAGTTGTAGCTTTAGCAGGTATTCAGATTAGTTTAGTTTCATTTATTGTATTTTTATTTAATTATATAAAATCAACTTTAAGCTTTAATAAGTTACACAGCCTAATTTCTGATAAAAAAGAACCTCTAATACAAACCATTATAGGTATAGTTATTTATCCTTTAATATATATATTAAGAGTTCAAAAACTTACTATTGGAACAGATTATAATATCTTACCAAATAGCACAACAGAAGACATAGCAACCACTACTCCAATTACCTTGGAAGCTAGTGATATTAAAAATTATAAAATATTATCTAAATTAAGTTACGTGTTTTTTACAATCGCGTTAGTATTATTTATTTTGTTTTTTGTGTTTAAAAACAACAAGCTTCCTGTATTCTCACAAGCTAGTATTCAGATAAGTGCAATTTCATTTCTAGTGTTTCTTTTTAATTATATTAAAGCAACCTTTGAATACAGAAAACTACTTAAAATAATAGTAATAAAAGACAACCCACTAGTTACCATTTTTGGAACTGTTTTTTACCCTTACACGCATTACTTTAGAACTCAAAAACTAGACACTTAGTTATACTAACTAAGAAATATGCAATATCTTTGCAGTACAACACAAATGTTATGATTACTACAAAAACAGAACGACAAACTTCTTTTCAATTAAATACAATAGAAGAAGCAATTCAAGATATAAAAGCAGGAAAAGTTATTATCGTAGTCGATGATGAAGACAGAGAAAATGAAGGTGATTTTTTAGCTGCTGCAGAATTAGTTACGCCAGAAATGATCAATTTTATGGCTACGCATGGTAGAGGATTAATTTGCACACCCTTAACAGAACATAGATGTGAAGAGTTAGATTTACATATGATGGTTACTAACAATACCGATCATATGGAAACTGCCTTTACAGTATCTGTAGATTTAAAAGGAAATGGAGTAACCACAGGAATATCTGCAGGTGACAGAGCAAAAACCGTACTATCATTAACTAATCCTGACACTAAACCTTTTGATTTAGCACGACCAGGACATATCTTTCCTTTAGTAGCAAAAGAAGGTGGTGTTTTAAGACGAACAGGTCATACGGAAGCTGCTATAGATTTTGCAAGATTAGCAGGCTTACAACCTGCTGGAGTTATTGTAGAAATCATGAACGAAGATGGTACTATGGCTCGCTTACCTCAACTAATTGAAGTTGCTAAAAAGTTTGATTTAAAACTAGTATCCATTGAGGACCTAATTGCCTATAGAATGGATCATGATTCTTTAATTGCTAAAAAAGAAGATTTTCAGATTGAAACTAGATTTGGTAGTTTTAGATTAAGAGCTTACCAACAAACTACAAATAACCAAGTACATATCGCTTTAACTAAAGGTGATTGGACTAGTGAAGATACCGTTTTAACACGAGTTAATTCTACCTTAGTAAATAACGATATATTAGGCACGTTAACCAATAACGCAGACGAGAAATTAGATGATATGTTTCGTGTAATTAATGACGAAGGTCGTGGAGCTATATTATTTATAAACCAACAAGCAGAATCTATGAATTTACTACAACGCTTGACTGTTTTAAAAAGCGTGCAAAAGCCAAACACTGTTGCTAAAGCTCCTGCTATTGCAATGGATAGTAAAGACTTTGGAATTGGAGCACAAATTTTACATGATTTAAATATTCATAAATTAAAATTAATATCTAACTCTCAGCAAACAAAACGTGTTGGTATGATTGGTTATGGTTTAGAAATTATAGAATATGTAGGTTATTAATTAATAACTTTATTACAATAAAAAAAGCTCCAATTATTTATTAATTGGAGCTTTTTTTTAGATGTTATTTTACTACTTATAACCTATAAAAGTGTCTTGTGCATCTAATACATTTTTGACATAGATTTTAAATTCTGGATAGTCAGCAGCTTGAATACGTTTCATTGAAGGCTTTGATTTGATTTCAACCTTTAATTGATTAGCCTTTAACTTACTATAAGTTATGCTATAGGAATGGTCTTTAAAAGTTAGACTAACATTCTCAGGAATTTCAGTAAAAGACTGATCGGCTTGGATATTAACAATATAATCTACTTGGTAAACATCCATGTTTTCGTATAATGTATAATCAATTACATGCTCACGTTTTTCTAAACTAACAATACTATTGGTATAAGGATTAGATACCATTGGTAATTGCAACACATTAGTAGATCCTATTTTATTTATTTTTTTATTTAATGTCATATCTGATGTATATTTAATCAACATATCATCATTAAGTCTTTCTATATTATTCACACTATTTAATGTAAAGTCATCTGATAATCTATTATCATAATCTTCGTAAACAGATTTTTTAACAACCTCTGCATTTGGCTCTGCAAATACACTAGAATAATAAGAATTAATATGACCACTATATTCTGAGTCTATTACCATACCAATTTTTGAATTATCGATATTTAATGTAACTATGTTTTTAGAGACCGCTTGCTCTCTTGATAAATTATTCAATTTAAATAAATCATACGTTTTAGTATCATTTCTATCCAAAGGAATCTCTAAAGCTGTAGCACCTCTTAACGATGTTGGTAAAGATTTATATGGTAAATACTTATCTGTTAATTCTAAAAACTGATCTTTTCCATCAATTTTAACTTTTGCAATACAGTGATTAAAATCTGTACTTGGCAATACTAAACTGTTATAACCGTAATCTGAGGTTAACACAAGTACTAAATTAGCATCTAACTCGGCTTTTTTAGCCAACGTTACATATAAAGTAGAAAAGTCTTTACAATCTCCTAAATTAGTTTTGATGGTTTTAGATGGTTTTTGTGGCACAAATCCACTTTGTCTAAAACTAACATAACTGTAGGTAAAATTATTACGTATATAATTGTAGATAATTTTAGCACGTTGGTCTTCTGATAAATGCTTGTAACCTTCCGGAAATAATGCGTCAAATGTATCTTGTACAGTCGCGTTAACTTCCATAACACTTCTAACTAGGTCAGAATACCATATAGAAATTTCGTTCCAACTATCTATTGTACTAAAGTGAACATACTCTGCAACATCACTATCACTTGGCATATAGTCTTCACCTTGTGGTAATCCTGGATTATTTAAAATAGTCCATTCGTATAATTTAGAATCGCCTTTAGTTGTTATTTTAGGTTGTGTATTACCGTTAACACTTTTATAATTTAATTTATAATCTTTTGGCGCAATTACTTTAACTGAAGAAGAGGCAGTAGGATGAAAAGAACCTAACATAAAACGGTCAGAATACGTTTTGTAAAAACGACCAGACTTAGAAAACGAATATTCGTAATCTAAATAAATTACATCACCAATTGACAATCCGTTAAATACTAAGCTAGATCCACTTTTATCTGCTGGTACGATGCTTTTATCTTGTTTAACAATTTCTGATTTATTAATATTATATGTTCCGCTTAAACCTAAATCATATTCTTTAAAACGTTCTACTCCATTGTCTGAAGTAATTTCGTAGATAAAAACAGATCTATAATTACCACCACCTTCACTATACAACTCTACAGTGCTATTATCATGTAATATATTAAAACCATAATTATTGGTTAAAATCTTACCTCTAGTGTCCGTAATTAATCCGTAAGCATCTTCTGTTACTAAATCTTTTAAAACGTTATTTTCGTTATTTAAATCTTTTAATTTTTTTCTTAGGGATTTATCGTTGCTATTGTGAGCCAATGATGCTTGATACGCAGTAATTGCCTTTTGTTTATCTATTTGAAGTAAAGCATCCCCTTTTAACTCTTGAAAAACAAACGAATCTGGAAAATTTGATAATCCTTGATCAATATATTTTAAAGATTCTTTATGTTTTTGATATTGATGTAATTTATTAATAATTGATCTTAAGTAATAATTATCTGTCCCTAGATATTCAATCTCATTGGTCAGCATATCCATGACTTTATCTTTTTGATTGCGTCTATCGTAATAAGACACTAGCTGTCTAACTAAAGCTAAGTCAAAGGTGCTTTTTTCTAAATCTTCTAATATACTAATTGTCTTATTTTCCTCTTCAAACAATGACGCATATAAAGGTGCATAACGTAATACTAACTTAGTATTACCATCTGCCATCTTCATTAACTTATCTAGGTTTTTTTTGACTTTAGCTTTATTTTCCTGACGTGCATTGTAGATAAAATCTGCAGTTTCGTGCATGATTTCTAAATCAATAGTTTTTTTAAGTTTCTCCAGGTATTCTTCTAACTCAGTAAGACTCATTCTAGTCAACTCGTCAAATAACATAACTTTTAATAAAACTGGTAGATAATAGGAGTCGTCATCCAGTTCCATATTTTTATTAATTTCTTGTATGCTAGTATAATCTTCTTCTAAAGAATACACAGAAATCATTAATTTTCTTAACAAACTACTTTTTGGATATTGCTCTAAAAATGGTTGTAATACTTTTTTAGCTTCTTCATATTTAGAGTTTCTTAAATATGTTTTTACTAAACAATAGGCATTAAAAAAGTTATTTGGGTTTTGATCAAGTTTGTTTAAAAAATAAGCTTCAAAACTATTAGTAATTGGTTTTGCATTTAGTTGACTTACAGTACTTTTATTATAATCAGCATAGCTTGCAGTATCTTTTAGATTAGTATTATGTGAGCCATCTAAATTTAATGGACTAACTATAAAGTAGCTACCATAATCACTCTCTGCAGTTTTTATTAACAACCTATTATTACCTTTAGGAAACGTTACTTTGACTTGATATGCATCTAGGTCTGTAACGACGTCTTGTTTGTTTTCAAAAATAACTATATCATTTAACCATAATTTAAAAGCAGATCCGCTTCCTATACGTAAAATTACTGTTTCGTCTTGTGATGCAGTAACAAATGTTTGCGCATAATTAACACCAGAGCCATATTCTTCGTGATTTGTAAAAAACTGATAAGCCTCTTCTTGGTTTTTTGCAGTGTACCAATTAACAAAACCATTACTTTCTGCATCAAAAGGCGCATCACTATTAGCGTTTGTTTCTGGACCATATACACGATCAAGACCACTTTTATTTAAGTTTTCAAAAACACCACAATACTGCCAATGTCTAAATGATGGTATATTGTTCATTTTAGAATTATATGTCTTCCAATCTTTACTGTCTCTTGCTAAAACAGACTCTAGGTAAATTATAGCATCTTTGATAGTGCTATGTGTGGGATTTTTTTTGGCAACGCTTCGAATTGCTCCTATATTTTTGCTATTAAAACCAGTTTCTAGATACGTATTAAATAAATAATTTTCATTCCAAAGTGCATATAAGTAATACTGATAATCTGCATCATTTAAAAATGCAGGCAAAAAATCTTTATTGGTTCTAAATTGACCATTCTCTACCCTAAGCATTTCATTAACAATAAGATTTTGAATAGTATTGTCATTAACATTCTTTAATGTTTCAGTAGCAGAAACACGATTATTACTTAATAACTCTTGCCAAAATTGATCATAATTATCTTGGGCTAAAGCCGAATAAAAGCTTAGCAAAATAAATAGTATAGCGAATTTTTTCATTTAGTGGTTGGTTTAAGGGATTGTGATAATAAATTAAAGATTATAGTGATTGTTTTATAGCGTCTACCATAAGTTGAGCACGCTCACGGACTTGTTGTTCTGTCCAAGATAACTTTATCAAACAAGATATGTTTCTGCCAATAAAGTGATCTGAAGCATCAAATGTTTTAGTTTGTAAGTACGCTAAACCATTTTTAACGTCGTTAGATACTGGATACAAGGTTTTAATATCTTTTAAATGCTCCCATTTTCTAATATAATGCCAATTATTATCATAATAATGAAAACAAGCATCAACACCTCTCTCTTTAAAAGTAGAAGCTACTTTTCTGGCAGTATCTAAATTAGGTAAGAAAAAGTTTAAAAACGCGTAACTTTCTTCTCCTCCTTCTGGTACTGTTCTAAAAGTCACCTCAGGAAACACAGCCAGTGCTTCCCTTAATATTGTGTAGTTTTTTTTCTGAATAGCGATAAAATCCTTTAAACGTCTTATTTGAGCCAATCCTACTGCTGCATTAAGCTCTGATATTCTGAAGTTATACCCTAAATATGGGTGTAATTCGGCTCCTCTATCACTACCAATATGATCGTGACCATGGTCGGTAAACAAATCAGCGTTTTTAGCATATTGTGCATTATTAGTAACCACTGCTCCACCTTCTCCACAAGTTATTGTTTTTACAAAATCAAAACTAAAACATCCTAAGTCACCATAAGTACCAAGATATTTTCCTTTATAAGTTCCTCCAATAGCTTGACAAGCATCTTCGATTAGCTTAAGATTGTGATCTTTAGCTATAGCCATCAAAGCATCTAAATTAGCCATGCTACCGCACATGTGTACTGGCATTATAGCTTTAGTCTTGCTGGTAATTGCTTTAGATACAGCTTCAGGGTTAAGGGTTAGGGTATCGTCAATATCTACCAAAACAGGGATTGCGCCTAACATCATAATAGCTTCAAAACTAGCAACAAACGTAAAGCAAGGCATAATAACTTCATCTCCTGCTCCAATACCAGCTAGCGCTAACGCAACAGATACAGCAGCTGTACCATTGGTAACTAATTGTGCGTGATTAACTTCTAATGTATGTTGAATTTCGTTTTCTAAAGATTGTGCTTTGTAATGTCCATTTCTCATGGCATCAAAACCATAGCGCATCAAAACACCATTATCTAAAACATCCTCTACTTCTTTTCTCTCTAAAGCTCCAAAGCTTTCAAATCCTGGCATCTGTATAATATTTGTTAATATTCCAAATCTAACAGAAAATAAGCAATAAAAAAAACGTCTAAAAATTAATTTAGACGCTTTAATAACTATAGATGGTATTTATTATGCTAGTAGTTTTCTAAAATAGATTCAATAAAAGCAAAATGTCTGTCTGTTTCACGTAAAAAGGTATAACCAGATAATTCGCCTATAATATTTAATTGATCGTTTAATGCTACTAAATTTGGATAACCTCCATTGGTATTGTATTTACTAACCACAGTATTGTTTTTCTTTTGTTGTTCTTCAGAAATTATATCTGTACGTCTTGGCATATCAATCATAACTAACACAAACTGTTCTGCTTTTTCTTCAAAAGCTTCTGTATTAAAAAAGTCTTTTTTCAACATCTTGCAAGGTGCACACCAATCACTACCTGTAAAATAAATTAATATTGGTTTTTTAGATGAAATAGCCTCAGTCTTTGCTTCGTTTAAATCCGTCAACCAATTTAAGTTTGACATGTCTTCGTCTTCTTCTTGAGCAGAAACAGTGAAAGAGATACATAAGACAAATAAAAATATTAATTTTTTCATATTGTGTGTGTGTTAAGCTTTACAAAAATATTCTTTTTACTGAAATAACAATAATCTTGCCACGAAATTCTATTTCCAAATAATTACACTTTCTTCAATAGGTTTTCTAACTTTTTTAAGTTTAGACATAAAATCATCTTCAGCCCTATATCCTATTGGCATAATAAGGACAGATTTTAAATTTAACTTTTCTAAATTTAAAATAGCATCATAATCTTTAGTCGAAAACCCTTCCATAGGACAAGCATCTATATTTAATAACGCACAAACCGTCATTAAATTTCCTAAAGCTAAATAAGCTTGTTTAGTTGCCCAAGTTTCTTTATCAATTTGAGTTTTAGAATCAAAATCCTGAACTAAAAAATTTTTAAATGGATCCAAAATCTCATTAGGAGTGTTTCTAATTTCTTTAACTCTATTAAAATAATCTAAAACAAAAGGTGTATCCATTTTTGAATCAATGCAAAACACAAATAAATGAGAAGCTTCTTGCACCTGTTTTTGATTAAATGATAAAGGCACTAATTGCTTTTGTAAAGTTTTATCTTTTATAACTAATAACTTTATTGGTTGAAGACCGTACGATGTTGCAGTTAAATTAAACGCTTCTGTTAAAATTTTAATATCACTTTCTGCAATTATTTTTTTTGAATCAAAACTTTTGGTGGCATATCTCCAGTTAAGTTGTTCAATTATATCCATAATATCCTTTTTTAAGCAAAAATAAAGCTTATCAATCATGCAAAACACATAAAACCCTATAGATTTTTAAATAATGTAAGATTTAATTACTTGTTATCATATTGATAAACAACTTTTTAAAAAATAATGCATTTTTTATTTGAAAATAACTAAAATCATATCTATATTTGCACTCGCAATTGGAGGATATCCAATGAGACACTCAAGGAGAATTGGCAGAGTGGTCGAATGCGGCAGTCTTGAAAACTGTTGAGGGTCACACCTCCGGGGGTTCGAATCCCTCATTCTCCGCAAAAGCCTTACATTTTATGTAAGGCTTTTTTATTATATCAACTTTTGATTTTATCAATTACACAGAGATCTATATTATTTTAAAAAACCTTTTACCATTATTTACTTATGGTTATTGATATATTTATTACTCCTATTTTGATTTAAATTGTTTAATAGCTTCTTTAAAAAATGATATAGTATCATTTTTATTTACGTCCAACAATTCTAAAATTGCACCAGTAAAATCTTCAGTTCTCCACTCTCCTATTGTTAATTCAAAAAAATTATAAGGTTTAATTATTTTATCATTTTTATATCCAGAGATATAAAAATAGTGGGTTTTAGATACATTATCCGGAATTGCTAGTCCTAAACCAATGGTTAAATTAGTATCTGGTATCTTTGCATAAATACCAGTATCAAAATGATGAGGCCATACTCTGCAAGGTGCTTCCAATTTATAATCTGCTTTTATACTTTCAATAACTTTTTCTGCCATTACACGTTGAGCTGTCAATGTTTTAAGACGATCTAAATTAGACAATTTAAAAGTGTAACTTGCGTCTATACTATATGGCAACGTATAATGAAACTTATAGGTATACAACTTATTAAGATTGCTTTTAGACATATCCGAAAGCCACTTCAGGATAGTGCTATGCGAGACACCATCCAAACTAAAACTTGTTTTACCTTTTTTAGACTTCCATACTAATGCGAAGTTGTCGTAATCTAAACCTAAGACATCGTCGTTTATAGAAAGTGAATGCGTATATAAACACTTATCTGTTATACTAAATCCAAAATTTGTGTGACTGTCGTCGTCTTTCTTTTCAAGAAAACTAATTCCAGCTGCAGCTAAATACTGAGCTGCCAAATGCATTTGATCATCCATAATAAGTTGTTTTTGATATTATAATTAAGTCTTTAAATTAGTGTATTTAAGCATTAATAATTTAATTATTACATTAAAATTTTCTTAAATAAGCTTATTAATACAACATACTTAAAAGTTGTGACAAAAAATGTGATGAAAATATTAGACTTAATACTCTATAAAAACCATCCTATTTATGCTATTAGATTTTGACATAAAAAAAGCCATAACATCTATTCTGTTATGGCTTTTTAAAATTATAAGTTTTGACATTACTCCCAAAACCCTTCAATCTCTTCTAGAGATTTACCTTTAGTTTCTGGTATAAATTTATAGGTTACGTACACTATAATTAATATAAAAGCAATAAATATAAAATAAGGTAAAGAGCCATTCCATGGAGCACTGTTATTAGTCTCGCTTCCCATAACCATTGGAAAAGATTGAGAAACTACATAATTTGCAGCCCATTGAGCTGCTACAGCTACTGACATAGCCACACTACGTATTTTATTTGGAAACATCTCTGACAATAATACCCAAACAACAGGTCCCATTGATAAAGCAAAAGATGCAATAAAAACTAAAACACCAATTAATGATAACATACCAACACTTTCTTGTTGTAATGTAACTCCTAATAGCAAAAATCCAATTATCATCCCTATTGACCCTATGTACAGTAAAGGTTTACGTCCAAATTTATCTACCGTAAACATAGCTACAAAAGTAAAGACTAAGTTGACAAATGCTAATAATATTTGTTGTGCTAAAACATCTTCTTTTCCAAAACCTAAGGCTTTTTCAAAAATATCTGCACCATAATATAACACTGCATTTATACCTGTAAATTGTTGCAACATTGACAAAGCAGTACCTATTGCTATGATTATTAATATAGCTTTAGAAAAATAACTAACCTTAATACCATCGTTATTTTGGTTTAAAGATTTTTTAATTTGTAACATCTCTTTGGACGCTACTTCGGCATCATTAATTTGCTCTAATACAATTAATGCCTCTTTATCTTTTCCTTTTAAAGCTAACCATCTTGGACTTTTAGGCACAAAAAATAATAGTATTAAAAATAAGCCACTTGGTATTAACTCTGACCAAAACATACGACGCCATCCAAATTCTATGTTTTCGGCTACTGTTAAATTGTTTCCTATATAATAAGTTGCTAAAAACACTACAAAAAAGCCTATAACTATCGCTAATTGATAATACGTAACCATACGACCTCTTATATTTGAAGGTGCAATTTCTGCTATATACATTGGTGCATTCATAGATGCTACACCTATACCTAATCCTCCTAAAATTCTAAAAAACACTAGCATGCTAACTGATTGTGGAAAAATTTCTGGTAAGCCAGAACCATATGCTGATAGTGTAAATAATAATGCCGAAATAATTAAAGACCATTTTCTACCTATTTTTATACTTAATGGTCCTGCTACTATTGCTCCAACAAAGCAACCTAATAGTGCACTACCAACAACCCATCCTTTTAAAGCATCGCTTAATTGAAAATGTTCTGTAAGATAATATTGTGCGCCATTTATAACACCTGTATCATAACCAAATAATAAACCTCCTAATGCTGATACAGCTGCAATAAGAAGTAAGAAAACACTTTTTTTCATTTAAATAATTTTTGTTAGCCAATAAATATACTATTAAATTGATAATAAATTCAACATGTTTGGTTTTTGTATGGTTAGTATTTTTTAATTGTAAGCAATATGTTATTAAAGTAATCTTAACAGATTATTTTATGTGATTAATATCATGTTTTAATGTATAGATTTTAAGTAATTTTATAGTAAACTTATTATTATGAATACAAATATCAAGTATTATCAAAGTAAAAATGAATTTAGATTATTTGTTAAACAATCACATTCTGATCTTCTTCAATTTAAAAATGAAGGTGACAAAGATGCCTTTAATAATTTAGTTTTAAAAATATTACCTGTTTTACGGAATTACATTAATAGACAACTTAATGTGTACATTAGTCAAGGACATTTTTCCAAAGGAAAATATAAAGGTGATGATATAATAGATCAACTTTTTATAGAAATTTACGATCATATTGAAGACGTTAAACATGAAAAAGACTTTTATGCTTGGTTATACTTAAAAGTTGATCAAATAATGGAAGATATTAAAGTTGAAGAAGAATTTAATGACTTCTTTTTTAAAAATATTGACACCTATTCTAAACCTGAATGGGATGCTATGGAAGAAAAATATACTAAGGATGCAGATGGTGATTTATTGCTAATTGAAGAGTTGTCTGATAGCTCTTACAATCATAATGACTACGAATTAAAACCTATTTTTATTGAAGAGAATGAAGTCGATTTTATTAATAAAATTGATAAGCATTTAAAACAAGATGAAGCAAAAAAACATACAGCTTTTGTTGTTGGAAATTTACCAAATGCAATGCGTCAAGTTTTTGAGCTATTTACTAATGAGCATTTATCCTTTGAAGAGATTGCAGTAGTTAGAAAATTATCTATAACTGAAGTTAAAAAATTATTTAACGATGCTAAAAAAGCTTTACAAATTAGCTTATTTAATAGGTATTTAAATAATTAATCTGATTTTAATTTTAAAAAAAAAGAGCTATTAATAAAAAGCTCTTTTTTTATATTCTATTATAATATTAGGCTTTAAAGTCTAATCTTTTTTTTCCTGTTATAGATTCTATATTAATTAAAAACACAGCAGGAATATCATCCTTATAAATTTTACTAGAAAAATCACTTATAAAGTTAGCTTTACTATGTTCTTTTTCTAAAATAATATCCTTTATTCCCAAAGAAAATTTATGCAAATAGGCTTTAGCATCACTACCAAAGTGTTGTTCAAATTTACCGTGTACTAATACAGATTTCCAATTAGTAACATTTTCTACATCAGAAACTAACATTGACACTGTTGGATTTTTACGCATAGCATTCATTTTATGACCATCTCCAGAGTAACATATAATTGCATGCTTTTCTTTGTCAAAAAAATAGGTTATTGGGATTACAAACGGAGTATTGTTATATATATAACCTAATTGTCCAATATAATTGTTTTCTAAAATGTATTCTATTTCTTTTTCTTCTAAATTTTTAAACATAATGCTTAGTGTTTTATAGTGTTTGTTTCTACTTTTAAATCAGGTATTTTAATTAACTCAATAGTTTGAGAAGCTAAAACAACTTTACCATTGGTTGCTTCAATTTCTGTCCTAATTAAATCATTTAATATGTGTTTTGTTATTCTTCTTTTTTTATAATCTACGATATACCTTAAATTAAATTTAATCCAATTATCTGTTAGTGTGGTTGCTAAAGTAGGCTCTACCATTGCATCTTCTATATAATATTTATTAACGACTTCTTTCCATTGATCTTTAGATGCTTTTGTATATTCTGCTAATGTTGTTGTTGCTGCTTTTATAATTATGGATTTTGCTAAATCGATATCAGAACCATAACGTATTGGCAAATTAAACTCGTCCCAAATAAATGGAAAATCTTTAGAGTAGTTATAAACAGGTCCTTTAAAGACAAATGCATTACTTAATTTTACAATTCGGCCTGTATAATTATCGCTTTCTACCCATTGCCCAATTTCCATCATTGTGGTATAAATACTATCTACATCAATGACGTCTCCTTTGATTCCGTTAATTTCTATTCGGTCTCCTGGTTCATACACTTTTACAACAAAAATATACACGGATCCTGCAATGCTTAATATTAACTCTTGCAGTGTAAATGCTAATCCAGCAGACAATAAACCTAGCGTAACTGTAAAATCTTTAATACTTCCTGTAAAGTATAAAACTGTAATAAAGGCTAACAGAAAATAACCTATTAGCTCAATCCCTTTTTGAGATTTATATCTAACAGAAGTATTAGCAATATTTTTTTTTAAAAAGCGTCTAATAAATTGTACACAAAGCAATACAAAAGCAACTATTACAATATATTTAATTATACTTTGCAATAGTGGATACTCTAAAAACCATTGATTTATTTTGTCCATTATTTAACTATAAATCTTCGTATAATCTTAGTTTATTATTAAGCGATGTAATTTGATTTTGCATGTCCTCTACACGTTGTAATAAATTATAAACTGCATCTAAACCTTCTAAATTTATATTAAGATCAAAGTGTAAACGCATCAATTTTTCAACCTCACTAATTTGTGTTGTTTTAATGTAATTATCATTGTCTGAAACCACAATTTCAATTAGTTCATAATCTTTTAAATCATTTATAAACGTTGAAGGCACGTTGTAATGCGTACAAAAAGTTGTTATAGAAATTAAATCTGTTACTTCCATAATTATCTTAATTTTTGAAGTTGGGTAAATAAATCTTTCTCTTTATCTGTGAGGTTTGTCGGTGTTTTTATTTGATAAGTTATATATAAATCTCCAAACTGTTCTGCTTTTTTATACTTAGGAAACCCTTTACCTTTTAACTTAACTTTTGTTCCGTTTTGGGTTTCTGGTTTAACCGTCAATTTTACTTTACCATTAAAAGTATCCACCATTAAATCTCCACCTAACATAGCAGTGTATAAGTCTAAATCTACAGTCGTATAAAGGTTGTCTTTATCTCTTTTGAATTTGGAATGATTTTGAATAGAAAACTGAATGTATAAATCACCATTTGGTCCATCATTAACCCCTTTACCTCCATGACCTTTTATTTTAATTGTTTGTCCATTTTCTACTCCAGCAGGAATGGTGATTCTGATGTTTTTATTATTAACAGTAAGTGTGCGTTTATGATCTGTATAAACATCTTTTAAATCCAAATGAAGCTCTGCATTAAAATCTTGACCTCTAAATCTAGTGTTTCTTTGTCTTCCAGATGCTTGACCACCAAACATACTACCAAACATATCTTCAAAATCTTGTTCGCTGTAACCTCCAGAATTTCCTGCCTGACCTTGATATGCACGTTGTTGCTGTTGTTGCTGTTGTTTTGCTTGTTCGAAGGCTTCAGAGTTTTTCCAATGCTCTCCATATTGGTCGTATTTTTTACGATTTTCCGGATTGCTTAACACCTCATTGGCTTCATTAATCTCCTTAAATTTTTTTTCAGCTTCTTTATCGTTTGGATTTAAATCTGGATGAAACTTACGTGCTAGTTTTCTGTAAGCTTTTTTTATATCCTTATCCGAAGCTGTTTTGGCAATACCCAACGTTTTATAATAATCTATAACTGCCATTTATTTAGTTTTATGGTTTTCTATGTGGTGTTTAAGCTCCTGTTTTAAGGTGTTTAAATAGTCCTGTAATTCTGGAATATCAATATGTGGATGTTTTTCAGTAGGAATCGTAATTGGTTCTTCCAACAAAAAGGTGTACAATTCTGGATAATTAGTTTCTATATTAGATGTTAATTGTGTGATTTGCGTTAATAGCTCTTGCTTTGTTTTCATACCTAACTTATTTAATAACAATAAATTTACTCTTAAAGTTACAAGAATAATATGATTAAAATCAGTTTAAGGTATTAATAATTAGCTAATTATTTGACCATCTTCCATGGTGATTATCCGATCTGTTCGATTTGCAAAATCTGTATCATGTGTTACGATTAATAGAGAAAGGTTTTCTTCTACACTTAATTTTTTAAAAATATTAAACACGTTATCTGCATTATGACTATCTAAATTACCAGTTGGCTCGTCTCCCATAATTATAGACGGATTATTTATAAGTGCTCTAGCTATTGCTACACGTTGTTTTTCGCCACCAGAAACTTGAGAAGCACGTTTATAAGCTAAATGTTGGATATTTAAAATTCTTAATTTTTCTAGTGCATCTTTTTCAATCTCTTTTAAACTTTTCTCTCCTAATTTTTTAGCTGGAAGCATTACGTTTTCTAGCACTGTAAATTCGGAAAGCAAATAATGAAACTGAAAGACAAAGCCTATATGTTTATTTCTTACATAAGATAATTTATTAGGACTATCACCTGTTAATAAATCGTCATTTAAATATAAATCACCTTCATAGTCTGAATCCATGGTAGACAAAATGTATAATAAGGTAGACTTACCGCAACCAGATTTTCCCATTATGGAAACAAATTCGCCTTCATTAATTTTAAAATTAATATCTTTTAAAACATGAAAAAGCACGGGCTTTTTAAAGTATTTATTTATGTTTTTGGCTTCCAGAACTGTTTTCATAATTATTGACCTCTTATTATTTTAACTGGATCTATTTTTTTAGCTTTTCGGGATGGTAAGTAACCAGCAAAAAAGGTAGATATCATAGCAAATACAATACCTATAATATAAAACCAACCATTAAAATTTATTGGATAAGTATCTACGGTTGGCAAAGCTTCAGTTTTAAACGGAATTGTACTAATTATGTTAGTAAAAACAAATCCTATTAATAGCCCTAAAACACCACCAACTAAACCAATAATCATAGCTTGACTCATAAAAATGTACTGTACATCTTTTCCAGAAAACCCTATGGCTTTTAAAATAGCTATATCATTCATTTTCTCATAAATAAGCATATTTAAAATGTTATAAATACCAAAGCCTGCAACTATTAATAATGTTATTGATACAGCATAAGTAATTAGGTTTCTAATGGTTGTTCCTGTTTCAAATTGAGCATTTGCTGTGTTAATATCAATAGCAGTTAAATTAAATTGTTGCTCAATTTTTTTGGATAATGATAAAGCTTTATCAATATCAAAAAGCTTGACATTAATATCTGTAATATAGTTCTCGGCTTCTCCTAAAATCCGTTGGACTGTTTTAAGGTTTACAAAACTTTGGATAGCATCAATATCTGCAACACCACTTTGATAAATTCCAACAATTTTTAAAGGAAAAATGTCACCTTTTATAGTACTAACTTGCACTCGGTCTCCTAATTGTAAGGACATTTTTTTTGCTATTCCAGAACCCAATAAAATTCCGTTTTCTGTATTTTTTAGTTTTTCTGGAGCGCCTTCAATAATATAATCTCTAAAGTTAAATAGTCGTGCCTCCTCTACAGGTTGGATACCTGTAATATTACCAGCAATTTCAATGGATCCTGAAATATAAAATATTTGCGTTTTTATTTGCGGAATGGCACCTTTTACGTCTTCGTTTTCATTTAAAAATTTAATAATAGGTAAGGCATTGTGTATTTTTTTCTGACTTAATTTTGGTTTAATAGAATGTACTACGTTAATACTATTTTTAAAAGCATCGTAAAGCTCTACAGGTTGTTTTTTAGAGGGTTCAATCTCATTATAAACATGAATATGTGGTGTTTGATTTAAAATTAAATCGTCTAACATAGCATTTAAACCTGTCATAAAACTAACTAAAGTTATATACGCTCCAATACCAAAAGTAACACCTAAGGCTGCAATTGCAGTTTGCTTAAATTTTGTTAGCAAATGCGTTTTTGCAATATTTAATATGATGGTCCAGTTTACCATTATTCTGGTTTATAGATGTAGGTTTCTTTAGTAATTCCGTCAATAACCTCTACAAATTCCATGTTTTGTAAACCTATTTTGATGGTAATTAAACCTTCTGCTGTTTTTACTTGGTTACTATTAATCAGGTAATTTCTTGGAATGGTTAACACGTTTTCTTTTTTAGATATGACAATATTAGCTTCTCCTGATAATCCTGGATATAACACTTCGGGAGGATTTACAAAAATGGCTTCGACTTTAAATGTTTGATTACGTTCGTCTTTTTTAGGATATATTTTAGACACCTTCCCTTCTAATACTTTTCCTGTGTACGCATCTAGAGTAATTAATACCTCTTGATTTTTTACAATTTTTACAATATCCACTTCATCCACCAACATTTCAATAATAAAAGTTTTAGCACTTCCAATAGAGGCTACAGGTTCCATGGTATTAACCAACTCGCCAGAGGATTTATAAAGCGCGTAAACTTTACCATTTACAGCACTTTTTACTGTAAAATCCTTAGTACTAATTAAAGACGTTTGGTAATTATTTTGCGCTTGTTTTACACTTGTATTTAATTGATTTTTAGTTTGGTAATATTTATTTTTAAGTAATGTCAAAGTATTCTGTGACAGTTGATAGTTAAGTAGTTTTGCATCAAAATCGGCTTTAGAGCCTATACTTTGTGTCCAAAGGTTTTGCTGTCTAAAAAAGTTAATCGAATCGTTTTTATACTTTAAATTTGCTGCTTCAATTTCATCTTTAATCCCTGATAAAATAGCTGCACTTCCATTATAATTTTCCTTTGCTAAATCTAAAGACAGTTTAGCATTTTGTGTATTTAAAACTGGTGCATTATTTATTATTTGAGCAATCGCTTGGCTTTTTTTAACAACATCACCTTCTTCAACAAAATTTTTATCTAAAATACCAGCAACAATAGCGTACGCTTGATATAAACTATCCGGTTGTATTGTTACAGACGTGTATACAGATTGTGTTAAATCTTGAGCTATCGGAAACATCTTTTCTGTTTTACTATTGCAAGATAAAAGCAATAAAACAAGACCTATTAATACAACATTTTTCATATTTTTTTTAATTCAATATCTAATTTAGCTAACAGCATTAATTCTGATTTATTACGATTAGAAAAACTACTTGCTACTGCATTTGCTGTTTTTACTATTAATGCTTTTCGTGATTCAGTAAATAGCGTTTTATTAGTGTTCATAAAATTCAAAAAACTTTTAAAACAGGTGTCTGCATCGTAATCTTGATCCCTCTGTAACCAACTAAAACTATCAATAATTGTAAATGTATCTTCAGTTAATTTCCATTCCTTTTCTACTGTAAATTTTAAGGCGTTAATTTCATCAACTTCAATTGTACCATCTATACAAGCAATAGCATAAAACAACTTACCAAGGTTTTGATAAAATAGTTTAAGGGTATGATCTTCATTTTTCATATTCAATAATATTACACCGGAAAATTAAGCCGAATCTTTAACTTATTTCATGATATAAATCATCAAAAAGTAGAGCACTCCCACTTTTTTTTGTAATTTTATTTTCGTTAATAAATACGCTTAAAACACTGTATGCTTAAAACTAATCAAGATGTTTTTGAAATACTATCTGAAGCCATATCTGAAGGTATTTTGATAGTGGACGAAAACCAAATTATTATAGCTGTAAACTCGTCCACTGAAGAGATGTTTGGCTATGAAAAAGATGAGTTAAACAACAAACCACTAGAAACTTTAATACCTAAGACCTACCATAAAGGTCATGGACAGCATTTTAACAACTATTATAAACACAGCGAAAAACGTACCATGGGTAAAGGACGCGCACTTTTTGCTGCAAGAAAAGATGGCAGTACTTTTCCTGTTGAAGTTGGTTTAAATCCATTTACTGTCTCTGAAAAAAAATATGTAATGGCATTAGCTATTGATATTACAGAACGTAAAAATTATACCGATAAACTTGAAAAAACAGTTATCGAACGTACAAAACAACTTACCGAAGCTTTAGCTACAGAAAAAGAATTAAATGATTTAAAAACAAAGTTTCTATCTCTTGTTTCACACGAGTTTAAAACACCTTTAACCGGAATATTAACCTCGTCTATGCTACTAAGCAAATACAAATTAGCAGAACAACAAGATAAACGAGACAAGCATATAAATACCATTAATAGTAAAGTACACTACCTTAATAATATCTTAAATGACTTTTTATCTGTAGAAAAACTTGAATCTGGAAAAGTAAATTATAGGTTTACAGAGTTTAGATTAAGCAAGGTTATAAATGAAGTTATTTATAATGCAAATATGCTTTTAAAAGAAGGTCAAAAAATAAATTATCCAGAAGATATTGATGATATGTCACTAATTCAAGATGAGAAAACTTTGGAATTAGCATTGTCTAATCTAGTGCATAATGCCATTAAATATTCACCAGAAAATACTACCATTCAGTTAAAAGTAAAACAAGATCCAATCAATACAACTTTTATAATTATTGATAACGGAATTGGAATTCCAGAAAACGATCAAAAAAACATTTTTAATCGTTATTTTAGGGCTGAAAATGCGCTGTTAAATCAAGGTACAGGAATAGGATTAAATATTGTCAAAACACATTTAGAAAACTTAGGAGGAACCATAAGTTTTGAAAGTGAAGAAAATAAAGGTTCCACATTTACCATTACCATACCAAACCAACCAAACTAATGAAAACCATACTTTTAATTGAAGATGACGCTGTTTTAAGAGAAAACACTAAAGAACTTTTAGAGCTTTCTAACTACCACGTGACTACTGCATCAAACGGAAGATTAGGATTAGAAGCTGCTATGACAACCACACCAGACATTATTATCTGCGATATAATGATGCCAGAACTAGATGGATATGGTGTATTAGATGGCTTGTCTAAGCAAGAAAAAACAATGCACATTCCTTTTATTTTTTTAAGTGCAAAAACCGAAAGACAAGATGTAAGAAAAGGTATGGATTTAGGTGCAGATGATTATATTACAAAACCCTTTGAAGAGGATGAAATAATAAGCGCAATAGAAAGTAGATTAGCTAAAGCTTCTATTTTAAAAGACCGTCGTGAAGCCCAAAACCCTGACTCAAATAAAACAGATACGCTTAGAAATTTAAATGACTTAAAAAACTTTTTTGATGATAATGGAGACCTGTTTGATTATGGTAAAGATGAGCAGATTTACAAAGAAGGTCAAAACTCTAACTACATTTATTTAATACTTAAAGGTATAGTAAAATGCCATAAATTAGACGAAAAAGGAAAAGAGCTGACCACTGCTTTACATAAAGAAGATGACTTGTTTGGCTATACCTCATTTACACAAAACATACCATATCAAGAAACCGCAACAACTATAAGCGAGACATCATTAGTTGGGCTTTCAAAAAACGAATTGACCAATATTTTAAATACCAATCACAAATTAACTTTAGAGTTAATACAATTACTTACAGATGATATTTCTGGTGTAAAAAATCAATTATTAGAAATGGCTTACAGTTCTGTTTACAAAAAAACAGCAACTACAATTTTAAAATTTGCGGACAAATTAAATTGCAAACCTAAAGAGCCCATTAAAATTTCTAGAAACGATTTAGCAAGTGTAGCTGGAATAGCAACAGAGACCTTAATTAGGACTATTTCATCCTTTAAAAAACAAGGATTAATAGAAATTGAAGGTCGAAACATTAAAATTATTGATATCGAAAAACTTAAAGAAGTTAACTAATAGCCTTATCAAATAAAGGGTATATGATTTTTATCATTTTTTAAAACAAGTGTTACGCATAGATTTGTTTTTAATAAGATAAAAATTAAATGAAATCTATATTATTACCTACAGATTTTTCAAAAAACTCTTGGAACGCTATTGAATATGCAATTAAGTTTTGTTCAAACACACCATGTACATTTTATTTAATGCATGTCAATAGATTAGCAGAAGTTTCTGTGGATACAATAGATTACAACATTAATACTGCTGTTATTGAAGAGACTTATACTGCAACTGCTAAAAACCAATTAACCGCATTTTTAAAAAAAATAGCTAGTCAATATCCAAATAACCCAAATCATGCTTTTTATACTATAAACGAAGTCGATTTTTTTATAGACGCTGTTAGAAAACAGGTTTTAGAAAAAAAGATAGACCTTATAGTTATGGGTACAAAAGGAGCTTCCGGATTAGAAAAGCTAATTCTAGGCAGCAACACAGCAGATATTATTACCAAAGTAAAATGCAACACTTTAGTGGTACCTGAAAACGCAACCTTTAAAACCCTTAGTCAAATTGCATTTCCTACAGATTTTCTACAATTTTACGGTATAACAACATTACAACCTATTGTAGATATTTTAGAAAAATTTAATGCAGCATTAAGAGTACTTCATATTACAAAGAAAAACTCTGTATTAAATAATGATCAAAAAAAGAATAAAGAGTTTGTTTCAGATTACTTTGGTGCTAACAAGCATAGTTTTCATTACCTTACTAACACAAAAATTGAAGCTGCAATACAATCCTTTGTACAAGAAAATTCCATTGATATGATTGCTATGGTAGCTAAAAATTTAAACTATTTTCAACAAATACTTTTTCATAGTAAAGTTGAAGACATTAGCTATCAAACAGATGTACCCTTTTTAGTGCTTCACGAATAATTTAAAAGATGAATATAGGCTTAGTTCTTTCTGGTGGTGGTATGCGAGGTGCTGCACATATTGGTGCAATTAAAGCATTAGAAGAGTACGATATTTTCCCTACACATATTGCAGGTACAAGCGCAGGAGCTATTATTGGTTCATTATATGCATATGGCTTTTCATGCCAACAAATGATGGAATTTTTAAAAACTATCCAACTTTTTAACTACAAAAAATTTGCTATTAGCAAACCTGGTTTTATTGATGCCGAAAAATATTATAACTACTTTAAAAAACAGTTTCCAGAGGATAATTTTAAAGCATTAAACAAACAGCTTTTTATAACTGCTACAAACATTTTAAGTGGTGATTTAGAAGTATTTAATGAAGGTGAATTAATTAAACCTGTTTTAGCATCGGCAGCTTTTCCTGGATTATTTTCTCCAATAAAAATGAAACATGGCTTGTACGTCGATGGTGGTGTACTTAACAACTTTCCTGTGGACGTGCTACAAAAAGAATGCGATCAAATTATTGGCGTTTATTTAAATTTATATAAAACAAAAACAGAAGCTCAATTAAAACATTTTCATAATATTATTGAGCGTTCCATTACTTTAGGTGCTGTAAAAACAGATATGGAAAAGTTTTCAAATTGTGATGTTTTAATAGCACCTCAAGCACTAAGTCAATTTGCACTTTTTGACAAAAAAAATATCGATGCTATTTATAAAATTGGTTACGATAGCATGAAAGACGTCTTAAAAAACCAAAAATCAAAGACTTAAAATATATTTCGTAAAGCAATAAAATGCACAACTCTTATTATGACAAGCAATTCCGTATCTTTGTTATATAAAGGCTTGACATGAAACTAAACATAAAAAATACATTTACCTCACAACTTCCCGCAGATCCAATAACAGACAATAGCAGACGTCAAGTTACTAAAGCTTGTTATAGTTTTGTAACACCAAAACAAACTGCAAAACCAGAATTAGTTCATGTCTCTCCAGAGATGTTGGACACCTTAGGTATGTCAGAAAACGATGCTAAAACAAAACAGTTTTTAAACGTGTTTACAGGTAATACTGTGTTGGAAGGGACAACACCATACGCCATGTGTTATGGTGGTCACCAATTTGGACATTGGGCTGGGCAATTAGGTGATGGTCGTGCTATTAATTTATTTGAAGTCGAACACAAAAACAAAAACTGGAAACTACAATTAAAAGGTGCTGGAGAAACACAGTATTCTAGAACAGCAGACGGATTAGCAGTTTTAAGAAGCTCTGTTAGAGAGTATTTATGTAGCGAAGCCATGTATCATTTAGGTGTACCAACCACACGTGCTTTAAGCTTAGCATTATCAGGAGACCAAGTCCTGCGCGACGTTATGTATAACGGTAATCCTGCTTACGAAAAAGGCGCGATTGTGTCTAGAATTTCTCCAAGCTTTTTACGTTTTGGAAGTTTCGAGATTTTAGCCTCAAGACAAGATACAGAAACCTTAAAAACACTTGTAGACTATACTATAAACACCCATTTTGCGCATTTAGGTAAACCAAACAAACAAGCTTACGTTCAGTTTTTTAATGACGTAGCTCTACGAAGTTTAGACATGGTTATCCATTGGCAACGTGTTGGTTTTGTGCATGGCGTTATGAATACCGATAACTTATCAATCCTAGGATTAACCATAGATTATGGACCTTACGGTTGGTTAGAAGGTTTTGAGCCTGGATGGACGCCTAACACTACAGACAATCAAAACAAACGTTATCAATATGGATCGCAACCAGATATTGTGCTTTGGAATTTATACCAATTAGCCAATGCCTTATATCCATTAATAGAAGAAGCCGAAGGTTTAGAAGCGGTGTTAGCAAATTATGCCGAACAGAAAGATATCCAATACCTACAAATGATGCGTAGTAAAATTGGATTGTCATCCGAAGAACAACTAGATGCCAACCTTATTCAAGAATTAGAAGATTGTTTGCAGTTAACAGAAACAGATATGACTATCTTTTTCCGTAATCTATGCGATTTTGATGGTGCAAATCCGACTAATGGATTACAAATTATTCGTGAATCGTTTTACGACATAAAATCAGTAACCGAAGCTATAAAAGACAGATGGAATTTATGGTTTGATAGTTATGCAGACCGTTTGGAACGCCACCCAATTTCAGCGCAAGCGAAAAAAGAAAACATGAACAGCGTAAACCCAAAATACGTGTTACGTAATTATATGGCACAATTAGCAATAGATGACGCCAACAAAGGCGACTACAAACTTATTGACGACTTATTCAATTTATTAAAACAACCTTATGCAGAGCAACCAAAACACGACAAATGGTTTGCAAAACGACCAGAATGGGCAAGACATAAAGTAGGTTGTTCTATGTTGTCTTGTAGCTCTTAATTGTTATAAACACTCTTAATTGTGATAAATATGTACTGTTTAACTCCTCTTTCTTCCTGCTTTTTTTCCAAAGCAATAATTCATTCTCCTCTTAAAATAAGAGGAGAGCTAAAAAACAAGATGAATTAAAATAAAAATAGAATTAAAAACACAACTAAAAACAACATCGCAAACAGCTCCTCTCTTTAGCTAAAGAGAGGTGATTTTTACTTCAGTAAAAATCGGAGAGTTTGACTTAAAACGCGAAGCAGTTTTAAAAAAGAACCTCAAATCAAACTATAACAAACTAACACCTCTTCCTTCACGCTTTTTTCCCAAAGTAGAAATTAATTCGCCTCTTAAAAATAATAAGAGAACTAAAAATTTAAAACAATGAACAATAAAATAGCATTTGGAGGTGGTTGTCATTGGTGCACGGAAGCAGTATTTCAAGCCTTAAAAGGTGTAGATAAAGTAGAACAAGGCTTTATAGCTTCCACTAAAGACCACACAACTTTCTCAGAAGCAGTGATTGTTCATTTTAATCCAGAAATAATTACGCTTGATATCTTAATTCAAATTCATTTATATACGCACAAAAGCACTTCTAATCATTCCATGCGTATAAAATACAGATCAGCAATCTATTATTTTTCCGAAGCACAAAAAAAAGATACTACTTTACTACTAGCAACTTTACAGTCAGAATTTGAAGCAACTATTATTACAAAAACACTTCCTTTTAAGGACTTTAAACCATCAGAAGCACAATTTAAAAACTACTACAAAAACAATCCAAACAAACCCTTTTGTCAAACTTATATTAACCCAAAACTTAAGTTATTACAAGCAAAGTTTAGCAAACATTTAACGGATAACCTACAGCGTAAATCTATTAGCTAGTAGCTATTTAGTATCTTTGTTAAAAAAGAAAAAGGATGTCAGACACTAAAAAACCTGATAATATTGTCTTTAACCAAGAAACACAAAAATACGATGCATCATTAAAACCGTATGCAACAAATGTTGGTGCTCCAGCCATAAAAGTAACTGAAAACGTCACTTGGAAAAACAAAAACGTACACAAAGCCAATCAGCAAATTAAAGCCAAGTATTTAGAGCTAAAAGCCGAATATGAAAAAATGATGGCAGAGCTAGAATATAACAATCTAGTCTATAATGCTAAGTTTAGTTTTCAGCCTATAATTGGCGATACCTATCATTTATACAGAGATAAAAAAGGACAACCTTTTTTATCCATTATTGCTCCAGAACAATGCAATTTTGACTTTATAGGTAGTTTTTACTTAAATTCTGAACATATCTGGAAAAGAATAGACGAAGAAATTACTGGACAAGATCTAATTACTAATGACTAATCTCCATATTATAAGTCTACTCTTCGATTTTGGATTAGTAGTTTTAATTTGGATGGTTCAGCTTATTATTTATCCAAGTTTTAAATATTACAATCAAGAGTCGCTAATAAAATGGCACGCCAAATACACGGTAAGAATAGCTGGTGTTGTTATCCCGTTAATGTTTGGACAGCTTATACTCTACTTATATCTAGTATTTACGCAACCCGATGCCTCTGTTTATATTAGAAGCGTTTTAACTATCAGTGCGTGGATAGCAACATTTGCAATATTTGTTCCGTTGCACAACACTATTAACAACGGAAAAAGTACAGAAAAAACACTACAAGATTTAGTATCAAAAAACTGGATAAGAACAGCAATTTGGACGTTATTATTTATAATTAACCTAATTACAATAGTAAAATAAAAAGCATAAAAAAATCCCAAGCATAACACTTGGGATTTTTTGTATAGTTTTTATAGTAATAAATAGCAGCAAAAGGACTCACTATTTAATAAGTCCTAAAACTAGTTTCCTTTTTTGTAATCTTCTAAAAACTTAGCTAAACCGCTATCTGTTAAAGGATGTCTTAATAACCCTTCAATAGAGCTTAAAGGACCAGTCATAACATCAGCACCTAATTTAGCACAATCAATTACGTGCATTGTGTGACGTACAGATGCAGCTAAAATTTCAGTTTCAAAAGCGTAGTTATCATAGATATGTCTAATCTCTGCAATCAGGTTTAAACCATCCGTAGAGATATCATCCAAACGTCCAATAAAAGGAGATACATAAGTTGCACCAGCCTTAGCTGCTAATAATGCTTGACCAGGAGAAAACACTAACGTTACATTAGTTTTAATACCTTTATCGCTAAAGTATTTACAAGCCTTAATACCATCTTTAATCATTGGTAATTTAACCACGATTTGATCATGTAATTCAGCAAGCGCCTCACCTTCTTTAACCATACCTTCAAAGTCAGTAGCAATTACTTCCGCACTAACATCACCATCCACAATGTTGCAAATGTCAACATAATGCTTCATGATATTATCATGTCCTGTAATCCCTTCCTTAGCCATTAAAGACGGGTTAGTAGTAACACCATCTAAAATACCCATATCCTGAGCGTCTCTAATTTGGTCTAAATTGGCAGTATCAATAAAAAATTTCATTCTAAAATATATTTAAGTTGTGTATATAATCATGTTGGGCGTTACCACAAGGGTCAGGCTGTTCGTTATATCTTTTTTTGCCATTTGTGGCAGCAAAAAAAGGATGCCACTTCCATCCTTAACGCAATGCAAAGTTACAATTTAACTTTTGCAAGTAAAATAATGATATCAAATGATATTAACATTTTACTTAAAAAACTCAAAGGTTTTCTCGCAATCTAAGTCTTGTATGTAATAATTCATTTTAAAATTATCATGATCCCATTCTAATCGCCAATCAAAAACGGTAATCTCAAAATAGATAAATACTAAAGAAAAAATACAGAAAATTGTAATTACACTTTTAGAAATAATCTTATAAACCTTATGCTTAGCAATACTTAACAAGTAAATCACACCATAAAATAAAAGACTCCAAAACAGAATGTTACCTATAAAGCCTTTTATAAATAAATCGCCAGACATAGAAAAAACCCAAGAACGGTCGGTACTTTGTATAAAAGGAAACCCTAAAAAACTAGGCCAATTCTCGTCTGTTTTACAAACATATTTATAACTAATACTATCCGTCAAAGTAAATCCTACAGCAATGCACAAAGACGCTAGGATTTTTTTCATTATTAAAGCTTATAATGATTAAGTAAAAGCTTCTCATACATCGTATCAGGCAACAAAAATTTTAAAATAATAGAAAACTTTTGCATTGGCGCACCAACCTTGTAATGTATTTTAGGCTTTTTAGTATTAATTACTTGATGTACTTTTTTAGCAACAGCAATTGGAGAACTGCTATTATCTACATGATCATCAATATCTTTAAGTACGTTTGGATACTTGGTGTAAGGCGAGTCTTTTAAAACAGGTGCATGATAACGTCCTGCAGCAATATTAGTTGCAAAATCACCTGGAGCAATATTGGTAAACTTTACGCCAAAATCCTTGGTTTCCATACGTAACGCTTCCGTAACAAGCTCTAAAGCACCTTTACTAGCACTATAAATACCACGATAAGGCAATCCCATATATCCTGCAATGGATGTAATGTTTATAACCAAACCTGACTGTTGTGCTCTCATTTGAGGTAACACTGCCTTGATAACATTTATAGGTCCAAAAAAGTTAGTATTAAAATTATGTTGGATTTGCTCTTGCGGAATTTCTTCAATTGCACCATTTATTCCAACACCTGCATTGTTAACCAACACATCCAACTTCCCTTCTGCTGCAATCACTACTTTTACAGCTGCTGCAATAGTCACCGTATCATTAACATCTAAAGCGACCAACTTAAATTTACTGTTGGTATAATTAGACGGATTACGACTGGTACCATAAACAACACACCCTTTTTCGGTTAAAAACTCACCTATAGATTTTCCTATTCCAGAAGAACCTCCTGTAATTAATACGACTTTAGACATGTAAATAATTTTAAAAGTTAAAAGTAAAAAAGTTGAATTACAAAACGACTGTAACCAAAAAAGATTTGCTAGAATTAACTAACAAATCTTTATTTTATGTTTTTAAATCTCTTTTTAAAAAAGGATTCAGAGTAATCAAAAAAAAGGCAAGCTACCTACATCACACCGCTACGACCATCTACCTTTGCTTCGTTCCCGACCTGGAGGATTCAACAGGAGCTGGTTGTGTAGGACTTGCCAGGTGCAAAGATACACACATTTTATTTTCTTGCAATCATTTTTTATAATGAATTTTAATAAATAACTTGCTCTCAAATAAGTTTACAAAATGAAAGCATTTAAATACCTTACAATCATATTTTTAGCAATCACAATATTTTCTTGTGGTAACGACGTCGAAGCACAAAAAAAGAGTTTTTCGGTATCAACCAACGCTAAAAACGGTACAATTAGCATTGATAAAACGCTAGAAGTGTCTCTAAAAAATCCTAAAAACATACCAATAACCTCTGCGCTTTATCAATTAGATGGCAAACCAATTGAGGCTAAACAAACACTTTCCGATTTTAAATTAGGAGAGCATACTTTAAAAGCAACCATTAATTTTGATGGCGAAACCGCAGAAATCAATCAAACCATTGCATTATTAAGTGATGTAGCTCCAAAGTTTTTATCTATAGAAGTAATTAATACGTTTCCGCATGACAACACTTCTTTTACACAAGGTTTAGAGTTTAACAATGGTGTGTTATTTGAAAGTACTGGACAACGTGGCGAATCTAAAATTAGAAAAATAGATTATAAAACAAGTAATGTTATTACTGAAACTGCTATTCCTGATGCCTTTTTTGGAGAAGGTATTACAGTTTTAAACAATACCGTTTACCATTTAACTTGGCAAGGTCAAAAAGGATTTACTTATGATGCCACTACCCTAGAAAAGAAAAGCAGCTTTAATTATGGTCAAAGTAAAGAAGGTTGGGGATTTGCAAACGACGGAACTAAACTATATAAAAGTGATGGTACTAGTTTAATTTGGAGCCTAAATCCAGATACGCTAATTGAAGAAGATCACATACAAGTTTGCACTACAAAAGGAAAAATTGGAAGATTAAACGAAATAGAATTTGCTAACAACAAGTTATATGCTAACATCTGGGAGAAAAACGGAATAGCAATTATCAATCCTAAAAATGGTGCTGTAGAAGCAGTTATTGACTGTACAATCTTAACAAAACAAATTCCTAATTTTTCGATTAACGAAAACTGTTTAAATGGTATTGCTTACAATCCAGAAACGCAAACTTTTTTCTTAACCGGAAAACGTTGGGATAAATTATTTGAGGTTAAAATTTTAGAAAACTAATCCAAAACAAAAAGTTAAAAGATTATAAATTAGCTGTTAAAGTCTCTTAATTAAATTTATCATGTCATTGATAAATCTAAATTTGAGACTAATCAACCAACCAAATTTTGAAATATCTTACGCTTTTATTTGTCTTTTTGACAAGCTGCTTTGTGTCCGCACAAACGGTAAATGGTATTGTTTACGACTCCATTTCTACCATAGAAAACATTAAAATAACCAACCTCTCTTCAAAACAAATGACAGCTTCCGATGTTAACGGAAGGTTTTCAATAGCAGGAAAAATTGGAGATACGCTTCATGTCAGTTCGTTATTTTATAATGAGCAAAAGTTAGTTTTAAAAGACTATCATTTCCACGAAAGTGTAGTTATCGAACTTAAACAAATTTTAAATAATTTAGACGAAGTACAACTTATCGAACCTTATAAGGAGACTTTAGCAGATATTAATGTTGTCGAATCAGAACTAAAAAATCAGATTTTGACAGACATCAAAAACAATCCTCATTTGTACTCTAAACAACCCACAACTGGTGGAATTGATATTATACAAGTTATTGGACTGATTGCTAAATTGTTTAAAAATAAGGACAAATATGTCGAACCGCCTTTTATTGAAATGACTTACGAAGATTTAGAATCTCTTTTTGAAAAATCTAGTTTATTTAATAGACGATTTTTAACTCAAGATTTAGCTATTGAAGAAGAATATATTCCCATGTTTTTTGAGTTTATTATCAAAAACGAACTAGATAGCGAGCTTTTAAAAAAAGAAAAAGAAGTAGATTTAATAGAGCTTTTTGTGCAAAAAGGAAAAGCATTTAATAATATTATTGCTGACTATAAAAACAAACAATAAATAGTATTTTAGTACTTTATTAGAGACATGAAAACATACAGTAAAAATTTAATAGTTACTCTTGATGATTTAGATGCGCTAAATCACGTTAATAATGTGCGCTATATTGAATGGGTAAATCACATTGCAAAAACACATTGGCAAACTGAAGCATCAACTAAAATGCAAAGTGATTTTTATTGGGTATTACTGTCACATCATATTGAGTATAAACATCAAATTGTGTTAGGTGATACAGTAAGACTTAAAACCTACATTAAATCTTGCCAAGGTGTTAAATCTGTTCGTGTTGTGGAGGTTTTGGTTGATGACAAAATTTGTGCGTATTCCGAAACTAAATGGTGTTTAATACATGCGGAAACTAATAAACCTGCAAGAATCACAAATGACATTATTTCTATTTTTCAATAATTTTAAAGTCATATACTATTTACCCCTCAAAAAAGTTATATTTTAGTCAACCAAAGTTACAATTACATTTTATGAAGCGTACGCTATATTTTATTTGCTGTCTTGGATTTATATTATTTTGCAGTTCTTGTCGTAAGGATTTTGAATTTCAGGCTAGTACTGGAAATTTAGGTTTTTCTAAAGACACGGTTTATTTAGATACTATTTTTGCAAATATTGGGTCAAGTACGTACAACTTAAAGGTATACAACACTAGTGATGATGATATATCTATACCTAATGTATCTTTACAAAACGGAGAAAACTCTGGATATCGTTTAAATGTAGACGGTCAAGCTGGAAAAAGTTTTCAAGACGTGCAAATCCTAGCAAAAGACAGTCTTTTTATATTTATCGAAACAACATTTAATACAAACAACTCACCTATTATTGATAATCAGTTTGTATATACAGATAAAATATTGTTTGATTCTGGAGATAATCTTCAAGACGTAGATTTAGTAACTTTAGTCAAAGACGCTATTTTTATCTATCCTGACAAGGACAATACAACTGGCATAATTGAAACCTTGACTTTAACTATTGATGGTGAATCTGTTGCAACAGACATACAAGGTCGCGAGTTACTTCCTGAAGAATTAACTTTTACTAATCAAAAACCATACGTTATTTATGGCTATGCAGCTGTACCAAATGGAGAAACACTAACCATAGATGCTGGTGCACGCGTTCATTTTCATGCTAACTCAGGTTTATTAGTCTCTGAAGGTGCTACTTTAAATGTCAATGGTGCTTTAAGTAGTGACCCAGAAGTATTAGAAAATGAAGTCATTTTTGAAGGTAACCGTTTAGAACCAATATACAGTGATGTACCTGGACAATGGGGAACTATTTGGTTATTTGAAGGCAGTCAAAATAATACTATTAATCATGCTACAATTAAAAATGCAACCGTAGGTGTGTTATCCGATGGTAATGCAGATGCTATAACGGATAAATTAACCATTACAAACTCTCAGATATATAACATAAGTACGTTTGGTATATTAGGACGTAACACGTCGATTAAAGCAGATAATATTGTTTTAAACAATGCTGGACAAGCTAGTTTTGGTGCCACTTTAGGTGGAAAATACAATGTCACCCACTCTACTATTGCTAATTATTGGAACAGTAGTTTTAGACAATTCCCAGCTTTATTAATTAACAATTTTGTTATCGATGAAGAAAATACTGCGTTTATTTCGGATTTAACCGAAGCTAATTTTAGTAATTGTATTATTTACGGAAATGATAATCCTGAATTATTAATAGATCAAATTGAAGATGCATCTGTAGTTTTTAACTTTAAGTTTACTAATTGTTTACTACGTTTTCAAGATTCTAGTAATTTCTTTTCTAGTCCTAATTATGATTTTGATGATGCCACACATTATGAAAACATGATTTTTAACCAAGATCCTGATTTTAGAGATGTTTTTGAAAACGATATGATTATTGGTGAAAACTCAGCTGCTAATGGTCAAGGTAACACAGCATTTGCTACACAAGTCCCAAATGATATTTTAGGCGTTAACAGAACCACTAGTCCTGACTTAGGTGCATTTCAACATATCACTTTTTAGTTTGAGCGAAAGAATAAAATAGGCCTAGCTTTTTCAATTAGTTTTGAACTAAATAACAACCCTCAATTATTTAGTCATGATAAAGTTAAAAAGAAATATGAGCAATTTTGATAGATTAGTCCGTTTTATTGTGGTGATATTGCTTATCTCTATATTATATGTTGGAGAATTTAAAGGTCTCATAGCTTTTATAATTATAGTAGTTTCCGCCATGTTTTTATTTGCTAGTGTTACAGCTTTTTGTCCATTTTACAAATCGACTAATATTTCTACGTATGACTCTGACGACTATCTATAACGTCCTCAATAACATCTGATTTTATAGTTACATTATATAAAAATGGTCTGATTATTGAGAATAAACAAAAAGTTTAATCTCTTAAATATAATCTTATGAAATCAAGTAAAATTACTCAACGTATTGCAGCTTTAATTTTATTATTATTTATGATTACTGCAAATGGACAAACAAGGCATAAAAGCAACTCTAGCTTATTAGCTTTGGAAACCTTAAATCTAATTACTTTTTTTAACACATTAAACACGTATCCAAATGACTTTTATAAAGGTGAAATGACTTTGAATGATGGATCAATCCTTATTGGACATTTTAGTCTAAACAATTCAAGTACTGATAATTATGTTGTGCTGCATGACGATGGAGAGACTTACCATTATTATTGTAAGGATGAAATTAAAGATGTTATGTTATACAATCCAAATTCTGTCAACAATACAATATTTGAATTTATAAAAGATGATGGTAAATTATACCGAAAAGTATATGATAATAATAAGGACGTTATTGTTTATGACACTGCTAATTATCCTTTTGATAATACTTTAGTAGACCAAGTTATTATTGATGTAGATAATCAATTAATTGAAACATGGAATTTTTGGACTTCTGGACCAAAACATGATTTGATTAAATATCTAAGAGATAGAGATAATATTAGATATAAGCGCAGCCAATTTAAGTCGTTAGACGATATATTTGAAAAATTATAAAACAAAAAAGCCTGCTAAAGTATAGCAGGCTTTTTTTCCGCGAAAGCGAAAAATAATTTTATAATAGACTAAGCTACAAACAATGGTAACTCGCTCATCATTGCATTAACTTTAATTGCTATTTCGTCTAATAACTCTTCGTTTTCATGATTCATGATTACTTGATCAATAAGCTCTACAATAGCTTCCATTTCGTTTTCTTTTAAACCTCTAGTTGTAATTGCAGCAGTACCAATTCTAATTCCAGAAGTTACAAATGGTGATTTATCATCAAAAGGCACCATGTTTTTATTAACTGTAATGTCTGCTTTTACTAAAGCTTTTTCAGCATCTTTACCTGTTATGTTTTTGTTACGTAGGTCAATTAACATCATGTGGTTGTCTGTACCACCAGATATAATTTTGTAGTCACGCTTAACAAAAGCGTCTGCCATTGCTGATGCATTTTTTTTAACCTGTAGCATATAATGCATAAACGGTTCTGTTAGTGCTTCTCCAAAAGCAATTGCTTTTGCTGCAATTATATGCTCCAATGGACCACCTTGATTACCAGGAAATACACCAGAATCTAAAAGTGATGACATCATTTTTAAATTTCCGTTTTTAAGTTTTAATCCAAATGGGTTTTCAAAATCTTTACCCATTAATATCATACCTCCTCTTGGTCCACGTAACGTTTTATGTGTTGTAGTTGTTACAATATGACAATGTGGTAATGGATCGTTTAAAATACCTTTTGCAATTAATCCAGCAGGATGTGAAATATCTGCTAATAACAAAGCACCAACACTATCAGCTATTGCTCTAAAACGTTTAAAATCTATATCTCTAGAATATGCAGATGCTCCTGCTATAATTAATTGTGGCTTTTCACGCGTTGCTATCTCTTGAATCGTGTCATAGTTTAAAACACCTGTAGCCTCTTCTACTCCGTAAAAAACTGGGTTGTAAAGTTTACCCGAAAAGTTTACAGGAGAGCCATGTGTTAAATGTCCACCATGAGATAAATCAAAACCTAAGATTTTATCACCTGGTTTTAATACTGCATGATAAACTGCTGTATTTGCCTGACTTCCAGAGTGTGGTTGCACGTTTGCATATGCTGCACCAAACAATGTTTTTGCTCTGTCAATTGCGATTTGTTCTACCTCGTCAACCACTTCACAACCACCATAATAGCGCTTTCCAGGATACCCTTCGGCATATTTGTTAGTTAGCACAGATCCAGCTGCTTCCATAACTTGGTCACTGACAAAGTTTTCGGATGCAATCAATTCTATACCATCTAGTTGGCGTTCTTTTTCTGCTTGAATTAGTTCAAAAATTTGTTCGTCGCGTTGCATAATTGTATGTTTTTAAATTTCCGCTTTAAGCGAAAATAGTTTTATCGTTAAATATTTATCAAAAATAAGAAATACTGCTTGTAAATAATTGAAAAAACATATATTTACTTAGAATTTATAAACAACAAATCAACAATTATATATATGCCATTATCCGCAAATAATCCAGACAGAAAATCATGGTTACACGTCGATAAAAACTCTGACTTTCCTATTCAAAATATTCCTTTTGGTGTTTTCTTAACTAGAGACGACATTATTACTATTGGAACACGAATTGGAGACACAGCAATTGATTTAGGCGCTTTACACCAATTAGGTTATTTTGAAGGCATTCCATTAACAGATGATATTTTTCTTCAAGACACCTTAAACGATTTTATTGCTGATGGACGCAAAACGTGGCGTTTGGTTAGAAACAGAATTGCTGAAATATTTGATGCTGACAATGACTCGCTTAAAAATAATGTAAAACATAAAGAAGTTGTTTTATTTAGATTAGACGAAATTGAAATGCAGTTACCAGTGCAAATTGGTGATTACACAGATTTTTATTCTAGTATAGAACATGCTACTAATGTTGGAACGATGTTTAGAGATCCTGACAATGCCTTATTACCAAACTGGTTACACATACCTGTTGGTTACCATGGTAGAAGCAGCTCTATCATCCCATCTGGAATACCAGTGCACAGACCACAAGGTCAAACCTTACCTGCTGGAGCAACTGAACCTGTATTTGGACCAAGTAAATTAGTGGATTTTGAGTTAGAAATGGCTTTTATTACTACTGATGCAAATGATTTAGGAGAACCAATTCCGGTTAATGAAGCTGAAGAATATATTTTTGGTTTAGTATTATTTAATGATTGGTCTGCACGTGACATCCAAAAATGGGAATATGTGCCATTAGGACCATTTTTAGCTAAAAACTTTGCGTCATCAATATCTCCTTGGATTGTTACTTTAGACGCGTTACAGCCATTTAAAGCTGACAGCCCGAAACCACTTAAAAAGCTTTTACCTTACTTACAACAAAACGGTAAAAAGAGTTACGATATTAATTTAGAAGTTGCTATACAACCTGAAAAAGCTAAAGAAACTGTGGTTAGTAAATCTAACTTTAAGCATATGTATTGGAGTATGTCGCAACAATTGGCGCATCATACTGTAAATGGATGTCCAGTTAACTCTGGAGATATGATGGGAAGTGGTACTATATCAGGACCAACACCAGATACTTATGGATCAATGTTAGAATTATCATGGAGAGGTGAAAAACCTGTAAAACTTAATGATGGTACAGAGCGTAAATTTATTAATGATAATGATACCGTTATTATGAGAGGTTACTGCGAAAAAGATGGTACTAGAATTGGATTTGGAGAAGTAAAAACAAAATTATTACCAGTGTTTGAGCCTAAAAAATCAAAATAACAACTTTTTAAATATCAGTTAGTTAACCCTTAAATCTAAAAGTTTAAGGGTTTCTTTTTTGGGTTTGGCACGTAAATTGAAATTCTATATATATAGAAACCAATTAAATCCAAAAAAGATGAGAAAATTTACACTTATTTCAGTAGTTCTTCTAGTGCTTACATCTTGTGTTGGAAGAAAACAAATCGAGAAACAATTACATTCTGGTGATTACGATTTAGCCATTAGTAATGCTTTAAAAAAGTTAGAAAATAACAAAGACAAAAAGCGTAAACAAAGCTACGTAATGATGCTTCAAGATGCCTATTACAAAGTGGTTGACGAAGATCATACTAACTTAAACCATTTAACTAAAGATGGAAATCCAGAGTTGTATGAAACGATATATAACACCTATTTAGATTTAGATAGTCGTCAAAATGCTATCAAACGTGTTTTACCTTTACAAATTAGTGGACAAAATTTAGAACTTAATTTTAATGATTATAGTGATGAAATAATTAACTATAAAACTAAAGTATCTGAGTATAAATACACGCAAGCTAAGCAGTTAATGACAACAGATAATAAGTTTTACAATCGTGATGCTTATGAGTTGTTACAGTCCATTGAAGCGATTAATCCTAACTACAAAAATGTTAGAGAATTATTAAATGAAGCTCATTTTAATGGGACAGATTTTGTTTTAGTTACTGTACAAAATCAGACTCGACAGATACTACCACAACGTTTAGAAGCCGATTTATTAAATTTTGATACTTATGGCCTTAATCAGTTTTGGACAGCATATCATGCTAATCAAGATCATACCATTGATTACGATTATGCAATGGAGCTACAATTACAACGTATAAATATCTCTCCAGAGCATATTACAGAAAGACAATTATTACGTCAAAAAGATATTATTGATGGTTGGGAGTATGCTTTAGACATTAACGGAAATGTTGTAAAAGACAGTTTAGGTAATGATGTTAAACAAGATAAAATTATAAATATTAAAGCTAGATTTTTTGAAGTTAATCAACTTAAATCTACGCAAGTTATTGCTAAAGTTGTTTATACAGATTTAAAGCAAAATCAAATAATAGATAATTTTTTAATAGATAGCGAGTTTATTTTTGAAAACACTTTTGGAACTGTAAAAGGTGATCGCAGAGCTTTAAATACTGAAGATTTACAATTACTAAAAAACCAACTTGTACACTTTCCTAGTAATGAACAAATGGTTTATGACACTGGAGAAGACTTAAAATACAAATTAAAAGATATTATAACAAGATATAGTTTTAGAGGTTAAACTTATGTGCTATATCAAAACAAAACTCCCAAATAACTTTGGGAGTTTTTTATCATTGCTGCTACTTGATTTTTAATATTAACAGGAAGGTTGTACAACTGTTTATAGACCCTTGCTTTTTTTTTATTATGTTGGATAACTATCTTGATTTTTAATATTTACAAATCACTTTAAAATTTTGTCCAAATGAGACGTTATTAATTAAAAGTAAAAATGTAATTATTAGTTTATTCATTTAAAAAATGGGAATTAACTTGATTTATTTTAGTTGTAAATTCTAATTATTTCGCCATTTCCCTTTCCATTTACGCTTCTAACATAGCCATTTATAACTTTATGCATAGGGATTGGATTGTGTCCAGGAAAATAGTCTTTGTATTTTTTATAAGCATCTTCTACCATTCCTGAAGAAACCACATTTACTCTAATTCCGTTTTCAATTTCTAGAGCTACTGCTTGTACAAAACTATGAATACCACCATTTACCATAGCAGCACTTGTTGTCTTAACAACAGGATCGTCTGCTAAAATACCAGTGGATAAAGTTATTGATCCTTTAGGGTTTAAATACTGTTGTCCAATACGCACCAGATTAACTTGTCCCATTAATTTACTTTTTAATCCAATATAATAATCGTCTTCAGTAAGATTATTAAAATCGTCCCATTTTGCCTCTCCTGCAATACAAATAATAGCATCTAATTTTCCAATTTGTTCAAACATAGCTTTTATTGACTTGCTATCTGAAATATCAACAGTTACATCGCTATTGCTACGTCCAGCGATTATTATTTGGTTGTTTTCTTTAAAATGCGCAACAACAGTTTTTCCTATTGTACCGTTTCCTCCTATTATCAAAATTTTCATAGTTAGTTTTTTAAGTTAAACATTGATTTTTCTTATAATTATCTTTGTAACTTCCTGACTTGTAAATGGTTAAATATAAACGGAAAGTCTTACTGGTACTTGAGCGTAATCCCTAATTAGCAGAATGCTAAACAAGGTGTTTTGATTTATTAATTTTAATTAGGTAACTGTTAATTACTATTTGTGTAATTAAAGCGCCACAGAAAACACCTAGATATCCAAATAGTTTAATATGAGTCAAATTTTTCAAAACAGTTCCAAAATATAAACCAGCTAAAATACCTAAGATTAAAATGACTATATATTTTAGTAATTTAATTCTTCCTAATTTTACTAATTCAATATTCTTTTTTTCAAAAGATTCATTATTAATAATATACTGTTTTAAATTTTCTATATATTTTTCAAAAATTGATGAAAAAGCTATTGGTGAAATAACTCCAAAACCATAGGTTTTAACTGTATGATGGATAACAATTTTATAATTATCAACACTTTTGACTCTAATATTAGATTCCCAATTTAGAACATTTAGTTTCCAGCCATCAAAAATTGACCATTTTTTCTCAAAAACAAGATCGGTTTCATCCTTTATAATTTTAAGATTATTGTTTTCAAAATAGTTAATAAGCTTGTCCTTTGTGACTGCATTATAATTTATTTGAAATTCAAAACTATTATGATATTCTTTCATGAAATCAGATAATTAGACTCTTTTACTATGATTAATTAAGGATAAATTTAAACATTAATTTTATACGCTGTTGTCGTTCGTTTTTTTATCCAATTCCTAAATTCTAAATTAACCTTTAATTCTTGAATTCCGTGAATTTTATTTTCAAAAATAAAAGTAGGATGATATTCGATTTTGTATTTTTTTAATATTTTATCGATTTTTAATTTCTCGAATTTTGCTTTAGTTTCTTGTTTTTTAAACGCTTTAAGTTTAGAGTACGTCATTCCTAAAAAAGTAAAACCCATTCCAATAATTCCAAGTTTTACTGACCATATAAACACGCTATGTATTGTCCATTCATAAAATTAATATCCTCCAATTATTAATAAAAATCCACTAATACTAGTCCAAAATATAGTGAGATGAATTGAATTTTTATTTTTACTTAATATTACTAACTCTAGATTTGTCCTTTCTAATTTTTCTAGAAATTTTTCATCCAATTTAATTTTGGAGCAAGTATTTATAACGTTTGGCTTTTTTTTGGTCAAATTACAAGTCAAACCGTTTTCAAAACTTGTTCTTTCGTTTTGACATAAAGCACAATCATTGAATATACAAAGTTTAGACATTAGTTCTTTAATTTATTTCTATTGGTTTAACTTCCATAACTTTAATCCACTCTGTCACTTCTAAAGGTTTCCAATGCTTATTGGTGTATACTTTATAGATATAATCGTACAAGGCTTTAGTTAAAAATATTAGTCGACCATCATTTGCGCCAGAAGCTAAATAAACCCTTTCGTTAATGCCTTGTTTTTCTGCTTCTTGGTTTATTATTTGAGCAAATCTCATCACTGATTCTCCCCAACCATAATTTTTAAAGTTTTTAAAAATTACATATTTAGTTCCGTTTATTGTTATCCTATGATTTAACCATTTATTTTTATCATCCCATTCTTCGATATGGTCCGTTATATTTATTGTCAACCCAATTTTATTAAAAGTTGGTTTAACTTGTTCTAATAGCTCTGTAAATCCTCCAAGTTCAAACACGGTTTCGCCATCACACCAATAATATCTATAATCAAGAGGAACACCAGTTTGATCATCCCAAATCGACACCAACTCGTTTGTTGGATCATAATTTTTAATTAGTTGATTTTTTAAACTATCAATATTTTTTTTGTCAGTGTATTTATAATAACCCAACTCCTCAATTTTTGTCACAAATTGAGTTGCTGATACCTCCTGATTTGATTTTAGTTTTGCTTTGGTTTTTACATTATAGGCACCAAAAAGACCCAATCCTATTAACAGTCCAATTATAATTCCTAATTTATTCATTCAGTTAAATGTTTGCTAGCGTGTTAATAGATTGCTTGTTGTTTGACATGTATTATAAAATTTTACAAGAAAATTGAATAAAAGTTACGACATAGTAAGTTAGCACTAATTTGTGGGTGATTTAATAGCATATTTATACACTAAAACTAACAAATAAATTACAGATAGAATATTTGTGAAGATTTAAATAAGTACTCTTAAACTAAAAAAATAATTTTACACGAAGTAGGTCATGAATTTTTTATTCAACTTTCCTATACACATCTGTTCCGCAGTCAATACAAAATCCTTTACCCTTTGTTAAAGTTAATAGTCCATTTTGTTTGACTTGTATTGAATACAGTTTATTACATTCAAATTCAATATAATAATTTCCCCAACCTTGGCTGATAAGCTCAAATTTACCATTTGAAACTAATTTACCATTATTGAAAATTTTTAGTGTTTTATCTTTATGAAATAGTAACTGTTCATCCTTACTTCCTTTAAAGGGTTGTAAGAGATTTGTCATAGTTTCCCATTGCCATTTTCCAACTATTTGACTGATGTTTAATTGTTGTTTTTGATAATCTATCCCTCTAATTCTATCTATTGCGTACATTGAATAAAAGGACTCTTTATTCTGTTTAGCAAACGTTAAGTATTTTTCTATTAAAATTGAATCTTTTGTTTTTAATTCGTTGTTTTTTAAATAAGATACATACTCTGAAAAGTTTTTCTTCCTTAAAGAGTCTAACGAAAAATCTTCTGAAATTAATTTCTCGAATTGTATCGTTGGTAAATTTCCTAAAGAATCAATTTTTGACTTTAAAATAGATATTTCATCATTTAATTTTAAGTTTTCATCCCTTAATTTAGCTTCATTGTTATTACAGGATTGTAAAGTCAAAATAACCAATAAAAGTAAAATTATTATTCTCATAGACCTCTATTTCTCTTGCTTTTAGTATGCACTATTGTGGATTATTTATTTACTTAAAAGTTCTTCTATTCTAAAAATTACCATTCGCTTAATTAAGTCTTTAGGTAAAGGCTTGTTTAACGGAAACGACTGTCCCCTTACCTACTATTAAATCTTTTAACTGGTCTGCAAAGTGGTCTACTGTTGCTTGATAAGAATAAAACCTTATGTGTTTAGCATAAGCAATTATCATGATTTACTGCTGTGGTTTCACTTTTGGAATAAGGGTAAAAGCAGGCACTTTATAGTTAGTAATTTCCACTGTTTCTGGAACAGCTTCTTTTATTAAAGATTAGACCTGTATTATTTTTATACCTTAATGTAATCGTATTTTTCTACTCTTGTACTTCTGTATAGCCTGGTAGTCCGTGTAAACATTTTATAATTTGATTTCCTCCAGGTTCGCCAGCGTGATAATGGTATCCTCTTTCATCATCAAAGTGTCCACCACATTCGTCTAAATTGGTAGGTTTATTTCCATTTTTGTCTAACAATCCATAAATTCCAAATCCATCAATCGCATAACCAATAATTGGCGCATGTGCATTGGTTTGAGCGATTTCTTTTGTCGAACCTGTTACTGCGTGATAATGGTATCCTCCATGTGGATTTACGTGTCCTCCATGATCGTCTAAAGGTGCAATTGTATGAGCAGCCAATATTGCGTGCGTTGGTGCTGGTGGATCATATTTAACTCCGTTAAAAGCAACTCCAATTCCGCCTCTTCCAAAACTTTGAGTGGTTTTTAGATATACAGGTTTTACAGGAAGTATAAAAGTGGTTACTTGATCTTTAAAATATTCTGGTAAACATTCCACACAATAATTATGGTAGGCTTCCTCAACTTCTGGTTTAGCAGCAGCCAAACAACCTTCTTCTGTGTCTGTAACCCTTATTGTTCCATCTTCTCTGTACAGCTGCCATTTATCGTCACTATAAAACTCATCAAGTTTGGCTATAAAATGACCTGAAACATCATATACTTTATCATCTTTAAACCAGATTCCTGCTTTTTCCATGCCATCCTCGATATGTGTTGGACACCAAGGACCCATTTTATGTTCTGTTGCTTGCGAATTTGTTTTAATAACGTAGCACAAGGTTTCAACTCCATTTAATTTGATCATTTGTTGTTGGATTCCGTCAATAATATTTTCTGAAATAAAGTAATCTGTATTTACAGGCATTACCTTCACAGAAATATCAATCTGGTTTGATAAATCCTTGTTTTCATTTGATTGTCGTGGTGGTCTACCCTCTTGATTTTTTTCTGCTTTATTAAGTTCGTCTAAAGTCAAAAAGCCATCATTATTACTATCTATAATTTTAAAATCATTGGCAATTGGTCCATTAACCTCACTCTCGGACAGTTTACCATCGTTATTACTGTCTAATTCTGATATTAATTCTGCCGAAGACGGTCTTTGTCCATTAGGTTCTTGTTGCTCTTTTTTTTCTTGATTTGATTTACAAGAAATTAAGTATACTAAAACCAGTAGAAATGATAAAGTCTGTTTCATTTATTTATTATTTAGGTTGTTTTATATTTTTTATAGTTATTCGTTTAAGGTAATTAATAAATTAGCGTAAAATATACTATCTATTCAAAATCTCACTGTAAAAAGCTAATAAATATCCCTTTGGTTATTGTCAAGTTTAACTTTATAAAGGCGTCAATCAAATATTTTAAGCTGGATGGTCTGTATTTAATCTTTTTACTAAACCGTCTGCCCAATCTTTAATTCTGGGTCCAAAGCATTCTAAAATAGCATCAACACCAACAACGCTTCCTTTTGCTAGCCTACCTAAAACTGCTAGATTAAGTGTTTGTTTTTTATTTTTAGAGACTACTAATCCATTTTGTTTTGTGTCTACACCAAGTTTACTGTGTATGGCTTGTATTAAATTATCATTTAATAAATTGGTTACAATTGGCGAAATTACTTTTTCGATTTTTGGACTGTCTAAAACAGCGTTAATCATGGTGTCTACTGTAATTTCTTGGTTATGTTTTTGTAACTGCCAACCATTATCTGTTAAATTAATTTCTGGATTGTTGACAAAATTTAAATCTAATGTACCTTGATAAGTTAAAGCTAATATCTGTTGTAAACTTTCAATAGGTGGTCCAAAAGCGTACCGTTTTATACGCTCATCAAGCGCGATAACTTTGTTTATTACATCCTCTTGTAAAGCTGAGTGAGACATCATTGCGTATAATGTTGGCTGGCAATGACGCCAAACTTGACCTAAGCAATAATCTAAACTTATTGGCTGTTTTGCAGTAGCCATATCTACATAAGCTTGAATAATAACTTCTGGTGCATTATCTTGAGATAGTAATAGCTCGTGTTTAAAATTTTCGTCTTTTAGATAGGCTTCTGTTATTGTTTTTAATGCTGTAACAGAAAAATTATGTTGGTAAGCGTGATTTCCTAATTTTAAGTATTGATTGGCAACTATAGTCGCCATAGCTTTAATTAAAAAGGTGTTGCCATTATTGTAATTTACATCCTCTTTAATTTGTAATAATTCTGACTTAAAACTTAAAATTTTAGCATCACTTGGTGTAAATAACGCATCAATTTTAGAGTTTAAAGGTTTACAAGCCATAGGTAAACCATCCAATGAAAAAGGTATAAGTTTTAAAGTGCTTTTTCCTGGATGATAATTCATTTTATGTGTGTTGGCATCAATAACTTCAAAATAACCACCATTTGCTTTAGTTATAGCCCTAATAACATCTATGGTTGCTAGTCCAAAACCTCTAAGTCCAACTGTATGAGCTATGTTTTTATAATCTATAGATAGTAAGTGTTTTATAGGATACGCTTTTAAAAACAAATTAACTGTGTTATTATTTTGAGCATAATTTATCCAATCTTTTAATTGTTTGGATGTTTTGGTTTCCTGATGTCCAATAGTCAGTACTACCTCATCTGCATTATAATTGTTACCATTATCAACAGTAATTGTAAAGGATTGATTGTTGTTTTTTACTTCTGTAACTTCAGAATTAAAAACGGTCAGTACATCAAGTTTTTGTAACGTTTGAGCAATACTAGTGTAGCGCGCTTTTAAATACTTACCAACCTCAGAACGTTTAGGAAACACTTCATGTTTATTACTATAAATAGCATCTTGGCTTTTACCTGTCCAATCATGGTAAGACATAAAGCCTTCAATTTTAGTGTTTTCAATTTGTATTACAGGTCTTTTAGCGATAGTTAAAGCGCGTTCCGAAATATTTAACCAGTTAGTATCTGGTTGATCTAAATTATAAATAGAACCACAACCTAGTTGAGCGGATTTCTCAAAAATTACAATTTTTGGAAGTGTTTTTAAATTAGTATTTGATAATGCAATCATTATATTTTCTAATGCTGAAAGACCTCTTGGTCCACATCCAATGATAGCAATTGTTGTAGTTTTTGGTGTACTCATTTATAATTTTAAAATTGAAAAGGCACTAATGAATTGTAAGATACTTAAAGAATAATTTTATTCAAAATACAATTGCTACTTAATTATAAGATACTCCTTCAGACTCATTTTTAAAATTGAAATATTAACCTAAATTGTGATTATACAACTAACAAACACTTAAAAGTATTAGTAGCTAGTCTATAGTTACAAAAATTATAAATGGTGTCAGCCACAGTCTTTATAGCTTTTCAAATTGGATTCCCATTAATGTAAAACTAGTAATTTCGTTTTTTTCATTTCTTTCAAATGCTATTGGACTAATAGATATTTCTAATAGGTTTTTAGAAATTGATGTCAATTCTGTTTTGTATGCTCCATTTTTATAATATAAATATAACGACCCATTATCTAAACTAATTTTTTTTGCTATTTGAAAGTCTGTATTGTAGTATTCTCCTTCAAATTGACTTAATTCTTTTTCAGAATGCGCATAAGGCTTAAATTGGTTAAATACCCAAGGCTTGTCATTATTAAATTCATTATAAGTAAAATAGGTATTTCTCTTTTCTAAATTAAACTTAACAAGCGCTTTACTGTTACCCATTAAAAATATAAATTCATTATTACCAATAGGTTTTAGCTCTGCAATTTTATCTCCATCTAATGTATATGCTATAAGTTTATCGTTTTTTACTTGAATTGAATTTGCTTTCTTATCGTCATCATTATAGTAATATAAATAGTGTCCTTCATATTGCTTTAATTGTTTATTTGAAAGTGTTATAAAATTATATGTTTCGTCTAAAGTTTCGTTTTTAAGATTTGGAGTTACATATAAGTCTACAAAATCAAAAAAAGTATCTCTAAACTCGTCTTCAAATTTATTTTGAGTAGTAAAAAAGGCGATTTCTAAGGTTGGAAAATAAAGATATTTAGAGACAAAGCCACCAGCACTCATTCCATCAAATCCAACAGCTTCATGTCCATTATAGGTTTCAAACTCTACACCTAAACCAAAATTTATTTTTTTACCATTATTTAATGTGGCTTTTGTGTGCATTTTTTTCCATAATTCTGGCGAACCAATTGTAGCATTTCTTAAATTAAGGTGCCATTTGTGCATATCATCAGGGTTTGTTAAAATCTGTCCATCTCCAACAAATTTTACAGCATGAAAATGTGTTTTATAATACTGACCATCGTCTTCTATATACCCAATTGCTCTATTTTTTATGGACTTATAAATATTGTCCTTAATAGATGTATTATCCATATTAAGTGGATTGAAAATGTTTTTTTGTAGATAATTACTATACGTTTCGCCAGAAGCTTTTTCTATAATAGATGCTAGTAGTATATAATTGGCATTGGAATAATAAAAATACTCTCCAGGTTTAAAACGAAGGTCACTAACTTTAGTAATAATGTTAATGATTTGCTGCTGATCAATATAGTCGTTAAACCACAAATCAATAACACCAAAATAAGGATCAACTTCTTTAATTCCACTAGTTTGGTTTAGTAATTGTTCTATGGTAGGATTTCCCTTTTTATAACGCGGAAGTTTATCTATATACTTATACGCTGGCTCTTTTATATTTAATTTACCTTCTTCCTCAAGTAATAAAATAGCTGCTGCTGTAAATTGCTTAGAAATAGAAGCTATATCAAAAACCGTTTTGCTGGAAATAGGAATATTGTAATCTAAATTTGTTGTTCCATATTGTTTTTGAAACAAAATTTGGTCCTTTTTAAAGACTGCAATCGAAAATCCAGGTTCATTTGCTTCTACTTTATATAATTTATCAATTTTGGTTTCTAAATTTTGAGCGCAACCTATTTTTGGAATTATGCAAAAAACTATTAAAATTACTAAATATTTACGTTGATTCATTTGTGATTGTTTCTTTTAAAGATAGATGTTTTATCAAAATGTTACAGTCTCTCTTTTATTACAACAGATGTAATTGTTTAGTTAGGTTGCATATTTTGAGTTAGTTATTTAGCAAATAATTACGAAAAAAAATCCGTTCCTTTTGTTGTTGATAGGATTAAACTGATAGTAGATTATATATTGGTGTTACCATACGTTTTTATTTAATCAGTCCAAACAATGTGTTTTCATCGACGTCAAGAATTTTTAAAATTCCTTTTTCTTTTGAATAGTAAAGCGTTTTAGGATAATTTCTAAGAATATATACATTTGAATAATCAACACCTTCTACACTAGTAGTGTCAATAAATTCATTTTGGAAATAATAAAAATCATCTCCAAAACAATCATAAAAATAAGCTGTAAATTCAAAACCATTATCTCTAACACTTTTTACAATAATCTCTCCTTTATAGCAATTTGAATTATCAATAAATGAAATTCTTCCAACTTCTATAAAATCGTCTGAAGAAGAGCCAAATATAAATGATGATTCATTAGGACCATCAGCAATATAATCTACAGTTTTTGAGTTAACAGAAAATGAAATAATTTCATTAGTTTCTATGTTTTTCAATTGAAAAATTCCGCCTATTTCATAAGTTAGTAATGCTTTACATTCTTGACTTAAATCATAATATTGGTCTTCAACTTTGCAAGAGGTGTAAAGTTAACCAATAAATCACAGATAAAACATCCACAAGGATTTTTGTAGTTAGGCCAGAACCAGCAATACATTATATACGGTTTTGTACATCGTTATTTTTGATATTCGATTTTTCTTTCCCATACCAAACCTAACTCTCCATTTGTGTAGCTTTTTTTAGTTATCCAATGTCCTTGCTTGTCATAATGGTATTCCCAATTATTCCACTGTTTTTGTTTTCCATCTTTATCGTACCAATGTTGTGTTAAGATATTGTTTTGCTTATCATAAGTAGAAATAAATTTTGTATAATCACCATTAGCTTTAAACAATTCGGAAATCACTTCATTTCCATTTGAATCATAAATGTATGTTTGAGTTTCGTTGCTTCCATATGAATCGTAATGTATTTTTTGTATCATTTCATTATTAGAATTATATTCAAATTCAGTTGTAGAAACTTTATCCGATTTAGGGACGCCTCCAATTTTTGATATTACATTTCCGTTTTTATCATATTCGTTTTTTTGGATGTAAAATAATTTATCTTTGCTGTTATAATTTTTTAATTCTATTTCATTTCCGTTATCGTCAATTGAAATAATATAATATTGTTTCAAGTTTCCTTTTACATCACAAATTGTTTTTTTTATTTGTTTTTCACTTTCGTCTTTTTGAATTTTGAAAACCCTATAAATATTCCCTTTGCCATCGTATTGACCGTATTCAATTATCTTTTCATTGTCATCATACATTTCATACTTTACAAGATGATCGTCTTTAAATGCAGAATCTCGTGGCATTTCTGAAAATCTATTTGTGCTGTATTTTGCCTGAATGGTTTTCCTTATTTTTAAACTATCTTCCGCACTTTGAGCATGAATAATAAAAGTTGAACTAATTAATGCTAATGTCAATAAAAATATGTTTTTCGTTTTCATTTTTTAATGTTGTATCACTTGATTGTGTGTGGCTTTTTTCGTGGTTTAAGGCTCTAATTTAGCAAATAAATCAGAAATAGAAAATCCGTAGGAATATTCGTAAGTAGGCTGGAAATAGCAATTAATTATGTACGTTGTTGCCAATAGTTATTTTACTCTTTTATAAATTGTGTAAACACTATCAGTTCCAAGTTGAATTCGGTTTTTGTTTATAGATTTAATTTTTATTTCAGTCGGTTGTAAATAATAGAACCCATTTTCCTATTTAAATATTAAGTTATTCGATTTCAATACGTTCAATAATTCTTTATTAGAATCAGTATTTTTTTTCTCCAAAATATGATTTAGTACTAAATTGTTATCTGCTATTTCCCACTCGCCATATTCTTTATAGTCAGCTGTATAATAATCAATATAATCTCCATTAACTTTGAATGTTCTGTCAGGATAACCTGTTCCGTTTTCTGTTTTTATCTGTTTAAAATTACATCGCGTTATTTCTTTATCTTCTTTTAGAGTCCTTAAATTAACAGTTTTTTTGACTCTCCAAGTTCCAATTATAACGTCTGAATAATTGAAATTATAAACTCCAAAATGAAAGATTAATATGATTGAAAGTATGTTTTTCATAATTATTGGCAACGTCTCTTGTATGGTGCGTATGCATCCCGTAGGGTGCATATGCATTATACAAATTGTTATAGTGCGTTTTCTTTTAGGTTATTATAAAATTCATTTCTATCTGCATTATCAGGTAATCCAGCGACTTGTCCATCTCCGAGTTCCATAATAATCCAGTCTCCATTTTTCTTTTTAGCAACATCCATAGTAAATAATTTACTATCAATATTTTGTGCTATTTCTATAAAATCGTCAAGTTCAGGTTTTACTTCTCCATATTCTCCTTCATCCCAATAATTAAATACTTTTACTATTCTCTTATTCGCAAAAAAGATTCGAAACTCTTTAGTTAAAGGCATTCCACTTTTCGAGTGTTCGGTCAGAAATTCAAGTTCTTCAAATTGTCGAAATACTAGTCCTTCGTTTAATGAATTATCTCTTAATTCAAGGAACTTATCCACTACAGATTTTACTTTTTCAGAATCAGATGCATTTGGAATAAAGCAAGCCTCATCCCAATTATGTTTCTCAGATTTCACGAAGTCTTTTACTATTATTGGACTCTCTCCAAAGTTGCTTACCAATTCTATTATAGTATCAGTATTCAATTCCGTAGTCCAATTTGATTTTGGAGTTTTAGACTTTATTTTTTCGTATGAATCGGGTAAATAATGACAATGCTGATATTCAGCAGGAGAGTTTATCAACTCAATGTTCTTTTTTAAAAGTCCGTCATATAAATTTCGGTATTGATTTGGTGTAAGCATCCAGCCTCGATAAATTCCCAATTCTTTATTTTCAGGTTCTTTTATAAACCTTAAAGCTGTTACGATATTTCCATCCGTCAATTCTTCAAAGCTGATTAATGAAAAGTTAAATCCACAATTAACCGCAGATTTTTTTTCTTCTTCATAATCAGGTTCGATTATTTTATTATCCAATACACTATCGCAATATATTATTCTCATTATTAAGTTTTTCTCCAATGCACTACAACGTTGTTGTATATGGTTTGATGCGTGGTTAAGCATCTAATTTAGCAAATAAAAACCAAATAGAAAATCCGCAAGGATTTTCGTAATTAGGCTAGAACTAGCCATTAATTATAAGCTTTGTTGTATAGGGTTTGTTGCGTGTTTAAGCAACTAAGTTAGCAAATAATTACTGATCAGGAAAGTCCGCGAGGACTTTCGCAAGAAGTGAAGAAGCCAGCAATAAATTATATACGGTGTAGCCACTCGTTTTTAATGCAGAAATTTTTATTATTATTTAATCTTTTTTATGAATCATTTAAAGAATAGTGGAAATACTAGATAGTATCAAACTCTGGTAAAACAATTGCTTCAATTTTAGCAATAGCCTCACTTACGGGAGTTTCAGACTTTCTAAGGTTTATTGCCATATGGTTGACTCCTACATTTTCATAGGACTTTAAGTATTCGGTAAGATGGTTGATGCCTACCGTACCACCAAAACGCTGTGGTTTAAAAGCAGCATTATCATTTGGATCTAAGTTTAAATGTATAGCAGAGATATAAGGTTTTGCTGCTTGGTCTTCATCATATAAAGCATTACACCAGTATTTTCTGTTCTTTAAAGTTTCGGCAATAGGTCTTGGGTAATTAAACCAAGCTTGTGCGTTTTTTGCGATCCAATTAATACTTTGTCCGGAATGACCAGCTACGACTAGTGGAATGTCATTTTTCGGTTTAGGATAGACTTCTATACCACTGGTTAAAAAATCGTATTTAGATTTTAAATTGCTATTCGTTTTCCAAGCTTCTTTGATGATATCAAGATTTTGTCTAAAGATTTCAGGTCTTTTGCTATAGTTAATATTATACATTGGGAACTCCACTGGTCTGTCTCCTAAACCCAAGCCTAACAAAAGTCTGCCATTACTTAAATTTTCTATGGTAGCAGCAGCTTTCGCTAATTTTATAGGTTGTTGTAATGGCAATACTATGGCAGCTGTACCCAACAAAATGTTTTTGGTAGCTGCAGATAAATAGCCTAAATATGGAAGCGTATCAAACAATTGAGCTCCATCACCAAAATTAGGGTCATATATAGGAACATCTCGCATCCATAAAGCAGCAAAACCTGCTTCATCAATTTGTTGTGCTAATGCTAAATGGTTAGAAATATCGGGTACTCCAAAAGGTCTATTGTCTTCCAAACGTTTGCGGTTTCCTTCTGTTGACCAATCGTTATCTAAAGGAAACTCTATACCAAGTGTCATTTTACCTGGTTTGTATAATTTATCAAATGGATTCATAGTGTTATTTATTTTTGAAATCATCAGGTATCTCTCAGGACACCTGATAATTTTCAAGATTAGTTATTCCAGATACTATCTGCAGTGTATGGTCCGTTTTCAAATTCCCAAAATTTACCATCTATAAAGCGGTGTCCCTTATCTAAATCCTTCAGTAACGTCATATCTTCTTCTGTAAGCGTATGGTTTAAAGTCTCTAAATTCTGAAGCAATCTCGCTTCATTAATAGATTTAGGAATTACCGCAATGCCTCGTTGTATTGTATACGCCAGTGCTACTTGTGCAGGCGACATACGTCTTGCTTTGGCAATGTTTTTTATTGTATCATTTTCTAACAAACGTAGCGTGCTATTTTCATCTACAAGCGAACCTAAAGGTGCGTATGCAGTTAGCAGCATATCGTTTTTTACGCAGAATGATTGTAATGCATCTTGCTGCAAAAACGGATGCATTTCTACCTGATTCATTTCTGGTTGATGAACTGCACTCGCCATTATTTCTTTCAACTGATTTTCATTGAAATTACTCACGCCAATATGTTTTGTAAAACCTTGCTCTAAAGCAGCTTCCATCCCTTTCCAAGTATTGGTTAATGGCACCTCTGAAAGTGGAATAAAATCTGATGCTTTTTCAGGCATTTCCGTCCCTTTTTTAAGAGCGACAGGCCAATGGATAAGATACAGGTCTAGATACTCTAGTTGTAAATCTTCTAAAGTTTGATTCAGTGCAGGAATCACATTTTCAACTCCGTGAGAAGCATTCCATAATTTGGAAGTCACCCATAAATCTTCACGTGTAACTAAGCCTTGTTTTATCGCATCGGCAATGGCATTACCTACTTCTTTTTCGTTTTCGTATGCCGCAGCACAATCTATATGTCTGTATCCTATTTTAATAGCCGAAAGTACAGCCTTGTACACCTCATTTGGTTCAGAACGAAACGTTCCTAAACCTAAAATTGGCATTTTGTCGTTATTTCTAAATTTTAATGCAGTCATTATTTATATTTTTTCTTTTTTGAATAAAACTAAGGTTAACAAGAATCCCACAATTACTAGAATACCACCTACCCAAGGAGTCGCTTCAATACCTAAGCTCGATTCTACAACCATTCCGCCTACATAAGCGCCAATAGCAATACCAACGTTAAAAGCTGCAATGTTTAAGGCTGATGCTACATCTTCGGTTCCTGGTAAGTATTTTTCAGCCATTTTCACCACGTAAAATTGCAATGCAGGTACATTCGAAAAGGCTAATATTCCCATAAAAAACAGGGTTACGATGGCAAAAATCTGACTAGAAGCGGTGAAGTATAACACAAACAATACGATGGCTTGTAAAGCAAACATGACCAATAAGGCTTTGCCTGGTTTGTTGTTAGAGACTTTACCACCTATAATATTCCCAATCGCGATGGCAATACCATAAATTAAAAGAAATACACTAGTCATATCCGAAGAGAAACCAGTCACTTCTTCTAACAGCGGAGTTAAGTAGGTAAAAGTGACAAACGTACCACCATAACCAAATGCGGTAATGGCTAACACCAATAAAATAGACGGATTCTTAATCACTTTTAATTGGTCTATAAGTCGCAATGGAGCCGATTGTTTGATGTTTTTAGGAACCAAAGCTAAACTAGCTATTGCACCTACTAATCCTAAAAGGGCAACACCAATAAAAGTAGCTCTCCATCCAAAATTCTGACCTATATATGTTCCTAAAGGAACACCGGTTACAATAGCCACAGTAAGACCTGCAAACATTATAGAAATGGCAGTTGCTCTCTTATCTTTTGGTACCAAACTAGCTGCAATAGTAGACCCGATAGAAAAGAATACACCATGAGCAAAACCTGTTACAACTCTAGATAAAAGCAACAACTCAAAACTTGGTGAAATAGCTGCTAAACCGTTACCAATTATAAATAGTGACATAATACCCATTAGTAATTGTTTTCTTGGAATTTTACCCGTTAAGGCTGTTAAAATAGGTGCACCAATGGCAACACCAATGGCGTACAGACTTACTAATAATCCTGCTGATGTTAATGAGGTGCCTAGGTCACTTGCAACAGTAGATAATAAACCTACAATTACAAATTCCGTTGTTCCTATGGCAAATGCACTTATGGTTAATGCCCATAATGCTGCTGGTAGACTCTTCTTTTTTGCTACCGTAGTATCTCTATGTATTGTTGATGTTTCCATAATTTCTAATTATTTTTTATTATTGTTATTTAATGGCAACAGGGTTTATTTGTACTTGCGTAGAGCCTTCATATAAAGGGTGACCTAATACAAAAAGGAATTCCCAAGCTTTATCCTCAACCAACTCATCTACAAGAATATTTTCCAAAACTTGTACACCGTATTCGGTTGCCATCATTTGATTTACAGGGAAAGAAAGTTCGCTGTTTTCGTGTGGTACTGCTTCAAAAGACCAGTTGTCTGCACCTGCTGCAACAATTCCTTTTTTACCTAAATAATGTGCAGCTTCAGTACCAATTCCAGGTCCACCAGCTAGGTAACGTTTGTCATCTTTACCCATTAATTTGGTCCATCCTGTGTAAAACAGAACCACATCTCCTTTACGGATTTCAATGCCTTGTTTTTTGGCTACTTTTTTAATGTCTTCCACCGTAAAAACAGTGCCTTCTTTTACAATATCTTGATTGTAATAAGAGCGCATATCTAGCACAACACCTCTAGTTACAATTGGAGGTAATTTTTCTAGCCCTAATTTTTTAACACCAGAAACGGTTAAAAAATCTTCTACTTTATGTCCGTTATAATGCACATTGTCTCTACCGTAATGTGCCAATCCGTTTATTTGAGATCCAACACCTGTCCAACCAATTAATTGGTCATCTACGTAGGTGAATTTATTAGAACCTGCAGCAGCAGTTTCAGGTTGTAACGTTTCAATATGAAAGTATCTGTGACGGAAAGCTGCGGTTTCTGCATTTACCACCATTCCTAGGCGGTATACTTTTCCTTTCTTCACCAATTTTACCGCATCTAAAACCGTTTCTTCATTTAAAAGATTAAGTGCACCAATTTCATCGTCTGCACCATAAGGTGACGTTGGTACTTGTTGTGCGTTTGTAGTTAAAGCAGTGAAAAGTGTAGCTGCTAAGGCAATTGTTTTTAATGTATTTACTATTGTTTTCATTTTAATATGTTTTTAAATTTCTTATACAAATTTCCGATTAAAGCAAGAGGTGTGCGAGGATGTACATCACCATTTTAAAGTGATGTATGTCACATTTAATACTGCTCATACATCACTTGTTTTTTTTAGAGATACTTACTCTTCAATCTTCATCCTTAACACCAAGTAAGGCGGTTTACTGGCATCGTTTCCTTCATTTAATAAAGGAAGGTTGTGAAGTTGATTAGCTACTATATATAAGTAGTTACCGTGTATGGCAACACCATCAGGCCAAGACAGGTCTTTTTTGGATTGAGCAATGGTTTTCATTCCTGCAGGCGTACTTTCTACAATAGCTGAATTTTCAACATCGGTTACATACACTTTTCCGTTTGCACCTATTTTAAATCCGTCAGATTTTGGTTTGTTGGCATAAAACTCGATGTACTTATTTAGGTCGCTATCTTGCTTACTTTCATCAGCTAATACAGAAGACGGTATGCGGTAAATCTTGGTGTTTCCCATTGCACCATAGTAGATATACTTGTTTTCGTCATCTATTGAAATTGGATTTAAAGGATATCTTGGCTGAATGGTAGTACCGTCTTTTCTTTTGTGGGATACTAATCTACCGTGAATTTTCACTGGTTCATCAGCAGACAAAAATGAAGCATTCCCTTCCATAACTCGTCTTATATAACCTGTTTCTAAGTTTATCACTACAAAAGCAGGTGCAATTGGCGGATTTAAAGCATCGGTCATATCTGCAATTACTGCAGTGTTATTTTTTACATCAATCACAAAATCTTGTAAAAAAGGTTTTGATGACAATACCGTATTCGGAATAGGAAAAACCTTTGTGACGTTACCGGTAACCAAATCAAATCCAACCAATTTTGGTACCTGATTTTGTTTTACATTACCCATATCCAACACCCAAAGGATTCCATTAGCATCGGCTTGAATTCCGATAGTTGAATTGATACCTTTTATACTTCCGTTTTCTGGTTTTACAATCCATTCTTTATCTCCAAAAGGAATAGCTTCTCCATTAGGTAAAATTTCTTTTACCATATATTTTGAAGCGCTTAAGGCACTCATTGTTACAAATATTCTTCCGTCGCTAGACACTGTTATATTCCCTGGTCTAGATTCTGGAAATGTTGCTATAGTTTCTAATTGTGCTTGTGCTAATAGTGTAAAATTCATTACAAATGCGAACAAGACTGTTTTTATAATTGTTACTGTTTTCATCGTTATTGTTTTTAAAAAGTGAATATGATTTAATTAGTTGCCTAAAAATTTCTTTTGCGTTGATGGGTCTACCCAGATAACATCGCTTGGGTCTCTGGCTATGGCATCAAAAACGAGAACGTCTAACGGACCTTCTAAAATTTTTCCGTTACCGTGCGGTGTTCCTTTAGCCCAAAACAATAAGTCGCCTTTTCCTGCAACAACAGGACCTTTATCGGCAACATAAAATTCTGCTTTGCCATTTAAAATGTAGAGGTAGGCATCAGATTTTGCGTGGTAGTGCATAGGTACTTCATCATACAACCTAAAGATTCTAACACCAGCGTGTTCGCGATCTAATAGTCTGATGTCTTTAATGATTCCGTTATGATTTTTTGGGAGTAGCGTAACGTATTCATCAATATTAATAATACCGTAAGAGTTACCCATTGAAGGTCTTTTGCCTTCTTGCGCATAGGAACTAAAACTTATGGCAATAATTGTTATTAAAAGAAATAGTGTTTTTGTTGTTTTCATAATTAATTGTATTTAATTGTTCGATACAAAATTCTATGAAAACGATGAAGTGTGCGAGGACATACCTCACAGTTTTAATGTGAGGTATGTCAATATGGAAAAGTGATTTAGGTCACTTTTAGCTGTTAAAACGACTTAAAGTCTCTCTGGATACGCCTAAATAAGAAGCTATTAATTTTTTAGGAACGCGTTGTATTAATTTTGGAAGTTTATTTAACAGGTATTCGTACCTGCTTTCTGCGGTCATTGTAAGCAAAGAAAGGATTCTTTGCTGTAAATTTATATAACCGTTGTTAGATTTAATTCTGAAGAAGTTGGCAACTGCTGGGACTTCTAAGCAAATTTTCTCTCTGTTTTTTAAAGACAAACAGAAAAAATCGGAATCTTCAAGGCAATCTACAAAAATAGTCCCTGGTTCTTGATGCTGAAAAGCACAATGGTCACTCACCCAATAATTTTCCATTGCAAATTGAAGAATATGTTCTTTCCCTTTATCGTCTATGGAATACGCTTTTACCAAGCCTTTAATAATCCAATATTCAAAATCCACAGCTTGTCCTGCTTGGATTAAGAATTGGTGTTTTTTTAAGCTTTTATATTCAAAGTGCGATTGTATAAAATTCCATTCGTCATTTGTTAATGCAAATAACTCTTCAAAATGTTGTCTTAGTAAATCAAATTTTTCTTCCATATCGCAAATTTATTTCTTTATTTCTGTTTCCGGAAAGTTTTACTAGTGGTTAAATATATTGATTGGTGTTGCTTGTCAAATGTGGATCAACAAACATATAAACTCCCAAATAATATCAGAAGCCAATTAATTAATAGTTAAGCAAAAAAATCTTTTAAGCCACTCAATATACTTTGTACTGCATATGAGGCTAATATTAATCCCATAATTTTACTAATTACGGTAATACCATACTCACCAACCTTTTCTTGCACAACATTTGCTGCTAAAAGTAATAGCGATGTAATTGCAACAACAACTAAAACTAATAAAATAGTAATGGTTTGCTGCTCTATTGTATAAACATGATTATCGGTCATTAAAACCACAGCCATTATGGCTCCTGGAGACGCTATGGAAGGTATAGCTACAGGAAAAATAGTGACGTGTTTATAATCTTTAATTAAGTGTTTTTCGGTTTCTGGTTTACCATCTCCAAAAATCATTGTCAATGCAAACAAAAATAAGATTACACCTCCAGAAATCTGAAACGCATCTAAAGTTACTTGCATACCTTCTAAAATAAATTGACCAATAACCATAAAAAACAGAAGTACAAAAAACGCAACAATACTAGCTCTGATGGCCACACGTTTTTTATATTTTTTATCAAAATTTTTGGTAGCTTCTAAATAAACAGGTACTGATCCTAATGGATCAATTACAGCAATTAAAAATAATATAGTTGTTAAAATGTCTTTCATATTTTTTACTCGATTTCAACACCTTGAGTTGTAAAAGACAAACCTTGTTGTCCTGAGGTAGAGATCATCACTGCTTCAAAATAAGGCGGTTTTGCATCTTTAGACGCTAACCAATCAAAAACAAAATTAGCACCTGTACCACCTTCTATATCTCTTTCATTAATAACAATTTCAATAGTTTGCATCGGATTTACATAAATTGTTTCGGTAAAATACACTTTAACTAAATCCCCTTTTGTATTGTAAAAATCCGCTTCTTTTATAAAAATAGTATCCTTTTTATTAATATTTCTAATACTAACAGTTGCAGTCAAATCATGGCGTTTATGCTCTGTAACACTATATATTTGGGAGTACACAGATAAATATGTTGACCCAGAAACTAACGAGTCACTAAGTGGTTTATTCCATTGCATCGCTTTCCAATTATTAGAAGCTACATAGACGTCTTCCTGTTCAGTTTCGCAACTAAAAGCGACTAACACGATAATAAAAAGCAATACATATCTCATAATTTTAAATAAATTTAGTTAAATCAATCTCATTTATTGCACCATGACTGGCATGTGCCACCACTACTCCATTTTTTATCACTAATAATTGTGGACTTTGGTGCATTACCTGAAACTTATAACCAGTCTCATTAGAGACTTCTCTGTAGCTTAATAAGTCTAGATAATATAAATCTAAATTAGCATCCACGTCAAACGCAGCAACAAACTGGTTCATAACCATACTACTTATTCCACATCGTGTAGAATGCTTAAATATAACTTGTGTTTTACCAAGTGATAAACGCTCTATCTCTGATAACTGAGACACTTCGGTTAAATTTTTCCATGGTAATACTTTCTCTTCTTTTGGCGCTTTTGATCCTCCAAATAATTTTCCAAACATAATAATTTCTTTTTAGCAAATTAACGCTATAAGTTAAACAAAAATATCATTTTTATGATACATATCATAGTTTATGTCGAAAGGTTTTGATTAACTTACATAGAAATAAAACGAAACCATCAACTGACTAAAAGTCAGCTAAAAACCAGACCAAAGCGACATTTTGTCTTGCAATTGCAATTGGTAAGGTAATTGAAATATAGCACTCGTAAACAATAATAAACTTAAGGTTTTCGCTTACGCGGAAATTAAAAAACACATACTATATATGAACCCAGATAATTATACAATCAAATCGCAAGAAGCCATACAACGCGCTCAGCAGATTGCGCAAAGTTATGGTCATCAACAAATAGAAAATGAACACTTTTTTAAAGCCATTTTTGAGGTTGATGAAAACGTATTACCATTCATCTTAAAAAAACTGAATGTCAATCTTAATGTATTAGAATTAGCATTAGATAAGCAACTAGAAAGTTTTCCTAAAGTTACAGGAGCAGATTTAATGCTGTCTCGTGAAGCCAGTAAAACATTAAACGAAGCGTCTATTATTGCCAAAGCAATGAATGACGATTATGTGTCCATAGAGCACTTTATTTTAGCAGTCTTTAAATCAAAGAGCAAAATAGCACAAATGCTAAAAGACCAAGGTGTGACAGAAAAAGGTTTAAAAGCAGCTATTGACGAGCTTAGAAAAGGAGATCGTGTCACCTCACAAAGTCAAGAGGAAACCTACAACTCCCTTAATAAATACGCTAAAAACCTAAATAAATTAGCCAGAGACGGAAAATTAGATCCGGTAATTGGTCGTGATGAAGAAATTAGAAGAATCCTCCAAATTTTATCTCGTCGTACTAAAAACAATCCAATATTAGTTGGTGAACCTGGAACTGGTAAAACTGCTATTGCAGAAGGTTTAGCACACAGAATTGTAGATGGTGACGTCCCAGAAAACCTAGTGGATAAGCAAATATTTGCGTTAGACATGGGTGCACTAATTGCAGGTGCTAAATTTAAAGGCGAATTTGAAGAACGCCTAAAAGCAGTTATAAAAGAAGTAACAGAAAGTGAAGGTGATATTGTACTATTTATTGACGAAATACACACCTTAGTTGGTGCTGGTGGCGGACAAGGTGCAATGGATGCTGCAAACATTTTAAAACCTGCTTTAGCTCGTGGTGAGTTGCGCGCTATTGGAGCAACCACTTTAGATGAGTACCAAAAGTATTTTGAAAAAGATAAAGCCTTAGAGCGTCGTTTCCAGAAAGTAATGGTTAATGAACCTGACACAGAAAGTGCCATTTCTATTTTAAGAGGAATTAAAGAAAAATACGAAACACACCATAAAGTACGTATTAAAGATGATGCTATTATTGGTGCTGTAGAGTTATCTCAACGCTATATTACCAACAGATTTTTACCAGATAAAGCTATTGACTTAATGGATGAAGCTGCTGCTAAAATGCGTATGGAAATCAACTCAAAACCAGAAGAACTTGATGTTTTAGACAGAAAAGTGATGCAGTTAGAGATTGAAATCGAAGCAATTAAGCGTGAAAAAGACGAAAGTAAATTAAAAACATTACAATCTGATTTAGCTAATTTAAAAGAAGAACGCAACGAGATCAATGCTAAATGGATTAGCGAAAAAGAAGTTGTAGACAACATACAAAACAGAAAACAAGACATCGAAAACTTTAAGCTTGAAGCAGAAAAAGCTGAACGCGATGGAGATTATGGTAAGGTTGCCGAGTTACGTTATGGTAAGATTAAAGAAGCACAAGAAGCATTAGAAAAATTACAGAAAGATTTAGCTGATAACCAGTCTGAAAATTCTTTAATCAAAGAAGAGGTAACTTATGAAGATATTGCAGAAGTTGTTGCTAAATGGACAGGCATTCCTGTTACTAAAATGTTACAAGGCGATCGCGAAAAGCTTTTAAACCTTGAAAAAGAATTACACAAACGTGTCGTTGGTCAAGAAGAAGCTATTTTTGCGGTTAGTGATGCAGTAAGACGTAGTCGTGCAGGATTACAAAATCCAGAAAAACCAATCGGAACCTTCTTGTTTTTAGGTACAACTGGTGTTGGTAAAACAGAGTTAGCTAAAGCATTAGCAGAATATCTGTTTGATGATGAAAGCGCGATGACCAGAATAGATATGAGCGAATACCAAGAGCGTCATGCGGTAAGCAGATTAGTTGGTGCGCCTCCAGGATATGTTGGTTATGATGAAGGTGGACAACTAACCGAAGCAGTTAGACGTAAACCTTATTCTGTAGTGCTTTTAGACGAAATTGAAAAAGCGCATCCAGACACGTTTAATATTTTATTACAAGTGTTAGACGAAGGACATTTAACAGATAATAAAGGTCGTATTGCAGATTTTAAAAACACTATTATTATCATGACCTCCAACATGGGAAGTCAAATAATACAAGAGCGTTTTGATGCTGTAAAAGATGTAGAAACTGCTATTGAAGGTGCTAAAGTGGATGTTTTAGCCTTATTAAAACAAACGGTAAGACCTGAGTTTATAAATAGGATTGATGACATAATTATGTTTACACCTTTAACACAAGATAATATTACAGAAATTGTAGGATTACAGCTAAAAGGTATTTCTAAAATGATTGCAAAACAAGGGATAACTTTTGATGCAACACCTGAAGCTATTAAATATCTAGCAGACAAAGGTTATAATCCAGAATATGGTGCAAGACCTGTAAAACGTGTCATTCAGAAAGATGTACTTAACCAATTAAGTAAAGAGATTTTATCAGGAAAAGTAACAACAGATAGTATTATTTTATTAGATGCTTTTGATGGCGAATTAGTCTTTAGAAATCAAAGCGATTTAGTAACGGAAGAACTGTAATCACAAAGTTCTGTTAACATAAAATAAAGCGTAAAATAGCACGTTTTAATTATGGTTGGTTAGTTGAAAAGCAACACAATACTTTACAAAAGTGGCGTGTTGCTTTTTTTTGTTCTATATTGTATTACTCTAATAAAAAACCACTTAGCTTGATCACATCCCAACTAAAAAATCATCTTGTCGTTCTTTTTATATTAACCTCAACATTTGTTTTATCTCAATCTAAATTTAAACGTGTATTAACTTCGGAAACCGATTTTAACGCCTTAAAAACATCACCAAACACTAATAAATATGGGAATATTGATGCTTTAAAAGTCGTTTTTGATATTAAAGAACAACAACTCTATTTTATAAATAGTAAAGACTATAAATACCATTACCATTTTTGTAAAGGCTATTTAGAGATCCCAGAAACTTTAAGAGAATTTAATAACACTAACTATACTTCTCAACATAAAAACAAACGTTTTTTATTAGGGAACATAAACCATTATTTAGCAAACAACACTTATAATTTAGAGCTTTCTCCTATTGATGATATGAAAATCGAAGATGTAAAAATCTTTTATGAAGCCATCAAAAAAGCAACATATTTCAAAACCTTTAATTTCTTTTTAAATACAGCACGTTTAGAACAACTAGATGCTGTTTTAGACATTCCTACAATAACAGCTTCAGATTTATATGGAGACCAAACGTATCAAGCGGTGAGCACTCAAAAAAGCTATGGATGCTTAAAATTTGTTGCTGTTGATTCGTTAAAACAAAACAATATTTCTAAACATGATATAATTGTTATTAATCAACCAATCTTAGAATTACCTATTACTGCTGGTGTTATAACCACTATTTTGCAAACCCCATTAAGTCACATTTCAGTTTTAGGAAAAAATAGACAAATTCCAATTGCAGCTTACACTAAAGCCATGCAATCTGATATTTTAAAAAGCTTCGACAATCAATATGTTTATTTTGAAGTGGCTTTAGACACCTTTTACATCAAACCAATCTCTAAAGAATTGTTTGAAAGAAAAACTAAAAAACAGAAAAAAGCGACGTTATTTCTAGAAAAAAATACAGCGGTACAAACACTAATTAATGCTGACAATTTAAGTCAAAACTCAATAAACACTGTTGGTGGTAAAGCTGCTAACTTTGGTGTGTTATATGATTTAGCTAAAAAAGAAGCCTTTAAAATTCCGGAATCCGCTTTTGCTATTCCGTTTTACTATTATGAAGCACATCTAAAAACGTCTGGAGCAGACAGCTTAGTTAAGCAAATGATTTATGATTATAAAATCAATCAAGATGCTAATAAACTAACCCAGCAACTAAAAACAATACAAAAACTTATAAAAAAAACACCTTTAGATCCTGATTTAATATCTCAAGTCGAAGCTAAAATTAAAAGTTTAGGAGACGAGACACGCTTACGATTTAGAAGCTCGACAAATGCAGAAGATATTGTTGGGTTTTCGGGAGCAGGATTATACGACTCTAAAACAGGAATTGTTGGTGGCAAGAAAAAATCTATTGAAAAAGCCATCAAAAAAGTATGGTCAAGCTTATGGTATGAGCGCGCCTTTTTAGAACGTGACTACTTCAATATTGACCAAAACAGCATTGCAATGGGTATTTTAGTGCATCGCTCCTTCCCTAACGAGAAAGCCAATGGTGTTGCCATTACTAAAAATTTATATCGAAAAAACTACTTAGGTAATGTTATAAATGTACAAGTTGGAGATGCTAGTGTTGTTAAACCTGAAGACGGTGTGACTTGCGACCAGATTATTTGCTATTCTGGATCGTCTTCTAAATTATATAACGAAAAACGTATTGTCGAAATCATATCACACTCTAACCTTAACAATGGTAAATTAGTGATGACGGAAGCCGAAATAATTACACTATCCGAACAATTAGAAAAAATCAAGAAACACTATTACTATAACGTGTATAAACCCAAACAGAAGTATTTGGACTTTGGTTTGGATATCGAGTTTAAATTGGATGGAGAAGATAGAGACCTATATATTAAGCAAGTACGCTATTTTAATGATTAAATTCTATTTTAAAAGATTAAAACTTAATCTCATATTTTACTAACTCCCATTAAATTACTATCTTTAAATGTGTACTTTTTTATTAAACACCTAACAAGTTATGGGATTATTTCATTTTTACGATATTGGAAATACAGAAATTTACGTTTTTGATGATTTTATTATTAAACAAGTAAAAGAAGGTGTTTTTATAGACATACAAGATGTTAAGCAATTAGTAGAAATAATTGACAAACATTTTAAATCTAAAAAATTTGGATTTATTTCTAATCGTGTTAACTCGTATACAATTAACCCCTTAACTTATTCCGAAGCCAATAAAATCGATAATTTGATTGTTTTTGCTGTAATAACAAACGACGCTAAAATGCGTGAAACCTCTGAGTTTGAAAATAAATTTCATAATAAACCATTTAGTGTTTTTGAAAATTTAAGCGATGCTATACTCTGGATTAATGACGCACTTAAACAAAACAACAATCAAACCACTAGCACTTCCTTAAAAGAAAAGTAATACCTGTACTTAACTAAAGTATTATAATTTTAGTGCTTTTTTACTTTTTTCTAATTGTGCTTTAAACAATCCTTCTGTAACCTCAGCATTATAAAAAGGAATCATTTTATCCATAACAGCTTTACCTTCATTTGAATGTAAAATCTCTGGAAATGCTTTTTCTAGTACTTGTAACATAACTGACGTTGCTGTTGATGCTCCTGGACTCGCTCCCAACAAACAAGTAACACTTCCGTCTTTACTGCTTACCACTTCTGTCCCAAATTGTAAAACACCACCTTCAAATTCGTCCTTTTTAATAATCTGTACACGTTGTCCTGCTACCAAAATTTCCCAATCGGCACTATTAGCATCTTTAACAAATTTGCGTAACGCAGTCATACGGTCTTCATGAGAGGATGTTACTTGCTCTATTAAATACTTAGTTAATGGTAGATTATGCCAAAAAGCTCCTAATAAAGGCGAAATATTATCAAATTTGACCGATTTTAATAAATCAAAATTAGAACCTTCTTTTAAAAATTTAGGACTAAAACCCGCAAAAGGACCAAAAAGCAATTCGCGTTTTCCGTTAATATAACGTGTATCTAAATGCGGTGTGGACATTGGCGGATCGCCAAGTCCAGCCTTACTATATACTTTAGCATTATGCTGTTTAATAATGTCTTCATTTTTACAAACTAACCATTCTCCACTAATAGGAAAACCACCATATCCTTCTTTTTCTTCAATTTCTACCTTTTGTAATAAAAGAAGACTTCCTCCTCCTGCTCCAATAAAAACATGTTTAGATTCTATATTATATTTTTGGTTAGTTTTAAGATTTTCCATTTCTACAGTCCAATCAATATCTGGACTAGGATCAATATCTATGACTTCCATATTACAATACACTGGTGTATCAAATTTGGTTTCTAAAATATTGAATAATGTTTTTGTTAACGTTCCATAATTAACCTCTGTACCTCTGTCAATTCTGGATGCAGCCATCACCTCATCTTCATCTCTGTTATGCATGATTAACGGAAACCAATCTTTCATTTTATTTTTATCCTTTGTAAACTGGATAGTATCAAACATAAAATGGTGTTTCATGGTGTTAAAACGCTGCTCTAAATATGTAGCATTTTCTTCACCTAAAACCCAACTATGATGTGGCACTGCAGCAATAAAACTATCAGGATCGTCAATTAAACCAAGCTCCACTAAATAGCTCCAAAACTGTTTAGACTCTTCAAACTGCTGACAAATTTTTATGGCTTTTTCAATAACGACTTTTCCATCTTCCTCAGGACAATAATTAAGTTCGCAGAGTGCAGAATGTCCTGTACCTGCATTATTCCAAGCAGCAGAACTTTCCTGAGCCACCTCACTAAGACGCTCGACAATCAATACTTTTAAATCCGGTTTTAAAATCTTGGACATTAATGCCAAAGTAGCACTCATAATTCCGCCTCCAACACAAATTAAATCGTATTCCTGTGTACTGTCTAGTTTAGCTTTGCTCATTCTAAATTATTTTTTTTAAATATAAATAAGTCAAACGAGAAAATAAGTTTGAAACAAAAAAAAGACTACAAATTGTAGTCTTTTTTTATATAGTGTATTCTTAAATTAAAGCTTTACACCAATCCCTAGACCAATAATTAAAGGGTTAATATCCACCTCTACAGGTATTACAGCCTCACCTGCATTAACCGTCACATCTGTACTAAGTAATAATTGTTTAACGTCTAAATTTAAAAACCATTTATCGTTTAAATTATAATCAATTCCTGCTTGAAATGAAAAGCCTACCGAGTTTTCATAATCCATACCCACAACATCTCCAGCATCTTCTCCATAAAAAATAGTATAGTTTACACCTGCTCCAACGTAAGGTTTAAAATCTCCTGAATAAAAATGATATTGCACATTTAAAGTTGGAGGCAATAACCATACATGACCTAAATCCAAACCTTCAACCTCAACCTCATGTTTAGTGGTTGCCAGAATAAGCTCTGCAGCCCAATGCTTGGTAAAAAAATAAGTAAAATCAACCTCTGGAATCACAGTTGTACAAATATCAACATCTGCGCCTTCAAGATTATCTCCAGGAGAAGGGATTACAGCTGCTACTCTAAAACGAGCTTGCCAAGTATTAAACTCAGAATCGTTAGAAGGTGCATCTTGTGCTTTTACACTAAAAGATAAAAGTAATAGTAACACAAAGGGTATAATTATTTTTTTCATAATAAATTAAATTAGTTGTTTTTGTATACTGCAAATTTAAGTGAGACTTAAAACACAAAAGCTGACTTATGTCATTGTTTAAGTAAGTTTATTTATCGTTTTTGCAGCATGTAGTTTGATAAAATGCTTTAACTTTTTTAATCAAAAAACAACTAACTTTATATCTTAATATTTTTTAGATGAAACCATTAAGTAAATACATAGATCACACCATTTTAAAAGCAACTGCAACTAAAGCAGATATTATACAATTGTGTCAAGAAGCAATACAACACCAATTTTTCTCTGTTTGTGTCAATAGCTGTTATGTTAGTTTGGCTAAAGCCGAATTAAAAGATAGCGACGTTAAAGTGTGTAGTGTTATTGGTTTTCCTTTAGGAGCCATGAGTACTATTGCTAAAGTTGAAGAAACCAAACAAGCTTTAAAAGATGGCGCAGATGAGATTGATATGGTTTTAAATATTGGTTTACTTAAAAGTAAAGCTTTTGAGACTGTATTTGAAGATATTAAGGCTGTAAAAAAAGTGATGCCAAACAACACATTAAAAGTAATTTTAGAAACTTGTTATCTTAACAACCAAGAAATAAACGAAGCTAGTAAATTAGCCATTAAGGCTAAAGCCGAATTTATAAAAACCTCAACAGGTTTTGGTACTTCTGGTGCCACTATTGAAGCTGTAACTATAATGAAAGAAGCCATTAATAATGGTACTACAAAAATTAAAGCCTCTGGAGGTATTAGAGACACTGACACTGCATTACAATACATAAATCTAGGTGTTGACCGTATTGGAACGTCCAACGGAATTGCAATTGTGACAGGCAATGCATCAGGAGATAAAAATTATTAAACACTAGGCTATTCATTTCAACTAAATAAAAAAAACATGAGTATACATATTGGAGCCCAAAAAGGCGATGTTGCAGAAACTATTTTATTACCAGGAGACCCTTTACGTGCTAAATGGATTGCCACAACATTTTTTGAAAACCCTGTTTGCTTTAACGAAGTTAGAGGTATGCTAGGTTACACTGGTACGTATCAAGGTAAACGTGTCTCTGTAATGGGAACAGGAATGGGTGTGCCAAGTATATCTATTTATGCTCATGAGTTGATTACACAATTTGGTGTAAAAAACCTGATTCGTGTTGGTAGTGCTGGATCATACCAAAAACACATCAAAATTAGAGATGTCGTATTAGCTATGGCTGCCTCATCAAACTCTGGAGTAAACGAGCTTAGATTTGGAGGAGCAGATTATGCACCTACAGCTAGTTTTGAATTGTTTCAAAAAGCAGTAGAAGCTGCAAAAAATAAAAATATTACTATTAAAGCTGGTAATGTTTTTACTTCAGACGAGTTTTATGCAGACGATTTTGAGTCCTATAAAAAATGGAGTAAATTTGGTGTGCTTTGTGTCGAGATGGAAACTGCTGGGTTATATACCGTAGCTGCCAAACACAATGTTAATGCTTTAACTATTTGTACCATATCAGACTCATTAGTCACTGGAGAAAAAACAACTAGTAAAGAACGCGAAACTACTTTTAAAGACATGATTGATATTGCTTTGGAGTTAGCTTAAAACTAATCTATTGAAATTAAATTTAAAACCCATTACACTAGCCAACCACGAGGTGTTATTGCAGTTAATGCAACGTATTTACCCTCCTGCTTACAAACACTTATGGATAAACAATGATTGTAATTGGTACATAAACTCGCAATATAATTTAAAGCAACTAACCAAAGAGTTACAAGATTTAAATGCCAATTATTTTTTTATTAAATATGATACTAAAACCATTGGCATTTTAAGATTAATCCATCAAAAACCATTAAGGACCACAAAACTACATCGCTTATATTTAGACCAAGCGTATCAAGGTTTAGGTTTAGGCCAACAATTAATGCAACTAAGCTATGACATAGCAACAGATAATCTATCTACCTCTATCTGGTTAGAAGCTATGGACACACAATTACAAGCTTTAAACTTTTATAAAAAATGTGGTTTTAAAATCGTGGACTCTTATACATTAGATTTTGATTTAATTTTAGATCAATTTAGAGGCATGAATAAAATGACTAAACAATTATAATTACTTTAACTTCTATTTTATTAGCTTTGCACTAATGCAAAAAAAGATAAACATACTTAACAAAAAGGCTAAATTTCAATATGAAATTTTAGATAAATACACTGCTGGAATTGTTTTATCCGGAACAGAGATTAAATCCATTAGAAATAGTCAAGCGTCTATTGCCGAATCTTTTTGCGAGTTTAATGAGCAAGGCGAATTGTTTGTTATTAATATGAATATCCAGGAATATGCATTTGGTAACTATTATAACCATAGACCAAAAGCAGAACGTAAATTGTTACTTAACAAACGTGAACTTAAAAAATTATTAAAAGAGGTAAACACGTCTGGTTTAACAATCATTCCGTTACGTCTATTTTTAAACGAAAAAGGGTTAGCCAAATTAGATATTGCTTTAGCTAAAGGAAAAAAACTTTACGATAAACGCGAAACGCTTAAGGATAGAGATAATAAACGTGATTTAGATCGTATTAAAAAATCTTTCAACTAAACATCAGTTTACTTATGCTGCTTCCGTTTATGCTTTAGTTTCGACTAAAACAAAAATAGGAGACCTTTCTTTTTTTATTTTTCTTCAAGAAAAACTTTATAATTTTTATAACAATATTCAATTTCAATAAGTTATATGTTTGAGGCTAGGCAACCTTTTTATAAAAATGTGCGTCTATACTATTAAACAACCAACTTAAAAAAAATGAAATATTCTTTACTTACACTGTTTACTTTAGTTAGCAGTTTTGCTTTTGCACAAATTACAGGTACTGTAACATCCAACCAAAACGACCCACTGCCTGTAGTCAATATTTTTATTGAAAACACGTATACTGGTACTACAACCAATAATGATGGTAATTACATATTGGACCTTTCAAAAACGGGAGAGTATACCATTACCTTTCAATACTTAGGTTATAAGACTATAAAAAAACAAGTTAACGTTACAAAGTTTCCGTTTGTACTTGATGTTGTTTTGGTAGAAGAAGACATTAACTTAGATGAGGTTGTGATAAATTCGGATGAAAATCCAGCAAATGCAATTATCAGACAGACCATTGCTAAACGAAAAGAGAATTTAAATAAACTTAAATCGTTTAAAGCCGAGTTTTACTCCAGAGGGTTACTAAAAATGGTCAATGTCCCAGAAAAAATTATGGGTCAAGAGGTTGGCGATTTAGATGGTGCATTAGACTCGACCAGAACTGGTATTGTCTATTTATCAGAGACAATATCCAAACTAGAATACCAATCTCCTAAACCTATTAAAGAAACCATTGTCGCTTCTAAAATTAGTGGAGACAGTAATGGTTTTAGTTTCAATAATGCGACTGACGTCGAATTTAATTTTTATAAAAACACCTTTGAGTTAGGTAGCGAGATTGTATCTCCTATTGCTGACTTTGCTTTTAACTATTACAAATACAAACTAGTAGGTACGTTTTACGACGACTTAGGCAACCTTATTAATAAAATTGAATTACTTCCTAAACGTAAAAATGATAAAGCATTTGGAGGCTATATATATATCGTTGAAGACCAATGGAGTTTATTTGGTACAGACGTTACACTAACTGGACAACAAGCGCAAATACCAGCTGTGGATTTATTTAAAATTAAACAAACCTTTACCTATTACGACCAAGAAAAACAATGGGTTAAAACCACACAATTATTTGATTTTGAGTTTGGAATATTTGGCTTTAATGGTGATGGTCGTTTTACAGCTGCTTACAGTGATTATGATTTTAACCCTAATTTTGATAAAAAGAATTTTACAAGAGAAGTACTTTCGTTTCAAGATAATGCCAATAAAAAAGACTCAGTATATTGGGAAACCAAAAGACCTGTGCCTTTAACTAGTGTAGAAGCAAATGACTATGTTAGAAGAGACAGCATACAATTAATCAGAGAATCAAAAACCTATTTAGACTCTGTAGACCAAGTTGACAACAAGTTTAAAATTGGTGATATTTTAGGTGGCTATAGTTATCGTGACTCGTATAACAAAACGTATTTTAATATCTCCTCTCCTATTACTAAACTAGGTTTTAACACAGTACAAGGTTGGAATGGTTCATTAACCGCAAGCTATACTAAGCGTTTTAAAGACGATAGTCCAGAGTATTTTAATATGTCATCTACTATTAATTATGGCGAGTCTGAGGATAGATTAAGAGCAACAGGAATTATTAATTACAGATTTGATAAAAAAAACAGAGCTTTTGTGTCCTTATCAGGAGGTAGTAAAGTTGAGCAGTTTAATCCTAACCTAACTAGTTTAGATTTCCTAAACACATCATATTCCCTTTGGGCCGAAAAAAATTATCTAAAAATCTACGATCGTAATTTTGCACAATTAAATTATAGTCAAGAGTTGCTAAACGGTTTACATGTGTATTCTGACCTAAGTTATAATGACCGTAAACCATTATTTAACACTACAGATCAAACTTGGCAACCTCAAGACGACAGAGACTACACTAGTAACAATCCAATAGATCCTACCGCAAATGGTGTTGCATCTTTTGATGCGCACAATATCATGAAGTTTAATCTTAATACACGTATTAACTTTGGACAAAATTACATGAGTTACCCATTTGGAAAATACAACCTTCCTAATAGTAAAATCCCGACCTTATATCTAGGTTACGAAAAAGGATTTGGAAGTAGTAATGCTGATTATAATTTTGATCAATTTAAAGCTCAAATTTACCAAAGCTTAAACCTAGGTAACAAAGGTGATTTAACCTACTTAGCAAAAGGAGGAATATTTAATAATGCAGACGATATTGCTTTTGTAGACTACCACCATTTTAATGGTAATCAAACCAATACGGTTATAGACGGTAATTACATAAATGCCTTTAAAATACTACCATATTACGCTTTAAGTACTAATAAGGCTTACGCCGAATTTCATGCAGAACACAACTTTAAAGGGTACATTTTAAACAAAATTCCGTTACTAAATAAGCTTAATTTTAATTTGGTTGCTGGATTTAATGCAGCAGCAACTAAAGAAAACAAACCATACACCGAATACTCGCTTGGATTAAGTAATTTAGGTTGGGGTAAAATGCGTTTTTTACGTGTAGATTATGTGCGTGCTTACCAAGGAAGTGGTTTGGTTAACGATACCTTTATGTTTGGGTTTAGTTTTTAAGTGATAAACAGTTTTTAATAAAAAATAGTAATACTAAAAAGTATACAACTTTAGAAAAACTGTGTAAGTCCTTTTTCCATCTCCAAACTACCTTTGTCTTATAAATTTAAAAGATAAACACAATGGAAAAAAATCAATTTGGAAAAAAGGGATGGACACCAGATAAAATTAATAGCTTAAAAGGAAAAACGTATGTAATAACTGGTACCACAAGTGGTACAGGCTTTGAAGCTGCTAAAATATTATTATCAAAAGGCGCTAAAGTAGTAATGCTTAACCGTAATAATAAAAAAGCCAATAATACTATTGCCTTATTAAAGTTAGAACTTGGTAATACTATTGATGTTTCTAATATTGAAATGGATTTGGCTGAACTAGCATCTGTTAAAAAAGCAGCGTTAGAAGTCAATCAAACCATACCTCATATTGATGCATTAATCTGTAATGCTGCAATTGCCCAAGTCCCTAAACAAACCCTTACTGTTGATGGTTTTGAAAGCCAATTAGGTGTAAACCATTATGGTAATTTTTTACTACAAGGTTTACTTTTTCCTCTTATTGAAAAATCAAATGGACGTATAGTTACTGTTGGTAGTGAAGGTTATAAAATGGGAATTAAAACCATTAAATTTGATGACATGAATTGGGATAAAAACTATAATCCTAATACGGTTTACAGTCAAAGTAAACTTGCTCAAATCATGTCTGTTTATGAGTTACAAGATAGACTTAAAAATGCAGGTAAAACAAATGTAAAAGTGTATGCTTGTCATCCTGGTGCTTCTAGAACCTCTTTAATTAAAACTAGTGGTAGCTTAATGACTAGGTTTATTTGGCAATTGATGAAACTATCTCCTTTTGTACAATCTGCAGAAAAAGGAGCGTATCCAGAATTACTGTGTGCTACAGAACTTAACCTTAATCAAAAGGGGTTTTATGGACCTACAGGAAGAAATTATTGGACTGGACCTGTTGGAGAATGTAAACTAGAACCTCATGCCAAAGATAAAACTGTAATGGAAAAACTTTGGAAAGTGTCAGAACAAGCAGTAAACTTTAATTGGAATTTATAAACATATTATTATGAAACATATTAAATACCTCAGTATAGTAGTAGTCTTGTTAATAGCTAGTAATGCTTTTTCTCAAACTAGAAATTGGACAGAAAAAACCTTAAAAGACGGAAAAACTACAGTAAAATATGAACTAGTAAAAGAAGATGAAGGGACTCACTTTTATTATATAGCTCAAACGACTGTAAACACGACTTTAGATAAATTAGACACTTATTTTTCTAACACCGAAAATCATAAACTATTTTTAGAAAGAACACCTATTACTAAACAAATAGAAAAAACTTCTGAAAACCAATGGATAGCGTATTACTATTTTAATGCGCCTTGGCCTCTTTCCGACAGTGATTTAGTAATTAAAATCACTCGTTATAAAGCAGACAACAAACTTAAATTTATTGCAACAGCTACCACCAGCGACTATAAAACTAAGGATGTTGAAAGAATGAAAACCTATAAAGTAATCTACGAATTCGAAAAAATTGATGAATCAACAACTAAAATTACTTACAATGCAGATTACATACCAATTGGGTCCATTCCTAACTTTTTAATAAAAACATGGTTCCCAAAAGGTCCTGCTAATATTGTTATTAATTTAGGAGCTACATGACAAAAGTAATATTTGATTAAAAATCAGTAATTTTAAACGACATCTTAAGTATTTTAAATGTAATACACCATTAAAAATGAAACATTTTAAAACACTATCCTCTTATTTAAACTATCTAGAATTACCTAGACCAGAGCATCCTATGCTTAGCATATTCACTTCCAAAGGAGATGGTTTTTTACCGTGTCCCAGAGAAAGCTCTCCTCCTATCACTACAGATTGTTATTCAATAAGTTTAAAAAAATTCGTGAAAGGAGATCTTAATTATGGACGCACTAAATACGATTTTACAAATGGAGCTTTAATTTTTATAGCGCCAAAACAAGTACTACAATGGGATAATAGTGTCGTATTTGAACAAAAAGGCTTTAGTATTAATTTACACGAAGATTTTTTAAAAGGAACAGAATTAGCACATCAAATAAAAAAATATGGATTCTTTTCTTATTCTGCTAACGAAGCATTACACCTCTCTCCAAAAGAAGAAAAACAAATTGAAGCTTTAGTTGAAAGTATTGAAATAGAATACCAAAACAATCAAGATGAATTTAGTAAAGACATCATTATCTCGCAACTAAGTACACTTTTAAAATATGCCAATCGGTTTTACGAAAGACAATTTTTAAACAGAAAAGAATTATCTAATAGTTTATTAGAACAGTTTAACAACCAACTAACGGACTATTTTGAATCAGGACTTTTACAAGAAAATGGTATACCAAGTATTGAAAAAATCGCAACTAAAATGTCAGTATCTAAACGCTATTTAAGTGATACACTTAAAATTGAAACTGGTAAAACAACAACGGAACATTTACAATTGTATTTAGTAGATCAAGCTAAAAATATTTTATTAAAACCTAACAAAAGCATCTCTGAAGTGGCATATGAATTAGGCTTCGAGTATCCTCAGTATTTTTCTAGATTATTTAAAAAGAAAGAAGGTATTAGTCCAACCGAATACCGCGAATTATATAAAATGAATTAACAGTATGGATATTTTAAAAACAGCAACAGATTGGGCAAAAGCCGAACTTTTTTCAACACCTTTTTTTGTAGTGTTTGGACTACTATTTTTAGCAGCAAGTATCGGGTTTTGGCAATTAGGAAAAACAGATATAGCAAGAGCTTACATTATACCGACACTAGTAGCAGGACTATTATTAACAGTCATTGGATTAGGTTTGTTTTTTACAAACAAATCAAGAGTCACAGCGTTTAAAACTGCGTATAATACAAATGCTTCAACTTTTGTTAAATCAGAAATTGAGCGTACCGAAAGTACTTTAAAAGAATATCAAACAGTAGTCTTTAAAGCCATTCCTGTTATTATTATTGTAGCTGCATTATTAATCCTACTTATTAGTAGTCCAACCTGGCGTGCAATTAGTGTTACTACTATTGCAATGCTAATAGTAATTTTAATAATTGATGGTTCAGCACATGCAAGAATAAAAGACTATAACAATCAATTACAGCTATACGTAAAACAACATAATATTAAATAATTTAGTTAACGATACCTTTATGTTTGGGTTTAGTTTTTAATATAGGCATACTACTTACTAAACAAATAGATTACGTTACCAATACCAACAATACCAGTTAAACAACCTAAAATAAAATCCATTTTAGAAGCAATATAAGTTAGTTTATGTTCAATATTTTTAGCAACAATCGCATAAATCGTGTATAAAGTAAAAGATCCAATGGTAGAACCGATTGAAAAATAAAAAGCATTAAATACAGTGTATTCAAAATATTTAAAACCAATTAACAACGAAATAAATGTAAAGTAAAACGGTATAGCCATCATATTTAATGAGGACATTAAAATACCGTAAAAATAGGATTTAGATTTAGGGATTTCTTTCTCACTAACTTCCTTTTTAGGTGAAAAATAAAGTCTAAAAAAATTAATGGACAACAAAAAAAGAATACCTGTTCCTATTTTTTGAATTAAAGTTATGTATTCAGAATTTTTCATTAAAACATTAGCCAAATAAGCGCCTAAATTGGCTTGAAAAAACAAAACTGTAGCATAACCAGTTATTAAATAAAATGTAGATTTTTTACCGTTTTTTAAGCTATACTTTACTACCGTTAAATTTAGAAAACTAGGTGTAATACTTCCTAAGGCAGCAATACAAAAACCTAATAGTAAGCAAATAAAAAATGTCATAATTTATTATTATTTATAAGCAAACAAAGAAACAACATGTGTGGCTTATTATTAGTAGCTATTAACATTTTTTAAGACTTAACTTAAATTTCAAAAAATAAAAAGCTTTTGTATTTTACAGTATTCACTTTAATCAAGTACAGTTTTTCCGTAATTTTGATAATTCATTTTAGCACTTTTAAATAATGAATTATTTTTTACAACGCATATCATACATTGTATTACTATCATGTATTTTATTAAGTTGCAATACAAAAACTAACACCAATTTTCAGTTAAAAGAAGGTGATTTACTGTTTCAAAACACAGGATCAGACGACATTGATAATGCTATAAAGGACGTTACAGCAACCGCTTCTGCCAAAAATTATTCTCATGTTGGTATGGCTATGCAAAAAGACAACAAATGGTTTGTGGTGGAAGCTATACCTAAACAAGGCGTTTGCATAACACCAATAGCTAAATTTTTAGAAAGGAATAAAAATAAATTTAATAAATCGCAAACCACAGTTGCGAGGCTAGACAACTACTACAAGCCCTATATAAAAACAGCCATAAACTATGGTATTACCAGAGTTAATATACCTTATGATGATATTTTTTTATGGGATGACACATCCTATTATTGCTCAGAGTTAGTTTACAAAATGTTTTCAACTCAAAACTTACCTAAAGATTCCATCCCGTTTTTGACACACCCAATGACTTTTAACGATAGTTCTGGTCAACCAATGACTAGTTGGGTTAAATATTACAAAGCTCGCAACCAATCAATTCCAGAAGGTATTGAAGGCACAAACCCTAATTTAATGGCAAGCAGTAATCATATTACGTTTGTTCATGATTACGAAAATGACTAGAACTTAATCTACTAATTCTTATCCTCCAAAAGCGGAACAAATCTAAACTCGCCAAACTCTGTTTTCTCAAAATCCTTTGGACCTTTTCTAACAAAAAGCGTCATAGTTTGCACTTTATCTCCAACAGGAATTACTAAACGTCCTCCAATTTCTAATTGTGCTAGTAAAGGGTTAGGCACAAAAGGTGCTCCTGCAGTTACAATAATACTACTAAAAGGTGCTTCGGTTTTTAAACCTTTATAACCATCTCCAAAAATTAGTTTTTTTGCTCTATAGCCTAATTTTGGCAAAAAACGACTCGTAATTTTAAACAACTCTTGTTGCCTTTCAATGCTATATACTTTAGCACCAAGTTCACAAAGCACAGCAGTCTGATAGCCACTACCTGTACCAATCTCTAACACTTTATCACCTCGTTTAACTTGCATTAATTCGGTTTGAAAAGCCACAGTATAAGGCTGAGAAATGGTTTGATCTGCTGCAATAGGAAATGCCTTATCCTGATACGCATGATCTAAAAAACTAGAATCCATAAACAAATGTCTTGGTATTCTGCCAATTGCAGCCAAAACTGCGGTATTAGTAATTCCTTTGTCCTTCAAAACAGCTACTAGTTGCTGTCGTAAGCCTTGATGTTTAAAAGTGTCTTTCAATGGTAATGGATAGTTTAGAGCATAAAATTACTTCAAAAATATAACCCTGAAAAGGTTTTCATTCAATTTATAATTTTGTCTTAAATCCTGTATATAATTATCAAATTGATATTAAATAGTGTATAAAAAAACTTATTTTTGTTGAAAACAGAACAAACTATGCTAAAAGCTGGTGTATTAGGTGCTGGTCACCTTGGAAAAATTCATCTTAGATTATTAAATCAATCAGATAAATTCCAATTAGTAGGATTTTACGATGCTGATGCGGACAACGCTAAAAAAGTAGAAGCCGAATTTGGTTACAGATATTTTGATACCATTGAAGCCTTAATTGATGCTGTAGATGTTGTAGATATTGTAACGCCTACCCTATCGCATTACGATTGTGCTAAGCAAGCTATATCTAAAGGTAAACATATATTTATTGAAAAACCAATAACCAATACTGTGCATGAAGCCGAAAGTATTAGAGCTTTAGTTGCAGAAAATGGTGTAAAAGGTCAAGTAGGTCATGTCGAGCGTTTTAATCCTGCATTTATTGCAGTTAAAGACCAATTAGATAGTCCAATGTTTATTGAAGCCCATCGTTTAGCCGAGTTTAACCCTCGTGGGACTGATGTACCTGTGGTTTTAGATTTAATGATTCATGACATTGATGTTATTTTAAGTGTAGTTAAATCTAAAGTTAAAAATGTATCTGCAAGCGGAGTTTCAGTGATAAGTGATACACCTGATATTGCTAATGCACGTATCGAGTTTGTTAATGGTTGTGTTGCTAATTTAACTGCCAGCCGAATTTCGCTTAAAAACATGCGTAAAACACGTTTTTTTCAACGTGATGCTTATATCTCTGTAGACTTTTTAGAAAAAAAATGTGAGGTTGTAAAAATGAAAGATGCACCCGAAACACCTGGTGATTTTGACATGGTTTTACAAAATGCAGAAGGTGTTAAAAAACAAATTTATTTTGACAACCCAGAAATAGCTACAAACAACGCTATTTTAGACGAGTTAGAATCCTTTGCGGACGCCATAAACAATAATACAACTCCAATAGTGACCTTACACGATGGTACAGAAGCCTTACGTGTGGCCACTATGATTATAGATCAGTTTTAAAACCTTTTAAATTATGACCAATCAAAAAGATAAAAACAAAAAATCATTACTAAAATACATTGTAGATTTTTTTGTCAACGTGCTATTTGGTGGTAAGAAAAAAAAGTAAAACAATAATAAAAGCCCATAATTGTGGGACGCAAAAACAATAAATTTTAATGAAAAACATAGCAGTTATAGGTGCAGGAACAATGGGTAACGGTATTGCACATACCTTTGCACAATCTGGATTTAAAGTACAATTAATAGATATTAGTGAGGCGTCATTAAAACGCGGAATGGATACCATCTCTAAAAATTTAGATCGCATGGTCGCTAAAGAAAAAATATCTGAAGCAGATAAAGCTGAAACTTTAAGTAATATTAGCACTTTTACTAATATTGAAGAAGGTGTTGAATATGCAAGCCTAGTTGTAGAAGCTGCAACAGAAAACTTAGATTTAAAACTAAAAATATTTAAGCAATTAGACCAAGCTTGTGGTGATGACACGATTTTAGCGACTAACACCTCTTCTATCTCTATCACACAAATTGGAGCTGTAACCTCTAGACCTGATATGGTTATTGGAATGCATTTTATGAATCCTGTGCCAATCATGAAATTAGTCGAAATTATTCGTGGTTATAATACAAGCGATGAAGTGACTAATACTATCATGGAATTATCTAAACAATTAGGTAAAATACCAACTGAAGTTAATGATTATCCTGGTTTTGTTGCTAACCGTATTTTAATGCCAATGATTAACGAGTCTATTGAGACCCTTTACAATGGTGTTGCTGGTGTCCAAGAAATTGACACAGTAATGAAGTTAGGTATGGCACATCCAATGGGTCCTTTACAACTAGCAGATTTTATTGGCTTAGATGTATGTCTATCAATTTTAAATGTCATGTACGATGGATTTAAAAACCCTAAATACGCACCATGTCCTTTATTAGTTAATATGGTTAACGCAGGAAAATTAGGTGTTAAATCTGGTGAAGGTTTTTATGATTATTCTGAAAGCAGAAAGGCAGAAAAAGTATCTCAGCAATTTATATAATTAACAATAAAAGGCATAGTTAGATTAACAGTTTTTACCTGCAATCTTATGCCTTTTATTGTTTTTAAAGTTTACCAACTGTCTAATCTTTCTTGATTTATTTGCAATAACAATGACTAAAATACTACCATTTAAAGCGGTTAGACCTACTAGAGATAAAGTTAGTTTAGTAGCCTCACGCTCCTATCAAAGTTATACGCAACCCGAAAGAGAAGCACGTTTAGACCATAATCCATTTTCGTTTTTACACATTGTAAATCCTGGTTACAAATACGATAAAGAAATCTATGGAGAAGCACGTTATAAGTTAGTTAAAAACAGATATTCTGAATTTAAAGAAGATGGTGTATTTAAGCAAGATCAAAAACCTTGTTTTTACATTTACAAAATAGTAGATCGTGATTCTCAGGTTTTTAATGGAATTGTAGCTGCTGCTAGTGTTGAAGATTACAATAATAATATTATTAAAAAGCACGAGGACACGATTGCTTCTCGCGAAACCGTGTTTAAAGACTACCTAAAAACTGTAGGTTTTAACGCAGAACCTGTACTACTAACCTATCCTGATAATGATACTATCTCTAAAATTATAACCGAAAAACAAAAAGAGCGTGCCGAGTTTGAGTTTACAACAACATACAGAGACACGCACTATTTATGGTTAATTGAAGACGACACAGACATCCAAGCTATTACAACTAATTTTAGCAAAATGCCAACGTTGTACATTGCAGATGGACATCATAGGTCTGCCTCTTCTCAATTACTTTGTGAGGATTTAAAAAACGAAAACAAAAATCATTCTGGTCAAGAAAGCTATAACTTTTTTATGAGTTATTTAATTTCGGAATCCGAATTACGCATACACGAGTTTAACCGTTTAGTAAAAGATTTAAATGGCTTAACTAAGGAAGAATTTTTAATTCAACTAGATACCGTTTATCGTATTGAAAACAGAGGATTAACACCTTACCAACCCTCAAAATCACATCACTTTAGTATGTATTTAGATGGCGAATTTTACTCGTTATACTTAAGAAAAACAGAATATACATTTGATACGTCTTTGGACGAATTGGATGCACAAGTACTTTTTAAAACTATATTACAACCTATTTTAGGAATCACAGATTTACGCAACGATAATCGCATACATTACCTTAGTGGTAAAAAAGATATTGTAAATTTAAAAAGTAAAGTGGATAGTAAAGAATTTACTGTTGGTTTTGGTATGATTCCTGCAACAATTTCTCAGATGAAGCAAATTGCAGACGATGGATTAACAATGCCACCAAAAAGTACTTATATCGAGCCTAAAATTAGAAGTGGTGTTACTATTTACGAGTTTTAAGTAAAAAAATAAAGCAAATGTCAATTAAACAAAACCTAAATCAAATACAAGCTACACTTCCTAAACATGTAACTTTAGTTGCGGTTTCTAAAACAAAACCTGTTAGTGATTTAATGGAAGCCTACAACGCTGGTCAACGCATTTTTGGAGAAAATAAAATCCAAGAAATGGCAGACAAATATCAAGAAATGCCAAAGGACATTAAATGGCATATGATTGGTCACGTACAAACTAATAAAGTAAAGTATATGGCTGAGTTTGTAGATTTAATACATGGTGTGGAGAGCTTTAAATTACTTAAAGAAATTAATAAACAAGCTAAAAAGCACGAAAGAAGAATCGATTGTTTGCTTCAAATTAAAATAGCATCGGAAGATTCTAAATTTGGAATGTCTATACCAGACGCAACTAGCTTACTTAAATCTGAAGAATTTTCAGCTTTAACTAATATTAATGTTATTGGCGTGATGGGAATGGCTACATTTACTGAAGACCAAAATCAGATTAAACAAGAATTTGATTTACTTAAAACTACCTTTGATTCGCTTCAAAAATTGCATACTAATTTAAAGACAATTAGTATGGGAATGAGTGGTGATTATCAATTAGCAATAGATTGTGGTAGCACAATGGTTAGAGTGGGAAGTAGTATATTTGGTGCTAGAAATTATAATTAAAAAACAAACTTTATTTACACAATAGTCGACATAGAAACCACTGGTGGTAAGTTTAATGAAGAAGGAATAACCGAAATTGCTATCTATAAATTTGATGGTCATGAGGTTGTAGACCAGTTTATAAGTTTAGTAAATCCAGAACGAGAGATTCAACCCTTTGTGGTTAATCTTACAGGTATAAATAGCAAGATGCTTAAAAATGCGCCTAAATTTTACGAGATAGCTAAGCGAATCGTTGAAATTACAGAAGACACTATTTTGGTGGCTCACAATGCGCAATTTGATTATCGTATCTTAAAAACCGAGTTTAAACGTCTTGGATTTCCTTTTAAAAGACAAACCCTTTGTACGGTTGAGTTGTCTAAAGATTTAATTCCTGATCAAAAATCTTACAGTTTAGGTAAACTAGTTAGATCATTGGGTATACCTGTAACAGATAGGCATCGTGCATCTGGAGATGCTTTAGCAACCGTTAAACTTTTTAAATTACTTCTTGCCAAGGACACCAACAAAACAATTATTAAGGAGTCTATTAAAAAAGAACCAAAATTCCAGATGGAGCCTAGGTTAATAGATATTATTGATAATTTAACCTCTGTTACTGGAGTTTACTACATGTATAAAGCAGATGGTGAGTTAATCTATATTGGAAAAAGTAAGAACATAAAAAATCGCGTTAATCAACATTTTACTGGTACTACACCAAAGTCCAAGAAAATGCAAACTCAAGTAGCAGCTGTAAAATATGAAGCTACAGGAAGTGAATTAGTGGCGCTTTTAAAAGAAAGCGAAGAGATTAAGCGTAATAAACCTATATTAAATAGAGCTTTGCGCAGAAGTATTTTTACACATGCACTATACAGTTTTATAGACGATAACGGTTATATTAATCTTACTATTGATAAAGCAGATGGTAGAAAACCTTGCATAACAACCTTTAGCACTAGACAAAGTGGACGTCATTTTTTAGAAAAAATGGTCGAACAATTTAATTTGTGTCAAAAACTATCAGGTATTTATAAAACCAAAACCAGTTGCTTCCATTACGAAGTAAAAACATGTGCAGGTGCATGCATACAAGAGGAATCTCCAGAGGATTATAATAAACGTGTACAAGAATTATTAGATAAATACAGCTACAAAAACAAAAACATGGTTATTATTGATCGTGGTCGAGAGGTGGATGAGCGTAGTGCCATTTTAATTCAGAATGGAATATTTAAAGGTTTTGGCTTTTATAATTTAAATTACCAAATTAATAATTTAGACATTCTAGAGTCTATCATTACTCCAATGGAGAATAATAGAGATCAACAACACATTATACAAAGTTACCTAAGAAAAAATAAACGTATAAAAATTATAGATTTATAATGAAAAAAATATTTCTTATTACGCTACTCTTTTCAAAATTTTTAGTAGCTCAAAGCCAATTTAATACTGAAAATTTAACGACGACAAGAGCTGATTTGGAATTAAATGAATTTAAGCAAGACACCACTGCAAATGCCATAGTACTTTATGAATATGGAGATGCCGAAATTCATAAAAAAACGTTCAACTTAGTTTTAGACTATAAGAAAAAAGTTAAAATTTTAAACCGTAACGGATTTGACCAAGCCAATATTGAGGTTTATTTATATAATTCTGATAGAAAATCAGAAAAAATCACAAACTTAGTTGCTACAACAACCAATATTGAAGATGGTAAAGTTACCCGAATTAACTTAGATCCTTCTCAAGTATTTGAAGAAAAGGTTAACGATAATTACACCATATTTAAGTTTGTTTTACCTAATATAAAAGAAGGATCTGTTATTACATATAGCTACACCTTTGAAAGCCCATTTTTATTCAATTTTAACTCATGGAAATTTCAAGAAGACATACCAAAGCTATACAGCGAGTACAATACTAGCATACCAGGAAACTACGATTATAATATAAAGCTTGTAGGAGAGCTTAAGTTAAGCGTCAATCAAAGTGATATAAAAAAATACTGTATCCAATTAGACAATGGTGCAAGTGCGGACTGTACCATAGGTAAGTATGTAATGAAAGACATACCTGCTTTTATAGAAGAGGATTACACGACTGCTTCTAAAAATTATATTTCTAGAATGGAATATGAATTAAAAGTAATTAAAGGCTTTGATGGCTCTGTACAAAACATTACCAAAACATGGGAAACTGCGGATGATGAACTTAAACAAAATGAAGATTTTGGAAAACAACTAAAAAAAGAAAGTCTAGTAAAAAAACTAATAGACCAAACCTTATTGGATCAAAAAAGTGATTTAGATAAAGCTAAATACATTTTTAATTATGTTAAAAATAATTATACTTGGAATGGCTATTATCGAATTTTTAAAGATGTCTCCATTAAAGATATTATTGAGCAAAAAACAGGTAATGTAGCTGAAATCAACCTACTTCTGTATAACCTTTTGAAAAGACATGATATAGTAACCTATCCTGTTTTAATTTCTACAAGAGAAAACGGATTTATCACTACACTTTATCCTGTAATTTCAGAATTTAATTATGTGATTTTAAGAGCCGAAATTGATGGAAAATCTTATTTTTTAGATGCAACAGACCCTTTATTAGTCTTTGGACAAATTCCATTTAAATGTTTAAATGAGTATGGTCGCGAAATGGATTTTGACAATGATAGTCGTTGGATAGACCTAAACACTAATATTAATTCTACAACACAACATAAAGTTAATATCACAATTAATGATGATAATACCTTTACTGGAACATTAACAACAACAAAATTAGGATATGATGCTTTGGATGCGCGTCAATTGTACAAAAAAAACAATCTTAATAATTTAAAGTACTTCAGAGAAAAATATCCTGATTTAACTTTTGAAAATAGTCAAGTAGACACAAATAAAAACGATAAAGCAATATATACCGAGACCATATCAATATCAGGTCCATTAACTGTAATTGGTGATAAAATATACTTGGACCCTTTTATATTTAAATTTTTTACAAAAAACCCTTTACAGCTTAATACAAGGACATATCCTATTGATTTTGGATATAAAAACAACCTTATTTATTACATTCAAATTGACACAAATGATAAGTATAAAATTGTTGATAAGCCTCTAGATAAAACTATTGAATTATCTAATAACTCTGGCTTACTTAATTTTTTAACTCAACCAAAAAATGGTAACATTGATTTATCTTTTAGGATTAATTTTTACAATACAATTTACCCAACTAATTACTATACTGAACTAAAATCTTTTTTTAGCAACATTGTAAATATTCAAAATAACTCGGTTATAGTTTTAGAAAAAAATATCTAATGTTTATTTAGTATTTTTACCACATGAGCCCAACAAAAGATAAAACTTATTGGAAAGATAAACTTCATGAAATTATTTATGAAGCAGACACGCCTGCTGGTAAGTTTTTTGACGTCGTTTTACTTATTTTAATTTTAGCTAGTATACTACTAGTTATGTTAGAAAGTGTAAATCACATTGATAAAAAGTACCACAACGCGTTATATGTTGGAGAGTGGATTATAACTATCTTTTTTAGTATCGAATATATTTTACGCATAATTACAGTAAAAAAGCCATTTAAATACATCTTTAGCTTTTACGGTATTTTAGATTTACTATCCACAATACCAATGTACATCTCGTTTATTTTTGCAGGATCACACGCCTTAGTTACGCTTAGAGCGTTACGCTTACTACGTGTTTTTAGAATACTTAAATTAGCACGATATCTTGGAGCTTCAAACCAATTAAGAGACTCTATTATTGCTAGTCGTGTAAAGATATTTGTGTTTTTATTTGCTGTATTAATATCGTCCGTAATTTTTGGAACCATTATGTATTTGGTCGAAGGTGAAGATAACGGATTTACAAACATCCCAAAAAGCGTCTATTGGTGTATTGTAACATTAACTACAGTTGGTTTTGGGGATATTGCACCACAAACTGCACTTGGACAATTTATTACCACTATTATCATGATTTTAGGTTATGGTATTATAGCAGTACCTACAGGAATTGTGTCTGCAGAATACTCTAAAAACTTAAAGAAATCTGAGGACCAACCCTCTAATCCAACAAGTAAAAAACTAAATTTAAATACACAAAGATGCTCTAATTGTCATGAAGACAATCATGACGATGATGCCAACTTTTGCAGAGTTTGTGGTAACAACCTACACTAAACAATTACTTAATTACAATAAATTTGAAACACGCTAACAAATATTTAATCTCAATTGTTGGACCAACTGCTATTGGTAAAACTGCACTTAGTATTAAGTTGGCTAATCATTTTAATACCCAAATAGTATCTGCAGATTCAAGACAGTTTTTTACAGAAATGAGTATTGGTACTGCTGCTCCTACATCAGAAGAATTAGCAGCTGCTAAACATCATTTTATACATAATAAATCTATAACAGAAGACTATAATGTAGGTGCTTTTGAAAAAGAAGCAATCGACTGCATAACAAACCTACACAAAACTAATGACGTTGTTATAATGGTTGGTGGTTCTGGATTATATGTTGATGCTGTCACTAACGGTTTAGATTATTTTCCTGAGGTCGATAAAAAGATAAGAGAGCAACTAAATAAACAATTAGACACGGAAGGTTTGGAAACACTTCAGCTTAAGCTGAAAACTTTAGATGAGCAATCTTATAACACCATAAAAATTGATAATCCACAACGTGTCATTCGTGCTTTAGAAATTTGTATTGGCAGTGGACAACCCTATTCTTCCTTTTTAAATAAAGCTAAAAACCAAAGACCCTTTAAAACAATTACCATAGGACTTGAGGCTGATCGTGATGTTATTTACGACAGAATTAACAAGCGAGTAGATATAATGGTTGCTAATGGGTTGATTAGAGAAGTAGAGTCCTTACTTCCCTTTAAAAATCTAAACAGCCTTAACACTGTTGGCTACAAAGAAATTTTTAATTACTTAGATAAGACTTGGACATTAGATTTTGCTATTTCTGAAATTAAGAAAAACTCTAGACGTTTTGCAAAACGCCAATTAACTTGGTTTAGAAGAAAACCTGAAACCCTTTGGTTTGACTATCAAACACCATTGAGCGCTATAATTACTAAAATAGAATCTGAGATAGAATGAAGATTTTTTTAAAAAAATTAGCATTCTTTTTTATTCCTATTATACTTTATGTGATAATAGTTTTATCCTTAGATATTTTTAAAATTTTTAAAGATTATAATAATTATTATAATCAAGATATCACTACTTTAAATAGAACTTACGTATCAACAAAGATTTTTCAAAAAAATAAAGACAGTGTAAATTATGATAGCTTTATTTTTGGTAGCTCAAGATCTCAAGCCTTTAAAACTCCAATCTGGAAGCACTATTTACCAGAAAAATCGGTTCCGTTTCATTATGATGCACATAGCGAAGATTTATATGGTATTTATAAAAAATTAGAATTTTTAGACGATGTAAATTCACCCGTAAACCATGCTTTAATTATTATTGATAGAGCCGTATTGTCTGGCACCATAAAAAGACTAAATCACCTATACATTAACCCAGTGGAGTTTAATGATGTTTCTAAATACGAATTTTATAGCAGTTTTATTTTAGCAAATCTTAATCCACGATTTATGATGGCATACGCCGATTTTTACTGTTTTAAAACGTATAGAAATTATATGAAAAATTATGTACGTATGGACAAATATCCAGATACGTTTACACCAATTTATAATGACTCTTATTACGGATTAGCTAAAGAGATTAAAGAAGACAGTTTAGGCTATTATAATAAATTGAAACAACAAGGTGTATTTTATCAAAGACCACAAGAATCAAATATTACATTAGAAAAAACTAAAAGAGAAATAGATTTACTTAATAAAATAAAATCTATATTTAATAAACATGATACTAATTACAAAATCGTTGTTTCACCTTTGTATGATCAAATCCCTATGGAAGAAGAACAATTAGTACTACTCTATTCTATTTTTGATAAAGATAAAGTCTTTGACTTTTCAGGGAAAAATAATTTAACAGAGCCTATTAGTAATTATTTTGAAAGTAGCCATTATAAACCTAATGTTGCTAAAATTATTTTAGACTCGATTTATTAAACAAAAAAAGCCAGCATAAATGCTAGCTTTTTTAATATATATTTGATAATTAATCGTTCTGATTAACTACTAATCTAAATCCTTCTCCATGAATATTTAAAATTTCCACATTTGGATCTAACTTTAAATACTTTCTAAGTTTAGCTATATACACGTCCATACTTCTAGATGTAAAGTAATTATCATCTCTCCATATCTTAGTTAATGCTAACTCACGTGGCATTAAATCGTTTTCATGCAATGCTAACATACGTAGTAATTCGTTTTCTTTAGGAGATAACTTAACTTGTTCTCCTCCATTGTATGTTAAAAATCTAAGCTTAGAGTTTAAATCAAATCCTCCAATTTTAAATTCAAATTGTTTACTGTCCGCAACGGTATCGTTTGCTTTACGTTGCATGATAGCTTTTATCTTCATTAATAAGACTTCGCTATCAAAAGGTTTATTTAAATAGTCATCTGCACCAACTTTATAACCTTTAAGCACGTCCTCTTTCATGGCTTTAGCAGTTAAAAATACGATAGGCACTTCTGCATTTTTCTCTCTAATTTCTTTAGCTAAAGTAAATCCATCTTTATATGGCATCATGACATCTAAAATACATAAATCAAAATCACCACGTTTAAATTTTTCAAAGCCTTCCATACCATTTTTTGCATGGGTAACTTCGTAATCATTCATTGATAAATAATCTTTTAAGACTGTTCCAAAATTTGGGTCATCTTCTACTAATAATATTCTTTTTAATTGTTCATCCATAATACTACGAGATTAACGGAAGCTTTATTGTAAAAGTACTTCCTTTTTCTTTTTCACTTTCTACTGATATATGACCATGATGGTCTTCAACTATTCGTTTTACATATGCTAAGCCCAATCCATGACCTTTAACATTATGTATGTTACCTGTATGCTCTCTATAAAATTTTTCGAACACACGTTTTTGAGCTACTTTACTCATACCACTTCCGTGATCTTTTATATGCACTAATATATTATTTCCTGCCAGCTCTGTAGTGACAATAATTTTTGGTGCATCTGGAGAATACTTAATTGCATTATCCAATACGTTTACTAATACATTTGTAAAGTGTGTTTCGTTTGCTAAAACCGAAGATTTTTCGGCATCAAGATGTGTTTCAATATGTCCACCTCTATCTTCAATAATCAACTCTACGTGTGATATAGCATCTTCTACTAAGTCGTTAAGTTCCACACGTTCCTTACTAATGTTTAGTTCGTTTTTTTCAAGTTTAGATATTCTTAGTACATTTTCCACTTGCGCATGCATACGCTTATTTTCTTCTTTTATCATGCCTAAATAACGTAGGACTTTTTCTTTGTCGTCAATTATTTTAGGGTTTCTAATAGAATCTAATGCTAAATTAATAGTCGCAATTGGCGTCTTAAACTCATGCGTCATATTATTAATAAAATCTGTTTTAATTTCAGAAATTTGACGTTGTTTTATTAATTGATACAATGCACTAGAATAAGCTATGACTATAATTAAAGTAAAAACTATAGATAATATTAGCATCGTTAAAATTGATGATAAAATAAACTTTTTACGTTCTGGAAAATTAACTAATAGTCTGTAATTACTTTTATCATTTTCGTTATAAAAAAATGGTACACTAAACGTAGATGCTGGATTTAACTGAAAATCTTGAGTTTTAATTTTTGTTGCTAAATCGTTGCTATATATTGCAAATTCATAACCTATATCAATATCATTTTCTAACAATTTTAATGCTAGTAACCTATTGATTTTGTCCACGTCTACACGTTTGTGTATTGGTTTTAAATAGGCTTTATCTTTATAAACAGTCTCTAAAGCAATACGTGTACTTTCATTAAGTTTACTTAATCTTGCAAGCATTGAAGATAGGTTTTTACTACCATCTATAGAGTTGTTTTCAATAATTTCGGTTTCTCTTTTTTGTAAAATACGTTTTACGTTTAAACTATCTAAACCTATGTCAAAGAGCGCTGATGATACTTTATAATTTTCTTCTAAAATACCGTTACGATAAATTACTGTTTCGTTTGTATCAGGATTATCCTCTTTAATGTAAATGTTTATAATTGCAGTTGTATCATTTACATTAATTGATCCATTGCTTAATAAATCATTAAACTTTCTTAAATAATCCTCTTTTTCTTCATTTTCTACAATGTTAGACACATAACTTAGTGCTTTTCTTACATTGAAGTTAAACTGCTTTTCAGTATTTTGAAGTGAATTATTTATATAATACGCCTGAACTAGTATGATTCCTATTAGGGAACAACTCATTAAAACGACTAACACAAAAAAAATCCTTTTGTTCATCATCCAAAATTAAGATTTTAACATTTAGCAATGTTACCATTTAACCTTACATTAACAAAAACGTTAAAATTTAATTCTTTGTTATAGATTTTAAGAGTTTACTATGAATATTTTGAACCTGAAGTTTTGTGTCTTTTAAATCGGTATTATTAATTACAAAATCTGAACATTCTGTCTTTTGTTGGTCAGTCCATTGGTTATTCATTATTGCCTTAACCTTAGCTTCAGACGAGTTATCACGTTTAATTACTCGATTTAGTCTAGTCTGTTCTGGTGCTACGACAGTAATTATATAATCGTATTTGCCTTGACTTCCGTTTTCAAAAATTATAGCGACTTCGCTAATAACGTATGGTGCGTTTTGTTTTTTTACCCAATTAGAAAAATGTTTTGCAACTTTTGGGTGCACAATTGCATTCATTTTTTTTAGTAAAGCTTGATTACTAAATATCTGACTAGCAATAAAAGGTTTATTTAATGTATCCTCAACGTAAGCACTATCTCCAAAAAGCTTAATTAATTTACGTTTAATAACTTTAGAACGATCCATTAATGCTTTGGCTTCATTATCAGCAATATAAACTGGCACATCTAATGCTTTAAAATAATTAGCAACTGTAGTTTTCCCGCTACCTATACCTCCTGTTAAGCCTACTATTGTTGGTGTCATTCTGTAATTATAAATTCAATTTTTTGTTGCAATAACCTAATGTTTTTAACATTATTTGGCTGTTTGATTAATTTTGGTGCTAAAGTTGTATTTCCAGAAGCATCGTTGTAATCGCAAACGATATTAAAATCTTCTGACTTTATTGTATTAAATTTTTCCAAGCTTGTGGTAAAACTTAATGACACTTGCTTTGGAAAATAGTTAACTTTTACTCCTTCCGGAATATTAATTATTTGGATTGGAATGTCTAAAACGCCTTCAGAGAATTTAGAAACATTAACCATCAACTTAGCTTGTGTTATATTGGTTTTAATATTTTTATTTAAACTATCCAATTGCAATAACAACGTTTTATTTACATCGGATTTCACCTCTTTTAATTCTAAATACTGAGTCTTTACTTTACTAATTGTTTTTAAAACAGAACTTGGCCCAATTAACTTAACACTATCTGGTACAGTTTTTAAAGTATCTAAAGTGTTATACCCTTTAGCATATTGAATTTTTGAGTCTAAGATTATTGGTACATATTTTACATCATTGACATCAAATCTAAAAAGTAGTGTGTCCGGATTAATACTGATAATCTTTTCTTCTTTATCAAACTGTTTATTAATATTTGAGAACCCTTTGGAAACACTCCAAATTAAAGTTGAATCTTTTTTTGAAATGTCTGTTTTAAAATTAATATCTAATTCTGGTCTTTTAATAGCATACCTAAGCCAATTAAAACCTGTAGTTTGTATTGTAATATCAAGCTCTGGATTGTTTGAATTTACTATTACATGCGTATCACTAATATCCTTAGGTTTTACTTTAAAGGCTAATGTGGCTGTATATACTTTAGATAATTTTGTTAAAACTAAAATTGAAAAAGCTAAAACAAAAAACAGTAAAAATATATTGATCTTTTTACTTTTAAACAATCCTAATATTTTCAATTTAAGTTTTTGCATGCCTTAATTTTTAAAAAATAAATGAGGAAAAATTACTTCGGGTTTTTCTGACTTAAAATGTAATAATATTGTTGACTTTAAAAATCCGTAACCATATCCAAAAAACTGAATGGATACTGCTAATAAAGCCTGAAAAGCAATAATAATATTTTTAGTTTTTAATACTGCTACAACAAAGATTAGACAATAATAAAATAACACTAAGTATAATGGTAAAAATAGATTAAACAGTGTTAAAAACAAAGCTATAATAACTCCAATAAAAAACATTGTTGGAAACCAATAGGTGATTTTTTTAGTTTGTGGATGCCACTTATTTAAAATAGGTCTTACGGAACCAAATTTATTAACTTGTTTATAAAATTTACTCCAAGATATACGTCTTTTATGGTATACATAAGCTTCCGGAAATAAAGTTGTTTTAAATCCTAAGTCCCATAGTCTAATAGACAAATCAGGATCTTCTCCAGGATGGATATTACCAAATCCTTTAGTAGCTTTAAATGCTAATTTTGATAATCCCATGTTAAAACTTCTAGGTTGAAACTTATCTAAACTAGATTTATTACCTCTAATGCCTCCTGTTGTAATTACAGACGTCATACTAAAATCTATAGCTTTTTGAAGATTTGAAAACGAATGATGTGCTTTATCTGGTCCGCCAAAACAGTCTACATAATTAAGTTTTAAACTAGCTTCTACCTCCTGTAAGTAGTGACTAGGCAATAAACAATCGCTATCTAAAATAATAAAGTAATTACCTTTAGCGTGTTGCATTCCAAAATTTCTGGAATCTCCTGGTCCTGAATTTGACTTAAAATAATAGGATATATCAAGCTTATCTATGTATTTATCTACGATAGCTTTAGACGTAATTGTAGATCCATCTTCTACAATTACAATTTCGTAGCTATGGTTACCTTTTAAGGTTAAAAAGCTTTCTAATAGCTCTTCAATCTCAATAGGACGATTATAAACAGGTATAATAAACGAAAAACTTAATTCCATATAACAAATGTAAGTTAAACGTATAAAAAAAGCCACCTAAAAAGGTGGCTTTTAATTGTATTAAAGTTTAAGATTATTTCTTAATAACTTTTATTGTTTCCGTAACATCTCCAATAGTAACTTTAACAAAGTATGCTCCTGACTGTAAGTCAGACATGTTTACTAGGTTATCTACACTATTAGGTGCGTTTCTGTACACTTCTTGTCCTAACATGTTATAAACTGATACATTAGAAATCTCTTTTTGAGCTTTTAATGTTAAGTTGTCATTAACTGGGTTTGGATAGTAAGAGAATAAAGCCTCTGTATTAAACTCAACTGTGCTTAAAGAAGACTCAGAAAGTAATAAAGTAAACGATCCTGGAGCTTGTGCTCTTGCAGTACCATCATCACTAACTCTTACATAGTAAGTAGTACCATCTGTTAATCCACCAACTACTGATGTATTACAAGCACCAACTGCTGTACCAGCACAATCTGTATAAACACCATATTGAGCAGCAGTTGTAGTCACTGTAACTTCTCCTGAAGGAGGTGCTACAAATGAGTACCATAAATCAGCAACTGCACCTGTAAAACAATCTGCAGTTACACCAGAATCTGTTGCTCCTGTATTATCTCCTGTAATTTCAACTCCTAGTGTTAATGCTTCAGCAGCTGTACATTCGTCGTTAGCAGGAGGTAAAGGTGTAGTATTTAAATTTAATGTGTAAGCACCAACGCCAGTAGCAGCATTACCATCTATGTAAATATAATAAGTTGTAGCTGTTGCTTCAGAATCAAAACAAACAAAACCACCACTTCCTGCAGTTGAACTATCGTCATCTCCTGCAACACAAACTAATGAGCCACAAGCTCCAGACCATACTTGAATCTCTGAATCAAAAGCATCAGCAGAATCCTCAATAGAAATAGATTCATTACCAGGAGAATTGTAAACATACCATACTCCAGTACCAAAAACAAGTGTTCCAGCGTTAGGTGAAGAATCTCCACCTGGATCACATGTTGTACCTACTGTTCCACCAGAACATACTGTTAAATTCTCTACATTAGTAGAGTAAGAAGTATCACCAGAGATTGAATCTCCAGCATTAATAGTAATTGCATTCTCACAAGCATCGTTTACTGGTGGTGGTGGAGCAAGGAAAACACATAAATCAAAATCAACATATGCAGTACCTGAAGTACTTCTTACATTCACAAAATAAGTTGTACCACTAGTTAAAGTAAAAGTTTGGGCTGCAGTAGTAAAACAAGTTGTACCTACTTGAGTAGTAGTCTCGCAGTCTCCCGAATATAATGAAAGATAAGTTGTTGAAAATCCTGAATCAAAAGTTTCAGTAGCACTAAATACGTAGTTATTATCCTCAGTTGGTGTAAAAGTGTACCATACATCTTTATTAGTTGAAGAACAAGTTCCTGAAGCAGATGGTAAAGCACTGTTAGTTGTCCCAGAAACACTATTATCACATGAATCATCTGACGATAAAGTCAACTCAATAGCACCTTCGCAAGTATCATTTGCTGGTGGTGGTGGTGGTGTTCCTATACAAATATCAAAATTAGAAGTTTGTCCTGCAGTACCTGTCCAAGAATAAACTTGTACAAAGTAAGTAGTTCCAACAGTCAAACCTGACGTTGTACTAGTATTAGGGTCCGAACAAGTTAAAGCTGTTCCTAAAGCTTCACAACCAGAAGTTGCATCATAAACTGCGTGATATAAATCCGTTGTTCCTCCTGTAATATTCTGTAAAGCGATTACGTGACTGGTAGATGTAGCCATAAAACTATACCAAACATCATCATCTTCTGTTCCTCCACAAGCTGTTGCTATTCCAGAAGCTGTAGCTGCTGCTATAGTCCCAGAAGTTACATTCATACAATCTAAGTCTCCGTTTACAGTCAATGGTATTGCACCAGTACACTCATCATTAGATGGTGGACAAGCGTATGATAAAGTAGCTAACTCTAAGTTACATAAGCTATCTTGATCATGCTCAATAGTAATGTTTACATCGGTTCCTGGTGTGAAAGGTCCCACACTAACCATTCCTGTTGCTGTTGCTGGTGTACTTGAAACTCCTGCATCATTAGTAATAGTTACAGATGTCGCATCACCTAAACTAGTAACATCTACATCAATCATGTATGTTCCTGCTGCGCAATCTGTGGTTCCTACCACAGCAGTAGCTACAGGTGAAGTACAGGTTAAAGCTGGAACAATAGTTACCGTTATATTTGACCAATCTGCAGCTGAACCTGAATAAGTTTGATCTAAAACAATATCAAAAGTTCCATCCGCATCTGGATCGTAATCTGCAGTAAAGCTTCCATCAAATGTAATTGTTGTTGCAACACCACTATTCGCACTACCAGTAGATGGTGAATTAAAGTTTACAGTTCCAGCTGCTGTTGTTAAATCCAAATCACACTCAGAAGCCCAAGCATTATCTGTGCTTACCCAATCAATAGAAATACTAAAAGTAGCATAATTTCCAGATGGAACAGCAGCACTATTAGCAGCATCGTTAATATTTAAAGTCACAGGTGAACCCTCAGTTACACTTGTAGGTCCTGTAATTACAGGGAAGGTATGTTGAGCCATAGCCGAAAAACAGCTAATAAGAGCAACACACAATAATAAAGTAATTTTTTTCATCATAAAATTAGTATAAGTTAGTAATTAATTAATCATCTTCTAAAAATATTGATTTATTCTTAACCTAGCACTACCATACCCATCAAATCGACAAGAAGTCTTAAAAAAGGGTTAAAATACCATTAACCTTGTGTTAAATGTAATTAATAGAATTGTAAGTTTTTACACACAACTGATTGCCAGTAGTTTAATCACATAAAAAAAGCCTTACATTTCTGTAAGGCTTTTTAAAATTATTTTAGTAGTGTCTATTTATCAATACCATCTACAAATGCGCTCATTACTGCATCGCTAACTCCCATGTTACTAAAACCACCATCATGAAACAGGTTTTGTAAAGTCACACGCTTAGTTAAATCACTAAATAACGATACTGTGTAGTTTGCACAATCTAAAGCTGTAGCATTACCTAAAGGCGACATTTTTTCCGCGTAAGCGATAAATCCATCAAATCCTTTTACTCCGCTTCCTGCTGTAGTTGGTGTTGGTGACTGTGATATTGTGTTAACTCTAACTTTTTTATCTCTTCCAAAAAAGTAACCAAAACTACGTGCAATACTTTCTAAATAGGCTTTATTATCTGCCATGTCATTATAATCAGGAAAAACACGTTGTGCTGCCATATAAGTTAAAGCCACGATACTTCCCCATTCATTCATTGCATCTTGCTTGTATAACGTTTGCATTGTTTTATGAAAAGACATTGCAGAAACATCTGTTCCTTTTTGTGTCCAAGCATAGTTTTGATCTGTATAATGTTTTCCTTTTCTAACATTAATTGACATACCAATAGAGTGTAATACAAAGTCTATTTTACCTCCTAAGATTTCCATTGCTTGCGTAACAAGATTTTGTAAATCTTCCTCGCTTGTTGCATCTGCAGGAATTATTTGAGAGCCCGTTTTTTCTGCTAAAACATTAATTTGACCCATACGCATTGCAACTGGTGCATTTGTAAGTACAAAAGTACCACCTTCTTCATGGACACGTTCTGCTGTTTTCCATGCTATAGAGTTTTCGTCTAATGCTCCAAATATGATTCCTCTTTTTCCTTTTAATAAATTGTATGACATAACTTATAGTTTATCAGTTGATATGTTAGTTTATTATATTATCTGTCAAAGATAGTATTTAAAATTTTTTTAATTCGCTTTCGCGGAAATTTAGCCACTAATTTAATAGTTGTTTAGCATGTGCTATTGCCGAATCTGACAATTGAGTCCCTCCCAACATCTGAGCCAATTCTACAACACGCTCATCATAGTCCAATTTAACTAAATTAGTTGTGGTCACTTCATTAACGTCTTCTTTATAAACTTTGTAATGCGTGTTTCCTTTAGCTGCAATTTGTGGTAAATGGGTAATGCTAAAGACTTGCATTTTAGTACTCATTTGCGACATAATATCTGCCATTTTATTTGAAATTTCTCCTGAAACACCAGTATCAATCTCGTCAAACATAATACTTGGAAGCTTGACGTATTTTGATAAGATAGACTTAATAGCTAGCATTATTCTTGATAATTCTCCACCAGATGCTGCTTTTTTTAACACGTTAAATTGACCACCTTTATTGGCAGAAAATAAGAAGTTTAAATTATCCTTTCCGTTATATAAAAATGTTTTGGATGCTTCTAAGCTTATATTAAACTGTGCATTTGGCATACCTAATTGCGTTAACAACGCTTCTAATTGTTTTTTTAATTCTGGTATGGCTTTATTACGCTTATCTGTTATGTTTTTAGCTTCAGTATTTAATAATTTTTCTAAAGCTTTAATTTCTTCTTGCTTATCTATAATATCTTGGTCAGCATTTTCAGTTGCCTCTACTTTTTGAGATAATGCTTCTCTAATATCTATTAACTCAGCAATAGACTTGACTAGATGCTTTTGCATTAAGTTATTTATGGTCATAAGTTGAGCATTAACAACCTCTAGCCTATTTGGATCAGCGTCTAATTTGTCTTCAAAACGTTCGATATCAACCAAAACGTCATCTAAATCAATTAAACTACTAGTAACCCTATCCAATAAATCTTGATAAGTATTTGATATTAAAGCCAGTTTTTGAAAGGCTGCTTTAACTTCTCTAAGTGATGTTAAAACACCTGCTTGCTCTTCACTTAAAAGTGCATTAGCTTCTTCTAGTTTAAGTTTTATAGCTTCTACATTATTTAAAAGTTCATACTCTTCTTCTAGAGTTTCTAACTCGCCTTCTTTTAAATTTGCAGCAACTAATTCATTTAATAAAAACGAATTATAGTCATGTTCCTTAATAGCTTCTGCCTGAAATTGCTGTAACTGTTTTAATTGCTTTTGTAATACTTTATGCTCTTTTAGATGCAGATTATATGCTTCTAAATTAGCTTCTGTATTTGCCAATGCGTCAATAACCTGAAATTGAAATGCGTCATCCACCAACTGTAATGTTTCGTTTTGCGAATGAATATCAATAAGATGTTCTCCTAACGCTTGCAAATTAGACAAGTTAACAGGCGAGTCGTTTACAAACGCTCTAGATTTACCTGATGGTAAAATCTCTCGTCTAATAATCGTTTGTGTGTCGTAGTCTAAATCTTGATCCTTAAACAAGTTTTTAAGTTTGTATTTAGAAATATCAAAAGAGGCTTCTATTATGCATTTTTTTTCAGGATTACGTAAACTAGATAAGTCTGCACGTTTACCTAAAATTAATGATAAGCCTCCTAAAAGTATAGATTTACCAGCTCCAGTTTCTCCTGTAATAATGGTAAACCCATCATTAAAATTAACTTGAAGTTGATCAATTAGTGCGTAATTTTTTATGGTTAATCCGGTAAGCATTCTTAAAGTGAAAGGTTAAAATTTAAAAAGTGAAAAGTTTTGGTTTTACGCTTTTTAAGAATGAAAATAATTAGTGTCTAAAATTTTATATTTCTCCATTTAGAAGAGTGCATTGGCGCAACTTTATTTAAAGTATCGACCAGATTAGCAATATCTACACTTGGACCTTCGCTAAAAATCTGTTCTATCTCCTCTGCTTTTGCATCAAAAAATACACGGAGTAAATACGAATTTGGACGTCTTCTGTTCATGTCATTAAATAAGCTTAAAGCTATAGCTATTTCGTTTTTTGCATCCTTTTGATTATCACTCATAGTGTCTAAACCACGTCTATGATAATTATATAATACGGTTCTAAACTCTTTAAATGTTGGTGATAACAAATTATCTATTAAAGCAAAACGACTTTGTAAACCATCTTCTAGCTTCCAACCAGAATAATTTTCTTGTTGAGAAAAATTTACAATATTTTGTGCTTGTCTAAAGTACTCATCTCCACCTTCTTGTTTGAAAGACTCGGCATCCATACCTAAAATCATATGAATATGAAATGCTAAAACAGAGATTAAATTAGAAGCGTATTGTGTTGGATTATAAATTAGATTTTGAAACTCGACATACTCAAAAGTAAAATCTTTATCATTTATGTTATAGATAGGTGTTGTGTAACTTGAACCAAAAACAGGTCTTGACGATTGGACTTGTAAAGTTGCTTTGTAGCTATTACCAGAATATTCTCCAATATTAATTACAAAATTACAATCAATACGCTCTTGAGGTTCAACTTTTTTGTTTGTCCATTTTGTGCCAGAAATAAACTCTTTTAATTGTTTTTCTAGTGTTTTAAATTGCTGTAAATTTTCGTCTCCTGTTAATTGTGCATTTACAACTACTGTTGCATTAAGCTCTTGAGCCTGTAATGAAACACTAAAACAAATTAAAAATAGAAATAAAAGTTTACGCATTTAATGTATTTATTATAGTATTAAAAAGGTCCTTAGCAACTTCTGTTTTAGATTTTAATTGATACACAGTAGCTTTTTCTTCCTTGTTAATCAAAGTTACTTTATTAGTGTCTGACTTAAAACCTGCACCTTTGTCGTTTAACGAATTTAAAACAATTAAATCTAAATTCTTCTTTTTTAGCTTCAATTTTGCATGTTCTAATTCGTTATTAGTTTCTAAAGCAAAACCAACTAAAAATTGAGTTGTTTTTATTTGTCCTAAGGAGGCTAAAATATCTTTAGTCTTTTCTAGTTCTAAGGTTAACGTAGATTCTTTCTTTTTTATTTTTTGAGTTGCAACATTTTTTGGTTTATAGTCTGCAACAGCTGCAGATAAAATAGCAATGTCGGCACTGTTAAAATGTAAATGGGCTGCATCATACATCTCTTGTGCGCTAATTACAGGTATGACTGTTATTAAACTATGTTTTACTGTTTGATGTGTTGGACCAGAAATTAAAACAACTTTTGCTCCCAAATTTGCTGCTGCTTTAGCAATTTCAAATCCCATTTTACCAGAGGAATGATTACCTATAAAACGTACAGGATCTATAGCCTCGTAGGTTGGTCCTGCTGTAATTAAAACCGTTTTGTCTTTTAGTGGCAAACCACTGATAATATCATTTTCTATAAAAGAGACAATATCTTCTGGCTCTGCCATACGACCTTGACCAACTAAACCACTTGCTAATTCTCCTGATGTTGCAGGAATCATGACATTACCAAAGCTTTGAAGTGTCTTAAATGAGTTAACTGAAGAGGGATGAACATACATATCCAAATCCATTGCTGGTGCAAAATAGACTTTACATTTAGCAGAAAGATATGTTGCTAATAATAAATTATCGCACGTACCATTTGCCATTTTAGATAGTGTATTGGCTGTTGCTGGCGCAATAACCATATAGTCTGCCCATAGCCCTAACTCTACGTGGTTATTCCACATAGCGTTATCGTCTTGATCGTTGGTAAATGTTGAGTGTACTGGATTTTTGGAAAGCGTAGACAGTGTGAGTGGTGTCACAAAGTCTTTAGAAGCAGGTGTCATAACGACTTGTACGTTTGCACCTGCTTTTATAAATGCTCTGACTAATGAGGCTGTCTTATAAGCAGCAATACCAGCACTGATGCCTAATAGTATGTTTTTGCCACTTAATATAGACATAGGTTTAGTCTTGGTTATCTTGCTCTGTATTTCTGTGGTATATTTTATTGTCTAACCACTCTTGTACTGCTAAAGCATGAGGTTTAGGTAATTTTTCGTAAAACTTAGACACTTCAATTTGTTCTTTGTTTTCAAAAATTTCTTCTAAGCTATCATTATATGTAGCAAACTCTTCAAGCTTTTCTATTAATTCTTTTTTAATTTCAGAATTAATTTGCTCTGCTCTTCTTGCAATTACAGAAATAGCTTCATAGATGTTATTTGTTGGTGCATCTATCTCGTTTCTATTGTAAGTCGTTGTTGTTAACGGAGCGTCGATTTTTTTTAAATCCATAATATATTAGCTTTTAGTACTATATTTTTCTAATTGTTCTTTTAAATCCTCTACCTGTTTATCTGCATCTTTAATAAACTCTGATTCTGCATTTGTTTTTTTAAAGTTGTTATAATATGCGATAGCTGTATTTAATCTTTCTTCTTTTTTATACTCTACACTTTTCATTGCTAATTGGTAAGCAGAATCAAAACGGTAATACAACGCTTTTTCACGTAAGGTTGTACCAGGAAAATCTGCAATAAAATTATCAAATGAACTAATAGAAGCTTTAAAATCTGAAATATGATTGTATTGCTTAGCAATACTGTATGCTTTTAATTCTAATTTATATTGTAACTCTTTAACCAACTCGTTAATTTTTGGCATGTATTGCGAGTCTGGATATAAGTTAGCAAACAATTGTAATTGCTCTAGTGCATGATCTGTATCGTGTTGATCTTTAGAATACACTGGAGATAATTGCGCATAACTTAATGCACTTTTATAGTATGCTTCTTCTACTTTTTCACTTCTAGGATACGCAGATGCAAAACGCTCAAATCTATAACCTGCTAAATAATGGTCTTCTAAATGAAAATAACTATCAGCATCTAAAAACATCAATTTTTCTGCTTGAGGCTTCCCTCTGTATGCAGGAACAATTTGAGTAAATAAACGACTTGCCTTGTTATACTTACCTTCATTATAAAGTTTTTCACCCATTGAAAACTTAACAGCAACATCTTCAGACTTTAATGCCTTTTGATACTCGCTACAAGAAGTGAAAACTAAAAATGTAATTAAGATGTAAAGTAAATTCTTCATAAAATTTTAACGAAGCGCAAAAATACGCTATTTAAATGGATTTTAAAAATATAATTTGATTGCTAAATTAATTGAAGAAATCAAGTTGGACTTAGGTTTAAGTATAATTTAACTTTTACTAAAATTAGTCATAAAAGTATTTATACGACTTTGTAATTGTGTTGTAGCAGTAACTAAAGGTAATCTAACGGTTGTATTACATAACTCAAGGCTATTTAATACTGCCTTAATACCTGCTGGATTATTTTCTTCAAAAATCATGTTAACGATATCCATCATTTTAAAATGAAGTTGATACGCTTCCTTGTTTTTACCTTCTAAACCTAGATTTATCATTGTAGAAAAAGCTTTAGGTAACCCTTGTCCTATTACGGATATTACTCCTGCTCCACCTGCTAAAACAATACCTAAAGCTAAGTCGTCGTCTCCTGATATAACAGAAAAATTGTCTGGTTTATCTCTTAGTAATTCTAAATATTGAGCCACATTATTACCAGCTTCTTTAACCGCAACAATATTATCAAAATCTTTTGCTAAACGCAACGTTGTTTCTGGTGTCATATTTTTTGAAGTTCTGCCAGGAACGTTATATAAAATTATATCAATTGGACAGACTTGTGCAATCGCTTTAAAGTGCTGATACATACCTTCCTGAGTTGGCTTACTATAATAAGGCGATACAGATAGTATTCCAGCAATACCTGTAAAGTCAGTAGCTTTAATTTCTTCTACAACCTGTGCAGTGTTACTACCTCCAATACCTAAAACTAATGGCACACGTCCTTTGTTATACTTTATAATAGCAGCAACTATATCCTGTTTTTCTTGCTTTGTAATTGTAACGCTTTCTCCAGTTGTACCATTTATAACTATATAATTGATACCATTGGTAATGTTATATTCTACAATATTTTCTAGCGCTTTGTAATCTACTGATAAATCATCATTAAATGGCGTTACAATTGCTATTCCTGTGCCTAAAAAAGGGTTATTCATTACTTAATTTATTTAAAATGTTTAGGTATTTTATAATTTCGGTTTTAAAGATGTTTTTATCTTTTATTGTAATATCTATAATTAAATCATTTACGTCAGGATTAGCATTATGCAAACCTACCTTTAAGTCGGCATTGGCTGATGCACTAACAACTTGCAAAGCTAAGGAATCGGTTTCATAAAAGTTAATCAACAAATCAAATTTATTGTCTAAAAAATCTTTAATTGTTTGTGATTTAAATTGTCCTTTCCAAGCAAGTTCTTTTTCAGAAAAAATATGGTTATAAACAGACGTTTCGTTTTTTTTGCCATTAAAAAGAGATAAGATTTTTAAGTCCTTAGCGTTAATTTTTAATTGCTCTGACAAACTATTAATCCATTCTGGATCAGAAAACTCATGACTATTTACTAAGACTCCAACATGTTTGATCCTGTTTGCGTTTGGTGCAATTACACGACTTTGCGCACATTTAATAATGTACTTTTTATTAGATTTTTCTTTAAAACCTTTTAAAATCATTTATCTTTATTCCTTTATTACAAATGTAGTAATTGTAACTATATTAGCTTTAAATTATTCAACATTAAATATGAAATACAAACATCTTTTCATCTTGCTTTTAATTATTGTTTTAAACTCTTGTAAGCAAGACACTTACTCGTTGAGTAAAATAGAAGGTAAACAGATTACAATTACAGACACTGTAGCAACAGATAAAGCTATCGATGACTTTGTAAAACCTTTTCGCGAAAGCATAAATAAGGACATGGACGCTGTTTTGTCTTACGCTCCAGAAACTTATAGCAAAAGTGATGGTGATTTAAATACAGCAATTGGTAATCTTATGGCTGATGCTGTTATGCAAGAAAGTAATCCTATTTTTAACAAACGCACTGGAAAAAATATAGATGCTGTTATCCTAAATCATGGTGGTATAAGATCTATAATTTCTAAAGGAAATATTACCACTAGAACTGCTTTTGAAATTATGCCTTTTGAAAACAGCATTGTAGTAGTCGCACTAAAAGGACAACAAATAGATAGCATGATACATTATTTAAGTCAGGCTAAGCGTGCACATCCTGTAAGCGGAATACAATTAACACTGGATAAAACGTATAATATTACACAGGCTTTAATAAACAACAATCCAATTGAAAAGGATAAAACCTATTACGTTGCGACTAATGATTACCTATATAATGGAGGAGACAGAATGCGATTTTTTCAGGTAAATGATAGCCTATATACTCTTGATTATAAAATAAGAAATGCGATGATAGACTACTTTAAAAAGACTGACACTATCAAACCTGTAATTGACAATAGATTTATCCAAACTAAATAACCACATAATGAAACGTAGAGATTTTATACAACAAGCAACAGCAGCTACAGCTTTAATTACAGTTGGTGGTTATGGATTACAATCGTTTGCAACATCTTCAAAATCTAAAAAAATAACGATTTTACATACTAATGATGTGCACAGTCACATTGATGCTTTTGGACCAGAGGATGGTAGAAATGCAAATAAAGGTGGTGTGGCTAGACGTGCAACTTTAATTGAAAACATTAGACAAGACAATCCTAATACATTACTATTAGACGCTGGAGATATTTTTCAAGGCACACCATATTTTAATTACTATGGTGGCGAATTAGAATTTAAGTTAATGAGTAAACTTAAATACGATCTAGCTACAATAGGGAATCATGATTTTGATAATGGTATAGATGGATTATATGCCCAATTACCTCATGCTAGCTTTGGATTTGTATCTGCTAACTATGACTTTAAAAATACAGTCATGGATACTCATGTAAAACCATATCAAATATTTAAAAAAGAAGGTATTAAAATTGGTGTTTTTGGATTAGGAATTCAATTAGATGGTTTAGTTGACAAAAAAATGTACAAAGAAACTGAGTATTTAGATCCAATTGAAGCTGCACAAGAAATGACACGTATTTTAAAAACCGACGAGAAATGCGATCTTATTATTTGCTTGTCACATTTGGGATACAATTACAGCAAAACGCCTGATAAAATAAGCGATTTAAGCTTAGCTAAAGCGACTAAAGATATTGACTTGATTATTGGTGGACACACACACACTTTTTTACCTAAGCCAACCGTTGCTCAAAATCTAGAAGGTAAAAACGTATTAGTTAACCAAGTAGGTTGTTATGGTATAAATTTAGGTAAAATAGACTTTTACTTTGATGCAGATAGTACTAAAAAAGCAGAAGGAACTTCTATTATTGTATAAAACTAAGCGATTTCAGTTTTTTTTTGAGTGGATTTATATTTAATTTTAATGTAAACGTATAGAAAGTAAAAGCCTACACCTATTAAAGCAGTGTACACCATTTGTAGTAAATACGCTGAAGATATAAACAAATAAGCGACTTGTACCATTTCGGAAAAAACGATGCAAACACTGGCCAAAAACAATAGCAATCCTTGTTTAGTTTCGTGATATAAATAATGTATTAATGATAGTGATAGCACTAACAATATCAATACATTATATGTTACTTCTATGATAAAATCCAACGAGTATACTGCTAACTTTGCATCTTGCATTATCATCTGATTTAACACATAAATTATATATGCATTAAATATTAACAAGACAATTATATGCAACTTAAATTCCTTTAATAACAACTTGATATTAAAATCTTTAACTAGAAAAATAATTAAGGAAGTGTAAGTAGCTATTACTAGATAATTAGCAAGATAATAAGCCATAGTATCATTTCCGTAAAAGACAATTTTAAGAATTTCTACTAAAGAAAATCCAATAAGAAAAAAACCAAAATAATGGTTGGTTTGCTTAGTCTGACTATAGTATAAATAGGCAAAAAACGGAAACACTAAAATCCAGGAATAATCAGACAATGTTGGCGCATCAAATATGCGTCCAGCCATAGTAAGTATTACGAGAATCACTAAAATTATCGATACTAAATTAAACTTTGTTAACTTCATTATTATTTATTTGGGATGACAAATATACAAATAATTTGTTATTAAACGATAAAATAAGCTTTTAATCGGCTATTAACACATTTATTCTAAGCTGTTTAAGAAATCATCTTCTGAAATCATGTCTATATTTAACTTATCGGCTTTGTCTTTTTTACTTGGTCCCATATTGTCTCCAGCAATTATATAACTTGTTTTTGAAGAGATAGAACTACTTACTTTTCCGCCATTATCTTCAATAAGCTTTTTCAACTCAGTACGTGATACTTTATAAAATACGCCTGAAACTACAATATTATGTCCTTTTAACTTATCTGTTTGGTTGGCTAACTTCTCTGCAGAGATTTCTAATTGTAAACCATATTGCTTAAGTCTATCAATGACTTTTTGATTTTCTGGATTTGAGAAAAAGTCGACTACACTTTCAGCAATTCGGACACCTATTTCATTAACCTGCTCTAAATCAATTACAGATGCAAAAGCAAGTGCATCAATACTTTTATAATGTTTAGCTAGCGTTTTTGCAACCGTCTCTCCAACAAACCTGATACCTAACGCGAATAAAACACGTTCAAACGGTATTTGTTTTGACGCTTCAATACCTGCAATTAAATTATCCGCACTTTTATCTGCCATACGCTCTAACGGTAAGATTTGGTCTTTAGTTAGATCGTACAAATCTGCATAATTATGGATTAATCCTGCATGAACTAAAAGCGCGACAGTCTCGCCTCCCAAACCTTCAATATCCATTGCTTTTCTAGAGATGTAATGCTGAATACGTCCTATGATTTGTGGATTACAACCATTGTAATTAGGACAAAAATGTTTAGCCTCACCTGCTTCTCTTTGTAATAATGTATTACATTCTGGACAATGTGTTATATACTTTGTAGGCACAGAGTTATCTGGTCTTTCAGAAAAATTTACTGCTATAATTTTAGGTATAATTTCGCCACCTTTTTCAACAAAAACAGTATCACCTTCTCTTATATCCAGTTTTTCAATTTGATCTGCATTATGTAAAGATGCACGTTTTACAATTGTACCAGCCAATTCTACTGGTTCTAAATTTGCAACAGGAGTTATAGCTCCTGTTCGACCAACCTGATAAGTAATAGTATTTAAAATAGTACTAACCTGTTCTGCTTTAAACTTGTATGCCATAGCCCAACGTGGCGCTTTGGATGTAAAACCAAGCTCGTCTTGATGATGCAAATTATTAACTTTTACTACAACACCATCAGTCTCATAAGGTAATTCATGTCTAGCAGTATCCCAATGATTTATAAAAGCAAATACGTCATCAATGGTTTTACACAATTTAATTTCATTTGGGACTTTAAATCCCATTTGTCTTGCTTTTTCTAAGCTTTCAAGGTGCGTTTTATAATCAAAATCGCCACCTACTAAACCATACAACAAACAATCTAAAGGTCGTTTTGCAACCTCTGCACTATCTTGTAACTTTAAACTTCCAGAGGCTGTGTTACGTGGGTTTTTATAAGGCTCTTCTCCATTAGCAAGTCGCTCCTCATTCATTTTATTAAAACCATCAAAGGGTAAAATAATTTCACCTCTAATTTCAAACTCTTCAGGAAAACTACCTTTTAATTGTAAAGGGACAGAATTAATTGTTTTTACATTAGCAGTAACCTCGTCTCCTTGCATACCATCACCTCGTGTAACCGCTTTTAATAAACTTCCATTTTGATATGTTAGATTTATGGAGGCACCATCGTATTTTAATTCACACACATAGTCTATCTCACCATCTACCATCTTCTTAACTCGTGCTTCCCAATCTTTTAAATCTTCAAGAGAATAGGAATTATCTAAACTATACATCCTATGCTTATGCACAAGTGTATTAAAATTTTTAGTCACTTGACCTCCTACACGTAAGGTTGGCGAAGTTGCATCAAAAAATTCAGGATGCGCTTCTTCTAAAGCTTGTAATTCTTTTAATTGTATATCAAAATCATAATCGCTAATTGTCGGACTGTCTAAAACATAATAATTATAATTATGTTCTCTTAACTGTTCTCTTAATGCGTTTATTTTTAATTGTATGTTCATATTATATGCCTTCTAGCAATTCTAAAAATTGCTGTTTAATCTTGTATTTATAATAAAAATAATTTTCTGAATCCGAATAGCACTCTGATGCTCCCCAAAATTTCACAATAAATTCTTTATTGCTTAACCAATAGACTTCCATGTCATCAGAGATTTTTTTAAAAGTTATATGATCATAGTTTTCCTCCAAATTATAATATAACTCAAAAGCCTTTATGATTTTACCATCCACTATTTTGTCTATAAATAATGTACGCTGGCTAGGACACTCGGTATCATAATCTATAGAAACTACTATATCTTTTTTAGGCGATACATGAGGATAACCTCCTGCGTATTGGTCTAATAATTCTCCTGTCTCTTGACTAATAAAATCAAAACGTTGATAATCAAAAACCATGTGATAATGCACCAAAAACACATCTTTAAAACCTGAATTTTTAAAGACATTATATGTTTTTGTTGGACTAAACTCCGAGTTGTAAGTCGTGTCTTTATACATTACTTTTTTACCATTTTTTGCCAATAAGGTTAACACGTTATCCTTCTTGTAAAGTTTAGTAACATCTATACTATTGGGTTGATATAAAATTCGGTTTTTATACTCATTAATATCAACTTGCTTTACATCAAATAACTCACTAAGCGCAATTGGTTGTAAATTTTCTCCTTTAACAATTAAGCCATCATAATTGTAATGATTACCATCATCGCTATAGGGTTTAAAAAAATAAGCTTCAGGCACGTAGCCTATATTTGCGTTATCAATATAAAAATTCTGGTCTTTTTTTAAAGCTTTAGGATTAATAATCACTTTAGCTTTGCGACTATAGACAACTTGACCATTATCTATAATTTTTGTTTTATTATCCGTATAATCAATAACAGAAACGGTTTTTAAATACTCAAACTCACCTACTTTATTACCCAAACTATCCCTAATGATTAAACCGTTTTTAGACTTTACAATCCGTTGATCAAAGTTTACTTTAAAATAATCTAAAGTTTGATAATCTGTTAGCGGTAAATAATTAAATTTTATACTATCACTTTGCTTTTCAAATGTTCCGTTAGGGTTTAAATAGTAATGGATAGCCTTATTAAGCTGTTTGTCATGAACAAATAACTTATTATTATAAACATAAGTTTCGGTTTGATTAATTTTATGTGTCAAATTATAATAAGACACGTCAATAGCATCTATAAATTGGTAGTTATTAGTGTAGGTCACTAATTTATAATCCATGACTTGGTCTTCAATAAACTTGTAAATTACAAACGCTTTAAATGCTTTACTAAAATTTAAATTTAAAGCCATTCCAAATTTAGTAATCGTATCCTGAGTATTAAATAACTTTTGTGTTTCAAGTACCTTATTATCTTCTTTAGATAAAATACTAAACGTATTAAATAGTCGTGAAGTAATTAAATGTGGTTTTTTTAGATCAACATATCCTACACTACCTAAAAATTCATCCTCAAAACGGTCAATAAAAACACTATTATCTACTGCTTTTTTAACAGCAGGCGTTACCATTTGTTTATCGGTTTTTTTACAACCTAAAACTAACACAAATAGTAGTATGTAATATATTACTTTCATTATTGTTTAACACCACTAATCATTCGGTCTTTACCAAAAAAATCTTGTTTTAATTGTACATTTTTAAACCCATTATCGATCAATAAAGCTATCATTTCTTTACCTAAATATTCATTTATTTCAAAAAATAATTCGCCATTAGTTTTTAAGTATTGCGAAGCAAATTTTGTAATCGCTTTGTAAAAAATTAACGGATTATCATCAGACACAAACAAGGCTAAATGTGGCTCGTTATCCAGCACGTTAGACGTCATTGCTTGCTTTTCCAACTGTCTCACGTAAGGAGGATTAGACACAATAGTATCAAATTTTAAATCCTTAAAAATATTTTTACAAGCAGTATCTTCTAAAATACTGGCTTCAATAAAATCCACGTTTACTTTATTTAATAAGGCATTTTGTGTGGCTATTTTTATCGCTTTCGCGGAAACATCAAGCCCAAAAATAGTTGCTTCAGCTAAATTTTTGGCCAGACTAATGGCAATGCAACCACTACCAGTTCCTATATCTAAAACCGAAGCATTATGTCCTTGTTCTTTATTGTCATAACTATCTAAAACCAATTGCACTAACTCCTCTGTTTCTGGACGTGGTATTAAAGTGTTTGGGTTAACCTTAAAAGGCATTCCAAAAAACTCAGTTTCACCTAATATATATTGTATGGGCTGTTGTTGCTCTAGGCTTTCTAAAGCTTTAAATATCTGAATTTTCTCATCCGTTGTCACACTTAAATTAGTATTTAAAGCCACATCCAATCTAGAAATATTACAATAATGCTCTGTCAACATAAAAAAAAAGGTAAAGACTTCGTCTGGACCATAAATATCATCTAGTTCCTTGTGGAATAATGCTTTTAAATCTTTAATTAACATAGGCTGATATTATAGTTGTTTTTCCATCCAAATACCACAATTAAAATGTCCTGTACTACCTAATGGACCATTTAAATGCTTAAAACCGTTAGATTCGTAAATATGTATGGCTTCTTTTAAAATAGGAATAGTTTCTAAATAAGCCTTTTTAAACCCTTGATTTTTACCTTTTTCCAGACATTTTAGAAATAGTTTTTTACCAAAACCTTTTCCGCGTAAGCGATTAGAAAAATACATTTTCTGAATTTCAAATACCTCCTCTTCCATTCCATGCAAAGGTTTTAAACCACCTCCTCCTTCAACTTTTCCATCAACGACTACTACGTAATACGTCGATTTTGGCTCTGCATAGGCTTCAAACATTTTTGGTGTCTCAGGATCAGCATATGCTGTCCCAACTAAAGGCAAATTATATTCTATAAAAACCTCGCGAATGACAGCCTCTATTTGAGGATTATCATGTGGCTGGATTTCTCTTATTTCAATAATAGTATTACTCACTTTTATATAGTATTTTTGTGCCTTATTTTAGAGGATGAAGATACATTAAATCCAAAAAAAGACCCATGAAGAAAGTACTTATTTTATTAACAATATTAACCTGTTTTTTTAACTGTAAAGTGACTGAAAAACCAGAATTTATTAGAGTTGAAAACATAAAAGTATTGGAGTCTTCTTCAAAATTTATCACCATCACAGCAGATGCTCTTTTTTTAAATCCTAATAGTATTGGTGGTAAAATTAAAACTGATGGCATCAAAGTATTGGTAAACAACAATCATATTGGTGCTGTTTCAAGCGTTAGTTTTGACGTACCTTCACGACAAGAATTCACAATACCACTTCAAGCTAAAATACCAACAGACAGCTTACTAAGCAATAAAAACTTAAGCAGTTTATTAGGTAGTTTTTTTAGCAAAAAAATAAAAATTCAATATCTTGGAGATATTAAATACAAGATTTTAGGTTTTTCTCATTCTTACCAAGTCGATCGTACAGAGGACATTAAAATAAAGTTATAATTTTGAATGATCAATTTTACATAAAACGCGCGTTGCAAATAGCCAAAAGTGGATTGGGACAAACACGTCCAAATCCAATGGTTGGTTGCGTTATTGTCGTAAACAATCGTATAATTGGCGAAGGATACACTAGTAAATATGGTGGCAATCATGCAGAAGTAAATGCTATAAATAGTGTAAAAAACCAGTCCCTTTTAAAAGATGCTACTATTTACGTAACACTAGAACCATGTAGTCATTATGGTAAAACACCACCTTGTAGCGACTTAATTATCCACCATCAAATACCAAATATAGTTATTGGATGTATTGATGATAATCCTGACGTTGCTGGTAAGGGTATCAAAAAATTATTAGAAGCTGGTCGTAATGTAAAAGTTGGCGTTTTGGAAGCCGAATGCAAAGCACACCACAAACGCTTTTTTACTTTTCATAATAAAAAACGACCATATATTATATTAAAATGGGCAGAATCTAACGATGGATTTATTGCACCAAAATCTAAAAATGAACAAAAACCTGTTTGGATTACCAACACTTATTCTAGACAATTAGTCCATAAATGGAGAGCTGAAGAGCAAGCTATATTAGTAGGTACTAATACGGTTTTACAAGACAATCCAACTCTAGATGTTAGGGATTGGACTGGCAATAATCCTTTACGCGTCGTACTTGATAAAAATAAAATCTTAAAAGCAGACTGCCATGTTTTTAACGCTAAAGCGGAAAGCTTATTAATTTACAATAACGACAACACAACTCAAGAGGCTTTACAAAACACAACTTGGTCTATCCATCCGCCAAACAATACAATCGTTGGAGATTTTAATTCAGGAATAGATTTTAGTCAAAAAGAATCTCAAGCACAACAAATTTGTGATACTTTATTTAAACACAACATCAACTCTGTAATTATTGAAGGTGGCTCTAAAACATTACAACTTTTTATAGATGCTGGACTTTGGGACGAAGCTAGAGTTTTTAAGGGTAAAACAATTTTTACCGAAGGTGTAAAAGCACCTAGGTTGCAAGGAGAATTAATTAATCAGTCATCCATTTTAGACGACTTACTATATATTTACAAAAACACTAATTAAGTTTTGCTTTAGCAAAATGATACTAACCCTATGATTAAAACCCTAATATTTGATTTTGGAGATGTCTTTATTAATTTAGATAAAGAAGGTGCAATGACCAACGCTTTAGAGCTGTTTGACGTTGATGAGTTATCCGAAGAAATCGTCGCTTTTAATAGTTTTTACGAACAAGGTCTGATAGACACTAACGAGTTTATAGATTTTTACATGGGTAATTTTCCAAAATTATCCAAACAACAAATCGTTGAAGCTTGGAACTACATTATTTGTGATTTTCCCGTTAAACGATTAGAGTTTATACAACAATTAGCAAAAGACAAAAAGTACAATCTAATATTACTAAGTAATACTAATGAGTTACATATTGATTGTATTAAAAATCAGGTATCGTTTTATGACGAATTTAAAAATGCGTTTGATAAATTTTACCTTTCTCACGAAATACAATTGCGTAAACCAAACAAAGATATTTTTCAGTTTGTACTAAATGAAAACAACCTAAAACCAGAGGAATGCCTGTTTATAGATGATACTTCTGAAAACACAGATACTGCTAGTAATTTAGGTATTAACGTATGGAATAACAATCCAAAAACAGAAGATATTATAGATTTATTTACCATTAAAAAAGACTTGTTTTAATGTATTTACTACTTAGTATTTGTGCGTCTACATTAATTTTTGTCATCTTTAAAGTTGTTGGAAAACGCAATATAAATACACTACAAACTATAGTTTTTAATTATTTTACTGCTTTTACCTATGGTATTTTAAGCTACGATTCTCCAATAATAGTTAGTGACATTGTAAAATCCAAATGGTTTTTAGGCGCAATAGGTTTAGGATTTTTATTTATAGCCATTTTTAATGTAATGGCGTTAACAGCTCAACGTAATGGATTATCTGTAGCTTCTGTTGCTAGTAAAATGAGCGTTGTTATTCCTATTATATTTGGTTTGTTTTTTTATAACGAAAGTTTGGGTTGGCAAAAAGCATTAGGTATTATATTGGCTTTAATAGCAGTTTACTTAGCATCCTATAAAACAAAAACTGATCAACGTTTTTCAATAAAAACACTATGGTTGCCTATTGTACTATTTTTAGGATCAGGTACTATTGATACGTCTATTAAATATATCGAAACGACTTATTTAGCAGACAATGGAATCCCCATTTTTTCAGCTACCATATTTTTTATAGCTGGAGTGATTGGGATTGGCTTGCTTTCCGCGAAAGCGATACAAAAACAATTTACTTTTGACCCTAAAAGCATCGTGTCTGGTATTATTTTGGGTGTGGTTAATTACTATTCAATTTACTTGTTATTAAAGGCTTTAAATGCCGAAAATTTTGAAAGCTCGACCATTTTTACGGTTAATAACGTAGCCATAGTCATGCTAACCACCTTAATAGGCTTGTTGATGTTTAAAGAGCGTTTATTAACTAAAAACTGGATTGGTATTGGAATTGCCATACTGTCTATAATATTAGTGACACTATCATAATTTATGGAAAAAGACACTTATAAAACAATTACTAAACCATCTGAAGAAGTCTTATTTAAAGATAAAAACTCCAAGTTTTTTGGGTATGCATTTCCTGTAAAAACAGAAGAAGATGTTAAGCAACATATTGAAGAATTAAAAAAACAACACCATCAAGCAAGACACTGGTGTTACGCCTATCAGCTAGGTACAGAAACCATTGCCTACAGAGCAAATGATGATGGCGAACCAAATAATAGTGCTGGCATGCCTATTTATGGGCAAATACAGTCTTTTGATGTCACTAATATACTGATTGTTGTTGTTAGATATTTTGGAGGTGTTAAACTTGGTGTTGGAGGCTTAATTAATGCCTACAAAACTGGAGCTCAAATGGCTTTGGAAGCTTCAAAAATTGTAACACGAACCATAAATATTAAATACCTTATTAGTTTTGACTACAAAAACATGAATAAGGTCATGCGTGTTATTAAAGAGAAAAACTTAAAAGTTATCAACCAAAAATTAGAACTAGACTGCCAAATCACGATCTCTGTTAGAAAAAAAGAGGCGCAAACTATTTTTGAAATTTTTGATACAATTTACGAGGTTAAAATCAAAGATTTAGCTATTTAAAGCTTCTAAAAAATATTTAGGAGGTCTAGTAGGTTTTCTAGTTTTCATGTCTAAAAAAGCTAAAACTACTGTTGCTGTACATAAAATTTGTTGCAAATCATTCAGTATAATATATTCAAACTCAACCAGAGCAGTTGGCGCTTTTTTTAACGTAGTTTTTACTGTAATTACGTCGTCATAATATGCTGATTTTTTGAAATTTACAGACAACGATACAACTGGTAAACCAAGTCCTTCGTCCTCCATTTTTTTGTAAGAAATTCCAAGTTTACGCAACCACTCAATTCTAGCCATTTCTAGATATATTGCGTAATTACCATGGTGTACAATTCCCATTTGATCTGTTTCTGCATATCGTACTCTTATTTCAATTTCATCTTGCATTATGTCCATAGTCTTGATTTTTTTTTGTAGTTTCGAATGGTTGGTTAACATGCACAAAAAAAACTATAAATTCAATAGTAAATGATTTTTTTTTTACGTTTTTTGTTCACATATTTGCCAAGCTAACAATCAGAGTTGTCTTATTGCTATTATAGGGACAAATTAACTAATAAAAAATACTTTTTAAAATTAACATGAGTGTAACTGCGCAAACGGTCTGGAATAATTGTCTCCTTTTTATAAAGGATAATATCCAACCACAAGCATACAAAACTTGGTTTGAACCAATCGTCGCGGTTAAACTAACAGACAATGCATTAAGTATTCAAGTCCCTAGTAAATTTTTTTACGAATGGTTAGAAGAGCATTACGTTAAATTATTAAAAGTCTCTTTAACTAAAGAGTTAGGTGAAACTGCCAAACTAGTTTACATTATAAAAATGGAAAACACGTATGGTAATAAACAACCCTTTACAGAAAAAATTCCGAGTTCAAATAGAAGTGCTGTCAAGTCGCAAAACGTTGACGTACCTTTAAATAATAAAAATCCGGAATTAAGAAATCCATTTATAATTCCTGGAATTAGAAATGTAAAAATTGAATCTCAACTTAATCCAAACTATAATTTTGATAACTTTTTAGAAGGTGATTCAAACCGTTTAGCGCGTAGTGCAGGTTTAGCAGTCTCTGCAAAACCAGGAGGAACATCTTTTAATCCATTATTAATTTTTGGTGGTGTTGGTTTAGGAAAAACACATTTGGCTCACGCTATTGGTGTTGATATAAAAGATAAATACCCAGAAAAGACTGTTTTATATATTTCTGCTGAAAAATTTACGCAACAATATATTGACTCGGTTAAAAAGAACAACCGTAATGACTTTATACACTTTTATCAATTAATAGATGTATTGGTTATTGATGATGTACAGTTTTTATCTGGTAAGTCTGGTACACAAGATGTCTTTTTCCACATTTTTAATCATTTGCATCAAAACGGAAAACAAGTTATTTTAACAAGTGACAAGGCTCCTGTAGATATGCAAGATATTGAGCAACGTTTATTATCAAGATTTAAATGGGGATTATCTGCCGAGTTACAAACTCCAGATTTTGAAACACGTGTATCCATATTAAAAAACAAATTATATAGAGATGGTGTAGAAATGCCTGAAGATATAATTGAATATGTTGCTAAAAACATAAAATCTAATATTAGAGAGCTTGAAGGTGCCATTATTTCATTAATAGCTCAATCTTCTTTTAACAAAAAAGAAATTAATATAGAGTTAGCTAGACAGGTTGTCGAGAAGTTTGTTAAAAACACAAAACGTGAAGTTTCAATAGATTATATACAAAAAATAGTATCAGATTATTTCCAAATGGATGTGGATACTTTACAATCTAAAACTAGAAAACGTCACATTGTACAAGCTAGACAGTTAGCCATGTTTTTTGCTAAAAAGTTTACTAAAGCCTCTTTAGCTAGTATTGGTTCTCAGATAGGAAAACGTGATCACGCTACAGTATTACATGCTTGTAAAACGGTTGATAATTTATCAACTACAGACAAGCAGTTTAGAAAATACGTGGAAGATTTAACGAAAAAACTTTCGGTTTAATTTTATTTTAAATGACTAAAATTTTAATGGTCTGCCTAGGAAACATTTGTCGTTCTCCTTTGGCTGAAGGCATCCTACAATCTAAATTAGATAACCATTTATATTTTGTAGATTCTGCAGGAACAAGCAGTTACCATATAGGTAACAAACCAGACCCTAGATCCATTGCTATTGCAAAACAAAAAGGGATCGATATTACCCAACAACAAGCTAGACAATTTGTAAAACAAGATTTTTTAGATTTTGATATTATTTATGCTATGGACAATTCTAACTATAATAATATTATAGCTTTAGCAGAAAATGATATTCAAAAATCAAAAGTAAATCTAATATTAAACGAAAGTCAACCAAATCTAAATTTAGACGTACCAGATCCATATTATGGTGGTGACAAAGGGTTTGAAACTGTATTTAATATGCTTGATGATGCCTGTAATAAGATTAAAATTAGATTAAGTAAACTAACATAAGTTTTATATATTTATAAACTATGACTAAAGGCAAATTATATTTAATTCCGTGTACACTTGGCGAGTGCAATCCATTTCATGTTTTACCTGCTCAGGTAAAAACGATTATTGATAGTTTGGATACTTTTGTTGTTGAAAACTCCAAAGCAGCTAGAAAATTTATAAAATCTATAGCTCCTGAAAAACCACAATCTAGCTTAACCCTATTTGAATTAAATAAATTTACTGAAGCTGCAGATTTACCTAATTTTATACAGCCTTGTTTAGAAGGTAAAACTATTGGTTTAATATCTGATGCTGGTTGTCCTGGAATTGCAGATCCTGGAGCTGACGTTGTTAGTTTAGCTCATAAAAATGACATCCAAGTTGTTCCATTAGTTGGACCATCCTCTATCCTACTTGCTATGATGGCTTCTGGTATGAATGGTCAAAGTTTTGCTTTTAATGGTTATTTACCTATAGATAAAGGAGAGCGTAAAGCAGAATTAAAACGCTTAGAACGTTTAAGTTTTGAACATAACCAGACACAGTCTTTTATTGAAACACCTTACCGAAACAATAAATTATTAGAAAATTTATGTAACACATTAAGTGAAAACACAGAAATTTGCGTGGCGTGTGATATAACATTACCTACTGAGTTTATTAAAACAAAAACAGTAAATCAATGGAAAAAAAATAGTGTTGACCTACATAAAAGACCAACACTATTTATAATACACAAAAGCTTTTAAGCGCTTTCATATTTTACTCTAACCTTTTTAACAGGTTTAATTAACGAGGTATCATAACCCGAAAACTTTTTCATGTAATACTTAATAGTTGCACCATTTGCATCTGCAAAACCGGTTTCGCCATAACTTCTAAGAAATTTTTTAACACTACCTGGACCAGCTAAATGTGCAGCTGCAAGTATACCAGACTCGGTTACCTTCACACCTTTAATAAGTTTTCCTTTAAAACGTTTAATATCCTTACGCAAAACCCATTTATTACGCTGCGTATTTGCTATAAATGCTTTTTCTTGTAATTCTGGATTGTTTAAAAAGAATTGTGGATGATGGATACCTAATACTTTTAAGGTACTTTTCCCAAATTGATATTTACCTAAGTAACCAAATTGGTTAACTCTAAAATAATCATTTTGAGACTCCTTAAAACCTAAAGCTTCTTTAAAACCCGTAAATGATTTTCCTAGATGTGGCGAAAATATTTTTTGTTGATTTATTGCTAAATCCTGATTCTCTAAATCATTAATATCGTATCGCTCAATTAGTTTTGCATTACCTTCTGTTTGGTCAAAGACAACTAATACTAATATTGATATTGTAAGTACTATTGATATAAACTTTCCAATATTTTTTTTCATTTGTATTGATTTAAAAGTCTATAAATTAATAAGGGATAGACTTAAATTTCAGCGTGCAAATATACGAAAAAAAATCAAATACTGATAATCAATATGTTAACTTATGTTAAAAGTACAAAAGGTGTCCTTTTACCTTTCCATTGTCATTTAATTGAATTGTAGGAAAAGGAATTTTTATAACGTTTACAACGTTAAAAACTTGTTTTAAAAATGTAGAATTAGTTTTAATTTTGGTTAAGTCCATATCTAAACTTAAATAAAATTGTCTGCTTCGTTTTTGGTTAGTAAAATCTAAATTTTGAAGACTAGCATTACCATACAATAAGCCATCAACACCATAACCTACTGCTACATTTAACCATTTAGGTAATTTTGTGTCTTTAAAAAACGACTGTATGTTGCCACTTAACCAATAGGTTTGTCCATTATAATCTTTAATAATCTCTTCAAGTAAACCTTTACCCAATTTTTCAGGATTTTGATTAGCGTAAGGACTTTGACTAAAAGAGTATTTTAATTGAATGCGTTGTTCATCCCAAAGTAATTCTTGTCCAATATATAAACCTGCTCCAGCTGCATTTGCTGTAAAATCTCCCCAAGAAAAACCCCATTCTTCTGAAAAACCATCTAAAACTTCGACTGCTGTTAAAAATGAAAAACCTATTGTTGCGCCATATAACAACTGATTTTTTTTGCTAACACCACTCCAATTTAAAGTTTGAGCTCCAAATTTACCAAGTTGATAGGCAGAAAAACTGTGACCTAATTTATCCATTTTAAACCACTCAGAATTATCGTTTGTGGTATGAAATTTTGAACGTTCATAATCTGAATACCATAACGTATTTAAACCAACAATTGACAAAGTGGCCAAACTGGTTTGAGTAATTATTACACCTTGTTTACGTTTTGTATTAAGGGTATCACTAGGTTTAAAAAACGAGTCGTCATCAATTTGCCCTAAAGCTAAAATTGAAGTCAAAAAAAGTAATAAAGTGATTATTTTATTCAAAAAAATTATCTGTTAACACCTTGACTATTAATCCAACGTACATATTCGTTTTTATTGGCATTATGTTGACTTAAGGTTTTAGCAAATTTATGATATCCAAAGTTTTGCACATTAGCGACAAAGTAATAGTAATCATGAGATTCTGGATTTAGTACAGCATCAATTGCTGACACATCAGGCATTGTTATTGGACCAGGAGGAATACCAGCATATTTATACGTGTTGTATGGCGAATCAATTTCAAGGTCTTTATATAACACACGTTTTATAATTTGATCAAAATCGTTTTCTTTTAACTTTTTAGAAAATATCACAGTAGGATCTGCTTGTAATGGCATTCCTTTTTTTATTCTATTTAAATATACTCCAGCTACTCGTGGTCTTTCGTCAACTTTAGCAGTTTCTTTTTGTACGATGGATGCCATGGTCATAACCTCGTTAACGGATAGGTTTAAAGCTTTACGCTTTGTTTGTCTTGTAGTATTCCAAAAACGATAATATTCTTTTAACATACGTTCTCTAAAACCTTCGGCTGACGTATTCCAAAAAAACTCATAACTATTAGGTACATACATATTTAAAACTGTTGCATCAGTAAACTTATGCTCTTTTAAAAAAGTATTATCCGTCATTACAGATAAAAGCTGTAAACTATCCGGTTCAATTTGTTGTGCTATACGACCTGCAAGATTTTGTATACGCTCTTGATTGTTAAAACTTAATTTAATTGGAATGTTTTTACTTCTAATTGAGTTTATAATATCATTATTACTCATGTTTTTAGTAATAGCAAAACGTCCCGCTTTTATATTAGTTGTGTATTTTTTTTGCTTTGCTAAAGCATCAAAACTGTCAATATCTTTTAATAAAGGGATCAATTGCGCTCTTACTTGATCGTAATTTGCATTGGTTGGAACATATATATAAGCTTTGTCGTTATTAAAAGCTGTATTTTTTTCAAACATGGCTCCATAAATAAAATAGGCAAAATAAGCTGCTACGACTAAACCAATTAAGGCAATAGCTAATAAAATTTTTTTAATGTACATCTGTATTAATCAATTGAAATAAATATTCGTTTTTAAAGTGACCGTTTAAATAATTCCAGTCTTTTTTTAATCCTATTTCCTTAAAGCCTTGACTTTTAAAAAGTGCTAAACTTGCAGTATTATCTTCACTTATATTACAATATAACTGATGTAAATCTAAATGTTTAAAACAATAATTAGTCAATAATTGCAAAGCTTCTTTACCATGCCCTTTTTGTCTATTAGCAGTATCTTTTACTAAAATACCAATACCTGCTCTTCTGTTTTTATAATCAAAATCAAAAACATCAATCATTCCTATTGCATCTTCATTTTTATTACAAATGACCAATCGTAATTGTTTGACTTCGTAAATATCCTTGTGTGCGTGGTCTAAATACTGTTTGATAAGGTATTTGGAATATGGTGTTATCGTGTTGCTAATTTCCCAAATGGATTCGTCATTTTCTATTTGGTGTATAAATGACAAATCTTCAGGCTCTAAGGCTCTTAAATTTATATGTTTACCTTGTAATGTTAGCATGTAATTTCGCCTTTAAAAACCTGTTTTGCAGGTCCTATTAGCATGGCGTTTTTATAAACATTTTCTGTTTTTGTAAAAGACACTTTTAACTGTCCACCTTGAACATTAAGATTTACTGTGGACGCTGTACTTTGACCTGTCTCATGCATGGCTATAGCGACTGCTGTTGCACCTGTACCACAAGATAAGGTTTCATCTTCTACTCCTCTTTCATAGGTTCTTAACGCAAAAGTATCTTCGTTAATTTTTTCAACAAAATTTACGTTGCTTCCTGCTTTATTATAAGGTTGTCCATATCTAATTTTTGAACCTTCCGTTTTAACATCAAAATTAACTAAGTCCTCAACAAACTGAACGTGATGTGGCGATCCTGTGTCTAAAAATTGGTGTTGTTTAAAGACTTCAATGGTATCAACATCTTTCATTTGTAGATGTATTAAACCATCTGTCATTTTTGCATAATGCAAACCGTCTATCGCTTCAAAAGTGGTCTCATGTTTTACAATCTGCAAAAATTCCGCGAAAGCGACAATACAACGTCCACCATTGCCACACATTGTACTTTGGTTTCCGTCTGCATTGTAATACACCATTTTAAAATCTACAGATGGGTGATTTTCTAATAAAATTAGTCCATCTGCTCCTATTCCAAATCTACGATCACATAAAAATGCAACAAGTTTGGTATTATTTTTGTCGAATAAGTTTTGCCTATTATCAATCATGACAAAGTCATTACCTGTTCCTTGATATTTGTAAAAAGTCAATGTCATTGGGCTGAAAAATTGAATGACAAATATAAGTTTTTTCAGTTGTTAAAACGTCGTTAAAGTTGAAATAGACATTCAATATTTAATTAATTTTAATCGTTATCTAATAAATCTAAACTAAGTATTTTATGAAGAAGATGTTAACTTTGGTTTTAGTTTCGGTATTAGGAGGTGCAATTACCCTAGGAACATACAAAACCTTTCTTGAAAAAGACAACGCACAAATTGCAACAAACACAATACAGGATAACCCTGTTTTTTTGCCTACCAATTATAAAACAACCACAACTGCTTTAGCTGCTAATGATGGTATTAGCTTTACCAATGCTGCAGACAAAACAGTACATGCTGTGGTACACGTTAAAAATGTGGCATTAAATACAGCACAACCTACATTACAAGACTTATTTTATGGTCGTGTACCTCAAAAAAGGCAACTTGGTACTGGTAGTGGTGTAATTATTTCACCTGATGGTTACATTATTACTAATAATCATGTTATTGAGGACTCACAACAATTAAGTGTTACCTTAAATGACAATCGTACCTTAACAGCTAAAATTATTGGTACTGATCCAAAAACAGACATTGCATTATTAAAAGTTGAAAGTGACGAGCAATTACCTTATACAACGTTTGGTGATAGTGATACTGCTAAAATTGGCGAATGGGTTTTAGCTGTTGGTAATCCGTTTAACTTAACATCCACAGTTACTGCAGGTATTATTAGTGCTAAATCTAGAGATTTAAGTGGACAAAGCACACAGTCTTTTATCCAAACAGATGCTGCTGTTAATCCAGGAAACTCCGGAGGAGCCTTAGTTAATACTGCTGGAGAATTGATTGGTATTAATACAGCAATTACTTCTCAAACAGGTTCTTATATTGGTTACTCTTTTGCTGTACCTAGTAATATTGCTAAAAAAGTAGTACAAGATATTATGGAGTTTGGTAATGTCCAAAATGGTATTTTGGGTGTTATTGGAGGTTCATTAAATAGTACGTATGCAGAAAAATTAGGTGTGGCAGAAACCGAAGGGTTTTACGTGGATGATGTTGAGGAAGATACTGGAGCTGCTGAAGCTGGTATTAAAAGTGGTGATATTATTAAAATGATTGATAATATTAAAATTAAAAAATTCTCGGATTTAAGAGGCTTTTTGGATGCCAAACGTCCTAATGATGTTGTTAACGTAACTTTATTACGTGATGGACAAACTAAGGAGGTTGCTGTTACTTTACTAAAAAACAACACCTATATTTTACCTGTTATTGGTGTTATTAAAAATGCAAAACCAGAAGACTTAAAGAAATACAAAACTAAAAATGGTGTAAAAATTACTAAAGTAAATGGTACCTATGGTCAATATTTACAAAGGGAAGGTATTGAAGCTGGTAACATAATTACTGCCATTAATAACGTAAAAGTAAATACTATTGAAGATGTTGATAACGTTTTAAAAAACAGAGACACGTATCAACCATTAAGCATCGAGCTAATAAACTCCAAAGGAGAGAAAAACAGATATGGTTTAAGATAATTAATTATCCAACCTAAATAGAAAGCACTTAATTAGTAAAATTAAGTGCTTTTATTTTTTTATACTTTTTCCTTTACGAAATCGTTTGAAATCAATACTTTTGCCGAAAATTTACATAATAAATTAACAACACACACTAAATAATTTAAAATGTCCATTAACGAAACTTACGAAAACGAATTAGCGTTTCAAGCAGACAGAAGACGAGCTACCGTAGAATTTATTAAAATTGTTAGCGATTTATGGTATGACAAATCTATCGAATTGGTGATTTTTAGAAACCAATTAATTGACAGAAATGTATCCGAAATTTTAAACCTGCATGAATATGCTGGCGAGTTTGTACAAAAACCAATCTCAATTTTTGATTCTGTAGAGATTGCACAAGCTATCAAAACTTTAGATGTACCTCCTGCTAAATTAGATATTGGTAAATTAACGTATGAGTATCATTTAGAAGAAAAAAAATACAGCAATGCTTTAGCTTTTGTATCCAAAAAGCTTAAAGGTGCTAGTAAAACTAAAGATATCACACCTAAAGATGTGGTACTTTATGGATTTGGTCGTATTGGTCGTTTAGTAGCTAGAGAGCTTATGACACGTACTGGTAAAGGAAGTCAATTACGTTTACGTGCTATAGTAACACGTGGTAAATTAGATGCTACTGTTTTAGAAAAACGTGCAGCTTTATTACGTAACGACTCTGTACATGGTGATTTTTCTGGTACTGTAACTACAGATATCAAAAACGAAGCTTTAATTATTAATGGGACAACTGTAAAGATAATTAATGCTAACCAACCAGAAGACATCGATTATACCAAATATGGGATTAACAATGCACTAATCATTGACAATACAGGTGTATTTAGAGATAAAGAAGCATTAACAAGATTAAAAAATTCTCCAGGTGCTGATAAAGTATTATTAACTGCTCCAGGAAAAGGGATTCCAAATATTGTTTATGGTGTTAACCATCTAGAAAATGATCCTGATAAAATAGACATCTTCTCTGCTGCCTCTTGTACAACAAATGCGATTACTCCTGTTTTAAAAGCAATGGAAGACACCTATGGTGTAAAAAGCGGACACTTAGAAACGATACATGCTTACACAAACGATCAAAACTTAGTAGACAACTTCCACAGTAAATACCGTCGTGGTCGTGCTGCTGGTTTAAACATGGTAATAACAGAAACTGGAGCTGGTCAAGCGGTTTCAAAAGCATTACCAAGCTTTGAAGGTAAGTTAACCTCTAACGCCATTCGCGTACCTGTACCAAATGGGTCTTTAGCCATTTTAAATTTAGAACTAATCTCTAAAGCTAGTATTGATAGTATTAATGCAACATTAAAAAAATATGCATTAGAAGGTGACTTAGTTGAACAAATTAAATACGAAATGAGTGACGAGCTAGTGTCTACAGACATAATAGGTAGCTCTGCACCTTCTATTTACGACAGCAAAGCAACCATTGTTAGAAAAGATGGAAAAAATGCAATACTATATGTATGGTATGATAATGAGTATGGTTACAGCCACCAAGTAATTAGATTAGCTAAGCATATTGCTAAAGTAAGACGTTTTACCTACTACTAACATCCAAATTTTAATTACAAACGTATATATAAAAGCCTCGCAATTGTGAGGCTTTTTGTTATATTTAAGCCTTATAGCAAACCTTTTTTTTATATTTTCGCAAAGACGAAAGACAACAAACACAATACAATGCGTAAAACAAATTTTCTATTAGCAGCTTTTTTCCTATTACTTTTTACTTTTACTGCTACTGCACAAACTGAAACCGAAGAAGAAGATGACAAGCTATCATTAGATTCGGGAACTTTAGAAAACCAATTTGAATATCTAACAAAAAGATCAAACAACTGGAGAGATGCACGTGGACAGTCTTATGAAGTTGTTAGAAACGAATGGATTGAAAAAATTAAATCGCACACTTTAGATTCGCTAAAAGCACTAAAAAAAGAATTATTAGACACTCAAAACAAAGTAGCTTCTCAAAGTCAAGAAGTAACGCAATTAAAAAGTAGCTTAAGCAATACAAAAACCAACTTAGAAGAAACAAACCAAGAAAAAGACAGCATGTCTCTATTTGGATTACAAATGAGTAAAGTTGGATACAACACATTATTATGGTCAATCATTGCAGGATTACTAGCCTTTCTATTTTTCTTTATCTATAAATTTAAAAACAGTAATGCTGTAACTAAAGAAGCTAAATTAAGATTAGAAGAAACCGAAGAAGAGTTTGAAGAACATAGACGTAATGCCTTAGAGCGTGAACAAAAAGTAAGACGCCAACTTCAAGACGAACTTAATAAAAACAGGAATAGTTAATTAGCTATTAAGTACGATAATTTAAAACTGTAAATTAATTTTTACAGTTTTTTTATGCTCAAAATTGAAATTAACAAATTGCTAAAAACACAAAAAAGACACATAAACTTGTCTAAATGTAAAATAAACTTTACATTTATTGAAACATAAAACAATTTAGACATGAAAACACATTATCTCTTATCAAACAACTTTAAAATTATAGGATGGGTAATTTTAATATTGGGCTTACTAACAGGAATAATATTTTATAAAACTATTTTAGATGGTGAATTATTACAAACTAATGTACTGGTCTTGTATAATTCTGATCGTTTTTTTGACAATAATAATGGTTTCTTTAAAATAATCGAAAATGGTATTTTAGATGAAATTGTTGCTATATTAATTATTGTTGGTGGTTTAATTGTAGGATTTAGTAAAGAGAAAATAGAAGATGAATTTATTTTTCAGTTAAGAAAAACATCATTAGTTTGGGCAATTATATTTAATTATATAGTTTTAATATTTGCAATTGTATTTGTTTACAATATGACCTTTTTTGAAGTTTTAATCTTTAACATGTTTACACCTTTATTATTTTTTATAATACGTTTTAATTTTCTTAAATATAAATCTAGAAATTATGACGAATAAAATTAAAGTACATCGTGCTATTCATAATTTAACACAAGCAGATTTAGCGAATAAAATAGGTGTTAGTAGACAAACCATAAATGCAATGGAAAAAAATAAATACGTACCGTCTACAGTTTTAGCTCTAAAATTATCTAAAGTTTTTAACGTTTCTGTACATGATATTTTTGAACTTGAAGAAATAGACTAAAAAAAAAGTGCAATCTATTAGATTGCACTTTATTATAATTTAAAAATCTTTAGATTATAATCCTCCCCATTCTTTTAAAGAGTCTTTATTCATCTTAATATAATCAGCATTACCTGCTTTTTCAGCAAGTGCCAAAGACGCTTTAGCAGCTTTAATAGCTCCTTTTTTATCTCCTGCTTTTGCATTAATTAAAGACTGTTGACGTAACACCCAAAACTTAGGAGCATCTTTATACATATCTACTGCAGTATTCATCCAAGTTACAGCTTGATTGATGTCCTTACCTGACTCAAAATAGTAACGTGCTGCAGCATAATAATCATCTGCACTAGGACCATTCATTGTTTTAGCAATAGCGTCAGTAACTACTTTATCTGTTGCAACCTCAAATTTTACAGCTACATAAGCTTTTTCCCACATAATTCCTAAAACTGCAGAATCGTTTGTTAAGTCATCAAATGACATAGTAAACGTTTCGATATCCATAGGTAAAGTATATACTTCTGCAGATACTTTAGCTGCTACTTTTGATTCATCTAAAGTTTTTGGTGCTCCCCAATTATTAGTATCGTTGTAAAATATAACGTCCCAACTAGCTGCATTTGGTGTTGTAAATACTGCATAAGACCCAGCTTTTAAAGCTTGTCCACCAACAGTTACATCTCCACTAAAAGTTATAATAGTATTTTTATTTGCTCCTGTTCTCCATAATTGTCCAAAAGGTACTAAGTTTCCAAAAACTTCACGACCTCTCATTGATGGTCTAGAATATTCTAATGTAACATCTGTAAGACCAACTTTTTGTTCAATCTTTTGAAACGGACTAGGTTGAGGCGTCTCAATTTGTGCATTAACAGCAAATGATACTGTTAGCAACATAATTAATGTAAATAATTTTTTCATGGTTATATTTTTTGATTTTAATTAACGTAAAATTAAGCATAAGTATAACCTTGTTTGTTAATAAAACCTTAAAAAAAGAGTAATTTATTTCTAAAATCAAACAATTAATCGTAATATTGCGATGTACAAATATGTAAACATTATGGGATTAATTAAAACCGAAAAATTTTCAGAGTCACAAAACCAAATTGCACTTTTTGCTAAAGCATTTGGACATCCTGCTAGAGTAGCCATTATACAACATTTGTTTAAAATTAATGCGTGTGTATGTGGTGATTTGGTTGAAGAGATTGGATTGGCACAACCTACAATCTCGCAACATTTAAAAGAATTAAAAAACCTAGGTTTAATCCAAGGTACTATTGAAGGCACAAGCGTTTGCTATTGCATAAACAAGGACAATTGGACAGCCATGAAAACACTTTTAACTGGCTTTTTTGACAACAATTTAGACAGCAACACATGTTGCTAACATCAAAATATTAATCATAATAACACATTAAATTATGACACTTTCAGACATTAAAAAACACTTATCACAATTAGAGACTATTTCATTTACACTACCTGATGGTAGTTTAGTTCCAAACCACTTTCATGTTACTGAAGTCGGTCAAGTTGCTAAACACTTTATTGATTGTGGTGGAACTGTTAGACAAGAAAAAAAAGTAAGTTTCCAATTATGGAATGCAGATGATTATGATCACAGATTACATCCTGAAAAATTAGTTAAAATCATAGAGTTGTCTGAAGAAATATTTAACCTAGAAGGTTTAGATATTGAAGTTGAATTTCAAGGAGAACAAACCATTCAAAAATTTGGTTTAGAATTTAAAAACAATACTTTTCAACTAACATCATTAGTTACCGATTGTTTAGCAAAGGATAAATGCGGAATCCCAGAACCAAAACAAAAACTACAATTTTCAGACATACAAGCAGGAGACTCTTGCGCACCAGGTTCTGGATGTTGCTAATATGCAAATCATTACCATAAATAAAGCCAATTTCTCAGAAGTGCAATCTATTTATCAAGAGGGTATTGCTACAGGAGTTGCAACGTTTGAAACAGTTGCACCTGATTGGGAGTATTGGAATAACAACCACTTACCTATTGGTCGTATTTTAGCAATAAAAGACGACCAATTTTTAGGTTGGGCGTCTTTAAGTGCTGTTTCAAAAAGAAAAGTATATTCTGGCGTTGCTGAAGTTAGTGTTTATGTGTCAAAACATTTTAGAGGGCAAAAGGTTGGAGATTTCCTGCTAAAAAAGTTAATTAAGATTAGCGAACAAAATAATATTTGGACGCTACAAGCTGGAATAATGAGAGCTAATACTGCTAGTCTAAAATTACACACCAATAATCAATTTAGAGTTATTGGTTATAAAGAAAACATTGGACAATTACATGGTCTGTGGATGGACAATATAATGCTTGAAAGACGTAGTAAAACAGTAGGTATTTAATCGTTTTAGAGCAACATGCACAAAGTCATGTTAAATTTTGTTTAACAATAACCATACATCGTTAAACATTTTGTATCTTTATGCTATCAAATTTTCATAGGATGGCAAAAAAGAAAAATATAAGCAGTAACGACATTATTTCATTTTATATGGATTATGTCTTAGAACATAACGAACAACCTAAATCGGTTTACGCATTTGCGAAGCATAATAATTTTGAGGAATCTAAATTTTATGAGCACTTCGGAACATTTGATGCTATAGAAAAAGGCATCTTCAAAGCCTTTTTTGATAACACACATAATGCCTTAGAAGCTAGTGAGGATTATGCACACTTTGAGCCTAGAAATAAATTACTAAGCTTTTACTTTACCTTTTTTGAAAACCTTACCGCTAACAGAAGTTATGTGGTGTATGCTTTACATAAACACAAAAACAGTCTAAAAGGTTTTGCTACTTTATCAGAACTTAAAGCAAGTTTTACACATTATATAAAAGATTTAGGTATCGAGCTTATTGATATTAAACAAGAACAGCTAAACAAAATTCAAGATAGAGGTCTTACAGAAACTGCATGGTTACAATTATTATTAACCTTGAAATTTTGGATGGATGATACTTCTGCTTCATTTGAAAAAACAGACATTTTTATAGAAAAATCTGTAAACACAAGTTTTGATGTATTAAATGTCATGCCTTTAAAAAGTATTATTGACTTTGGAAAATTCATCTTTAAAGAAAAAATTAAGATGAGTAATTAAAATTATCCTAAGCGCAATACTTAAAAAACAACGACTTCCAATTGTCATTCAGAGCAAAAAGAAGTTTCTAAAACTTCTGGATACCTATTATTACTAAAATCCACAACTATTGAAAACGATAGACAAAATACCAACATCAAAAATATCCAGAGCGACTAAATTAGTCACTACTGGAGCAAAAGTTGGTGTAAATTATTTAAAATATTACGGTGACAAAATCACCAAAACTGAAGCCGAAGCTAAAGCGAGACTTAACGAAAACAATGCTGAAGACATCTATGATGGTTTAAAGCAATTAAAAGGAAGTGCGCTTAAAGTAGCACAAATGTTAAGCATGGAAAAAAGTATTTTACCACAAGCTTATGTAGAGAAGTTTTCGTTGGCACAATTTTCTGTACCACCACTTTCTGCGCCTTTAGTTAGTAAAACTTTTAAAAAATATTTCGGGAAATTACCAAGCCAAATTTACGACACTTTTAATCTAAATTCTGTAAATGCAGCCAGTATTGGACAAGTGCATTTAGCCGAAAAGGATGGAAAAAAACTTGCTGTGAAAATTCAATATCCAGGTGTTGCAGATAGCATTGCTAGCGATTTGGCTATGGTAAAACCTATTGCCATAAAAATGTTTAATATTAAAGGAAAGGACTCTGATAAGTACTTTCAAGAGGTAGAAAACAAATTAGTAGAAGAAACTAATTATATTTTAGAAGTTGAGCAAAGCAAAGCTATTGTAGCAGCTTGTAAGCACATCCCTAATTTAAAGTTTCCAAACTATTACGAAGCATTATCTTCCGAGCGTATTATAACTATGGACTGGATGGAAGGCGAACACCTTTCTGAATTTACTGCATACAACACAGATCAAAACAAAGCAAACCAATTAGGTCAAGCGCTTTGGGATTTTTATATGTACCAAATGCATGTTATCAAAAAAGTACATGCAGATCCACATCCAGGAAACTTTTTAGTATCTAAATCTGGCGATTTAATTGCTTTAGATTTTGGATGTATGAAAGAAGTACCTCAAGATTTTTACGTGCCTTATTTTGAATTAGCAAAACCAGAGGTAATCAACAATAAAGAAGCGTTTACCGCTAAAATGTACGAATTAGAGATTTTAAGAGAAGAAGACACTCAAGAAGAATTAGATTTTTTCTCGGCAATGTTTCATGAGTTATTAAGCTTATTTACAAAACCTTTTCACGAGGATACTTTTGATTTCTCAGACCCTAAATTTTTTAACGCTATTTCAGAAATGGGACAACGTTACAGTAAAAGTACAGAATTAAGAAAAATGAATGGAAACCGAGGTTCTAAGCACTTTATTTACATAAACAGAACCTTCTTTGGTTTGTATAATTTAATGTTTGATTTAAAAGCAAAAGACGTTCAAATTAACAATTACAAAACGTTATAAATGGCTTATTTTAATTTAAAACAGATTCAGGAATTAGAGCATTTATATAAAATTAATTTAATTAATAGTTGCTCTGGTTTTAAAAGTGCTAATTTAATTGGTACAAAATCTACCAAGGGACAAGAAAATGTAGCTGTATTTAGTTCGGTAACACACATTGGTAGCAATCCGCCTTTATTGGGCTTTTTTTGCAGACCAACAACGGTAACACGTCACACGTATGACAACATAAAAAAGACAGGCGTTTATACTATAAATCACATTGATTTAAACAATTTTGAAGACGCACATCATACCTCTGCTAAATACGACCAGTCGATTTCAGAATTTGATATGACTGGTTTAGAATCAGAATACAAAGATAATTGTAAAGCGCCATTTGTAAAAGGCGCACCAATTCAATTAGAAATGAAATTTATTGAAGAATATCTAATCGAAGCAAATAACACCATATTAGTAATCGGAGAAATTCAAGGCTTGTATATTAATGGTGATTTATTAGAAGATGATGGATTTATAAATCTATCCAAAGCAAATATTGCTGCCATTAATGGTTTAGATGGATATACAATCCCTAAATTAGAAAAACGCTTAGAATACCAAAGACCTAAAAAATAAATAAATTAAAAATATTGATAAACACAACGTCAGTTCGAGTGATTTTTTGAAGAATGAAAAAAATTGTATCGAGAACAACATAACACTTAAAACCAAACCCATGAGAATATTAGTAACAGGAGCAACAGGTTACATTGGTAAGCGCATTATCCCGTTACTATTAGAGCAAGGACACACAGTAGTTTGTGCAGTTAGAGGTAAATTACGTACAGAACGTAAATACTCTCAAGAAGAAAATTTACACGTTATTGAGGCTGACTTTCTAAAGCCTGAAACTTTAAGTAATATTCCAAAAGATATTGATGCTGCCTATTATTTGATTCATTCTATGTCAAATTCGGTAGATCAATTTCATCAAATGGAAGAAGACTGCGCAGTTAATTTCAAAAACTATATTGAAACAACTAACGCCAAGCAAGTCATTTATTTAAGTGGTATTACAAACGACACCAAATTATCCAAGCATTTATTATCTAGAAAAAATGTCGAAACAACCTTACAATCCCAGCACTACGCCTTAACTGTTTTTAAGGCAGGTATAATTGTAGGTTCTGGAAGTGCTAGTTTTGAAATTATAAGAGATTTAGTAGAAAAACTTCCTGTAATGGTAGCACCAAAATGGTTAAATACAAAAACTCAACCTATTGGCGTTAGAGATGTCTTAACATTTTTAATTCGTGGTCTAGGAAATACAGAATTATACAATACTTCACACGATATTTTTGGACCAGAAGTCATGACATATAAGCAAATGTTATTAAAATTTGCTGAAGCCAGAAAATTAAAGCGCTACATATTAACTGTACCTGTAATGACCCCAAAACTATCCAGCTATTGGCTATATTTTGTAACGTCAACGTCTTATAAATTGGCTTCATCATTAGTAAATAGCATGGGAATTGAAATTATAGGCGAAAAAAGTAACATCAACCAATTATTAGACGTCACTCCTATGTCCTACAAACAAGCTGTAGAATTAGCTTTTGTAAAGATTGAAGGTAACGATATTATTTCAAGTTGGAAAGATGCACTTATTAATAGCCGATTTAAAAAACGAGCCTCCACACAATATTTAAAAGTACCAAAACATGGTTGTTTTACAGACATAAAAGAGCGCGAAGTAAAAGACGAGCAGCGTACACTTGAAAAAATCTGGGCTATTGGTGGCGAAAACGGTTGGTATTACGGTACGTTTTTATGGAAAATCAGAGGTTTTTTAGATAAACTAGTTGGTGGTATTGGTTTACGTCGTGGACGTACTAATAAAACTAAAATTAAAACTGGAGATGCTTTAGACTTTTGGCGTGTCCTTTTAGCAGATAAAGAACAACAACGTCTAATACTCTTTGCGGAAATGAAACTTCCCGGAGAAGCCTGGTTAGAATTTAGAGTGGCCAAAGGTAAAGTTTACCAACGTGCTACTTTTAGACCTAGAGGATTGGCTGGTCGTTTGTATTGGTATAGCGTACTCCCTTTTCATGGTTTTATTTTTAAAGGGATGATTAACAAATTAGCCAATGCCTAAAAATATAAAAAAACAAAACCTTCCAACCAAAACATGCCCAACCTGCCAATTACCTTTTACTTGGCGTAAAAAATGGGAAAAGAGTTGGAATGACGTAAAATATTGTAGTGAAAAATGCAAACGAAACAAAACAAAAACAGCTTAGTTTGGTTTAAAAACGACTTAAGAACTCAAGATAATATTGCACTTAAAAATGCAATAGAAAACAGCACATCTACTATTGCTGTTTATTGTTTTGACCCAAGACAGTTTAAATTATCTCCCTTTGGGTTTAAAAAGACAGAAAACTTTAGAGGGCAGTTTTTAATTGAGACTATAACGGATTTAAAGCAACAGTTAAAGCAGCTTAATATTCCGTTGTTCGTTTACACGGAAACTCCAGAACATGCCATCCATGACTTAGTTAAACTACATAATATTTCGACTGTATATCTTCAAAAAGAATGGACAGACGAAGAGGTTTCTGTTATCAATCAAGTAAAAGCTAATCTTACAGATGACATAGAATATATTGAAACTTACGACCAGTTTTTATACCATCCGGAAGATATTCCGTTTAAAACGGAAGCATTACCTCACGTATTCACACAATTCAGGAAACAATGCGAAAAACTAAGTACAATCAGACCTTTAAACGTCACTAATTCAGCTACAGCTGAAAACTTCAACATAACAAACAACACAACTATTCCGACTTTAAAAGATCTAGGATTGGATGCTATTACTCCGCATCCTAATAATGCGTTTCCTTTTAAAGGAGGAGAAGCCGAAGCTTTAAAACGGTTAAATAATTATTTTTTCGAAACCAAAAAACTAGGCTTTTATAAAAAAACTAGAAATGGATTAATAGGTACAGACTTTAGCTCTAAGTTTTCGCCATGGTTAGCAAACGGAAGTTTGTCTGCAAAACAAATTTATTACCAAGTCAAACGTTTTGAAAATGAGCATGTAAAAAATGAATCTACGTATTGGCTAATTTTTGAATTGATTTGGCGCGATTATTTTAAATACGTGTCCTTAAAACACGGTAACCAACTATTTAAAATAGGTGGTATTTTAAACAAGAAATACAACTGGTCTACAAATCAAACAAAAATTAAACAATGGATTGATGGTAACACGACAGAACCTTTTGTTAATGCTAACATGCTTGAGCTTAAAAAAACAGGTTGGATGAGTAATCGTGGACGACAAAATGTTGCCAGCTATTTTGCAAAATCTTTAGAATTAGATTGGCGTATTGGAGCAAGTTATTTTGAAAGTATGCTTATAGATTATGATGTGCACAGTAACTACGGAAACTGGATGTATGTTGCAGGCGTTGGAAACGATCCAAGAGACCGAAAATTTAACGTAAAACTCCAAGCAGAACGCTATGATACTAACGGGAAATATCAACGCTTATGGCTGCAAGATATCCTTTTTTAAAACACATTAGCTTCAGTGATTTAATAGTCACGAGCGTAGCGTGTCAAGACAATTATAACACAAAACTTATACAGTTGTAAACTCCTTCCTTTAGCTAAAGTAAGGTGGGTTTTCTTAAAAAAACTCGGAAGGTTTGACCTAAAAGGCGAAGCACTTTTAAAATAAATAAAAAAACTAATTACCATTGAAAACATTAAGACTAATACTTGGCGACCAACTAAACAGTAAACACAGCTGGTACAAAAACACTCCGGAAAATACAGTGTATTGTTTGTTCGAAATGCGTCAAGAAACCGACTACGTTACTCATCACATCCAAAAAGTTATTGGTTTTTTTGCTGCCATGCGTGATTTTGGTCAACATTTAAAAGACCAAGGTTTTACTGTACAATATTTAAAATTAGACGACAGTAAAAACACGCAAAGCTTAACAGACAACCTTAAGTTACTAATTGAAGAACATAACATTACTAAATTTGAATATCAATTACCTGACGAATATAGATTAGACGAGCAATTGTCAACTTTTTGTAAATCGTTAGATATAGATACAGAAGCATTTTTAACAGAACATTTTTACACAAAACGTCAAGATTTAAAACAGTTTTTTAAAGGTAAAAAACAATACCTAATGGAAAATTTTTATCGTGATATGCGTAAAAAACACGATATACTAATGGTTGCAGAACAACCTGAAGGCGGTAAATGGAATTACGATAAAAGTAACCGCAATAAATGGAAAGCAGAACATCCTATTCCGCCTTACAAATATTTCAAAAACGATATTGAAGCTATTGTAACGCTAATAGAAAAAGAGGATATTAAAACCATAGGTAATTTAGACACCAAAACCTTTAGTTATCCTATAAATAGGCAACAAGCACTAGAGCAACTTAAATATTTTTGCGAAGTATTGCTGATTCATTTTGGAGATTACCAAGATGCCATGCACACAGACCAAGTTTATTTATTTCATTCTAGGTTATCTTTTGCAATGAATCTAAAATTAATTTCGCCTAAAAACGTAGTCGATACTGTACTTAATTATTGGCGCAAACATGGCGACGATATAAATATTAGTCAAGTAGAAGGTTTTATTAGGCAAATTTTAGGTTGGAGAGAATATATGCGTGGCATGTATTGGGCTTTAATGCCAGAATATAAAACGCTTAACTATCTTGAAAACAACAATAATTTACCAGATTTTTATTGGACAGGAAACACAAAAATGAATTGCCTTAAACAATCCATTAACAATAGTTTGGACAATGGTTATGCACACCATATCCAACGCCTAATGGTTACTGGTAATTTTGCATTATTAGCACAAATAGATCCTGATCAAGTGGACGCCTGGTATTTGGGTATTTATGTGGATGCTGTGGAGTGGGTTCAGCTTCCTAATACCAGAGGGATGAGTCAATTTGCAGATGGCGGAAAAATAGCAACAAAACCATACGTGTCTAGCGGAAGTTACATACATAAAATGGGAAATTACTGCGATAGTTGCCACTATAATAAAAAAGAAAAATTGGGCGACAAAGCCTGTCCATTTAACAGTTTGTATTGGAATTTTTTGGATGACAAGCGCAAACAATTAGGTGACAATTTCAGAATGAAAATGATGTACAGCCTATTAGATAAAATGGAAGCCAAACAATTAAGTAGCTTAAAGGAAAGAGCACAACAAATTATTGAAAATCCTGATAGTTTTTAAAAAATATCTCGATACAATTTTTAGAGAAAAACTAAAAACCACTCGATGTGACGATTACGTAAAAGAATAGATAATAACAAAATTAAAAACGTAAAACAATCACACAACGTCACTTCGAGTGATTTGTGAGGCACGAACAAATTGTATCGAGAAGTAATAAAGAGAAATCAATAAAAATGAAACAAAACCTAAGCATAGTATGGCTAAAACGCGACCTTCGACTACAAGATAACGAAGCCATTACTAATGCTTTAAACTCAGGTCAGCACACGCTCCTACTCTACACTTTTGAAGATTTTTTATTACAAGACAAACATTATAGCCAGCGTCATTGGGACTTTGTAAAACAATCTTTAGAAGATTTAAGCGCACAATTAAAACCATACAATTCCAAAATAATGGTTGTCCAAAATGACATCCAAAAGGTTATAAAAACCATCAACACAACTTTTAACGTCACAAACGTATTTTCTCATAAAGAGACAGGTATTTTATCTACGTTTAAACGAGATATCGCTTTCGCGGAATTTTCGGCCAAAAACACTATTGTTTGGTCAGAAAATGACAATAATGGTGTGCAACGTGGACTAAGCAACAGAAATACATGGTATCAGAATTGGGACAATTATATGATGCAAGCAGAGTTTCTGTTTCAACCGAAACCAAATCAACTACTAAATATAAATCAAATTGAATCGCTTGAATCGAAACTAAACACAATTTCCGTGTCAACGGGCATTTCAAAAACATTTCAAAAAGGAGGCACAACAACAGGATTAAAATACATGCAATCGTTTTACAACGGTAGGTATCACAATTACATGTACCACATTTCAAAACCATTAGATGCTAGAACGGGCTGCAGCAGGTTATCCCCTTACATTGCTTGGGGAAATCTATCTATAAAACAGGTTATTAATGGCGCATCAGACGTTGTAAAACACAAAACACACAAAAGACACTTAAACGCATTTGTATCCAGACTACGTTGGCAAGCACACTTTATACAAAAGTTTGAAATGGAACATCTAATGGAGTTTAAAAGTGTAAACAAAGGCTACCATCAACTTAACAAACCCGTTAATTTAAAATATCAAGACGCTTGGAAGAATGGGCAAACAGGCTTTCCTTTAGTAGATGCATGCATGCGCTGTTTAAAAGAAACTGGATATCTAAATTTTAGAATGCGTGCTTTAGTCGTTTCCTTTTTTACGCATAACTTATGGCAACCTTGGCAAGATATGAGCGCGCATCTAGCAAGCTTATTTTTAGACTTCGAGCCTGGTATACATTACCCACAAATACAAATGCAAGCTGGCGAAACAGGTATTAATACGTTACGTATTTACAACCCTTTAAAAAATAGCATAGAACATGATCCTAAAGGTCAATTTATCAAAAAATGGGTTCCAGAATTGGCATGTCTAGAAGCACCATTTATTCATAATCCAAGCGATATGTCCTATTTTGACCAGCAACTGACAGGATTTCAGCTTGGAACTGATTATCCTTACCCAATAATTAACGAAAAGCGAACCAGAACATTTGCAAGTGACACACTATGGAACATGAAAGACAATGTTTTGGTAAAAAAAGAAAGTTATCGTATTTTAAAACGACATACCTTAAGTGACCGTAATAAATTACTTCGCAATCAATAAGTTACTTCTATTTAAGGATAATTAAATTTAATATGTTAAATATTGTTTAACGTTAACTTAAAAAGGTTAAACATTTTGTATATTTGAGTATAATTAATCAGAAAACAACTTTTGTTACTAAATACAACACATACTAATAAGGAGAACAACAAACTAATTGATGACATCGTTGGTAAACCTTTTAGTCTTATACAATCTATTAAGATGAGAGGTGTAGGATCAAAAAGAATGATTGTTGACGAAGTTAGTCCTAATATGGCATCAATTTTGAATACAGTTAGTGATACTAATTATGGGAATATAGAGTTAAGACCAATTGGTATATTAATACACATAACAAAAGGCTTGAAAAATTTTACTTGGGCCATACCATATTACCAACTAGTAGTTTACAAAACAAATGGGTCTAGTATTCACTCAAACGGAAAATTTATTCATTTTAGAAATAATAAAACCTTTAAAGAGAATAAAAAGTTTTTTGATAAATTAATGAATGAGAAGATAAAATATGACGAACAATTTAATTTTTCGCCACTTTAAATGACAAAAGAATTTACAATTGAAGAATTAGATCGCATTATTGAAATGGCATGGGAAGATCGCACACCTTTTGATGCTATAACATTTCAATTTGGGTTAAAAGAGCAAGACGTTATTACATTAATGCGTCGTGAAATGAAACCTAGTAGTTTTAGATTATGGAGAGCCAGAGTGCAAGGTAGAAATACAAAACACAGCAAAAAAAGAGTGTTTGAGGATGGACGCTTTAAATGCTCAAGACAAAAACAAATTACTCACAATAAAATATCTAAACGTTAGATATTTACAAAAACTGCTTTGATTTGGCTTGATTGACCAAATACAGCATATAAAAAGATAAAATGATTAAACAAGACATAATGCCAGCCCTAAACCATCAAGACCTTAATGGTATTGACTATCAAGACATTGGAGACGATCACATGTATACAGGTCTTGAAACACCTATGAAGCGTGACGCTTTCAAGTTTTCTGATGAAGTAAAGAAAGAAAAAATTGCTATACTTTTTGAAGAAATAATGGATGTTATGGGTTTAGATTTAACAGATGATTCATTAAAAGGCACTCCAAAAAGAGTGGCAAAAATGTACATTGATGAAATATTTTCTGGATTAAACCCTCAAAATAAGCCAAAAATTGCGTTATTTGACAATAAATACAAATACAATCAAATGTTGGTGGAGAAAAACATTACCTTCTACTCCAATTGCGAGCATCACTTTGTACCCATTATAGGTAAAGCTCATGTAGCTTATATTTCTTCAGGGAAAGTTATAGGCTTATCAAAATTAAACAGAATTGTACAGTATTTCGCTAAACGTCCTCAGGTACAAGAACGCTTAACAAACCAAATAGCAGAAGAGCTAAAAGCCGCATTGCAAACTGATGATGTTGCTGTTATAATTGATGCCAAACACTTGTGTGTATCGTCACGAGGCATTAAAGATGAAACTTCTGCAACAGTGACGACTTTTTATGGTGGAAAATTTAATACGCCAGAAAAAATAGCCGAATTACAAAATTATTTAAAAGAGTAGCATTATGAGTATCGTAGAAAAAGCAATAGAGTTTACAGAAAAAAAACACAAGTTTATTACAACAAGTGATCGTATTCTTGCGTCAAGAGAAGCTAAAGATTTAATACTTGGTGTGAATGAGCTTTACAAAGAAAACAAAGATCCTAAGTTAATGGATATTATGAAAGATTTGACTGCTATCAAACAAAAGATTGAAAAACGATTAAAAGGAAGACCATCTGCTGCATAGGCACTAGATTATAATCCAAATGACATATTAAGTGGTATTAATTAATAAGAGAAATCTTATTGATACCACTTTTTTTATACCTAAAAATCAAAAAAACCATGAAAAATTTAGTAATTATAGGAGGAAGTAAAGGTATAGGTAAAGCCATTACACAAACTTTTTTAAACACGCACAAGGTAATAAACATAAGTCGCACTAAACCTGACTTTGAGCATGATAACCTTACACATCATAATTGTGACATACTAACTGAAGTATTACCTGATATAGAAGCAGTGGACACACTAATTTATTGTCCAGGAAGTATTAATCTTAAACCTATAGGTAGATTAAAATTAGATGATTTTAGAGCAGATTTTGAAATTAACGTCATTGGCGCAGTTAAAGCAATACAAAAGTACATTGACCCTTTAAAAAAAGGAAACAATCCGTCCATTGTATTATTTAGTACTGTCGCTGCAAAATTAGGTATGCCTTTTCATGCTAGCGTTGCTGCCTCTAAAAGCGCAATAGAAGGACTAGTTAAATCTGTAGGAGCAGAAATGGCTCCAACTATTAGGATTAACGCTATTGCACCAACAGTTACAGACACTGAATTAGCCTCTAAACTATTACGTAATGAGAAAATGATTGAGAACATAACAGATAGACATCCTCTTAAAAAGTTTTTAAATCCTCAAGAAGTAGCAGATATGGCCCAGTTTTTAACCTCAGACAAAGCTTTGTCACTCTCTGGTCAAGTCTTTGAAATGGATTGCGGTATAGTAAGTTTTAAAATCTAATAGCATGAATCCATTTAAAGCATTTGTTGCTACTTTTTTTTCTAGAAGTAATCCTAAAATTGATTTAAAAAATCTACCAAGCATCTACGATATTAAAATTAATAGTTTGCAAGGACAACCAATTAATTTAAGTGCTTTTAAAGGCAAGCACATCTTATTTGTTAACGTTGCTTCCAAATGTGGTTTTACACCACAATACAAAGATTTACAAATCTTACACGATACATATAAAGATAAATTACAAATTATAGGAGTGCCATGTAATCAATTTGGAAATCAAGAACCTGGAGATGCTAATGCGATAGAAGAATTTTGTGAAGTAAATTACGGAGTTTCATTTTTAATTACCGAAAAAATAGATGTTAAAGGACACAATCAACATCCTTTATATGCTTGGCTTACACAACAACAAAAAAACGGTAAAAGTAATTCATCAGTAAAGTGGAATTTTCAAAAATACATTGTTAGTCCAGAGGGTCAATTATTAGACTACCTATACTCTACTTCTAATCCAAATAGTTCAAAAATCACTAAATATTTAAAATGAAACAACTTTTACTTTTCTTAATATTTAGCGTCATTAATTTTGGTGGATTAGCCTTTGGAAGCTGGTTAATGGATAATGGTCCTTTATCAGATTGGTACACTAATTTAAATCAGGCACCTTGGACACCACCAAGATGGGTTTTTGGTGTAGCATGGACGTTAATAATGCTGTGTTTTTCGATTTACCTATCCAAATTATTTTCACTTGTAAAAAGTAAAAAATTAATTTTAGTTTATGTTTTACAAGTATTTTTAAATGTTAGTTGGAATTATATTTTTTTCAATTTACATCAAGTGTTTCTAGCTTTAATAGTCATTGTAGCATTAACTATTGTCATTTTATATCTATTTGTTAAGTATAAACAAACACTCAAAAATCTAAGTTATTTATTGTTTCCATATATCATATGGCTAATAATTGCTACTTCATTAAACGCTTATATTTTAATATATAATTAGACTAATTATTATGAAAATTTATAGATTACATAAAAAACAAAACTTACCAATTACAAAAGCGCAAGCTTGGGATTTTTTATCAGACCCAAAAAACCTAAAAACAATAACTCCAGATTACATGGGATTTAATATCTTGTCTGGAGCAGATAGACCCATGTTTGCAGGACAAATTATACAATACATTGTGACACCTGTTTTAGGTATAAAAACAAAATGGGTAACAGAAATAACACACGTTAAAGAGGGTGAATATTTTGTAGATGAACAGCGTTTTGGACCTTATGCCTTATGGCATCATAAACATTTTATTAAAGAAATTGATGGTGGTGTAGAAATGGAAGACATCATAGACTATAAAGTCCCTTTTGGCATTCTAGGACAGCTAGTACATCCCATAATAGTTAAACCTAAACTAGAAGAAATTTTTAATCACAGAACGAAAAAATTGGAAGCACTTTTTGGAAAATATTAATACATGAAAACACCTATAAACATTTTTTGGTTTAGACGCGATTTAAGGTTAGATGACAACGTTGGTTTTTTTAACGCGTTACAATCTGACCATCCTGTTTTACCAATTTTTATATTTGATAAATCTATATTAGATCAATTACCTAAAGACGATGCACGTGTAAGTTTTATATATAATACTTTACAAAACATGCGTGACACATTACAAGCAGAACACCAAAGTAGTATTGCAATGTATTATGATAATCCAAAAGATGTTTTTAAAACTTTGATGGATGAGTATACTATCGATACTGTTTTTACAAATCACGATTACGAGCCTTATGCTACAAAAAGAGATAAAGAAATAGAAAATTTATTATCAAAAAACGAGATTAAATTTAAGACCTATAAAGATCAAGTTATTTTTGAGAAAGATGAAGTTGTAAAAAAAGATGGTGACCCTTATGTTGTCTACACACCTTATATGCGTGTATGGAAAGAAAACTTTAAATCTTATAATCTAGAAATTTTTTATACAAATTCCTACCTAAACAATTTAGTAGAACATACAAGATTGCCAAACTTAAGCTTGTCCGATATTGGTTTTAAACAGTCATCACAAAAAATAGAAGACTACACAGTTACACCAACATTGATTCAAAATTACGAAGCTACTAGAAACTTTCCTGCTAAAGATACCACCTCTAAATTGGGTCCTCATTTACGTTTTGGAACAGTAAGTGTCAGAAAAATGATAAAAAAAGCTATTGCAGAAAACAATGAAATTTTCTGGCAAGAATTAATTTGGAGAGAATTTTTTATGCAAATATTGTGGCATTTCCCTCAAACACATAAAGATGCCTTCAAAGCAAAATATGATCGTATAGAATGGCGTAATAATGAAACCGAATTTAAAGCATGGTGTGAGGGTAAAACAGGTTATCCATTAGTAGATGCTGGCATGCGCCAACTAAACCAAACAGGTTTTATGCATAATCGCGTACGTATGTTAGTGGGTAGTTTTTTATGCAAGCATCTTTTAATTGATTGGCGTTGGGGTGAAGCTTATTTTGCCGAAAAACTACATGATTATGATATGTCTAGTAATGTTGGTAATTGGCAATGGGTAGCTGGATCAGGAGTCGATGCCTCTCCTTATTTTAGAATATTTAATCCAACAACTCAAATTGATAAATTTGATAAACAACATGACTATATTAAACAATGGGTTCCGGACTATCAGGAGCTTACCTACCCAAAACCCATTGTTGACCATAAAGAAGCAAGAGAGCGTTGTTTAAAAGTTTATAAGGAAGCGGTTAGCTAATATGTGTATAGGAGGTCAAAACCTAGACTGTGTAGAACAACTGTATGCAGACAATGTGGTTTGTAAAGAAATGCCAAGAATGCCAGGAGAAATAACCTCTGGAAAACAAAATATTTGGAATAAAAGTAAACAATGGCTAGAAAATCTGGAAGCGTTTCATGCCATTCCTATTAGCGATCTAGTTGTCGTACAAATTTTTTTTACTGCAAAAATGACTTTTGATTGCACATTTAAAGACAGAGGAAGATAACAAATGGAAGAAGTTTGTGTCTATGAAGTAAAGGATGGTAAAATTACTAGTGAGCAGTATTTTTATAATATATAATAAGTCTAATGCCTATTTAAAACTAAAAAAAGCTTCAATTTTTAATCGAAGCTTTTTTTAATAATTTTATTTTCTTTTGAAATAAATTTCAATAACAACGTCCTCTTCTTTATTTACTGATTTCATAATAAGATTTTCGTTATCTAATTGTACTACTTTGTATTGTTCTTCAGGAACATATTCTTCTTTTATTGTCAGTGTTTTTTCATCTTCATTATATATCCAAGTACCAGAATGTTCAGTATCAATAGTGCCTTCATTAGTTATATACGAATTGACTATACCATTTTCCAAAAATTCAATATAATTCCTGTCTTCTTCTTTTTCTTGCTCAATTGAATTGACCGTTACTTTATCAATTTCCCATTTACCTAATATCTTATCTATTGATTGAAAAGATAATAATGTAAATACTAATACTAAAATTAATGGTGTTTTCAAGCTTTTCATAGGTACTAATTTCCTTCTAAACGTTCTATTTTGGCTCCAATAGCTTGTAAACGTTCTACAATTTTTTGGTAACCTCTATCAATCTGTTCAATATTATGAATTGTTGATGTTCCTTTGGCAGATAATGCAGCTATTAATAATGATATACCTGCTCTAATATCTGGAGACACCATTGTTGTTGCTTTTAACTGAGACTTGAAGTCATGACCCATTACTGTTGCTCTGTGTGGATCGCAAAGTATAATTTTTGCTCCCATATCGATAAGTTTATCTACAAAAAACAGACGACTTTCAAACATTTTTTGATGTACTAAAACTTCACCTTTTGCTTGAGTAGCTACTACTAATACAATACTAAGCAAATCTGGTGTAAATCCAGGCCAAGGTGCATCTGCAATTGTTAATATAGAACCATCAATGTAATTTTGTATTTGGTAACCATCTTTATGTGCAGGAATGTAAATATCATCCCCTTTTCTTTCAACAGTAATTCCTAATTTTCTAAACACATTAGGTATTTGTCCTAAATCATCCCAACTTACATTTTTAATAGTCAGTTCACTTTTAGTCATTGCTGCTAAACCAATCCAACTCCCAATTTCAATCATATCTGGTAGCATGGTATGCTCTGTTCCGCCTAAGCTATCAACACCTTCAATAGTTAATAAGTTAGAACCAACACCTGATATTTTTGCTCCCATACGGTTAAGCATTTTGCACAGTTGTTGCAAATAAGGCTCACATGCAGCGTTGTAAATGGTTGTTGTACCTTGTGCTAATACAGCTGCCATAACTATATTTGCTGTTCCAGTTACAGAGGCTTCGTCTAAAAGCATGTCTGTCCCAATTAATTTATCTGCTTCTACACCGTAAAAATAGTCTTCACGATTATATCTAAATTTAGCTCCTAAATTAATAAATCCCTCAAAATGAGTATCTAAACGACGACGTCCAATTTTATCGCCTCCTGGTTTTGGGATATACCCTTTACCAAAACGTGCTAATAAAGGTCCAACCATCATGATTGACCCTCTAAGTCCACTACCCTCTTTTTTAAAATCGGCAGTTTGCATGTAGTCTAAATTAACTTCGTCTGCTTGAAACGTATAAGTTTCGTCTTTTATCTTGTTAACTTTAACGCCTAAATTACCTAATAGGGTAATTAATTTATTAATGTCAATAATATCAGGAATATTATTTATGGTTACTTTTTCTGGAGTTAATAAAACTGCACATAATATTTGTAATGCTTCGTTTTTTGCGCCTTGAGGCTGAATATCTCCTTTTAGTTGGTGACCACCTTCAATTTTAAATGTTCCCATAAATAGTATTAGTATCTTTTTCTGTTTCTGTTTTGATTATTGTTTTTCTTTTGTCCTGTTTTTTTATTAGAACTGTTAGAATACTTTTTGCCACTAGAGGCTTTCATTAATCTAGTAGAGTCTGTTAAATCTTCGTCTGTATTTTTTAAATTAATTTTACCATCAGACAATTCATATAAATGATCATAAATCACATCATCCTCTACTGTATCTTTATTCCAATTTAAAAAACACTTTTTCATGTGATTAGCAATGGTATATGTCAATGCTTCTTTCATTTCGCCATCTTCCCAAGTGTTTGCGACGTCAATCATGGTTTTTATATTATTACCATAAAATCTATATTTTGGAAAATTTTGAGGATACTTTAAAGGTTGTGGACGCTCTGACAGTTCTTCTTTTGAAGGAGCACCATAAGGTGAATCTGCATCTAGCTCAAAATTTGACATTATAAATAACTGATCCCATAATTTGTGCTGAAAATCGGCTACATCGCGCAAATGTGGTTGCATGTTTCCCATTACAGCTATTATAGATTTAGCTAGTTTATTACGCTCTTCTTTGGTCTCTTGTGCTTTAGCATGATTAATCATTTTTTGAATATGGCGTCCATACTCTGGAATAATTAAATGTTCACGCTCTGTGTTATACTCTATATCGTCTATCAAAATAAAAAAAGTGTAGAAAGTTATATGTGTTGCATTGAAGTCTCTAATGCTTGTGCAAAATACAAAAAAAAATTAAAGACTTATCACGCCTTCAACTTTTTCTGTAACTTCAAGATACTTTTCTATAACATGATCAGGGTTTTTCATTGTTACATTAATAGATACGCTTGTATATTTACCGTTACTAGACTCTTTTGTTCTAATTACTGATCCCATATTATCAAAGATAGCTTCAATTTCGGCTATTTTTTGTAAATCGGATAATACAATAAATTTATATAAATATTCATTTGGCCACATCGCTGTGTCCTGTAATTGCGCCTTTAATTTTGCGTAAAATTCTTCTGGATTTGGTGTCTTATTCATACCTTTTTAATGAGCAACAAATATACCATTTTGTTTATATTTTTTTTTAAAGAATATATTTCGGATTTTTACAAATAAATTATTTCCCTTTGAAAGCAAAAAAAATAGTAATTACAGGAGGTCCAAGCACAGGAAAATCGGCAATTATAAACGAATTAACTAAGCGTGGCTATACTTGCTACGAAGAAATTTCTCGTCAAGTGACGCTTGAAGCAAGAGAAAAAGGTATTGATCAAATGTTTTTAACGCAACCGTTATTGTTTAGCGAGCTATTATTAAAAGGTCGCGAGCAACAGTATAAAGACGCTGAAAATAGCGATAGTGAATTTGTTTTTTTAGACAGAGGTGTTCCTGACGTTGTGGCATACATGGATTATGCAAACGAAGATTATCCTGATGCTTTTATAAAATCGTGCCAAGATAATGTGTACGACTACGTATTTATATTAGCACCTTGGCAGGAAATTTACCAAAGTGATGCTGTGCGTTACGAAAGTTTTGAAGACGCCAAAATTATTCATGAAAACCTTTTAAAAACTTATAATAAATACGATTACCACTTACAAGATGTTCCGTTTGGTAGTATAGAGACTAGAGCGCAACATATAATTGATGTTGTTAAAGCATTGTAATGGCGCATCCAATAAACATATTAGAACGTTATTGGAAATTTACGGATTTTAGACCATTACAGGAAGATATTATTAATGCTGTAATTAATAACGAAGACACTTTTGCATTGCTACCAACAGGTGGCGGAAAAAGTGTTTGTTTTCAAATACCTGCTTTAGCTAAAGAGGGTATTTGTATTGTAATATCTCCATTAGTTGCATTAATGAAGGATCAAGTTAATGCCCTTTTAAATAAAGGGATTAAAGCTATTGCATTAACTAGCGGAATCCCAAATAAAGAAATAGACACCCTTTTAGATAATTGTATCTACGGAAACTATAAGTTTTTATATTTATCACCAGAGCGTTTACAGCAAGAGCTAGTGCAAGATCGTATTAGACAGATGAATGTTAATCTTATTGCTGTGGATGAAGCCCATTGCATTAGTCAATGGGGAAACGATTTTAGACCAGCTTATAAAAACATAAATATATTACGACAATTACATCCAACAGTTAACGTTATTGCCTTAACAGCAAGTGCAACACCAGAAGTGGTGGAGGATATTATAACCGAATTGGACTTTATTAGTCCTAAAGTTTTTAAACAATCTTTTTACAGACCTAATATTGCTTATATGGTTTTTGAAGAAGAGGATAAGTACTTTAGACTTGAAGCCATATTGCTTAAAAACAAACAACCCTCAATTATATATGTTAGAAACAGACGTCTAACATTAGAAATAACCCAATACCTAGAAAGTAAAAACATAAGCAGCACTTACTATCATGGAGGATTAAACAATACTATGAAAGACCTACATTTAAACGATTGGTTAAGTAGTAAAAAACAAGTTATGGTTGCCACCAATGCTTTTGGAATGGGAATTGATAAATCTGATGTAAAAACAGTAATACATATTAACTTACCTGATAGTATAGAAAGTTATTTTCAAGAAGCGGGACGTGCTGGTCGTGATGAAGCTAAAGCTTATGCTGTAATTTTAAAAAACAACAATGATAATACCACTTTAAACAATCAGTTTTTAAAAGTTTTACCAACGGTAGATTTTGTAAAAATTGTTTACAGAAAACTATTTAGCTATTTTCAAATATCCTATGGTGAAGGTGCATATCAAACCTTTGATTTTAATTTTAATGAGTTTTGCAAAACTTATAAATTTAACACTGTAACTACTTACAACGCCTTAAACATATTGGACAATACCAGTATAATAACGCTTAGTAAGCAATTTAATAAACGGATTGAGGTCCAATTTTTAATTAGTAGTCACGCCTTATTTAAATACTTGGACGCACATAAAGATTTTGAAATTATTATAAAGTCTATATTAAGAACTTATGGCGGAATTTTTGAGCATAGTACAAAAATAAATAGCAGTCTTATTTCTGATAAAGCAGGAATTAAAGAAATGAGACTTGTATATGTTTTAGAACAATTAGCTAAAGATGAAGTTATTACATTACTTATTAATAAAACAGATGCTCAAATTACCTTTATAGAACCTCGTGAAGACGAAAAAACCATAAATCGTATTGCATCAATAATTAAACAACAAAACACATTAAAACAAAAACAAGTACAAGCAGTATTGGATTATATTAATAATGACCAACTTTGCAAAAGCATACAACTACTAACTTATTTTGGTGAAAAAGATGTACAACCTTGTGGGATTTGCAGTGTTTGTATTTCCGCGAAAGCGAAACCTAAAACAGATATTAAAACAGTTAAAAATAAAATAATTGAATGCTTAGAATTTGGAGACAAAAACTCTAAAACATTATTTAAAACGTTACCTTTTACAGAAGAGGATATAAACAATACACTAAAAAAACTATTAGAAGATGACATTGTAGAACTTACAAAAACTAATAGTTATAAATTAAAACATATATGAATAAAGACATAAAAATTGTATTTATGGGTACACCAGAATTTGCGGTAACGACCCTTAAAACTATTTTAGATCAAGACTATAATGTAGTTGGTGTTATTACAGCACCAGATAAACCTGCTGGACGTGGACGTAAAATACACGAGTCTGCAGTAAAAGTATTTGCAAAACAAAATGGCTTAAATATTTTACAACCTACCAATTTAAAAAGTGACGATTTTTTAAACGAATTAAAAGCTTTGGAGGCAAACCTTCAAATAATAGTCGCTTTTAGGATGTTACCTAAAGTTGTTTGGGATATGCCAAAGTATGGCACCTTTAATTTGCATGCCTCATTACTACCAAACTATCGAGGTGCAGCGCCAATAAACTGGGCTATAATTAATGGTGAAACAAAAACAGGTGTATCCACCTTTTTTATTGACGAAAAAATTGATACTGGCGAAATGATTTTGCAAAAGGACATTGCAATCGATCCTTCTGAAAACGCAGGAAGCCTACATGATAAATTAATGATGTTAGGTAGTGACTTAATAATAGACACTATAAAACTTATTGAAAAAGGTGATGTTACAACTACACCACAGTCCGAAGATGCCATTTCTAGAACAGCATATAAGCTTAACAGAGATAACTGCAAAATAGACTTTACACAACCTATCGAAGCTATTTACAATAAAATAAGAGGATTAAGCCCATATCCTGCTGCTTGGTGCGAATTGCATAATAATGACGACGTTTTAGATATCAAAATTTATAAAGCTGAAAAAGAATTTGAAGACCATAATATAGAAGTAGGTACAATTATTAGCAATAAATCTACACTTAAAGTAGCTGTTAAAGAGGGTTTTATAACTATATTAGAATTAAAATTACCTGGAAAACGAAATATGGAAGTAAAATCTCTTTTAAATGGTTATAATTTTGACGAAGACGCAAAACTTCGCTAAACCCTTAGTATCATTGATATAACTATAAACCATTAAAAAAACGTCCTCTTTATTAACAAATGCTATAAGTTATTAACAAATGTGCGCATTTCCCTTGCTATTACTTGCATAGTAGCATAATCCGTATAAATTTGTAAAAGGATTTAACAAAAACTGTTAATCAACTATTTATTAATAATTAAAATTAAAATTATGAACAAAACAGATTTAATCGATGCTATGGCAGAACACGCAGGAATTACTAAAGCAGCTGCAAAGAAAGCTTTAGAGTGTGCGTTAATCGAAATTGAAGGATCTTTACAAAAAGGTAATAGAGTTTCTTTAGTAGGTTTTGGTTCTTGGTCAGTATCTAAAAGAGCTGCAAGAGACGGAAGAAACCCACAAACTGGAAAAACTATCAAAATCAAAGCTAAAAACGTAGTTAAGTTTAAAGCTGGTTCTGATTTAGCAAATGCTGTTAACTAGTATTTGTTTAAAATATTTCAAAAAGCCTTCAATATTGAAGGCTTTTTTTATTTTATATACATCATATACTTTGTTTATTAAATAAATAATGCTACATTTAAGAAACAAATCCTTTTAAAATGACTACAACCAAACCAGAAAAGGGTGACTTATTAATCGCAGAGCCTTCTATAATAGGAGATATGTCTTTTAATAGATCTATAGTACTGCTTACTGATTATAATAAAGAAGGCGCTATAGGTTTTATTTTAAACAAGCCCTTAAATTATACTATCAGTGATTTAATACCAGAATTAGATGCTTCTTTTAAAGTCTACAATGGTGGCCCTGTGGAACAAGATAATTTATATTTTATACATAAGCGTCCAGACTTAATCCCTAATAGTGTAGAGATTTCTTTAGGAATTTTTTGGGGAGGAGATTTTAATATTGTCGCTAATTTAATTGCTGAACAAAAAATCACAGCAAATGATATCAAATTCTTTTTAGGCTACTCTGGATGGGAAAGCAACCAATTGGAAACTGAACTTAAATCCAATGCATGGGTTGTTACAAAAAATACCTACAAGAAAGATATTATTGAAAAAAGCTATGAAACCCTTTGGAAAGAAAAAATGGTCGAGTTAGGTGGTGACTACTCCATTTGGTCTAATGCACCTGAAAACCCAAGTTATAATTAGCCTAATCTAACTTTCACATTTAGCTTTTGTAACAACATTTTTGTTGTATCATTTTTAAATACCTTTTTTCTATATTTTGTAATAGGCTGGATACCTTGTATAACGTTTGTTAGAAATAACTCATCTGCTTTTTGAAGCTCAAAAGGAGATATTGATGTTTCTTCGATGGTGTAATCTGGCAAAAGTTTAATAATATCAATTAATTGTTTTCTTAAAACACCTTTTAAACAACCATCAGATAATGGAGCTGTTTTTATGGTATTACCTTTTACTAAAAATAAATTTCCATTTAAGGCCTCTACGACACTTTTATTAGTATTTATTAATAAACAATTGTCTAATCTGTTTTCTTTTGCAAAAATGCTTCCTATTACATTTAACGCTTTATTATTTGATTTGAGTGTTGTCAATAAACTTGGAGACAAATAATGATCTTTAAACAAATCTACCTCATAATTTTCTTCGTTTAAAAGATAAAAATCACTGTCTATTTTTTTTACACTTATTACAAAGTTAATCGTATTGTTTTCAGGTAAATATAACCCACCTTCCACTCTATCAACCTGAATTTTCACACGTGCAGATTGTGTATTTAAATCGTTAGCCTTTAAGGTATTTATAATTTGCTCTTCTATAAACTCCATTGTAAAATCCATTGGTATTTGCATTCGCATAATACGCATGGATGCCATTAATCTAAAGTAATGATCTTCAAAAAACAATAATTTACCATGTACCGCTTTTATAGTTTCAAAAAGCCCATCTCCATAGGAATAGCCACGATTATTATTAGAAATTACTAAATTATTTTCTTGAATTTTACCGTTAAAATTTATCATAAAAAAAGTCCCATTTTTCAATGGGACAAATATACTTTAAATGTATTTATTTTTAGGCAGAACCTAATACTTGTTTTAAATCAGAAATTTGATTAGTCCAAAGCATTTTAGCTTCATCAACTTCATCTTCTTCAGCAAAATCAGTAATAATTATTGATACATCTTTTGTTATTTCGTCTACTTGAATTTTTATTTCGAAAAAATATGGTTCATCCTCATCCGCTAACCATTTAAACTTAATACGCTCGCCAGATTTTTTTGTAATTAATTTAGCCTGCTCCTCAGAACCATCCCAAATAAATTTATATAATTCTCCTCTAGAATTTACGTTATCAGCAAACCACTCTGACAATCCTGAAGGTGTCGATATATATTGGTATAGTAATGATGGTGAAGCATGTACAACAAACTCCATCTCGTACTTTATTTTATCTTCCATTTAATTGTAGTCTTGTAAATTTTATTTTGTCCAATATATACATTAATTAATAAGTTTAGAAAATATTTCAAATAAAAATTTTTATTTAAAATAATGTTTGCCAACAAGAATAATGTTTATATATTTGCACTCTCAAAATTATGGCGAGGTAGCTCAGTTGGTTAGAGCGTTGGATTCATAACCCAGAGGTCAGGGGATCGTGCCCCCTTCTCGCTACAAATGTAAAACGATTGTAAATAAGCGGTTTAGTCTTCTAAACCGTTTTTTTTATGCTTAATTTTAAACAGATTATTACATTTGCGTACGAAAGTGAATACGATAATGCATACGATTTGAATACTAAAAATTAAACATCTAAAATTTACGACGCTAACTATACGCTTCTAGAATCTTTAAGTATTGCTAGCTTTTTACTCCAAACTACACTCATACTGTAAAAACCAAATCTATCTGTTATTTTTCCATAACATCTATAAACACCTAGACCGTTAACAGGAAACTGATTAACAACATCTGTAAAATGTACTGCATCAAAATAGGCACCTTTTTGGTCAACAAATGTACTAAGTCGCATTAGTTTGCCTTGTGACGTTTTGTTAAAACGTGTGGTCACTAAATTTCCGTAAATAAGCATGTTTTTGCCAATAAATTGATTCATTTGATCTGCAAAAAATCCATCATTCTTAGTTTCACTTATTAAATCAAAATAATTACATAACGGAAATCCAAGTAACTCCATTTGGTCATAAGCATTTTCAATCCAATTATTATCTAGTTTGGGTAATGTAAATTGCTTATGATCTGTTTTAAATAATCTGGATTGTATGGTCTCTTTTTCTTTAGCGTTCAATTTAAAAATAGCTTCCCACAGTAATTTTACTTTAGATTTATTAGTAAACCTAAATGCATCAATCCTTATTAGAATGGTTAATTGTTCAATAGTAATCAAAATCCTATCGATAAAATCATCTAAAGATTTAAATGGACCATGTAATTGTCTTTCAGTTAAAACCCTATTAACAGTATAATCTTCTAAGTTTTTTAAATATCCAAATCCTAAGTAAATTGAGGTACCAATTAATCTATTTGGATGATCGCTTTTATTAATACATGGTAAGCAAATCGTAGCACCTTGTTGCCTAGCTTCATGAAAATAATGTTCTGCGCTATAAAAACCACCTCCATTATTAAGTACAGCAGTCATAAACTCCAACGGGAAATAGCATTTTAAATATAAACTTTGATAACTTTCTACTGCGTAAGATGCCGAGTGTCCTTTCGCGAAAGCGTAACCAGCAAAACTTTTAATTTGATTCCAAACTTCAAAAATTAAGTTGTCAGCATACCCTTTGTTTCTGCAATTAGCAATAAACTTTTCCTCGACTGCTTCAAATTCTTTTCTTGACCTAAACTTACCACTCATCCCTCGCCTAAGTACATCTGCTTCGCCTAAAGTTAAATCTGCAAACTGATTTGCCACTTTTAATACATCCTCTTGATATACCATTACACCATAGGTTTCTGGCATAATATTATATAATATTTGATGTGCCTCTTTGCGTTTTTCTGGATGACGATGTCTTTTAATAAACTCTTCTTTCATACCAGAACCCGATACGCCTGGTCTAATAATTGAACTAGCTGCGACTAAACCTAAATAATCTTGAGTTTGTAATTGTTGCATCAAGCCACGCATAGCAGGAGACTCGACATAATAAGCACCAATTGCACCACCAGATTTTAATAAATTATTAATTTTGGGATCTTTTTTAAAAGCCTCCACATTTGTAATATCTATTGGTGGTATTTCTGGTCTATTTTCTGCAATAATTTCTAGTGCTTCTTTAATTTTTGCCAAACCACGTTGTCCCAAAATATCAAATTTAAACACGCCAACATCTTCTGCAATAATCATATCAAATTGTACCGTAGAAAACCCTTTTGGAGGTAAATCTGTCGCAGAATAATAATGCACAGGCTTATCTAATATTAATATTCCTGCGGAATGCACGCTTAAATGATTTGGAAAACCTTCAATTAATTTACCATATTTTAAAACCAGTTTTGAAATATCATCCAAATCAGAGACATCATAATTATTCTTACTAAGCTTATCTATTTCTTCTTTTGGCAAACCAAAAACCTTACCTAACTCTCTAACAACTGCTCTATATTTAAACGTATTGTAGGTTGCTAATAATGCTGTGTGCTTAAATCTTCTAAAAATATAATCTGTCACATCCTCACGATCCTTCCATGAAAAATCAATATCAAAATCTGGTGGAGATGCCCTGTATGGATTTATAAAACGTTCAAAATACAAATCTAACTCGATTGGATCTACGTCTGTAATCCCAATAATATAAGCAACTATACTATTGGCACCACTACCACGTCCAACATGAAAATAACCTTTACTTTTAGCATAAGACACGATATCGTTATTGATAAGAAAAAAGGACACAAAATTCATGGATTTTATAGTCTCTAATTCGGTTTTTAAACGCGTAAATACTTTTGATGTTGGATTAGCATAGCGTTTTGGCAAACCTTGATCACATAATTTTTCTAGTAGTAAACAATCATTTTCAAACGAGTCTGTGTATAGTTTTTGATTTTGAGATTCTCTCTCATCACCAAAGCCAAAATTGATATCGCATTGCTTAATTAGGTTTTTTGTGTTTTCTATTATAAAAGGAAATTCAGCTAAAGCTGTATTTAATTCGTCCAAAGACAACATTTTATCCAATGGGTTACACTCTTCCGTTTTTTCAAGTTTACTTAATAATGTATTATTATCTATGGCTCTTAATAATCTGTGTGCATTAAAATCTTTTTTATCTCTAACGGTTACTGGTTGTAATAAAACAATTTTACTTTGTTGTTGTTTTATTTTTGAAAACCTAAGCTTACGCAAATCGTTAATTGACACGCCTACAAACTCGTTTTTAGCAAAAGTATTTTTATTTTGCTGCAATACTTTTTCAAAAGGGTAGATTATAAAAGCATTATCAAATGTTGGTGCAATATCAGGTAGTTTTATTTTTTGCTCGGAATGCTTAGACAAAAATTGGTTTAAGGCTTTAAAACCCTCATTATTTTTTGCTAAGCCTACATAATTTTGCTGTGCTCCAACCCTAAAATCGATACCAATTATTGCTTTAATTTTGCGTTTTTTTGCGTGACGTACAAAATTTAAACAAGCAGATGTATTGTTAATATCTGTCAACGCTACAGCATCCAAAGCATTAGCTTGTGCTAAATCTAAAAGGTCGGTTTCAGAAAAAGTTCCAAAACGTAAGGAGTAATATGTGTGACAGTTTAAATACATTATTGGTTACGATGTGCTAGTAAAATTGGTGGTTCGCCATTAAAAGGGTTATCAAATCTACCAATGGTTTTTGCTCCCATTGCAGACGCTCTCATGATGCTTAAGTCACCATATCTGTTTCTTATGGTATCCATAGCATTGTAAAGACTTAGCATTTCTTCGGTATCATCAAAAAGGTCAATTTGATAACTTCCTGTTACGATATCACTAATTTTTACACCAACTAATCGGATTAATAATCTACGTTGGTATAGTTTTTCAAACAGCTCTAAAACCTTAGGAATTATAACATGGTCTGCACTAGAATATGATATTTTAATTTGTTTAGAATAGGTATTAAAATCTGAATATCTAATTTTTACACTTAGTGTTCCTGCTAGTTTATTACCCTTTCTTAATTGAAATGCTAAATTTTCTGCCATAGCAAAAATGGTGGTTCTAAGCTTGACCATGTCAATGGTATCTTTTCCAAAAGTACGCTCTGTAGACAGTGATTTACGCTCATAAAAAGGAACTAAAGGTGGATTATCAATACCATGTGCACGCTTCCAAATAGTACGTCCATTTTTGCCCAATGCGCTAATCATCATCTCTAGTGGCATTTGTTGGATGACGCTAATTTTATCCACTCCTAAACCTCTTAACACCTGATAGGTTTTTTCTCCTACAGATGGTATTTTACGAATGGATAATGGTGCCAAAAAATCTTTTTCAAAACCAGAATCTATCTGTAATTGGTTATTTGGTTTAGCTTCACCAGTTGCTACTTTAGATACAATTTTATTGGCAGACAATCCAAACGAAATGGGTAATCCAGAGTCTTTAATTATTTTTTGTCTAAGCTCTGACGCGTATTTATAACAGCCATAAAACTTATCCATTCCTGATAAATCTGCGTAAAACTCGTCCACACTTGCTTTTTCAAATACAGGTACTTTTTCTTTTATAATCTCTGTAACTTGATGCGAAAATTTTGTGTAAATCGAAGCATTTCCTCTAATTACTGTAGCTTCTGGACATAAGCGTCTAGCAACTTTCATGGACATACCAGAATGTATACCAAACACTCTAGTCTCATAACTACAAGCTGCCACTACACCTCTATCTCCTGTACCTCCAACTAATAAAGGTTTTTTTTGTAAACGACTATCTATTAGTCGCTCGCATGAGACAAAAAAAGTGTCTAAATCTAGATGTAAAATATTATTTTGCATGCTACAAAATTAGCTACATATTTAAGTAATTATTGCTTATATTTGTAGTATTATGAATTATATATCTAAAAACATAAAACATTTAAGAAATCTCAAAAAGCTATCTCAAGAGGGAATTGCCGAAGAGTTAAATGTTACCAGATCGCGAATTGGCTCTTACGAAGAGAACCGATCTGCACCTACATTAGAGTTTTTAATTGCGTTTTCAGATTACTTTAAAATACCCATAGATATTTTACTGCGCAACGACTTAACTAAAGCTAAAGATTTCTCTTTTATAGAGTTAAATAATCAACGTGTCCTATTTCCAATTACTGTTGATGATGATAATGAAAATTTAATTGAAGTCGTGCCTGTTAAAGCTTCGGCTGGATATTTAGCAGGTTATGACGATCCTGAATATATTGAGCAACTTCAAAAAATAAAACTGCCTTTTCTTCCTACAGGAAAACATCGTGCATTTCCTATAAAAGGAGACTCGATGTTACCAATGAAGGATGGCTCGTTTGTTATTGGTCGTTTTGTAGAAAATAGAAGCGAAATTAAAAGTGGCAGAACCTATGTTTTAGTTACTTTAAATGACGGTATGGTTTATAAACGTGTGTATAATAATATTGATTTAAACAACTCATTATTACTAATATCAGACAATAAAACCTATAATGACTATAGTGTACCAATTAATGAAGTATTAGAAATTTGGGAATTTACATGCAGTATTAATACACAAGAATACACACAAGAAGAGTTAAAAATTAGCAGTATTCTAGGTATGTTTAACGAGTTAGGTGTCGAATTAAAAGCTTTAGAGAAGTCTATAAAATGATATATACAATTATTGATGTTGAAACCAGTGGGTCTAAAAATAAGATTACTGAAATTTCAATTTTTAAATATGATGGCAAACAGGTTATTGACGAGTTTACCTCTTTAGTTAATCCAGAGGTTTACATCCCAGATTTTATTACATCTTTAACAGGTATTGACAATGCTACTGTTGCAGACGCACCTACGTTTGCAGAAGTAGCAAATGCTATTTTAGCAATAACTGAAGGCACTACTTTTGTTGCACATAATGTTAACTTTGACTATAATGTTATTAGAAATGAATTTAAAGCTTTAGGTATTGAATTTAACAGAAAAAAACTATGCACAGTCCGCTTATCTCGAAAGCTATTACCAGGTCATAAATCGTATAGCCTAGGAAAATTATGCAAGTCACTAAATATTAATATTGTAGACAGACATAGAGCAAGAGGTGACGCAGAGGCAACCGTTGTTTTATTTGAAATGTTACTTAATCAAGAAGAAACCGAAAAGGTCTTTGCTGAATTTTTAAAAAAATCGTCTAAAGAAGCCACATTACCTTCTCACTTACCAACCACTGTTTTTAATAATTTACCAAATTCAGCAGGTATTTACTATTTTAAAAATAAAAAAGGACAGATTATATATATTGGTAAAGCAAAAGACATTAAAAAACGTGTTTTAAGTCACTTTTACAGTAAAGCACAAAAGTCCTTAGACTTATGTCGTAATACTGCAGATATAGACTTTGAGTTGTCAGGAAGCGAGATTATTGCTTTACTAATGGAAGACGCAGCAATCAAGCAGCACTACCCAGAATACAACGTCGTATCCAAACGCACTCCAAAAGCGTATGCTATTTTTAGTTATGAAGACAGACAAGGCATCACGCATTTAGCATTTAACACACTAAAAGCTACACCAAATCCAATAGAAACGTTTTCTAATATTACAGACTGTAGACAATATCTAGAGCTACTCTGTACTAAGTTTTCGTTATGCCCTAAATTTTGTCATTTACAAGATGGTGTTGCACAATGTTCGCATTACAAAATAACAACCTGTAAAGGTGTTTGCGCAAACGAAGAAAGTGTAACAAATTACAATTTACGAGTAACCTCAGCAATTGATTACATTAATAACAACAAAGAAAACGTAGTATTAAAACAACAAGGAAGACATAGTCAAGAGGAAGCTTTTGTGCTAATTAAAAATGGTATATACTTGGGATATGGCTTTATAGACAAGTCTGAACAAGTCAATAATCCAGAAGATCTAGAAACCTTTTTGATACCACAAAAAGATAATCTAGATGTTTGGAAAATATTACGAACGGTTTTGAAGTGATAATAATTAAAACAAAAAAATATCACCAAATACAGTGATTAAAAAAAGTTGAATTCCATTTATATTGCAGTCAATAATTAAGCTTTTATTTAATAAAAGCAAATAGTTAATATTAAACACTGACGTAAAGGATTACAACATATGGTTCCAATAGAAGAAGCTAATAAATACATTAAAAAACATCAAAAACCAGAAGTTGATCGTTTTGACTTTAGATTATTCTCTACACCTTATAGGATACTAGCTAAAATTTTAGGAGGTATTGAAAAAGACAAACGCATAAGATATAATGTCACAGATTTTATAGAGGCTTTTGACAATCCTATCACTGTTAATCCTTGGGCAAATCAGGAAGGCATGCGTTTAGGAATACAACTTTATGGAGTCGTACAAGCACCATATTTGTCTGCCATGTGGGATTTTATGAACACCCTTCCTTATCAAACAGATTACAAGCGTAAAGCTTTTAGATCTAAACCATCTAAAGATATTTTAATTAACAAACTAAATCATTTTACTAGGTTTTTACAGCATAGTCGTATGGGTTTTGGTGGACTATCGTTACAAGAACATTTTCAATATAGCGTGTATTATCCTAATGCCAACAGTATTTTTTTAGCTACTATTTTGCATAATGCAGGAACCATGTTTGACCCATTATTAGACGACATTATTCAAGCAGAGGATGAGATTGGTGGTGTTAGTGCAGATATTATAAAAGCGTTATTACTGTCTGAAAATAAAAACCATTGGGATATGGTTGCTAAACTATTACTTGCTGCTCAACGTCAAGAAGGTTTGCGTCAAACCATTATAGAAGCCTTAGACCAATCTAGTCTTGGTGCGCTTAAATATATAATCAATAGTATTCTAAAAAATGATCTTACGCGCTTTAGCAGTGTTACCAGAGCTGTAAGCACTTGGTTTGGATTAAATTGGGAAACACCTAAAAAATCAGTGATTAATCGTGTGCTAGAGTTAGCACAATCTTTAATCCTAAATCTAAAATCAGTTGACACATTACTTAAAAGCAAAGATAACTTAGAAGTTTTAGTCGCATTATGGTCTATCGGTATTTTGGATGTAGATACTGCAAATCTTAAAGCTTTAGACATTGTTTTTGATTCTGAAGATAGAAACAAGAAAATTTTAGCCTTATATTTTATCTGGACTACAGAAAAAACAAACGATGCATTAGTACCCTATTTTATACAACATTTAGGTAAAGATTACGCCTTAGACCATTGGATGGCTGTTAACTTACCCTCGACAACCTTAGATAATACTACTTTTGAAAAATTACTTAGCGTTGCAAAAAATGTAACAAAAAAAGCAACAACCTTTGAAAGCAAAATTTTCTCTTGGTGGTCTTTTACTCCTGGTCCAACATACTTTTTTCAGTTTTTAATTAATAGTGCCACAGAACAGCAATTAGAGCTAATGGCTACTGAATTTGAAGCGTTTCCTACTGAATATAGAGAATCTTATATACGTAAAGTATTTCCTAAACATTACAGTTATTCTTTTTACAATTATAAACAAAGCCAAGAAAATAAAGTACAATTAGATTATGATCAATATTCCTGGAAAAGAGCTTTAGCTAGAAAAGCTATTTACAACAGAAATGAGCTAGTCATGGCTACAGGCTTAAATATTTTTAGTAAAATGCACCTTTATGATGCCGATTTAGAGATTGCTGAAGATTTATTAAGACGAAAAAACAAAGGTTTACGCACAGCTTTAATACATTTAGTTATCAAACTACCTGTGGACCGTTTAAAACAGAGTACTACCAATTTAATAACTTCAAAAAATGTAGATCAACGCATTGCAGGTTTAGAAATTTTGACGCTTTTACATGATGATAATAGACAACCTGATTTTATTAAAAAGCATATTACCAACTACAATCAGCGTCCTAAAATTACTAAAAACGAACAAGTCTATTTAGATAAATTTTCTAAAAACACACAAGAATATAATCTAAGTAATGGTTTTGGTGTTATAGACTACAATAACTTAACACCACTTTATCAACCACAAGTTCATTTTAAATCAAAAACAAATTTCTTTGATAAATTAGGTATTTCAACATCTAAATCTTCTGAATTTAAATTTAAAGAATTTATAGATTCTAATAAGATTATTACCCAGATTAACCATTTAATAAATTTAGTAACCTCCAACGGAAACTATGAATATCAAATAGAAAGCTATCAAGGCGAAATTAGAACGCTATATATAGAAAAGGGACTATATGCCATGAAACGCTTAGACGACACAGCAACTCCAGAGGACCATTTACATAACATTCCGTTAGCTAATTTATGGATAGAATGGTATGAAAAAAGTCAACTTAATGATTTTGAATTGTATGCTGCAATACGTTATATCAATAACCGTAGTTATCCCTTCGGAAACTATAAAGCTTTAGAACCTTTTGTAAGGCAATATTATCCAGATTTAAATGGATTAAATTTAGATGCTACTAAAAATTATTCGCAAAGATTAAATACATATAATACTATTTTAAAACGGTTATTTAGGGTTTATTCAGACACCAAAACCATTGGATCATTCAAGTTTTCAATTTTTGAGGACATGATTGCCAATTTTCCTGATAAATATAAACTTACTTCATTTCAAGATAGCGACAAATATTATACAACTACTTACCATTGGACTACTGTTATACTGCCTTTAGCACCAAGTTTTAGTGTTAATTATCTAAATCAATTCTCTAATAAACAGCTATTAAAGTATTGGTGTCTTAACATGTATTTAATTGCTCAAAATATAGCTTATCCACATGACGCTACAGATATTAAAATCATTACAGAAGCTAACACAAAACCACGTAATTTAGAATTTCCTGATATCCAAATCACCTTAAATCTTTACAAAAAAGGCTTAATTAATGATGACGATTTACTGTTACAAGCCTTACATTCTAGAGAGCTAATGACGGTTATTGATGGTGGCTTTAATTATAGGATGAATTACAAAAATGGCTTTGAACGCAACATGGTAGCTAAACACGTTTTTCTGCCTTTAAAAACTAATTTATTAGAAACCGAATTAGAGCGTGGCGATTTAACAACTCCTGCGACAACCTATATAAATTCCATCCATAAGGTTGAAGGTGTCGCTTATGTGTTTAGAATTTTAGAACGTCTAGGAAAAGACAATTTTGAGCGTGGTTACAGCTATTATGGTGATAGTAAAAAAACAATTTTTAGTAATCTATTAAAAAAGACAACCTTTAAAGACACAGAAAGCTATGCGGATTTTGCAAGATTGGCTGACCAGGCAAAACTACCTAAAAAACGCTTGATAGAGCTTGCTTGCTACGCAACACAATGGGCTGAAGTTGTTGGCATATATCTAGACATTCAAAACTTAAACAACGCTGTTTGGTGGTTTCAAGCACACGCTTCGGATTATATGAATAGCGAAAAAGAAACCATTATCTCTCGCTATTCTAACATCCCTAAAAGCGATTTTGCATTAGGAGCTATAGATATTGATTGGTTTAATAAAGTTTATAAAACCCTAGGAAAAACTAACTGGAAAGTGCTTCACGATGCAGCTAAATACATTTCTGATGGTAATGGACACCGACAAGTCAAACTATATTCTAGTGTCATGTTAGGCGAAGTAAAAATCACAGAAACCCTTAAAAAAATTAAAGACAAACGTGATAAAGATTACGTGCGCGCATTAGGATTAATTCCGTTAAGCAAAACTATTCCTGAAAAAGATTTACTAAAACGTTATAACTTACTTCAAGATTTTTTAAAAGAAAGCAAACAATTTGGGGCACAACGTCAAGAAAGCGAAGCAGCAGCAGTGACCATAGCATTAGACAATCTATCCCGAAATGCTGGGTATCAAGATCGTGTCCGATTTAGTTGGGCAATGGAAGCTAAAGCCACAAAAGTTATTATGGGACAAGCGGTTGTCACTATTGATGATACAGTAATCCAGCTATTAATTACCAACATTGGTAAAGCCACAATTAAAGTATCTAAAGCAGATAAAGTCTTAAAAAACATTCCTGCAAAACTGCGTAAAGACAAACAAGTTATTGCTCTAAAAGACAATAAAACATACTTATCTAAACAATACAGTCGTACACGTTTATCGTTAGAAAATGCAATGGTTAATCAGGACCAATTTACAGCACTTGAAATTAGTAATATGATGCAACATCCTATAGTAAAAGCGATGTTAACTAAATTAGTACTAATTGTGCCAGAGAAAAAAATCACAGGGTTTTACAATAATGGTAGCCTGACAGACGCGACCGGAACGCAACATACTTTAGCAGAAGACGACGTATTACTTATTGCTCACGCCTGGCATTTATACCAAGCAGTACAATGGGACCTTTATCAAGAATACTTATTTGCAGCGCGTATCACACAACCATTTAAACAAGTATTTAGAGAACTGTATGTTATGACTGCAGACGAGCGTGAACATAGTAACCGATCAGAACGCTATCAAGGTCACCAAATACAACCTAAAAAAACCGTAGCACTTTTAAGAAGTCGTGGTTGGACTGTAAGCATGGAAGATGGTTTACAAAAAGTATATCACAAATATGGGTTTATTGCCACAATGTACGCTATGGCAGACTGGTACTCGCCTTCAGATGCCGAAGCACCAACTCTGGAAGACATCTGTTTTCAATCCATAGATAACTACAACCGCATTCCGTTAACAGAAATTCCGGAGGTTATCTTCAGCGAAGTCATGCGTGATATTGACCTAGTTGTAAGCGTCGCTCATGTTGGTGGTGTGGATCCAGAAGCCAGCCATAGTACCATGCAAATGCGTGCTGCTTTAGCTTTGGCTTCTGCAAAACTATTCAAACTAAAAAATATTACAATAAAACAGCGTCATATCTTTATCAAAGGGACTTTGGGTGACTATAGCATCCATTTAGGAAGTGGACAAGTTAGCAAAAACGGACTGTCACTATCCATAATTCCAGTACATAGTCAACATAGAGGTCGTTTATTTTTACCATTTGTTGACGACGACCCAAAATCTGCCGAAATTATTTCAAAAATGAAATTACTGTCCGAGGATAATACCATCCAAGATCCAACTATTTTAGCACAAATAAATAGCTAACTTTAAATTATTAGGGCGTTACCTCGCTTAGACGAGGTCAGGCTTTCTGTTGCAAGTCCTCGTGCTATCGCACTGTGGGCTTTCCACGACAATCCTTAACGCAAAAAAAATCAGCATAAAATGATATTCACGTTACAACTAAAAAGATTAGGCAAAAAAAAAGTAAAAGAAGTCCCTTTTACTTTAAATCAAACGCCAAAAAACTTAGAAGCATTACTAATTGCATGTGCTAAAAATCAAGTCGATGCCTTTAACACAAAACGTACTGCAGTAAATGTCATTGGTTTTTTAACACCTGCTCAAATTGAAGAACAAGCACATAGCGGTAAAATAGATTTTGGAGACATAACCAACACTAATTTAGCCAACCAACAACAAGCTATAGACAATGTACTACTGGCATTTAAAGACGGATTATTTGTTGTTTTTGTAGATGACATTGAAATAACTGACTTACAAACACCTTTACAATTATCCTCTGACAGCGTCATTGCTTTTATAAGATTAACATTTTTAGTTGGCACTTATTGGTAGTATTTGTTGTTTTTGTAGATGTTACTTTTTCATATGTAAAGGATAATAACTTGTATACAAAACATCTTTCAGGTAAAGGCACTTCAAATTAATTAGCACAAAAACTATGCAAATTAAAACTTAAATCAAGACTGTTTTTTTTAGCTTTCATAATACATAAACACCTAATTTTGCAAAAAACAATTAGTACTATACTTTAGCATTTATTAAGGCCAATGATTAAAATTATAAAAGCAACTCCTGAAGACTCAAAGCTTATTGCAACTTTAGGCCAACAGACCTTTAGAGAGTCTCATGGACACAGTGCGCTAAAGGAAGATATTGATCGATTTATTTTAAACACCTATAATACAGACGCTATTTTTAAAGAGTTTGAAAACAAAAAAGCAGTATACCATTTACTATATTATGATAACCAATTGGCTGGATTTTCTAAAATACAATTAGAAACGCCTAACGCTAATTTAAGTGACAAAAACATTACTAAATTAGACCGAATTTATCTTTTAGATGCTTTTCAAGGTAAACAGTTGGGTGTAACATTATTGGATTTTAATATCGCACTATCAAAGCAACATAACCAAAACGGATTGTGGCTTGTTGTTTGGGTAGAAAATAAAAAGGCTATTCAGTTTTATAACAAAAAGGGATTTAAAATAGTTGGAGCTTATGATTTTAATATTTCAAAAACACATAGCAATCCTAATCACGTTATGTTTTTAGAGTATTAAGGCCCTATTTTTAAACTAAATTTAAAAGGTGTTTACAGGCGTATTCACCTTTTTTTTATGTTCAAAAAGCAAACCATTAAATCTATAAATGGCTGAATCCCGTGATATAAAAAATACTGTTGGATTATAAATTTGTAGTAAATAATTAAACAAATAGTATTATGAGCAAAGCCATTCATGGAAAAGAAAATCCTCAAGAAGCAGTTAAAAAAATCATTGCGCAAACAAAGCAAAGTGATCAAAAAATCTATCCTATTTTAAAACCTGGAACTTGGGTTGGTCATAAAGCTGGTGCTTTAAATTCTAATTTAATAAACTCTGAAAACGGACCAAAAGTTGTTATTGGTTACGGTATAGATACGCCTGATAATTTCGTGTTTTTAACAAAAAAACATTTAGAGACAATGGATGGCCAACAAATTACACAACAAGCGTTTCAAAACTTAGAAAATTACAACACTGTGTTTGAATATTCTGAAACATTTGACAACAAAGTAGTTACCTCTAGTGGTAATGATTTTTCTTGTGAAAGAATCTTATCCGTTTCACATATGTTAAAAGCACATGAGATGCTAGAAGCAGATGAGTTGTTGGTGTCATTGGCTAGGCGTACTTGTATGATGGCTATTTCTAGAAATGCAGATCAAGAGCTACTAAATAAATTTGTATACCTACATGAATACACCTGGAATGATGATAGCTTTGGAAATGCAGCTATCTCTGACATATTATTTATTGTAAAAGAAGGACGCATTACTGGACATATCCCATTATCTGAATAAAAAAAATTACACAAAGTATTTACTGTTATTTAAACCTGATTAACGGTAAATACTTTTTTATAACTTAAAATTAAAAGATTTGAAATATTTAGACTTTAGCATAAATGGAAGAGTGCAAAATTTAATGGTTGATGTATTTGATGCCATAAGTAAATCCAACGCACCTCAACTTAAAATCAACGAGATTTTAGAAACCAGAAGTATTTTTGAGTTAGTTTTTGAAATTGTTAATTCTACAGGATTTTACAGTCAAGATGAAAATTTTAACTTGATTAAAGCCTTAAATATTGATACCGACAATGATAATTTTGAAGATGCTTTATATGCGACTTGGATTACAATGGGTAATAATTTAAATACATCAAAAACACAAGAAGAATTTAATGCTAAGTTTGCTTTATTTGTGCCTATTATCCTAAAAAAAATGGAAGCTATTAGACGTATTGCTGTTTAAATTATTTCTTATAAAATTTTAAAAATGAAGTAATAAATTAATTTGCTTTTTAAACTAAAACTTAAAAAAAAGACCAATTACAAATCTGTATTGGTCTTTTTTTTTAAAGCTTAAACTTGTTTTTTGCTTAGAACTTAATTTATTAAGAATACGCTTTAATTAATTTATTTAAAGTCCATTTAGTTTTAAACAAGCTACCATCATCATGACGAAAAATACACAAAGTTTTACTATCATGCCTATCTATAAACAACAAATCTCCTTCTGTGTTACTACCAATAGTAATACTGCTTGACAACATTAACATAGACCAGTGTTTTCCTTTTTGATCATAAACAGTTGGTCCCAAAATGGTTTTTAATGTCTTTACATAAGCTTTTAAAGCTCGTGCTTCGCTAACGTCTAGACCATCTATATTAGTTATTGCAATCATTTTTTCAAAACTATACAGCGTAAATGCTTCGTCTTGAATAGTGACCACTCTTGGTTGTACTGCAATAAATGCATTGTAATTTTTATTAAATAAGTCGCTTGCTCTTTCTCTGGTTTCTATAATTAAATCTGTTTCCATTTGGTTTATTTTAAATCTTTGTTTTTTCTAATTTATTATTGGATATAATTACAACTAATCACTAATCACTAATCACTAATCAAATCATATACATTGTCATTGTTAACCATTGATATTGGATATAAATCTTTATTTGAATAAGTCATTTTCATATAATCAATAGTAGATTTTCTGATACCATAAATAAAATTGGTAGTTACTTTTCCAACACCAATATGCATTGCATTTCCGTAGTTATTATAGTCCGAACCAATTAACATGTAATTATCATAATCCGCTTGATATTTAAATTTTAATTGGTAATCATGTCTCATGGATTGATGCTTTAAAGTAATTACGTTAGTATTTAAAACGGTCAATTGTTTTTCTACAGAAGTATAAATAAAAGCATAAGTCAAATTACCTGTTTGGCTTTTAAGTTTGAAGGTTCCGTCCTTTTGTCCTTCAAATATAGTAAGGGTTACACGTGTTGCATCAGCATAAGCATTGTGTTGAGTACCATTGGATAATAATACAGCGTAGTCATAAATATCATCTGTATTTAAATAGGCTTTAACTTTATTAAGCTTACCTCCTGTCCTAATAATCGTATAGCCTTTCGGAATAAAATGATTTAAATGTTTAGGTTTTAAATCTTGCTTATCTTGAAATGCTAAAGTTATTTTTGAGGTTGTAGAATCTATAATATGATCAGTACATGACGTCAAAAAAAATATAGTAATTAGTGTCATTAATTTGTGCATTGCTATAGATTTAAGGATAACAAAAATGATATAATAGGGTTAGAATTGGTTAATACGATTTTCTATAGATTTTATAACCAAATCGATTGTATTCAATTTTTCAGTATATTCTGCTTTAATAACTAATTGTGAAGCCTCAATAGCTTTGCTAGAATCATAGTCCAGCTGCTCTATTTCCTCTTTTGTACATGGTTGATTGTTCTGGGTTGTTGGTTTAAATAAGTTAACAGTACCTTCATTAGACTTCTCCAAATCTTTTATTGTGATAGTTTTAATAGTACCCAATTGCGATAATGATAATGAATCTGATGCTACACGAGAATCATTCAGCGAAAGCGTAAAATTTACAGTAGATAAACTACGATACGCTACACCTTCCAATGGTTTTTGAGTCGCTACTTTTGTTACGCTTTCCGTTGTTGGCATTGGTAGTTGTAAAGTCACAACATCGTTTAACGTCACGTATTCTCCAAAAAGATGATCTGGCGCAATAGTGTGATATATTTTATTGTCTTTAATGGTAGACCAATGACCTTGTTTAACGTAGCGTTTTGAAGGATCAATAATGACCGTATATTTTAGCTTAGTTTTTTTTATGTAACGCTTTTCTTTATCGTCTTTTCTAGTAGATTGCTTTTTATATAAATGCAACAATTTTAGTGCAAACTCAGCTTCATCTTTTGATGTAATTTTAGACATGTTATTCTTTATATTTAAAACGGAATTATAAGCACCAACTTCAATATTAGAATCCGTTAAAAAGGATAATGCCTTATCACTTTTTACACTATTTGCAGAAATAAAAACACTGTCTTTGGCTATACTATTTTGTGGCGTCTCACTTGTATTTACAAAAAAAGTATTTGACACTTTTTGACCTATTATATAATAGGTTTTGGACGTATCTGCTACCAACAATTTTGTAATCTTAATAGGGTCTTCAATAGTTACTTTTGCATTGTTATTTATACACTGTGTGTTCCCTTCATGTTTATCCAACTTTGGCTCGTTTAAGGTATAAACAATCTCTATTTTTAAAAGGTCTTTAGATAAATGATAAGCTACCTCATCTCCTGTTAGCACAGAATAATCATTATGCATAACCGTATAACTTTTTTTACTGCAAGACGTACTTAAGACTAATAATAGTGCGAAAAAAAATAATTTATTTTTCATAAAAATAGCGTGTTTTAAACTGTTTATTGAAATAGATAATTGGTAATAATTGATGTATTTATTAATACACGACAAAATTAGATTGTAGGATAGTGAGCTGCATCACTGAAATTAATGATATCTAGAAATACTCAATTTTAGACGCTAAAATTTTTAGTGCGTTTTAAAACAAAAAAGCACGCTTTAGTTGGTGTATTTTTATGATTGTTTTAAATGTAATAAGGTGTTTACAATCCTTAACAAGTCCTTTTATCCGATTAAAATTTTTGGACTAATTATGGTTTAAAAAATAAAAAATCACCCATTTCAGTGATAAAAAAAACTAATGATAATCTCAACTTTGTTAAAACTAATTTTTCAACTAGTTGATAGCATTAAAACAGCAAAACTGCAAATAAAGCACTACATATAATGTCAGTAATTTTTAAAACAAAAATAGAAGCTACACTAACTAATAGCACTTTAAATCCAAATGAAACAAAAGCATTAGTGACTACTTTAGAGTTACTTAACTATCAAGATACGGAAACCTACATACAAGCAAAAAACAGCATAACCAACCAATCAACAACCTCTGTTTTTACAAACGTATTGGCTCAAAAACTATATTATCATCCTGAGGTTTATGCAGACCAAAATCAGGGATTAGCGTTTGTAGCTTCATGGTTTCCTTTGATAGATTATGGCTTTTATCCTGATAAAAAAAGTAGTGATTTATTAGTTAATTTTTTAAAATTCAGCTTAAGCTTATTAACATCTAAAACGGTTAAGAAATCGCTTCAAACTCGTGTTTTTAATGTTATAAAATTACTTGTACAAAGTCCGTCGGACGCTTCACTTCCAATCTCAAAATTTTTGTTAAATACAGCTTTTGATACCAGAGATTATTTAAGCTCAGACTTTATAATTCAGCAGTGTTTAAAACATGATATATTAAATGGACAATATTTTGTTAATCAAACCAATCAAGACTATACGTCACACTCTTTTAAAATAAACCAGACGTTTGTTGATCATTTTTATTTAGGCGATTGGACACAATTAATAAGCAATATTCATCACCTCTTACCTATTTGCAAACCTTACTTACCTAATGCTTATAATATAATAGCACATTGGTTTACTGATGATTTAGCACAATTTTATGCTACTAATTTAGATTATGCAGTACAAGCACTTCAAGCTATTAAAGAGCGTTATGCATTTATTGAAGATAAAAGTGACGCTTTATTAAATATAAAAACAAATGAGGGACTATATCCTCTACTCCATACATTAGCCAATAAAACATGGGATTCTGGTGATGTGATACTATTTAAACTTAACACTAAAAATTTAACGCAAACGCAATTGGACGCCTGCTATCTAAGATTATTAGATTGGTTAACAGTAAATGAAAGCAGTAATTTTTACAACGAAACGTTTAAAGATTATGCTAAACCTTTTTTATTTGATAGTACTACTAATGCACTACCTGTAGCATGCATTCCGTTTTGGTTTGAAAAGTGCCATCCTAAAACAGGTATTGAGACTCAAAAAACAGTTTACAATGACTTATTTCTTCATGCATTAACTAAAAATCCAAAGCCCAAACTTCCTGTTTTGCGATTAGATAATAGTGATTTTCAAATTACAGGAGCATATTTAATTACAACCGTATTTAAAATTGAAGATAATTTAAAAGAATGGCTAGATCCTTTTGAAACGGCAGGTATAAATAATCCTTTAAACCAGTTTTTAATACTTATGTTTTATGATGCTCGCGAAGCGTTATTAAAACTATATAATGAAGCTGATTGTGAGGTATTACAATCATTTGCTTTAGCATTAGCACACTCTGCAACAGAAACTTCAGACACCATAAAAACTAAAAACCTACCCTTATTAGTTAGCATTTTAAGTTCATTATGCAAAACCTCTGGAAACTTTACACGCGTAAACCAAATTTGGGCACTTAAAAACATTGATCATGCTATAAAAGATCAATGCAATTTGTTTGCGCAATCACATTATATAAATATAAAAGCACCTTTAAAACTTAACATCATTCAGTCTTGGTATAACTTTTTAGGCGATTATTATTACAGTTTAACAACGGAAGCTGTTTGGGTAAGTCACATGCTAAAAACGCAAGGGTCACGCACTGGTATTTATTTTAATAGTCTTAAAGACGATGTCACTTTCTTTTTAAATAAAAGCATCCATCGTATGCTTCATTTTCATAAAAAAAGTAAACAAAAACAAGAAAGTAATAGCGTTTTTACTACAATTACCACAGAGATTGAAACATATCTAGCTGATTTTCTTCAAGAATTAAATCCAGACAAATTAGACCAACACACGACCAAGTATATTTATAATTATAGTATTGATAAAAGTTATGGTTTTACAGATAATAACACTTTAGACAAAACCATTGCAAATATTTACAACTTTCATTTTAAAGAAGAAGCAACAACAAATATCAATATCCTTAGAGAGCATGGTCTGCTAACAAAAATAGACGCAAAGGACATTCCGATAGACAATACTTTAATCACTAAAGCATTACATAATTTAGAAAATTATAAAACCGAAACTACTAATAACACTGAACTATTAGAGGTTTTAAGCACAAAAATAGTAGCTTTTAAATCTTGGTTAACACAAGATACAACAGGATTACAAGCGCGATTTATACAAGCGCTTTACATGACTTTGTTGGACACCGATTTAGCACCAGAAACACCATTAGAACCTTACGGAAACCTTTGTAGACAATTGTTTGTACAATTAGCAAAAGATTCCAACATGGCTATGACTTATGCTTTAGGATTAAAAGCTATGGCTAACTCCGGAGCTTATTCTGATCCATTAAAAACAACTTTATTACAAGTTATAAACGACTTAAATGCTTAGACAATGACAGCAGATATAACACCACAAATACAACAGCAATTAAATTTATCCGCTTTACTAATTAAAAAAGGCCATAATAACGCAAACCTAAACAGCTGGTCTGGTTTTGATAGTGAAGACCAAATGCATATCAAACAAGCTAAAAGACTACTAAAGCTACATGGTATTACATCTGGTTTGCATTTACGCAACAGCTTGCAACGTTACCAAAGCGGACAAATGGTATCCAACACTTTTACTAAACTAGCAACAGAGCTTAGAATGGATACTTCCACGACGTTTGATGGTAAATATAATGCGTTAGAAAATCCAAAACTTAAACACAAATATAAAATGGTATGGACGTATCGTTTTAGCTTAAAGTACCAACAATTTATTGGTTATGAACTAGCCTACTACATTTACCTAATGCGCTTAGCTACAGTCGTTGGTTATATAAACACTGACGAGTTAATCTTGCGTATGGAAGATGCTAACGACACCATTAAAAAAACATTTTCTAGTTGGGGAGAATTTCATCGTAATGTGTGTTTGGGTGACGAATTTGTTTTAGGAGCAACAGAGCAGGACAACAGCAAATTTCCTGGAACAAAAACCCTTTGGGAACACTACCAACGCCTTAACGTACAACATGCCAATTGGTTTAAAACATGGAAGTAATGACTAAAACAAGACAAGAACTAATACAACATATTGAGCGTGCAGAACAACTTTACGCAGCTAATCTTTACTCGCATTTATCATCGCATATTACTACAGTCCAAGAACATTTTGAACAATTAAACGAAACAGATTACGCTAGATTTTATCGTATCGTTATGTTATACATTTGTGCTTTTGAAGACCTAAATATGCCTGTAATGGAGTCTTATTTGGAAGCTTTAGAAAGTCTAAACGAAGTCCAAGCTTCGGATTACGAATTACTTTGTAGCCATTACCAATACTGTCAGGAATCTGTATACAAAAAAGCAGTCGTCGCTTTTCCATATAATGATGCGTTACATCTTCATTATGCCTTAAAACTTAAACATGAAAAACGTTTTACTGATGCTATTTTAATTTTAAAATATATTTTAGAATGTTATCCAGCTTTAACCGAAGTTAGATTTTTATTACACGAAGTACAGTCGGAATACTTACAAATATTATGTGACACTGACGAAGCTGCAGATTACAAAGCTATTTTAGGTTTAGCATCTGCCACGCATAATTTAGACATTTTAAAAGGCTTACAATTAGATGATCAATTAGATCAAGAAAGTCAAAGTTTAGTGCACATACAATTAGCCCTTTGGAATAATAAATCTGCAGAAATTGCCAAACTTTGGAAAAACGAATGGAAGTTATTAGACCTTACACCAAACACTCGTTATTTATTAGCCGATTATGCTAAAACATTTATGCGTTATGATTTAGTTGCTCAAATTTTAAGAGCACCTAAAACACCTGATTTTCCAGAGGAAAACTTCAAAAATTTTAACCAGTACAAAGCTTACATGCAAGGTTTAGCAGATTCTGGTTGGCAATTAGCACAACATCATTATTTACTGGTGGGTAATTCGGCTTATTATCACACAGGTAACGAAAAAATATTTAACATTTGTGTCACGCAAGGTTTAGCGCAAAACCCTAATAATCCTTTATTATTAGTACTTAAAGCCCAATATTTTTATGCCAAGGAAGACTACAATCAAACAGGTGCTGCTTATCACGAAGCTTTTAAAAATGGATTACGCTTAAGCGAATATCTTTTTTACCTTTTAGAAGTCAATAACCGCATAAAAAACTGGCAAGGTATTTTAAATATTGTAGAGCAATTTCATAAAGGACAAACGCCTACGCTTAAAACCTTGTTTTTTCAAGCACGAGCCTTAGTTAATTTACAGCAACATGATGCAGCATTAAAGGTTATAAATGAAGCGCTTCAAGATTTTCCGCATCCAATGCATTCTTACGCGCCTTGGTTGTATAGTATGCGCATGGACTATCATAAAAAAAATCAAAATTACACAGCCTTTTTAGAAGACTTAAATGAAGAAATTTACTTTTACAAAATAGGTGACAATGATTATTGTCAAACCATAAATAGTGGTGTTGAAGCCCTTCTAGAAAAAGGTGATTATCAAGAATGTTATAAGTACGCCATCTACAACCACGAACAAGATAAATTATACCCACATTTATATCCTGTATTGCATTGGCTATGTTTTTATGATTTTTTAATTACAAAACCAGACTATTTAAAGGATGTTACAAAAGCAGATTTAGTTGAAACACCAACCTCATTTATTGATCACCGTAATAATGGATTTTTACATTGGATTTTAGGTGATAATAAAGCAGGAGCCAATGCTTTATATGAAGCTTCTAAATTAGCATCAAACGCAACGTATTACCTAAAGTTAGCCTTAGAATGTGCTAATGAAGGCTATGATAATGCACAAAGTCTTCAACTATCTAAAACTATTAAAAATCAATTTCCTGAGATTCGGGATTGGCATTTAGATTTAAATTACGCTGAGTTATTAAAAAAAGAAAAACATTATACAGCTGCATACAATGCCTATTTAGACCTTATACAAAGCTATTTAGAAGCCTCCTTTTTTGGTTTTCCTAAAGATGAATACAACCTTTTAGCACGCGCTTTAAAAGAATGTGCCTTAGGTATGGAAAATAAAAGTGAGTACCATAAGTATAACGCTATGCTTTTAAGCAAAGATCAACCCAACAAAAACCTTTTAAAAGAACAGCAAACCTATGCAAATCAGCACTATAAAGACGACTTATTTTTAAGACATAATTTACTGGAAAGTAATAGTCGATTGGATATCGAAATGACAGAAGCAGAAAAAGATGAATTATTACAAATCAAATCAATAATAACAACCTCTTATTTTGTCTAAACATCTTAAATTTACGTTTTTTATTACATGGCATTAAAAGCAAAACATACCTTAATAGCACTATTCCTTTTTTTAGGAATTAATACTTGGGTTATTGCTCAAACATCTGCTAACACACCATTAATTGACTCGTTATCCCAAACCTACGGACAAAACTTATATACCAATCCAATAGTTGCTAAAAAGGCAGCACAGGACTGGTTAAAGGAAAGTAAACGACTAAAAATAGATTTACAAACCGTTAGAGCGCATTATGCTTTAGGTAATTTAGGTAATATTTCAGGAGATTATAAAAGTGCTATTAAAGAAACAAAAGCAGCAATTACACTTTTAAAAGCGTTAAACATTACTAATGGTCTGGCTGCTTGCTATAACATTTTAGCATTGGGCTATAAAAACCTTGGTGATTATCCCAATGCAATGGATAGTTTTATACAATGCTTAAGTTATGCTAAGGCAAATGATGATAAAGTACAAGAGGCCAATGCCTATCAAAATATAGCCACACTTTATGTGCTTCAAAAAGAATATAAAAAAGCAACCGAAAACTTAGATCGTGCAGCAAACTTATATCGTGCTTTAAAAGACGATGATGGTGTATTGGTAACCTTATTTAACTTTGCTAATATTTTAAAAGAGCAAAACAAGTTTGACCAAGCCAGAAAGCACTATCAAACGGTACTTGGATATCGAGAAAAAGAAGGCAATAAAGCTGTTATTGCGTATATAAATATCAACCTTTCGCAAATGCTTGTGGAAGAAGGTAAATGTGAAGAGGCTGTTGTGGCTTTAAAAAAAACGTTAACACAATTAAAAGCACTTAATTTTACGTCAGATATTGTTATTGTGTTAAACGACTTAGGTTTATGCGAAAGTAAATTAGGACACACAAAAGCAGCTATAAATTATTTTCAGGAAGCTTTAACTTTAGGAGAAGAACAATCTTTACTTAGCTACAAATCTGATATTTATAAAAACTTAGCACAATTATATCAAGACGAAGGTGATTACAAAAATGCGTTAACTTTTTATCGAAAAGGAATCACTACAGTAGCAGAACAAAATGCTCTTGACAAAGAAAAATATGTTGTTAAAATACAAGAACGTTATGAGACACAACTAAAAGAAACACGAATTAAGTTATTAGAAAAAGAACAAAAATTAAGTGATGCCGAGTTACAAAAAGCCGAACTTACCTTAAAACGTCAACGTTTTGTTAGAAACGCATTTATTGCTGGTTTTGTGTTAGTATTAATAACACTAATAGTTTTAAGGTTGTTGTATATACAGCGATTACGAGTACAAAAACAATTAAATCTTCAACAAGAAGAAAACGCAAAGCAAAAAATTAATCAAATGATTCAGGATCATAAATTATCTGTAATAGAGCGTTATCAAGAAGGTCAAGATGAAGAACGTGCTAGATTAGCAAGAGATATACACGATGGTATTGGAAGTGATTTAGCTGGTATAAAAATAGCTTTTGAGCATTATGTTGAAAAACACAATTCAGAACCACAAGCCAAACGTATTGGCACTGCAATAGAAAATGCTTGTATTGACATACGCAGTCTCTCTCATCAATTACATCCTTTATCGTTTTCTAAAATAGGGTTTACTAGTTTTTTAAACGATTTTGTTGCACAAATTACTAATAACACAACCTTAGCGATTCAAACTTTTTTCTTTCCAGAAGAAGACATTGATAAACTACCTGAAGACCTTTTGGCAGATGCCTATCGCATTGTACAAGAGTTAGTCAATAACATTATCAAACACGCACAAGCGACACAAGCAGAAGTACAATTGACTAAACATGAAGACTACCTAAACATTGTAATTAATGATAATGGTAAAGGGTTTAAGACCAATAAAAAACAAGGTATTGGGCTTCGTAATATAAAAGAACGTTTACAAAAAGTTAATGGTTCAATAACTATTGATAGTAGTTCTGGAAACGGAACTTCAATTACCATAGACATTCCTATAAATTAAGACATATTGAAAAAAACAAATATCATTATAGCAGACGACCATTTAATGTTTTTAGAAGGCATTAACACCATTTTAAGTGACATGGAAGAGATTGGAGAAGTACATCTAGCTACCGAAGGAAAACAAGTGGTTAGATTACTTAAGCAGTTTGAAATTGGCTTAATTATTAGCGATATAAATATGCCTAAAATGGATGGTATTGAGTTGCTAACCGAGATAAAGAAAAAGCATAGTCACGTTAAAATTATCATGCTAAGTATGTTAGACAACCACAGAACAGTACATAAAGTTATTCAAAAAGGTGCTGATGGATTTGTTCCAAAATTTACTAGTAAAGACGAATTACAAAAAGCGGTTAGAACTGTTTTAGGTGACGAACAATATTTTTCTGAAATTATCAAACAGCGTTACATGGAAAGTGTTTTTGAACGAAAAAAATATAAAAACATTGAGTTATCACCTCGTGAAAAAGAAGTCTTAGCGCTTTTAGCTGAAGAATTAACGTCTAAAGAAATTTCGGAAAAACTTTTTATTTCTGTTAATACCGTAGAAACACATCGAAAAAACATATTATTAAAAACGGGTTCTAAAACAACAACTGGTGCTGTAAAATATGCAATAGAATCTGGTTTATTTGATTAATTAATAATTAACAGCTATGTTTATTTACCAAGCTAAAACCCCTTCTGCTTGAAGCGTTTTTTTTATCAAAACAAGTTCTTCATCATAAGAGATTTTATCATTTTTTGTTGTAATTAATTCGCCTTTATATATATGACCTGTTTCTAAATCAAAATAAGTTGCATAAACCCCTTTTAGCGGGTTTTGGTATTTTACTGTGCCTTCATTATTAACTGTTTTATCGCTAAGATATTGGACACTAGCTGCTCTTGACAACGCATTTTTATCTAAATAAACCTTTTTAGAGTCATATATCTCAAAGTTTGGCTGTGACTGCTCTAAATATTTAATAAGATCACGTTTAATTCTAGATTCTATAATATTAAAATTTGTTGCTTTATCCGATAACATAAAACAGGACATACTCCATTTGTTATCGTAAACCTCCAAAGGGACTTCAATAAACCCTTCTGGATGATTAGGTGTTTTTATAATTAAAGCAATATCAGAATAGATATCTAAATCGTCATAAAAATAATTTAAACGTGTAATAAACTTATTTAGCAACAATTGTAAGGCTTCAGATTCTAAATTAACATCAGTGGTTAAATCAATACTATTGTTATTAAATACAATTAAAGAAAATTCAGTTTTAAAAATTCGTTTAATAGCTTGCCTTGTGTCGTAACGTTTAATTGCTTCTAAATAATAATCATTTATCGTTTTTACATCCAAACCACTCATCGTTATTCCTCCATCCTCTAGTATTGTTTTTAGGTTTATATGACAATAAAATTCAATTTCTGGTTTATCCGCATTATAAATACGGACACTAAACATATTTGGATTCATGTTTCCGCTATTAAAAAAACGGTTTAAATTTTTAAAGTTAAGCTCACCTTTATATTCTCTGGTTAAATACTGCACTAAATTATTTGATGCTTGCTTTTTAGAAATACCTCCAACTAGCCTGGTAAATCCTTTGGCTAATATTACTAGTACAAATAGGCAGATACCTAGTATAATTACAATCCTCATCTTTTAATTTTTTAGAGTGTAAAATTAGAGCTAATTAAAAGCTACTACCTCACGGAATTCCGTGAGTTTTAATATTCACTTAAATGAGGTGTAAAATTTATAACCTCTTAAAATACCTTTGAATCATAAATAACACCTAAAACATTTACCATGGGATTAAAAGAAAAAAAAGCAGCAAAATCAATTGAAGACCAATATTTATCAGATTATCAAAAAGAGATTAACGACATTGTTGGTAAAGCCTTACCTATTAATATTAATTGGGATACTTTTGAAATGGATTATATAAAATTTGTACCAAGCGTTTGTTTACAAAGGCTTACAGATGGATTAAAAGAAGTTTGTAGTGATGATATGGGAAAAGAAGCAGTACAAGAAAGTATTAACTCCATTGAAGTCTATTGTATACCAAACGAAGGTGCTGAAGACAAAAAATCTTTAACATTAGAAGCAGGCGTATTTGCATTAACCGCTTGTTGGGGAGGACACCATAGTGGATTTTTTACGGACTTAGTAATACGCGAGTTTTTAGAAAACAACTTATAAGCTAAATTATATTTTTTGAAAAACTATAAAAAAGCCTTTAAGGATTTAATCTTAAAGGCTTTTTATCTGATTATATAATTAGCTATTAATTAAGTGCCAAATCATTAAAGACAACACCTTTTAAATGAGCATTAAAATAAGTTTCGTTAATACTTGTATTATACTCACTAAAAGATTGATTACAACCTGTAGCAGTAGCTTTATCAAACTTTAATGACACTGCAGGTTGGTTGCTATCATCAATAAAAATGGTTATACAACCAGACCAAGTTCCTGGTTGATTAGTAATCCAAGCTATAAACAAAGGATCTAAACCGTTTTTAATTCCGGCAGATAAATTAACCTCTACAGGTCTACTATCCTCCTCTTGATAATAATTTGTCGAAAAATTATAGTCACATTGGGTAAGCTCAAACTGTTTTGTAGTCGTGTCATCTTTTTTAATTAATAATTCTATTTTAATATTACTAGCGTTTTCCATAGTTAATGCATTTATTAAATTATTGTTATACACTTATGCTACAAAATTGAGGTATTTAGCAACAAATAAACTAACGGTATTCCGTGAAATTATAAATTAATCATGCTAAAAATTGTTAATTAAACAAAAAAACAAGGTAATTGGAATACTAATTTTAGCATTAAATTCAATTGAAAAAAAGACAATAAAAAGTAAAGAAACCTCTTACTTTTTACCTAAAAATTAGAATAATTTTATGATTTCAGAACAGCTAATTATAATATTTAGTTAACAAAAAGTGCATTTTATCGAAGATTTTTACAAAAAATTACACTTTATCGATAAAAAAAGCATTTTGTAAATTACACATTTCCAACTGATTAAGCTAAAAAGATGTATTTTGTCGTGTTTTTGTGCATTTAAAAGAAGATTTTCGTAATATTTTTCCTAGTTTAGCGGTCTAATTATAAAATCCTTTATACCTCAAACCAACAACAATGAATAAAATTACATTACTTATTCTTATTACACTTACTTGTACGTTTTCTTTTGCACAAGAAAAACATTCTAGAATTAAAATCACAAATCCAGACGCTGCTACAAAACGTATCATTGCAACTGGAGGTATTGATTTAAATTGTGGCGCATCTCATGATCATGATAATTTAACTTTAGAGTTAGCAGATACTGAACTTGATATATTATCTGAAAACAATATACAGTTTGAAGTCGTGATTGATGACTTAACAAAATTTTATGCGGATAGAATTAAAAATGACACTAATAATACAACTAGTAAACAAACTTATAATAGTGATGCATCACAAGGTCAATTAAGAGCTTCGGTATCTAATATTATTAAAGACAATATTATACAATATACAGGGTGTGACGAATTTAATTGGGTAGAACCAACTAATTTTCATTTTGGATCAATGGGTAATTGCTTAACAATAAGCGAAGTATTAACCGAACTGGATAATATGAATTCCTATGATGCTACAAATAACTTAAATATAGTATCTGCTAGACAAGATGCATCATCTAATAATAAAAAAACTTGGGGTAATCCACAAAATACAATTACCAATAACGGATTAACTTATTCTGGACAAGGTACATCTAGATGGAACCCACAAACCATTAACTATATACGTATTACAGGTAACGAAAGCGCTACTGCTGAAGGTACAAAACCACAAATATTATTTACTTCTATGATACACTCTAGAGAAGTAAGTGCTTTAATGAATAACATATATTTTATGTGGTATTTAATTGAAAACTATAATACAAACGACGCGATTAAAGAGTTAGTTGATAATAACGAGTTATATTTTGTACCAGTAGTTAATCCTGACGGTCTACGTTGGAATGAACATTTAAGTCCAGGAGGAGGTGGAATGCAGCGTAAAAACTTAAGACCAAATACTGGAAGCACATCTAATTCGACTTCATTAAGAGGTGTAGATTTAAACCGAAACTTTGACTATTATTGGGATTATAACGATGTTGGATCTTCGGGATCTCCTACAAGTAATTTATATAGAGGTCCATCTGCTGCTTCTGAACCTGAGACACAAATTATGGTAGATTTTATTACTAACCGTAATTTTAAAACAGGTGTTTGGAATCACTCTTATGCTAATTCTGTTCCGCATCCATATGGTGGTGTACCAACTTTAAGTTCTGGTAGAGAAAATGAGTTTTATAAATGGCATGAAGAAATGACTAGGTATAATAGATACCTTTACGGAGCAACTATTTTTTACGAATCTAATGGTTTACCAGATGATTGGATGATGGGTGGAGCTAATGATAATAATGGGAAAAATGGTTCTGGTCAAGCTATTTTAGCAACAACACCTGAACATGGTGCAAACAGTTCTGGATTTTGGCCTAATAATGCAAACGTAAGATTAAATGCTGTAAACTCTATGCGTATCTCCTTAGCAACTGCTTATTATGGAGGTAAATATGCTAAACTACACGATTTAACTCAAAGTACAATTAGCAATGCAATTGGTGATGATATTGTATTAGGTATTGAGCGTATTGGACAAACAGCAAGTGATTTTACTGTAACTGTAACACCAATATCTTCTAACATTTCAAGTATAGCTTCTCCAATAACAGAAGTAGGCATGTCTGTACTTGAACAAAGAAATGTTAGTTTTTCTTTAAATTTAAATACTGGAATTTCTCCAAACGAAAAAATTGTCTACAACGTCGCGTTATCAAACGATAATGGAGTTATCTATGAAGCTGAATACACAAAATACTATCAACCTACTATATTATTCCAAAGCAATCCTGATACAGACGGATTAAATGGATGGACACAATCTGGTAGTTGGTCTATTACATCAAACTCTTATGATGGTAGTAGTGCAATAAGCACAGGATCTCATGAGGTAAATGCTTCAAAATCTTTGACAACAACAAATAGCTTGGATTTTACAAATTCTAATGAAGTAATAATTCAGTTTTATTCAAAATGGGATATTGAAAGAAATTATGATTTTGCAGAAGTTTTAGCTTCTCCAGATGGTGGATCAAATTGGATTTCGCTTTGCGGAAATTACACAAAACCTAACGCGACTAGTAATACAACCAGTCATGATAACAAAAGTAGTACTTATGCTAATTCTCAGGCCAATAGTTCTGGGCAGATATATGATGGTGACCGAATGGATAATTGGGTTATGGAAGAGTTTTCAATTGACAGTGATTATGCCTCAATTTTAAATTCTGACAATGTAAAAATCAGATTTAACTTCAGGACTGACGCTTTAAATGTTAATGAAAATTATACGACAACTAATGATGGTTTTTTTATTGATGACTTTAAAATTATAGGTATCACTTATGCTTGTGAACCTATTGTTCCTACCAACGTAACTGTAACAAATATTACAACTGCAACTGCGCAAGTAAATTGGGATGCAGGTGTGTTAGCAACTTACGATTTAAGATATAGAGAAACAGGTTCTGGATCTGCTGGATGGACAACTATTACAGACATTGCTACAAATACGTATACTATTTATGGCTTAGATGAGACTACAGATTATGATGTTAGAGTAAGAACAAAGTGTACTTCTAGTAATTCTAGTTACAGTGCAATAACAAATTTCACAACAACTACCTCAACGCCTTGTACAGGAACAGCAATTACTACTTTCCCATATTTTGAAAGTTTTGAAAACACATTAGGTGTTTGGACAGATCAAACCTCACCTACTGACGACTTTGATTGGACAATTAAACAGCAAGAAGCCGATGGTAATTCTACTCCATCTGCAGGCACAGGACCTTCATTAGCATCAGATGGTACTTACTTTATTTACATTGAAGCATCAAACCCTAACTTTCCAAGTAAAACAGCTAGTTTATTAAGTCCATGTATTGATTTTTCTGACAGAGAAAATGCGTCATTCAATTTTGATTACCACATGTTTGGAGACTTTATTGGTGTATTAACAGTTGATGTAAGTACAGATAATGGTGCATCCTATGCTACTTTAAGTGATTATACACTTTCTGGAAGCCAACAAGCTAGTCATACTGAGGCTTGGAAAACTCAAACTGTGGACTTATCCTCTTTTGATGGTCAAGTCATTAAGTTAAGATTAAGTGCCACTACTAGCTCAAATTCAGATAATGGATGGTCGGGAGACATTGCAATTGATAAATTAGGTATTACCTCTGATTTAGCAAGCTCTGCTCCACCTGTGGCTAATTGTCAGAATATAAATGTGCAATTGGATGCTACCGGAAACGCATCAATAACAGCATCTCAAATAGATAATGGATCAACAGACGACGTTGCCATTACAAACTATAGTATTGATATAGATACGTTTGACTGTTCTAATATTGGTACGCCTGTTACCGTAACTTTAACTGTGGAAGATGCAGATGGTCAAACTGATACCTGTACAGCTACTATAACTGTATTAGATCAAATTAAACCTGTATTTGCTAATGTTCCAGAAAATATTGTATTAACTTGTGGTGCTAATAATCCAACATGGACAGATCCAACAGTTACGGATAATTGTGATAATTCATTAACAGCTAATAGAACTGACACTACTGGATTAAATAGTGGAGATACTTTTCCTAACGGAATAACAACAATTAGTTACAACGTGACTGATAGTTCTGGTAATACTGAAACAGCTTCTTTTACAGTTAATGTAACAGTTGACGACACCAATCCTGTTGCCATAACACAAAATATAAATGTACAATTAGATCAAGACGGAAACGCAACCATTACTCCTGCTGATGTTAATAATGGATCAACAGATAATTGCGCAATTGCATCTTACAGTCTATCACAAACCAGTTTTGATTGCTCTAATATTGGCGAAAACACAGTAACACTTACAGTTACAGACACAAATGCTAATATAGATACAGCAACTGCAACGGTTACTATATTACAACAAGATGCTCCTACAACTGCTTGTTATGAAACTGCAACTTACAACTCTAGTACTTGTACTTGGGACGTTACAGGAACACCTCCAGAACCTATAATTACCAATGTTACTATTTGCTCTAACGAGACCTACACATGGTCAGTTAACAGTGTAACATATAATGGTTCAGCTGGAGATACGTCTGTTACAGTGACTGGTTCTGGATGTGATGCAGATCAGACTTTAAACATCACTGTAACAACTGCTACTAACACGTATTATGCAGATTTTGATGGAGATGGTTTTGGTGATGCAAATAATTCAATTTTAACATGTACTCAACCCGTAGACTATGTTACAGATAATACCGACTGTGATGATACTAATGACACTGTATATCCTGGAGCAACCGAAATTCCACAAAACGGAATTGATGAGGACTGTAATGGATCTGACGAAACTGAGACTTTAGGAGTTACTGACTTTGAAAATGAAAACATTGTTATTAGTCCAAACCCTTTTAATGCTTTTATAGACATTAAACTTCCAATACGCTTAAATAACGAAACCATATCTGTTTCAATATTTGATTTAAATGGTAGAGTGATATACAATAAGGTAACGCAACCTATTAATGGAAAGATTAGACTAAATCAGTTAGAAAGCTTAGAACAAGCACCTTACTTTTTACGTATTTCAGATTCTAAAAACACGTTTATTCAAACTCAAAAACTAATTAAATTTTAACCAACAAGAACCTAGAAGCAAGCAATAAATAGCCTGAAAACGGTCTAAAGCAAGAAACTATCCTTTCATCGACAGTTAATTGCTTTCTAACTAAAGTCAACCTATTTAGTGCTTGCTTAAATTTAATTTTACATCATATTAACAAAAAAAGATTCCCCTCAAATCGACCTTTTAAACTATGAAAAACATTACCCTCAACAAAACCCTACTAATTTTTTTAGCATTAATAAGTATTGCTAATAACTATTCTGCAATTGGTCAAACCGAAACGACTTTAGGATTTTATGATTTTGAATCTGGAACGCAGGGTTGGACAGAATCCTCTCAAGCATACAGAGCAACTAATACCTTTTACGCTTACGAAGGAAATACCAGTTTTTGGTTAAGAGATAATTTAGGTGACAACTCTTCAATGACTTCTCCATATTTTTATGTTGGAGCTTACGACAAAATTGATTTTAAATTTTTCTTTACTACTTATAGTATGGAAAATGGCGAAGACTTTTTTATCGAATATAGCTCAGGAGGTTTCTTTGGAGGTGGTAGTTGGCAAACCGTTGCACGATTTGTTAGTGGTAGTGTTGCTAATAAAAATGGTGACTTTCAATCAGGTAACTCAACTATATTTTATAGTAAAACAGCAACCTTAATGGCTACTGATTTTAACTTTCCTTTATTAGGAACAGGTAGATTTAGAATAAGATGTGATGCAAGTGACACTAATGATTATTTAATGATAGATAACATTACAATTACTGGTACAACATTTAACACACCAACTACTGGACCTGGAGGTGTTGTAAGTAATTTAGACTTATGGTTAAAAGCAGATCAATTAGATGGTTCTAATTATGGATTAGATGGTGCAAACGTTAGTAAATGGGTAGATAACGGAAAAGGGAACAATGCAGAAGTTGTAGTTGCAGGACAAGAACCAGTGTATAGAGACAATAGCTCTAAAAACTTAAATTTTAACCCTGTTATCGAGTTTGAAAATAACAATAATTCGTCTCAATCTGATATGACCTATATAAATAATAGAGACGAATTAAAAGGAACTGGAGGTTTTAGTACTAATGATGTTTTTGTAGTCTTAATGCCAGATCCAGAAATTACCACAAACATGAATCCTTTAGATACCTTTACTGGATCAGATCCTTTAACAGATAGTTTTACTGAGGATGTTACAGGTTTTGGATATGGTTCTTACACTGCAAGGGTTGTAAATGAGCGTCTTTCTTATTGTATTGGTACAACTAGTGAAACGCCATCAAACCCAACCGAAAATGGTTATGGATTATCCGATACAAATTCAGGGACAGATTACAATCAAATTCAAATAGTTAACGTTAGACAGAATGCAGCTAATAGTAACATGGAATTATATTTTAATGCCAAACAAGTTGGTAATCAAACTAATGACATATCTAGATATGCAACTATTAATAATGGTAGGTATTGGTTAGGAAGAAGTCAATATTGGAACGGAAGTTTTGATGGTAGAATTGCTGAGGTTATTACTTACAATTCAAGAAAATCTGACAACAACCTTACACAAGAACGTAATAGAATACAGTCCTATTTAGGTATAAAATATGGAATCACATTAGGTGTCAACGGAATCTCTCAGGATTATGTTGATAGCCAAGGAAATGTAATTTGGGATCAATCTGCAAATAATGGATACAACTATGATATTGCTGGTATTGGACGTGACGATAGTGCCGAATTAGACCAAAGACAATCAAGAAGTGTAAACTCTGAATTAGATGCTACAGGAGAAACTAGAGGATTAATTACTATTGGCTTAACTGACATTTACGACACAAACAGTTTAAATAAAGCGTCAAATCCTGTATCATTAAATAATCGTGAATACTTAACATGGGGAAATAACAATGCAAATTTAGATGCAGCTCCAGAAGTAATAAGTGTTGACATGAGTAGTGGTATTCCAGGTTTATCCACTTTAGTAAGCTTTTTAGGTATGCAACGTACTTGGAAAGTAGTAGAAAATGGTGGAGATATTGGTAAGGTAAAAGTTTCCATTCCGCAAAACGCGATTAGAAACATTTCTCCTCCAGGTAGTTACTACATGTTTATATCAGACACTCCAGTTTTTGACCCAACTGCAGATTACAGATTAATGACCATGAATGGTACAAACTTAGAAACTACATACGATTTTGATGGCACTAAATACATAACATTTGGATATGCATCACAGGTAGAAGTTATTAGATCTGTATATTTTAATGGTGCCAGTAACTATATTGACATGGAAGATAATTTGGATTTAAACCCATCTGCTTTTACAGTTTCTGCTTGGATAAAAAGAGATGCTGGAGATTCCGGAACTAAATCAATATTATCTAAACGTAACAGTGCTTTTAATGCAGGATATGATTTTCAGATTTTAAATAACAATCGTATAAGAATAGAATGGCAAAATGGTAGTAGACAACGACTAACAAGTACAACAAGAATTCCTGATAACGAATGGCATCATGTTGCAGCAATATATAATGGATCTAATTTGAAAATTTATATAGATGGTGTATTAGATAATTCTGCTAACAGGTCTGCTCCTATTGATACTGACGAGTCATTTTTAATTGCTGCTGCTTCAAAAACATCTACTAATCAATTTTTTAGAGGAAATATTGATGAAATTAGAGTTTGGAGTACCAATCTAAGCGAAGGACAATTGCGCTATTTAATGAACCAAGAAATTGAAGAAAACGGTTCGTTTACAAGCGGAAAAATAGTACCTAATACAATATCAAATAATGAAGTAGCTTCATTACCATGGAGTAACTTAAAAGGATATTATCCAATGTCAATTTACACCTATACTAATACCAACGACGCTTCAGGTAATAATATACAAGGTGCTTTAAAAAACTTAAATACTGTTGATTTCCAAACAGCACCTTTACCATACACTACTACTACATCTGGTGATTGGGCAAATAATAACACATGGACTAATGGTAATACGCATTACATTCCTGGATCTACATCAATAGTAGATGCTGATGTTACTGTAGATTGGAATATTGTTGAAATAAGTCATGACGTAACTTTAAACAACAACAACCTACCAGCTAATAACAATGATAACAGAACGGTATTAAGTTTAAATGTTATTAATAACACATTATCTGTAAATGGTGATAACGATTTAAATACAGGTAACGGAATAACAGTTTCTCACTATTTAAAATTAGACGGAAAAATAGATTTACAAGGTGAGTCGCAATTAATTCAATCTTTAAACAGTGATTTAGACCCATCAAGTACAGGATCAATAGAACGTGACCAACAAGGGACTAAAGATTTGTTTACTTACAACTTCTGGTCTTCTCCAGTTGGTGTAACAAATAATAGTACTAATAATAATGCATATACTTTACCTCAGGTATTTAAAGATGGTACTGACCCTAATAATCCGGTTGATATAAACTTTATAACAAATAGTTATAATGGTACTTCAGGATCACCAATCGGTATTGCAGATTATTGGATATGGAAATATTCTAACCAATCTGGAGCTTATGCAGACTGGCAACATGTTAGAAGCACAGGGTCACTTTTAACAGGAGAAGGGTTTACTTTAAAAGGAGTTACAAATACTGGTAATGATTTGTCTCAAGAACAAAACTATGTTTTTAACGGAAAACCAAACAATGGAGATATTAACCTACCTATTACTGCAGGAAACGAATATTTAGTTGGTAATCCATATGCATCAGCATTAGATGCGCATCAATTTATAATGGACAATGCGCCAACAATTGAAGGTGCTGGTAGTACAACCGGAACATTATACTTCTGGGAACATTGGGGAGGAGGATCTCACAATTTAGCAGATTACCAAGGTGGTTACGCAACATATAATTTATCAGGATCTACTCCTGCTGCAAGCTATGGTACCAATGATCCATTAGTCGCTACAGGTGGTACACCTGTTAAATTACCAGGTCGCTATATTCCAGTGTCTCAAGGATTTTTTGTAAAAAGCGAAAACTCGGGTAATATTAGATTTAATAATGGACAACGTATTTTTGAAAAAAAAGGAGCTTCTTCAGTATTTGTAAGATCTACTGCTGATGCTGCAACAACAGCTAATAGTTACAATGCAGATGACAGATTAAAAATTAGATTAGGCTTTAATTCTGTTAACACTGTACACAGACAATTATTAGTCACAGAAGATACTAATGCTTCTATTGGATATGATTGGGGTTATGATGGTGAAGCCAAAACAGAGCAAATGGACGATATGTATTGGATGATTAGCGATAATAAATATACAATACAAGGTACTAATGTTATTGATTACGCAACTATTTTACCTTTAGGAATTCATGTTGATACTGATGGAATAAACACAATAACAATTGATGCTTTAGAAAATGTACCTGATGACTTAGAAATTTATATCTATGACAACTTTACAAATACTTACCATGATCTTAGACAAAACGACGTCGCTTTAGACTTAGCAACAGGAGTGTATTTGGATAGATTTGATTTAAGATTTAGTCAAGTATCTAACTCATTGTCTACAGAAGATTTTGAAATAGAAACTACAATCAATTATTACTATGCAAATGGGTCTAATACTATAGTAGTAAATAACCCTAAATTAGAAAATGTAAAAACAGTAAGTCTTTATAATATATTAGGACAAGAAATTGTTTCTTTTAATGATTTTGAATCTACAGATTTAATCGAATTAAAAACGAACAAAATAAGTACTGGTACTTACGTTTTAGAAGTAATTACAGAAAATGGTAAACTATCTAAAAAAGTTTTAGTCGAATAATATAGCCCAAATCTACTTTATTCTTATTAACAAAAAACCAAGACATGATGTCTTGGTTTTTTTTATTTCACCTTAATCTAAAACAAAATACTTTACACCCTTTTTTATGCTTTTAAACCTATAAATGATTCAATAAAATCTTTAAAAGTGCATTTCATCGAAAATATTTGTATTTTACCTAATAAAGCGATAGTTTTACCTCGAATTTTGAATTAGTCCCCAAACTAAACACATTTCTGCTTATGACAACCTTTACTTTTAAAGCTTTATTAGCTAACTTATTAAGTAAGAAACATATATTACTGATAAGTCTATTTACTTTATGTAATACGTTTGCTCAGACGTCTATTGTACAAGTCTCTGTAAATTGGCCAAGTTGGTCCTCTGAAAACAGAGTTGAAATTTATAATCCTGGAGGCACATTATTAGCCACTATTGATAATGGTTTTGATGGTAGTGCTAATAACTCATACAGCACTACATTAGATTTAGGTTGTATAGCAGATGGTATTAATTATTACGCAGTGCTTTATGATACTTATAATGATGGTTGGAATGGAACGACATCTAATATAACCATTACATCTAGTGGTACCACTGTATTAACAAACTCAGGTAATGGAGCAACACCAGGAGGTGTTACTCAATTTTTCAATGTATCTGGAGGTTGTGCAACTAGTTGCTCTTCTATAGTAAGTAGTTTTCCTTATAACGAAGGTTTTGAATCTGGTTTAGGAAGTTGGACACAGGATACTAGTGAAAATTTAAATTGGACAAGAAACTCAACTGGGACACCATCTAGTAATACTGGACCTTCTAACGCTAATGGCGGAAATTGGTATTTATATACTGAAGCATCTAGCAATAACAACAGAACAGCAAACTTATTAAGTCCATGTTTTGATTTAACAGGAGCGACTTCTGCTCAATTTTCATTTTACCATCATATGTATGGTGCTAACATGGGAACTCTAAATGTAGACTTAAGTACAAATGGAGGTACAACATACCCTGTTAATCTTTGGTCACAAAGCAACCAAGTACAAACCAATAATGGATCTCCATGGGTTTTAGTTACTATAAACTTGACCGCTTATGTTGGGCAATCTATTAATATAAGATTTTCTGGAAACACAGGAAATGATTACAGAAGTGATATGGCTATTGATGATATTTCTTTAACCGCAGTTACTACGCCTCTACCTGAAATTAATATTACAGGAAATAGTACAACAATTAATAGTGGAGATAATACACCTAGCACAACAGATGACACAGATTTTGGGTCTATTAATGTTGCTTCTGGTAGTAATACAAATATGTTTATTATTAACAACGATGGTACACTACCTTTATCATTAACAGGTGGATTACCTTATGTTAGTATAACTGGAGCAAATGCTTCGGATTTTACCTTAGCTAGTATTCCAACTACTCCAATTGCCTCAGGTAGTAATACAACTTTTAGCATCACCTTTGATCCTTCTTCAAATGGATTAAGATCTGCAATAATTACTATTGCTAATGACGATTCAAATGAAAATCCTTATACTTTTTACGTTCAGGGTTATGGAAATACGCCTTTAGCACAAGGTCCTGGAGGTGTAACATCTAATCTTGAAACGTGGTTAAAAGCAAATGATGGAGCAGGACTTAGTGACAACCAACCGTTAACAACTTGGTATGATCAAGCTAATACTAATCATGCCACAGTAAACATGGCTGGACAAGAACCTACGTACAGAGATCATCCTAGTTATAATGTTAACTTTAATGCTGTTGTAGACTTTGATAGTTCTTACAGCTTAGCTCCTACAGATAATGACTACTCTTTTGATAATACTAATGGAGACTTTTTAAAGAGTGATTCTGGGTTTTACACTCAGGATATGTTTGCTGTTGTTTTACCTGATAACAACATTAACACCTCTTTTGGAAACATGGACATTTTCTGTGGTGACGAAGATTTAGCTACAGATACTGAAGACGTTACAGGTTTTGGATATGGTCGTTATTCGGCTAGATTTACTAATGAGGTTTTTGCCTATTGCGTTGGACCAACAACTAATTCGGCTCCATATACAGGTTATGGTGTCGCAGATAATAACACGACTACAAATTATAATAATGTTGGTATTTTAAATGCTAGAAACAATACTGCTGCAACTAGACAAGAGTTATTTTATAATGCTAATAATGTAGCAACAGTACACAATGACGTTGCCGATTTTTCTAATGTTAATGATTCGCGTTATTGGATTGGAAGAAGCGAAGGTTATGAGGCTGCTACTAACGCTAGAATTGTAGAAATCATCTCTTTTTCTTCAAGAAAAAATGATGCTAACTTGTTAGACGAACGTAATAAAATTCAATCCTATTTAGCTATCAAATATGGTGTTACCTTAGGTATTAATGGTACATCTCAGGATTATGTAGATTCCAATGGAAACGTAATTTGGGATGTGTCTGCAAATTCTGGTTTTAATTATGATATTGCAGGAATTGGACGTGATGATGATTCGGATTTAATCCAAAAACAATCTAAAAGCGTTAACAACTCAAGCATTGTAGCTATATCATTAACTAACACAGCTTTAACAAACAACTTAAACTCTAGCTCATTTAGTACTGACAAAGAGTTTTTAGTTTGGGGTAATGATGGTCAAAACACCAATACTTCTGGTGCTTCTGTTACAGTAAGCTTAGGACCTGCTACTATTACAACTATTACAGATGTAATGAACAGAAAATGGAAAATTGTAGAAACTGCTGGAGATGATATTGGAACGGTTGAGGTATCTGTATTTGATACTGATTTAACCGGATTACCTCCATTAACAGGAAATGACGCTTATGTTATGCTTGTATCAGATGATTCTGGTTTTACAACTAACTTACAAACGGTATTTTTAGACCCAAGTACTTTTAACGGTCAAGGCACTAGAGAAGGTACTTATGATTTTGATGGTACTAAATATTTTACTTTTGGTGTGGCACACGAAGAGGTTAAATCTAGACATTTAGGATTTGATGGTGTGGATAATTTTACTTTAGTAGGTAATAAAGTAGATTTAGCTGGTGACTTTACTGCTTCGGCTTGGGTAAAACCTGAAGGTTCTAACAACTTAGCTAGCGACAAAACAATAGTTGCAAAAAATGATGGTGTAGATGGTTACAAATTTTTCTTAACAGATAATAATACTGTAAGTTTTTCAATAGGAAACAATCCAACAGACCGAATAAATTCTATTACAACTTTACCTAACGACATTTGGCATCATGTAGCTGTAATTTACGATAACAACATTGCTAGTCTTTATATTGATGGGGTTTTAGATAATTCAAAAACCATTGTCAATCCAACGCCTAATGGTGCCGAGTTTGCTATTGGTGCAATTTATATTGATAAATTAAATATTTTAGACTTTTTTAAAGGGGATATTGACGAAATCAGAATTTGGGACCAAGCATTAACCTTGACTCAATTACGATATGTCATGAATCAAGAATTGCAAAAAGCAGGCACTGCTGTAAATGGTGTTGTAGTCCCAAATGCAATAACTAAAAATGATATTGAAGTTGTTGACTGGTCTAATCTAGAGGCTTATTACAACATGAATTCTTATATTGGAACGCATCTTAACGATGTCTCTGGTAATGGTAACAGAGGTAGTCTAACAGACCCTAATCAATTTACTTTAGAGTACCAATCCTCTCCTTTACCTTATAACACTTCAAGTGATGGTAGTTGGGATAATAACAGTACTTGGGTTAATGGAGCCGAGTTATATATGCCTGGAACAGCTAGTATTGTTAATCCTAGTGTAACTATCGATTGGAATATTGTTAAAACCAACCATAATTTAACATTAGATAACAACACGCTTCCTTCTGGAAATAATCAAAACAGAACAGTTTTAGGTTTATTTGTAGAAAGCAATAAGTTAACTGCAAATGGTGACACTAGTTTAAATCAAGGTAATGGTTTGACTATTACACACTATTTAAAATTAGATGGTAAGATAGATTTAGAAGGCGAATCACAATTAATCCAAACATTAAATAGTGATCTAGATGTTACAAGTGCAGGAACATTAGAGCGTGACCAACAAGGTACTCAGGATTTATACACCTATAACTATTGGTCGTCGCCTGTTGGAACTAGCAATGTAACTACAAATAATAACAGCTATACATTACCAACAATTTATAAAGATGGTACTAATCCTGCTGCTCCAACTAATATCAACTTTATAACTAATAGTTATAATGGTACTTCTGGAACACCAATTGGTATTGCAGATTATTGGATATGGAAATACGCTAACCAATCTGGTGCTTATGCTGATTGGCAACATGTAAGAAGTACAGGATCTTTACAAATTGGTGAAGGCTTTACAATGAAAGGAGTTACAAACACAAGCGGAAATGTAGCTTTAGAACAAAATTATGTATTACAAGGAAAACCAAATAATGGTGATATAACTTTACCTATAACTGCTTCAAACGAATATTTAATTGGTAATCCATATGCATCTGCAATAGATGCTCATCAATTTATTATGGATAATGCACCAACAATATTAGGAGCAGGTGGAACGACTGGTACATTATATTTTTGGGAACATTGGGGAGGAGGCTCTCATAATCTAGCAGATTATCAAGGTGGATATGCAACCTATAATTTATCAGGTGCAACTCCTGCTGCAAGTTATGGTACTAATGATCCTATGGTAGCAACAGGTGGTACACCTACTAAACTTCCAGGTCGATATATTCCGGTTGCACAAGGATTTTTTGTAAAAAGTGAAAACACAGGTACACTAAGATTTACTAATAGCCAACGTGTTTTTGAAAAAGAAGGATCATCATCTGTGTTTGTTAGAATGTCTTCTGAAAACTCTGTAGCAGATAATTATAACTCTGACTCTAGATTAAAAATTAGATTAGGATTAAATTCTGTTAACGGAATACACAGACAATTGCTAGTAACTCAAGACAGTCATGCGACTCCAGGATATGATTGGGCTTATGATGGCGAGAAAAAAGACGCTCAAATGGATGATATGTATTGGACTATTGATAACAATAACTATATCATACAAGGGACAAACGTTATAGACCAAAACACGGTTTTACCAATAGGTCTAATTACAGATGCAGCTGGTGATAATACACTTACATTAGATGCTTTAGAAAACGTACCAAATAGCCTTGACATTTACATACACGATGTTTTAAATGCTACTTATCATGATTTAAGACAAGGTGATTTTATAATTAATTTACCTGCAGGAGAACATAGTAACAGATTTGAATTGGTATTTAGCAACCAACAAGAAAGTTTAAGTGTAGAGGATACTGAATTAGAGAACGACATTAACGTCTACTACTCTAACAGCTTACAAAACATTGTTATTAATAATCCTAAGTTAAACACCATTACATCTGTTAATTTGTACAATATTTTAGGACAGCACATCACTAACTTTAAGGATATAAACACACAAGATTATATAGAATTAAATTCTGGCGAGTTAAGTACTGGAAATTATATCATCAAATTAAAAACGAGCGAAGGTGAAATTTCAAAGAAAGTTTTAGTTGAATAAGTATTGCCCCAAATCATTTTATAATTCACTAAAAAGAAAAGCCGAAACATATGTTTCGGCTTTTTAATTTTATACTATTTAAGCAATAAGAATAATGACTATTATCAGAATAAAAAGTACTGACAAAATATAATTATAAACACTGTTATTTAAATCTTTAAACTTAATTTTTCCTAGATAAAACAACCATCTAATAGTTTGACCTGAAAATCTAAGAACAAAATCGATAATTATGTCTAAAGAAAAATCCAAGAAACAATTATTTCAACTTAGTAATTAATACCTCTAAATTTACTTTATCCTGTTCCCCTGAA